>DASZRT010000087.1:0-67127 GCA_035549075.1 Polyangia bacterium | reverse complement strand
GAGCGGACGCGGGCCGAGCGCGCGGACCTTTCGCGGGCCGCTCGCTTTCGGGCGGTCGTGATCGCGGCGGCGGTGGCCGTCGCGCGCGCGGCCGTGTCGACCGGACGGGGCGTCGTCGCCTGGGTGCGCCCCCAGCTCGAGTCTCGGGCGCGCGCGCTGCTCGCGGGCGCCGTTCGTGCACGGCGCGCCGCGGGCCCTGGCCTGCGCGCGCTCATGGCGCGCGTCGCCGCCGAGCTGCCGGGGGAGCGGCTGCGGGCCAAGACGCTCGCCGCGACGATCGCCGTCGTCGTCGTCGTCATGATCTCGGCGGGCGTCGTCGCCGAGAGCCCCGACACGTCGTCGCCGCCGACGATCTCCGGACCGTAGCTACGGGCAACCGACGGGCTCGTCGTCGAGGACGACGTCGTCGATCCACGCCTCGTGCGCCCCCGCGACGTCGTGCTGGTAGCTCTCCCAGCCGACGCTCACGTTCTTGAACGTGGGCGCGATCCATTGACCATCGACGCCCTTCACGGTGCACGTCATGTCGGTCTTCGAGAGGCCCACGACGTCGAGCTCGGGCACGTCGTGGCCGTCGAGCGAGAAGCGCATCTGGTTGCCGCCGCCGTCGTACTCGAAGCCGACGCACACCCAATCGCCCGTCGGAAAGGCGCTGTTCTTCGTCTGCCAGCAGTCGGCCGCGGGTGAGTTGTTGGTGTACGAGCGGTAGTAGTTGGCCATGAGGCCGCCCATGCCGCCGTAGTTGTAGGTCGCGCTGCCGCCGTCGACGGGGCCGTCGCCGTGCGCGATCGTCCAGTGCACCGTCTTGTCGGGGATGCGCTCCGTGTAGATCATGAAGCGGCCGTAGAGGTGATTCGCCGGCAGCGGGATGAGCGGCGCGCCCGTGATCGAGAGGTAGGCCTCGCGGTAGGTGTCGGTCGTCGTCGTCGCCGTGATGGCGACCTTGACCGCGTGCTGGCCCGAGTGGGCGTGCGCGTCGTCGACGACGACCGTGCCCGTCGCCGTCTTGTTCGTGCTCGACGCGTGCACGGCCCACGGCGCGCCCGGCTTCGCGCCGACGGCCGTGGCTTCGAAGTCGTCGCAAACGAGGCGGCCCGCGCACGACGACGCTGGGGTGCCGCCGCTGCCGCCGGAACCGCCCGTGCTCGTCGCGCCGCCGGTGCCCGTCGCGCCCCCCACGCCCGCGTCGGGCTGCGTGTCGGTCGTGCCGCCCGTCGCGGTCGTGCCGCCCGTCGCGGGCGGCTCGTTCGTCGTGCCGCCCGTCGCCGTCGCGCCGCCCGAACCGCCACGACCGTTGTCGCCACCGACGTTGCCCGTGCCGCAGCCGAGGCACACGAGCGCGACGAGGGCGGCCGCGCCGCCGCGCCTCACGTCAGCCCCGCGAGGGGCATCCCCGTGGCCGCGAGGCGTGCGTCGCCGAAGCTCGTGACGTCGGTGAGCCCCATGTACTGGAAGCAGGACAGCAGCATGTCCGAGTACGAGGCCTTGTTCTGGAAGTCGACCATGCGGCCGCGGCGGAAGAAGCTCTGCGCGACGCCCGCGAAGATCACCATGCAGTTGTTGATGGCGTGCGTGTCGCCTTGCGCGAGCTCGTTCCAGTGCACGACGAGCGTGTTGTCCCACAGCGTGCCGTCGCCGTCGGGCGTCGCCTTCAGCAAGTCGTAGAGCGTCGTGTTCTGCGTCCACAGGTGCTTGTGGATCTGACGAATCTTCGCGAACGAGTCGTCGGTGCTGACGTGGCTCATCGTGTGGTGGCCGTCGGTCATGCCCAGGTTCTTGTAGACGCGGTCGCTCGTGTTGCCGCTCCAGTTGAACTGGATCGTGCGCGTGAGATCGCACGCGAAGGCCAGCGCCGAGATCTTGAAGAACAGCTGGCCCATGACGACGTGGTTGTCGTCGTTGAAGACGTCGATCTTCGTGCCCAGGTCGAACGGCGCGCACGACGCGCCAACCATCGTCGCGCCGCCGCCCGTCTGCAGCGTGCGCTCGATGTCGCGCACCGACGTCATGTGCAGGTCGAGCTTCATCTTGTCGCCGGCGCCGACCTTCGACTCGAGCGCCGTCGCCTCGGCCAGCACGAGGTCGAGCGCCGACTGCTTCTTGGCGAGCTTCTTCGCGACGGCCGCCGCCGCCGCCGCGTCGTTCGTGCCGGGGAACGACGTGAAGATGCGCGCGTAGGCCGCGTAAGGATCGGTCTCGGGCGGGATCGGGCTCTGCGTGCCGACGGGGCCCGCGTGCGAGTGCAGGTTCCAGATGTCGTTGTGGTTGCCGCCCACGCGGTAGACGAGGTGGCGGTACGGCAGCGTCGGGTTCTTCGCGAGGATGGCGTCGCCGATGGCGCGATCGGCGCTGGGGCCCTGCACGAAGCCGATCGTCAGGCCGTTCGAGCCGCCGATGGGGTACGAGCCCGTGCCCGACGGCCACGGCGCGAGCGAGCTGCCTCCCTGCTCGTGGTTGTCGGCGACCTGGCCCGACGGCAGCTTCGAGAAGCGCTTGTCGAGGTTGTTGAGGATGAGCAGGTCGTTGCGGTAGGGCTGGAGCGGCGCGAGGAACTCGTCGAACGCGAAGGTGGTCTCGCCCACCTGCGTGAAGCGCCGCGAGATCTGATCGCCGTTGGCCTGGAACACGAACATGATCCGGCGCGGCGAGGCCGCCGCGGTCGCGCCGCGCGCCGCGCGAGGCCTCATGGCGTCGAGCATCGGCAGGCCGAGGGCGACGCCGCCCGCGCCGCGTAGGAACGTGCGGCGAGAGAGGCGCTTCGGGGGTTTGAACATCACGGCGTCACCTCCGGCAGCGGGCGGTAGAGGAAGGCGTCGGTCCTCGTGAGCGACACGAGCAGCTCGGTGAGGTTGAAGCTCGTGCCCTTGAAGTCGACGAGCAGGCGCGCCATCGAGCACGCGTCGGGCGCCTCGACCTCGCGGCCGTAGAAGAAGCGGAACGAGTTCGTGACGTAGCAGCCGCGCACCTGATCGCTCTTCGCGAGCAGCTGGCCGAGCGCCACGGGATCGGCGACGTCGCCGTTGGCGTCCTGCGTGAGCGTGATCGTGCTGTGCGTGTCGACGGCGTCGCCCATCTCGTCGACGGTGCGCGGGCGTCCCACGGCGTCGAAGCCTTCGAACACGACACCGAGCGGGTCCATGAGCTGGTGGCACGAGTTGCAGCTCGCCTGCTGGCGATGCTGCTCGAGGCGCTGCCGCTGCGAGAGGTTCGTGCCCGTCTTCTCGAGCGCCGAGATGTCGACGTTGGGCGGCGGCGCCGGCACGTTCTGGCACAGCACGCCCGTGCGGATCTTCTCGCCGCGGCGGACGATCGACGTCCGCGTCGCCTTGTCGTGCGCGATCATCATGCCCTGCGTGAGGATGCCCGAGCGACCCGTCGTCGGGACGCGCACGAAGCTCGCCGTCGTCGGGCCCTGCAGGCCGTAGTGCTTCGCGAGCTCGGCGTTCGCGAACGTGTACGGCGCCGTGAGCAGCTGATCGAAGCTGCCCGTGGGCGACTTCAACAGATCGCTCACGAAGGCGTTCGTCTCCTGTTCCATGAGCGACGGCAGCTGCGGATCGAGGTTCGGGTAAATCGTCGCGTCGCGCGTCATCTCTTGCATGGCGTCGAGCTCGAGCCACTCGTCGAAGTACTCGACGAGGCGCGACGCCTTGGGATCGGCGAGCAGCCGGCGCGCCTGCGCCTCGATCTGCGCCTGCGTCTCCAGCTGGCCCGCGTCGGCGGCCGCGAACAACGTCGCGTCTGGCATGCTCTGCCAATAGAGGTACGACAGGCGCGAGGCGAGCTCGTACGGCGACGGCTTCGTGTACGTGGCCGCGGCCGTGCCGCCGAGCTCGAAGCGGTAGAGGAACTGCGGCGACTGCAGCATCGAGAAGATGATCCACTCGATGCCGGTCTTGAAGTCGTAGCCCGACGAGATCGCCTTGTTGTAGAGCGTCGTGTAGCGGGCCGTGTCGTCGGCGGCGAGCGGGCGGCGGTAGACCTTCTTGCCGAACGAAGCGATGAAGTCGCTCGCGCACTTCGCGTCTTGCGTGCCGCCCGCACACGTCACGAAGCCCGTCGCCGCGGCCGCCGCCGTCGAGAGCTGATCGGCGGCGTCGAGGTAGGCCTGCGCCGCGAGCGACGGTACGGTGAGGTAGTCGGCGCTGTTGCGGAAGCCGAGCGACTGCGGCTCGGGCGGGAAGGTCGCCGTCGCCGCCGCGACGAGCGACGTCACGGACGGCACGCCCGCGAAGAGATCGCCGACGGTGTTGCGGTACTCCGTGTTGCTGAGGCGGCGCAGCGGCGCGCGCCCCGGGCTCGGCGCCTTGCACATCGACGACGCGAGCACCTGCTCGGGCGCGAGCCCGCCGAGCACGGCGGGCCCGACGACGTCGCCGCCGCCGGTCGCGCTCGAGCCGCCCGAGCCCGAAGACGCGCCCGCGCCGGCAGCCCCTTGGCCGGTCTGACCTGCGGGCGTGCCGCCGCGGATCTGTCCAGTGCACGCCGCCGCGAGCGAAGCTGCGCCCAACAGGACACAGATCATGCGGGGCCTGGGGGTCGAATGCCGCATCGGTCCCTCCTCAGTACGAGCGAGTCTCACCATCCTACTGGTGGTCGCGCGCGCGCGCGCGCGATCAAACCGCGCGACGAAAAATTTGGCGGCGCGTGTGGGACGTCGCGCCGCGCTGAAAAAAGGGCGGGATTTACAGGGCCAACGTCTTCAGACCCATTCGGGCGGCGGCTCGTCGGCGAGCGCGCGTGCGTAAGCCGCGACGACGCGGTCGACCTCGGCGGCGTCGACGGCGATCTCGCCGACGCGCGCCGCGCGCTCGAGGTCGAACACGCCCCAGCCCTTCGCGTCCTTCGGCATCGTCGGCAGGCGCGGCACCATGTGCGCGTGGAAGTGCGGCGAGCTCTCGCCCATGGCCGCCGTGTAGATGCGCAGCGCGCCCGTGACGCGCTCGAGGACGCGTTCGAAGTGGCGCAGCGACGGCCCGAACGAGCGCGCCTCGTCGTCGTCGAAGTGCGCGGGCCCGCCGACGTGACGGCGGCTGATCATCATCATCCAGCCCGGCACGCCGGGCGGCGACGGCGCGGGCCGCACGTGCCACAGCGAATTTTCGAAGACGGGCTCGAGGCGCCCCGGACCGGAGAGCGACGCGCACACGGCGCACGAGGGAGGTTGGCTTTGGCTCATGGCGCGCGCGAGCATCTCACGACGGCTTGGCGAGCCACGTGTCGATCTGCGACGCCATCTTCGCGTCGACGCCGGCCGCGCCGACGCGCGCCTGCTGGGCCAGCGCCCGCGCGCGCTCGTGATCGGCGGGGCGCGACCACAGCGCGCGGGCGAGCGCGAAGCGCGTCTCGGCGATCCAGCGCGGCGCGACGTCGCGCTCGACGCGATCGTGCAGCGCCGTCTCGAGCGGCGCGATCGCGTCCTCCGGGCGCCCGAGCCCGAGCAGCGCGATCCCGAGGCCCGTGCGCCCGAACGAGACGGTCGCCTCGTCGGCGCCCGCCGCGATCCAGATGTCGATGGCGCGCCGGCACTGCGTGGCGGCCTCGGCGTGGCGGCCCAGTGTGTTGAGCGCCTCGCACTCGTTGTTGGCGAGGTTGCCGAGCGCCGGGTGCTCGGGGCCGAGCGCGCGCACCGTCGCGTCGTCGGCCTCGCGATAGACGGACAGCGCCTCCCCGACGTGACCGCCGTTGGCGAGCTCGACGCCGAGGTTCGTGAACACGAGCAGCGTCTGCACGTGATCGGGGCCGAGCGCGCGGCGCGACAGGTCGAGCGCGCGGCGCGCGGCGGCGATCGCGGCGTCTCGGTCGTCGGCGGCGTCGGCGACGAGCGCCTCGGCCGAGGCCAGCATCGACTGAAGGCGATCGTCGGGGCCCGTGCGCTCGAGCGTCGCGCGCATGATCTCGAGCCAATCGCGCGCCGTCTTGGCGTCGCCGAGGCGGTTGACGGCCAGCACGGGGATGCGCGCGGCGGCCTCGGCGGCCAGGCGGTCGAGGCGCGCCGCCTCGGCCGTGAAGTAGGCCTCCTTGAGCCACGCGATCGACTCGCGCGCCTCGCCGCAGTCGTCGCTCAGCGTGCCCATGAGCGCCAGCGTCTGCGCGAGGAGCGGCCGCAGCTTCGCGGCGCGGAGGTCGTCGAGCAGCGGCCGGCCCTCGGCGCCGGCGGCGGCGCACTGCCCCGATTGCAAGAGCGCCTGCACGCGCGCGAAGCGATCGCGGAACCCGTCGTCGCGCCCGCGCGTCTTCGCGTCGAACGCCGACCCGCCCGCGCGGAGCGCCGCGAGGTCGGCGCAGGCCTCGAGCGCGGGCAGCGCCGTCGCGGCGCTGATGGCGTTGTGCACGACGCCGACGTCGGCGCGCGCGTAGACATCGGTGAGCGCGCGCAGGTCGCGCGCGCGGTCGTCGAGGCAGGCCTCGCGCAGGCGAAGCGCGTCCTCGCTCTGCTCGCCGCGCACGCGCGTCGCCTCGCAGGCGTCGCGGAACATCGCGACCCAGCGATCGGCGTAGGCGTCGAGGAGCGACGCCGTGCGCGCGTAGGTGAGCGCGGCGTAGGACTTGCCCGTGCGCGTGAAGGCGGCGCGAATCTCCTCCTTGCGCGGCGAATCCACGCCGCCCGGCTCCCACGCGCCCGCGAGGCGCGCCGGCCCGGCCGCGCATGTGGCGCGCACGTTCGCGACGTGGCGGCTCACGCCGAGCGCGACGGCGAGCCCGGCGACCGCCGTGGCCGCGAGGGCGAGCTGCCGCCGTCGCCGCCGCGCCGGATCGTGCGCGAGCGCCGCCACGAGCGCGTCCATCGACGGGTAGCGGCGCGCCGGATCGATCGAGAGCCCGCGCAGCAGCACGCGGCGGATCCACGTCGGCACGGTGGTCTTCTCGGGCGGCGGGCGCACGCGGCCCGCGAGCACGTTGTCGCGGATCGTGAAGAGCGTGTCGCCGTCGAACGGGCGCTCGCCGTACAAGGCGCCGTAGAGCGCGACACAAAAGCTGAACTGGTCGGTGCGCGCGTCGGTGCGTTCGCCCTCGAGCTGCTCGGGCGCCATGTACGCCGGCGTTCCGACGATCTCGCCCGTCCGCGTGAGGTCGAGGTCGGTCTCGCCCGCGGTGCCGAGCTCGGCGCCGCCGCCCGGGGACTCCTCGGCGTCGGTGATCTGGCGGACGCGCCCGAAGTCCATGACGAACACGTGGCCGTCCTTGCGGACCATGACGTTGCTCGGTTTGAAGTCGCGGTGCACGAGCCCGACCTCGTGAGCCGCCCCGAGCCCGCGCGCCGCCCGCTCGAACACGGCGAGGATCTCGGCGCGCGAACGTTGCGCCTCGCGCGCCCAGTCGCGCAACGTCGCGCCGTCGACGAACTCCATGGCGACGAACACGCGCGCGCCGAACGTGCCGGCGTCGTAGACCGTCACGACGTTCGGGTGCGACAGCTTCGCGATCGCCTTCGCCTCGCGCAGCAGCTTGGCTTCGTCGTTGGGCGAGCTGCCCTGCCCCGTGGGTCGCAGGAACTTGATGGCGATCTTGCGATCCAGCTCGGGATCGTAGGCGGCGTAGACCTCGCCGAAGCCGCCGCGGCCGATGACGTCGAGGATCGTGTAGCGGCCCACCTGAGTGCCGCGCGAGATCGGCACCTCGGGCGCGCGCGCGCGCGGCGTGGCTGCCTCGCGCGGGCGCGGCGTCGCGCCATCGGCGGCGGCCGTCTCCTCGAGCCAATCGTGCGGCCGCGTCGCCATGACCAGCTCGCGGCACGTGGCGCAGCCCTCGAGGTGCGCGACGATCTCGGCGCGCGCGTCGAACGTGCCGCGCCCCGAGACGAAGGCGAGCGCGGCGGTGAGATCGAGACAGGCCGTCATCGATGGGGGCCAATATGATCGCACGGACAGCTGCGAACCAGATCGGAGAGATGCGGCAATCTGCCGCAGGCTCAGCGACGCGCCAACCGAAGCGCGTTCCCGATCACCGAGATTGAGCTGGCCGCCATCGCCGCGGCGGCGAACATCGGTCCGAGGCGCACGCCCAGCCACGGAAACGAGACGCCGGCCGCGAGCGGAATGCCGACGGCGTTGTAGACGAAGGCGAAGAAGAGGTTCTGGCGGATGTTGCGCATCGTCGCGCGGCCGAGGGCGCGCGCGCGCGCGACGGCGCCGAGATCGCCGCGCACGAGCGTCACGGCGGCGCTCTCGATGGCGACGTCGGTGCCCGTGCCCATGGCGAAGCCGACGTCGGCGGTCGCGAGCGCGGGCGCGTCGTTGACGCCGTCGCCCGCCATGCCGACGACGCGGCCCACGGCGCGCAGGCGCTTCACCTCGGCGGCCTTGTCTTCGGGCGTGCGTTCGGCGAGGACGTCGTCCGATTCGATCCCGAGCGCGTGGCCGATCGCCTCGGCCGTTGCGCGCGCATCGCCCGTGAGCATGACGACGCGGACACCGTCGGCGCGCAGCGCGCGCAAAGCCTCGGCCGTCGTGTCGCGCACGCGATCGGCGACGGCGATGGCACCCGCGAGCGTGCCTGACACGGCGACGAAGACGAGCGTCTCGCCACGCGCGCGGCGCTCGTCGGTCGCGAGGGCGGAAGCGTCGACGCCGCGCTCGCCGAGAAACGCCGCGCTGCCGAGGGCCGCGTCGCGCGCGCCGACGCGGCCGGCGACGCCGCGACCGGGGATTGAACGGAAGTCCGTCGCCGCAGCGAACGCGGCGCCGCGCGCGCGCGCCTCGGCGACGATGGCGGCCGACAGCGGATGCTCGCTCGCGAGCGCGAGCGACGCCGCGACGGCCAGCAAGTCATCCTCGCTCGTGCCCGCGACCGGCTCGACGCCGACGACGCGCGGCCGGCCTTCGGTGAGCGTGCCGGTCTTGTCGACGACGAGCGTGTCGATCCTTTCGATTCGCTCGATCGCTTCGGCGTCGCGGAACAGCACGCCTTCGCGCGCGGCGCGGCCCGTCGCGACGAGGATCGACATCGGCGTCGCGAGCCCGAGCGCGCACGGGCACGCGATGACGAGCACGGCCACGGCCGAGAGCAGCGCGTTCGCGAAGCGCGGCTCGGGACCGAACGCGGCCCACGCGACGAACGCGACGGCGGCGGCGGCGACGACGGCGGGCACGAAGACGGCGGCGACGCGATCGGCGAGGCGCTGGATGGGCGCGCGCGTGCGCTGCGCCTCTTGCACCTGCCGCACGATGCGCGCGAGCAAGGTGTCGGCGCCCACGCGATCGGCGCGCAGCACGAACGACGACGCGCCGTTGACGGTCGCGCCCGCGACGCGCTCGTTCGGGCCGCGCTCGACGGGCAGCGGCTCGCCCGTGAGCATCGACTCGTCGAGCGTGGCGCGGCCCTCGACGATGACGCCGTCGACGGGCACGCGCTCGCCCGGGCGCACGCGCAGCAGATCGCCCACGCGCGCGGCCTCGAGCGGGATCTCCTCGTCGTCGGCGCCCGGTCGCACGCGGCGCGCGGTCTTGGGCGCGAGGTCGAGCAGCGCGCGCACGGCCGCGCCCGTCTTCGCGCGCGCGCCCAGCTCGAGCCACTGCCCGAGCAGCACGAGCGCCACGACGACGGCCGCCGCCTCGAAGTAGACGTCGACGCCGCCGTGAGGCGACGCCGGGAACAACCCGGGCGCGAGCGTCGCGACGACGCTGAACGCGAACGCCGCGATGACACCCAACCCGATGAGCGTGAACATGTTGGGGCTGCGGTTGCGCAGCGACGCCGCGAAGCGCGTGAGCAGCGGCCAGCCCGCGCCCAGCACGACGGGCGTCGCGAGCGCGAGCTCGACGAACGACACGACGCGCCCGCCCAGCGCATGCGCGAACATCGCGCCCATCGACAGCACGACGAGCGGCGCCGACAGCGCGGCCGCGACCACGAACCGGCGGCGCATGTCGACGAGCTCCGGGCTCGGGCCCGCGTCGTGCGCGATCTCCAGCGGCTCGAGCGCCATGCCGCACTTCGGGCACGCGCCCGGATGGTCCTGGCGCACCTCGGGATCCATCGGGCACGTCCAGATCGCGGCGCGCGACGGCGAAGCCGGCTTCGCCGCCGGCGGCGCGTGCATCGCGCCCATCTCGGGGACGGCGTCGGGGTGCAGGTAGCGCTCGGGATCGCCACGAAAGCGCGCCGCACACCCCGTCGAGCAAAAGTAGTAGGTCGTTCCCGCGTGCTCGTGTGTCGCGGCGGCACGCGCCGGGTCGACGCTCATGCCGCAGACGGGATCGCGGGCGGCGTCCGCGGCCGGCGGCGGCGGGGCCATGACCTTGAGCCCGAGCGAGCGTTTTGGCGGCGCCGTCATATCCCCTTTTACTCTGTTTGGTTTGTCGCGTTGTTCGCGCACGGTCAAGCTGGAGTACGCTCGCCGGTCGTGCGGTCGTGCTTCGCCGTCGCGCTCCTCGCCGCGCTGCCCGCGCTCGCTTGCGGGCGTTCGCTCGTCGGCGACGCGCGCGCGCCCGCCGACGCGGCGCCGATGCGGCCCGGCTGCCTCGCGCAGCTCGCCGGCGTCTACGACTCGGTGTTCGTCGCGCGGCGGACCGACGGCTCGATCTGGGCCGCGCCCGACCACACGCGCTTCGACGAGATCCGCACCGCCGACGGGGCGCGCTTCGTCGCGACGGATCTCGTCGCCGCCGGATCGAGCGCCTACGGCACGGCCGTCGGCTGCGCGCGCGTCGCGGGCGGCGCCGTGTGGTGCGTCCCGATCGCGGGGCCGCTCATTCACTCGGGCGATCTCGGCGCGGGCCTCGGCGCCGACGTCACGACGACGGGGCCCACGCAGGTGCGCACGTCGACGACGACGCTCGCGGGCGCGCGCCAGCTCACGGCGAGCCTGAACGGCGCGGGCGCGCGCTTCTGCGCCGTCACCGACGACGGAGGCCTGGCGTGCTGGGGCTACGGCGCCGACGACGTCCTCGGCCGCGGCGACGACTCCGACGCCACTTTCGCGCGCCCCGTTCTCACGCGCGCGGGTGCGCCGCTCGCCGGCGTCGTCGAGGCGCAGCTGGGTGAGCACGCCGCGTGCGCGCGCACGAACGACGGGACCGTCTCGTGCTGGGGCGACAACCACCTCGGAGAGCTCGGCGTCGCGCCGGATGAGCTCGACGGCGACCCGTCCCCGAGGCCCGTCGCCCTGCCCGCGCCCGCGACGCGGCTCGCGACGAGCCCAGGCGACACGTTCTGCGCGATCCTCGCCGACGATCGCGTCGCGTGCTGGGGCTCGAACAACTATGCCCAGGCCGGCGCCGCCGACACGCAGACGACGGTGACCCCGACGATCGTCCTCGAGGCCGCGGGCGGTGCGCCGCTGCGGGGCGCGCGCGACCTCGCGCCCGACCGCGGGATGCAGGGGATGTGTGCGAACACGACCACGCGCGGCCTCGTGTGCTGGGGGCATCTGTTCCCCGCGCCCGGTCAAACCGTCGACGAGAGCCCGTTCCCCGTCGACGTGCCGCGCGCCGGCCCGGCCGTCGTGCACGCGCCGCTCGCGGCGTACGGCGGACGCGACGGCGCGCTGATGTGGATCGACGGCGACGGCAAGATGGCGATTGGTGCGGGTGCGGCAGCCGCGGCGGTCCAACCGCCCTGCGAGCCCTGACCTCTCCGAGAACCCGGCTACGCACCGCGAAGCGCGTCGCGCGGCCGGCGGCGGACGCTCGATCGACCTTTCGCGTGCTTGCGACCTTCACGGGCCGGCACCCGAATTGCTGAGCCCGCCCGCGTGCGATTCGTCGAAATCGAAGAAGCTCGTGCCGCGCGCGGCGTCCGGCTCGTGATCGCGAGCAACGTGCCGAGCCCTTGGTCGCAGGGCGCGATGGGCGTGCTCGACCTCAAAGGCGTCGATTACCTCGCCGTGCGCTTCCGCCCGGCCGCCGAAGCCGTCCTCGCCTGGACCGGCTCGTGGAACGCGCCCGTCGCCGTCTGCGACGACGAGCCGCCGCGCACGGGCTGGGCCGAGATCCTCGCGCTCGCCGAGCGCGTCGGCGGCGCGCCGTCGCTCGTGCCCACCGACGACGACGCGCGCGTGCGCCTCTTCGGCCTCACGCACGAGCTGCTCGGCGAGCGCGGCCTCGGCTGGTCGGTGCGCCTGCTCCTCGTACATGCGAGCCTCACGACCGAAGGCCGCGAAGGGTGGCCGCTCGAGGTGGGCCAGCACCTCGCGCCTCGCTACGGCTACGCGCCCGAGCGCGCGCGAGCTCTCGCCGACGACGCCCGCGCCCGCGCCCGCCGCGTGCTCGCGCTCTTCGGCCGCGTCGCCGGCGACGCCCGCGCGCGAGGCCACGCGTACCTCCTCGGCTCGACCCCGACGGCGCTCGACGTCTACGCCGCCGTCACGATCAACGTCGTCGCGCCACCGCCCGAGGCCCTCTGCCCGATGCCGGTGCCCGTTCGCCACGCCTTCGAGACGCTCGACCCAGCGGTTCGCGACGCCCTCCCCGATTCCCTTCGCGCCCACCGCGACCTCATGTACGAGCGTCACCTCGCGTGCCCCATGCGCTTCTGACCGACGGCTCGCGGGCGTTGCGCCGTGGTGATAGGTTGTTCGCCGGATGCCCATGCTCCAGGACCTGAAGAGCCGCGCGAAGAGCCTCCTCGCCAGCAACCCCGCGCTCTACCGCCCGTTGTCGAACGCGTTTCGTTCGATCGAAGTCCTGCGCGGCATGGCCTACGTCGCGTCTCAACGAAGCAAGGTCATGATGGGCTCGCGCCCCATCGTCGTCGACTACCATGGGCAACCGCGTCCTCGTTGGGACGGCGCCGGCCACCCCGAGCTCGCGCGCATCATCGGCGATCGCCGCGCCGACTACGCCGCGCGCATCCGCGAGTTCGGTCGCTTCCGCGGCGCCATCGAGAACATCGCCCTCGGCGACCCGGGCAATCCGCTCGAGCCCACCTGGACCAACGATTACTTCAACGGCATCGACGCCGTCGCCCTCTATGGCACGTTGGCGACGCTGCGGCCGCGCCGCTACTTCGAGATCGGATCGGGCTTCTCGACGAAGCTCGCGCGCCGCGCCGTCCGCGACCAGGGCCTCCCCACGAAGATGCTGTCGATCGATCCGTTCCCGCGTTCGCAGATCGACGAATTGTGCGACGTCGTCGTGCGGCGAGCCCTCGAGGACGTCGATGCCACCGTCTTCGACGAGCTCGAGGCCGGCGACATCCTGTTCTTCGACGGGTCTCACCACACCTTCATGAGCTCCGACGGCGTCGTGTTGTTCCTCGAGGTGATGCCACGCTTGCGCTCCGGCGTCCTCGTGCACATCCACGACATCTTCTTGCCGTATGACTACCCGGCCACGTGGGCCGATCGCTATTACACCGAGCAATACATGCTGGCGATGGGCCTCATGAGCCCCGGCTGCCGCTGGGAGATCGTCTTCCCGTCCCAGTTCGTCATGCGCGACGCCGAGCTGGCGGGACTGCTGCACACCGAGATCGGTCCGCGCGCCGAGGCCGGCGCCGCCGCCTCATTCTGGTTGCGCATCGTCTGACGCCGAGAGCGCGCCGCGCAGCTGCTCCGACGCCGTCATGTGCGCCGACAGCATGAGCGCGGCGACGCCCATCTCCGCCGAGACGCCGGGGTCGGTCGGGGCCGGCAGCAGCGAGCTCTCGACGACCGCGAGGATCTTTTGATGCGCCAGCATCTGCTCGTCGGCGAAGGCGACGTCGAAGGTCGGCGCGGGCACGGCCCAGAGCTCCTTCGCGCGGGCCGCGGCTTCGTCGGCGACGTCGTGCGCCACGCCGCTGTCGTCCATCGCGATCTGCTCGGCCGCGAGGACGGCCTGGAAGGTTTGCGACGAGGCCATCGATTCGTCGACCATGCGCCTCGCGAACGACCTGACGTCGCCGCTCTGCGTGCGCGCGAGCGCTATGTTCGCGGTCGCGATCTCGGCGGCGTTGATGCCGAGCGCGACGGCCGCGACTTGCCCGTCGGTCAGCGGCGCCGACGCGCCCATGGTTTCCTCGGGCGCGCCGCCGCCGCAACCGACCAACGCCGCGAACGCGACGCCGAACACCGCTCGCGCGGTCGTCATGACTTCAGACCGTGCGGCCGCGAAACGCGCGGTAGATCGCCAGCAGGATGATCGAGCCGACGACCGATGCGATGATCCCCGGCCCCGAGCTCGCCGAGCTGTAGAAGCCGAGCGAGTGCCCGATGAACGCCGCCAGCAGCGAACCCGCGATGCCCAGCAGCGCCGTGATGATGAGACCGCCCGGATCCTTGCCCGGCATGAGCAGCTTGGCGATGGCGCCGACGACGAGACCCACGATGAGTGCCCAGATGATGTGCATGACGTGTCCTTTCGCGTGACCCCGCCCAGCGCGGGGCAATGTCGGATGCTTGGCGATAGAGCATCGCGCGCGCCAACTCGCGGAGGCGGGGCAGCCGCGGCAACTCGGGGCGTTCGAGCCCCAGCGGCGCGCGCCGCGAATGCTCGGTAACATCGCGGCGTTACCGGGCCGTGTCCAGCGCGCGCCAGGCGCTGCAGAAACCGCCGAAACCCGCCGATGACGCGGGGCGGATGTACGGGAATTCGCCCCACCGTCGGACACGCCACCGCTACGCCGCCCTCGCCTCCTTGACCGTCGTCGCCGCGACTTCGATCGCCGCGCGGGCCGCGACGCCGAGCGATGAGCAAGCAACGCTCGCCGCCGCCGGCGCCATCAAGATCGTCGCGCGCGGCCGCGCGTGGCTGCGCGTCGGCCAGCCGGCGCTCGTGGCCGCAGGCTTGGACCCGCACGTCGATCCACGAACGTTGCGGCTCTTCGCTGACGGCGTCGAGCACGCCATCGTCGTCACGGGCAACGGCGACGCGACGTTTTCAGCCGACGAAGCCATCGAGCTGTACGGCGTCGGGCGCGACACACTGTCGACCGACGAGCGGACGTACTGGCTCGTCTCGGGTGGCGCGGCGGGCGCGCGCGTCGCGACGCCGACGGCGGCCATCGGCGGCGCGCCGCCCACGTATTTCGGGCACGCCGAGCCGCTCGTCGAGCGAACCGTCTACCTCTCGTCGATCAGAAACGGCGAGACCAGCAACTTCTACGGCGCGGCCCTTTCGGCGACGCCGGTGATGAAGACGATCGCGGCCCACGACGTCGACGCGGCCCACGTCGCCACGGCGCAGCTGCGCGTCGACCTGCAGGGCATCACGGCGACGTCGCACGCCATCGACGTCTCGCTCAACGGCACCGTGCTCGGCACGGCGTTGCTCGATCAGCAGGCGCGCGGCACGTTCTCGTTCGGCGCGCCCAACGTCGTCGAGGGCAACAACCAGATTCAGCTCGTCAGTCACGGGTCCAGCGCCGACTTCACGGCGCTCGGCGCGATCACGCTCGCCTACCCGCACCTGTACCTCGCGGACGGCGACGAGCTGCTGGCGACGGCGCCCGCGGCCACGCACCTCGCGATCGGCGGGTTCTCGACGTCCGACGTGCGCGTCATCGACGTCACCGACGAGGCCAACCCCGTCGAGCTGTCCGTGACGATCTCGGCGAGCACACCGTTCGGCGCCCTCGTCGACCTGCCCGACGACGGCGCGCTGCACACGGTGTACGCCTTCACGGCGGCGCACGTCGGCGCGCCCGCCCGGGTCGTCGCCGACGCGCCCTCCACCTGGGGCACCTCGCACGACGGCGATCTGCTCGTGCTCTCGAACGCGGCGTTCCTCGCGTCGGTGCAGCCGCTCGTCGATCGCCGCCGGCAAGAAGGCTGGTCCGTCCAGCTCGTCGACTTGCAAGACGTCTACGACGAGCTCGGCTTCGGCGACAAATCGCCCGACGCCGTGCGCGCGTTCATCATGCGCGCGCGCGCGGCGTGGCGCGTGCCGCCGCGCTTCGTGCTGCTCGTGGGCGACGCGACCTTCGACCCGCGCAACTTCCTGGGCAAGGGCGACTTCGACTTCGCGCCCACGAAGCTCATCGACACGGCGACGATGGAGACGGCCTCCGACGATTGGTTCGGCGACGCCGACGGCGACGGCGTCCCCGAGGTCGCGATGGGCCGCTTCCCGGCGCGCACGACGGCCGACGTCGACGCCGTCGTCGCGAAGACGCTGGGTTTCGCGGGCGCGGTCGAAGTGTCGCGCGGCGCGCTCTTCGTGAGCGACGTCGACGGCACGGACCTCGACTTCACGGGCGCGAGCGCCGCTTCGGCCGCGAAGGTGGCCGATCTCATGCCGGTCACGCAGTTCAGCGCCGCCGACGCCGGCTCGACGTCGGCCGCGCTCGTCAAGAAGCTCAACGACGGTCCCTTCCTCGTGAACTACTTCGGCCACGGCTCGGTCGAGGTCTGGGACAACCTGTTTTCCAGCGCGCAGGCCTCGGCGCTCACGAACCCGGACGCGTCGATCTACGTCGTGATGAACTGCCTCAACGGCTTCTTTCACGACCTCTACACGACGAGCCTCGCCGAGTCCTTGCTGCAGTCACCGAGCGGCGGCGCCGTCGGCGTGTGGGCCTCGTCGACGCTCGCGGACTTCGTGCCCCAGCCCGCCTACAACCAGGAGTTTCTGATGCGCTTGACCCGGACCTCGATCGGAGAAGCCGCGCTCGCCGCCAAGCGGGCGATCACCGACGTCGAGGCGCGCAAGACGTGGATCTACTTCGGCGACCCGACGCTGTTTGGCACGCCCGCCGCGATTCCCGACGCGGGTGTCGCCGTCGACGCGGCGGCGGACGGAGCGGCCGACGGCGGCGCGAGCGACGCGCCCGTCGGCGCCGTCGACGCGGGCGCGACGGACGCCGACGCGGCGATGGCGACGGACGGAGGCTTGGGCGATGCCTCGACGGACGCGGCGATCGCCGCGGACGCCGACGCGGATGCGACGACGTCGATGGACGCGGCGACGACCGACGCCGCGCTCGGAGACGCGGCCGGCGGCGATCACACGGGCGCAACGCCCGGCGGCGGCTGCAGCTGCGACGTCGGCGGCATGCCGGGAACGCCCGCGCGCGCCGGCTTCTTCTTCGTCGCCGCGATCGCCCTCGCGACCCGGCGACGCCGCGCACGTCCACGACGCAGCGGAGCTGCGGCGCGCGCGGTCGGCGCCGCCGCGCTCCTCGTCGCGATCCTCGGCGGCGCGTCGACGGCGCGGGCCGCTTACAGCTACCGCAAGGCCATCACGATCGATCGCACGCGCATCGGCGCGACGGGCGCGCCCACGACGCTCACGAACTACCCGCTGCTGCTCGACATCACCGACTCCGCGCTCGCGACCACGGGCCACGTCACGAACCTCAACGGCTATGACATCAGCTTCCAGGGCGCCGACACGACGACGTGCGGCGGCCCGTCGACGTGCACGTTCAACTACGAGATCGAGAGCTACACGGCGGCGACGGGCCACGTGATCGCTTGGGTGCAGATCCCCGCGCTCAAGACGGTGTCGGCGACGTCGAACACCGTCATCTACGTCAAGTACGGCGACGCGAGCGTCACGACGCCCACGCAGAACGCGACCGGCACTTGGGACACGAGCTTCCAGGGCGTGTGGCACCTCAACCAGGCGACGTCGCCGCAGTCCGACTCGACGTCGACACCCGCGAACGCCGCCTACGGCGGCACGACGACGCCCGCGACGACGACCGGCAAGATCGGCTCGGGCGTCGCGACGACCGGCACGACGGGCGACGGCTACCTCGACTACCGCTCGACGAAGTTCAACTACACGGCGACCGACACGTTCACCTACTCGGCGTGGTTCAACACGACGGATTCGTCGGGCCCGATCTTCTCGCAGCGTGACAACGGCGCCGGCAACCCGGTGATCGACATCAACATCGGCTACGACGGCGGCACGACGGCCGCGGGCAAGCTCACGGTGCTCATTCGCTCCGACGCGGGCGGCACCCCCTACGCCGAGTACGTCGGCACGACGACCGTCAGCGACGGTGCGTGGCACAACATCGTCGTCACCCGCAGCACGAGCACCGTCACGGTGTATCTCGATGGCGCGCTGGCCGGCTTGGGCACGGGCTCGGCCGCCGCCGGGACGATCACGACGGGCTCGACGGGCAACTACCAGAACATCGGTCGAGAGGGCAACTGGGTCGCCGCGAGCTACGGCACGACCGACCAGCGCTATCTCGCCGGCAGCTTCGACGAGCTCCGCATCTCGAAGACGATCCGTTCGATCGACTGGATCACGACCGACTACAACACGCAGGGCACGCCCGCCTCGACCTTCAGCCTGGGCGCCGAGGCGCTCGCGTCGTGCGGCGACGGCACGCGCATCGCGGGCGAGTCCTGCGACGACGGCAACATCGTCAGCGGCGACGGCTGCTCGTCGACCTGCACGACCGAGACCGGCTACACGTGCAACACGGCGACGCCCAACGTGTGCACGACGTTCTGCAGCGACGGCGTCGTCGCGGGCACCGAGGCGTGCGATGACGGCAACCTCACGAACGGCGACGGCTGCTCGTCGACGTGCACCGTCGAGTCGACCTACGTCTGCACGGGCTCGCCCAGCACGTGCAAGCTCGGCCGCTTCGACTATTACAAGATCATCACGATCGATCGCACGAAGGTCGGCACGGCGACGTCGCCGACGACGCTCTCGAACTACCCCATCCTCTTCAGCGTCACCGACCCGAGCCTGAAGTCGCTCGCCAACGGCGGCCGCCTGCGCGCGACGACGGCGACGAAACCCTACGACATCGCGTTCCAGGGCTTCGACGCGACGGTCTGCGGCGGCCCGACCGAGTGCACGCTCGCCCACGAGATCGAGAGCTACGACCCGACGACCGGAACCATCATCGCGTGGGTCAACGTCCCCGGGCTCAACGCGCAGACCAACACCGGCAACACGCAGATCCGCCTCCTCATGGGCAACAAGGCGATTTCGACGACGACGGAGCAGATCACGTCGACGTGGAATTCGAGCTTCAAAGGCGTGTGGCACCTCAACCAGACGCCGTCGGGCTCGGGCGCCATGACCGACTCGACGTCGAACGCCAACAACGGCACGCCCAACGGTACCGTCACGCAGGCGTCGAGCGCGCGCATCGGCGCCGGCGTGACGTTCGACGGTTCGACGGGCTACATCGCGACCAACTCGGGCACGTCGCTCGACGTCGCGAGCGGCGGGTCCTTCACGCTGTCGGCCTGGCTCAACACGTCCGACAGCGCCGGTGCCCTCTGGTCGTTCCGCAGCAGCACGAGCTCGAACCAGGTCATCGACTTCATGGTGGGCCGCGACGGCAAGACGACGACGGCCAACATGCTCATGATCCTCGCGCGCGACGACAGCAACGGCGGCCTCAACGACGTCTTCACGTCGACGTCGATCGCGACGGGCACGTGGCACTACGTGTCGGCGACGCACAGCGGGACGTCGCTCAGCCTCTACGTCGACGCCAACCTCATCAACACGGTGACGATCTCGTCGGGCTCGTTCACGAACGACACGCGCAACATGGGCCGCGAGGGCCGCTGGGTGCAGGACAACTACACGACGACGGCCGAGGAGTTCCTCGCGGCGACCGTCGACGAGTACCGCATGTCGAACACGGCGCGCACGATCGACTGGATCACGACCGACTACAACAACCAGCTGTCGCCGTCGACCTTCTACACGTACACGACGGGCGCGGCCGGCGAGATCGCGGGCAGCTCGTTCACCGTGACCGAGCTCGTCGCCATGGACGCGAGCGAAGGCTGCGACGGCACGACCGTCACGTGGCGCACGGGCTACGAGATCGACACGCTCGGCTTCAACGTCTACCGCGAGGTGAACGGCGCGCGCGTCCAGCTCAACCCGAGCCTCATCGAGGCCGCGGGCCTGTCGGGCGGCGGCGGCCACGCTTACTCGATCGTCGATCCCGGCTCGGCCGATGCGGGTCGCCGTTATTGGATCGAAGACGTGTCGTTCGATCTCGCGAGCGAGCTCTACGGCCCCATCGCGCCCACGTCGGCTGGTGCGTGCGGCAGCAAGCCCACCGCGCAGTCGCCCGCCGAAGCCGTCGCCGCAGGCTCCGCGGCGCCGTCCCCCATCGCGACCACGAGCGCCGCCGCGCCCATCGACGCCGCGCCCGAAGCAGGAGGGTGCACCATCGCCGCGCACGGCTCACGCGCACCGATCTCGCTCATCGGCATCGCGCTCGGCCTGGCGCTCGCACGCCGTCGCCGTCGCTAGAAGCTCTGCGCCGGGAGAGGGTCTGCCTCGGTCAGCGCGTCGCCGGGCGGGCGACCGCGAACGCCCGCGCTTCTGCGATCGCCTCGCGCAGCCGCACTTTCACGAGCGCCACCCGCCGCCTCAAAACCCCGCCGACCGGAAAAGCACGCCCGTCCCGCTCCGCCCGAACCACGCGCCCCCAAATCTGCGGCCCAGCCGCCGGCCGATCCGGCGCCATCGCCGCGTCCCCGCGAAGAACAAATCGCGCCACACCCTCGACCGCCGCGTCGATCGCGCGCACGCGGTGCGCGACCGGCCCACGTGGCATCGTGCACAGCACGACGTCGCCCACACGAACGTCGCGCGCCGCGATCGGCGCGACCGTCAGATGATCGCCGTCGCGCAGAGCCGGCCTCATGCTGCGACCGCCCGCGCGGAAGCGGATGCTCACCCCCGCCGCGAGCAAACTCTCGGCGACGGCGCTGAACGAGGGGAGAGACACCGAGATTCCTCTCGAGTCCCATCGGTGGGCGCGACGGCATCTTGACGACGTATTTTCGCCGGTGCGTCGGGTCTCTGACGCGCGCTCAGGATCCCAGGAGAAACGGCACCACGTCGGCGCGCGGAACGAACGACAGCTCGGCGCAACGGCACGCGCGGACGACGCGCCCGAGCAACTCCAAGCTGAAGTCGAGCCCAGCCGCGTCGTGGAACGGCGTGAAGCCGCACGCGAAGAGCCGCGCGACCGCGGCGCCGCCCTCGACGGGCGTGAGCGCATTGCGCTCGCCGTGGCGCAGGAAGAAGACGCGATCGAGCCGCGCGCGGCCCGGCTCCGCGATGTGACCGTCGCCGTGCCAGGGTGTTCCGTACAACGACAAGCCGCCCTCGTCGTCGGCGCGCACGACGACGCGCTCGTCGCTCAGCACCGTCATGCCCGGCGCCACGCGCCACAGCCGCGCGAGCGTCGTCTTCCCCGCGCCCGACTCGCCCACGAAGAGCCACCCGCGCCCGTCGGGCAGCACGACCGCCGCGCCGTGCAGCTCGACGCCCAACCCGCGCGCGAGCAGATGCACCATGAACACCTCGTCGAGCGGGTAGTGCAGCGGGTAGATCGCCCCCCGATCGGCGAACGGCGCGCGCCGGAGCGTCACGAGGCCGCGGCGAAAATCGTCGCTGAACGACGCCGTCTGGTACGGCGCCTCGCCCAGCATCGGCGACGTGAAGACGATCTCGGGTCCGTTCGCCGTGTGGTAGAGGCGCCAAAGCCCTTTGCCCGAATCGAACCCGACGGGCGCGTCGGGCACGCGCGGATCGCCCCAGCGTGCGTGCAGCCGCGCCGTCGGCGGCGAGCCGTCCGGCTCGACGACGAACTTGCGCGCCGAGCCTTCGGGCGCGATCGGCAAATCGTCATCGGCCGTGACGTCGAGGCGAAGGCCCGCGATGGCCAGTGAGAAGCCCGAGAGCGAGAAGCCCGCGCTCACGAACCCGGGGCCGCGCAGCCGCCCGCGTACGTGCAGTCGGGCATCGCCGGTCCCGAGATCGACAATGTCTTGCAGTTGCCGAGCACGGCCTCTTCGGGGCGGAGCGCGACCTCCGAGAGCGTCGGCTTCTGGTACGGCTTCTTCTCGGGCGTTGGGTCGTCCGCGCTCATGGCTGTCCTCCGATCGTGTCCCCGCCGCAGTTGCCGCACCCGCCGCTGCCACATCCCGAGCGCAACGCCGTCGCGCTTTCGGGCACGACGGCGAGGTGGCGCCGTCCGCTGCGCATGCCGCGCTGGACCGCCCCCAGCTCCTCGAGCAGGCGCGCGTGCTCGGCGCCGCCCTCGCAGAAGGCGCAGTCGCCGTGCGCGGGCGGCGTGTGCCCCACGCCGAGCGCGCGCAGGTGCGCCACCTCGCAGAAGTAGTCGACGGGCGTCTCGGCGTCGCCGTGCTCGAGCTCGGCCGTCGCCGCGCACGTCGAACAGATCTCGCGGATGCCGCAGCTCGTGCACTTCGTGGCGCGCGTCGCCGGCCGCGCCCGCACCTTCGCCAAGTCCTCCCACGCCTCGGCGAAGCCGGCCGCGCGCAGATCGAACGCATCTTGGTGCGAGAGCACGCAGATGCTCAGCTTGCCCTCGGGATCGATCGCGAACGCGCTCGTGCCGCCGCCGCAGTGATAGACGGTGTCGTTCTTGGGCGGCGGCGTCGCCGCGCGCCGCGAGAGCAAATTCGCCCACTCCGCCGCGCGCACGGGATCTTCGAGATCGAGCTGCACCATCTCGCCCGGCGAGAGCCGCACCTCGAGCGGGCGGTGCGAGCAGTCGATGCGCGCGTTGATCATCCCGTCGAACTTGAAGCCCACGCCCAGCGCGTCGGCGAGGCGCTGCATGTCGCCGACCTCGTGCCGGTTGATCGTGACGGCGACCGTCTTCAGCGTGAGCGGCAGCCCGCGCTCTTTCAGAAGCCGAATCCCGCGCATGCAGCGATCGAACGAGCCCTCGACGCGCGTGAGCCGCTCGTACGTCTCGCGCGTCGCGCCGTACAGGGTGATCTCGATCGAGAACGGCGGCCACTCGACCAGCGTGTCGGCGATGGCTTCGGTGATCTGCGTGCCGTTCGTGAACAGGGTGACGAGGAAGCCGCGCGACTTGGCGTGCTTGTAGATGTCGAGGAAGTCCGCGCGCGCGAAGATCTCGCCGCCCGTGAACAGCAGCCAAAGCCCGCCCGCGTCCGCGAGCTCGTCGATGATGCGGCAGAGCTCGTCCTTCGACAGCTCGCGCTTGCGCGCCTCGGCGTCGCCGACCGGGAGGTTGTTGTAACAGTGCGCGCACGCGAGCGGGCACCGGTGCGTGACCTCGATCGAGCCGTTGACTGGCAGCCGCCGCCCGCGCGCCCGAACGTGCAGCGCCCGGCTGAAGGCGCCGTAGTCCAGCGCCTCGGCCTTCATCCCCCGGCCCCCACGTCCAGCCGACCTTCGACGACGACGAGCCCTTTCGAGACCAAAAGCTCGACGAACTCCGCGACGTCCGCCTCCGCCTCCGCCTCGCCCACCGCGTACTCCGCGACCACCGCCCGCGCCAAGTCCGCCGCCGAAGCCTTCCCGTCGATGTGCGCCCAGATCGTCGAGCCGACCCCGTTCATGGTGAAGATCGTCTCGAGATTCGCCACCCCCGCTCGCACCGGAACCACGACCGTCTCCTGGTCGAAGAGCCGGCTGACATACCCGTCGGCGCGTCGAGGAACTTTCATCGCGCGGCGATTGTATCGCCGGCGGCGATCGAGGCCAAGCCGCGATTGCCTTGACGGATCACCGCCGGTGCGCGAGAAATCGCCCGTACTTCTGCCGGGCCCATAGCTCAGCTGGCAGAGCTGCGGACTTTTAATCCGTAGGCCGCAGGTTCGAACCCTGCTGGGCCCACTTTCGTCACCCCGTCGAGGAGAGCGCCGCGCGGCGCTCGATCTCCTCGATCGCGTCGCGCAGCGAATACCCTGCGCGGCGAAGCTCCCACAGCTGAGCGAGCCGCTGGTCGTCGTCCGCACGCGCGCGCGCTTCGCGCAAAGCCTGCACCTGATCGTTCGCCGCCTTCACCTGCCCGTCGACGAACAAGTCCACCATCGCCTGCTGCATCCGCTGTCGTTCCTCTCTGCGCGCGAGATCGCGCTCCGCCTGCTCCCGCGCCCGCTTGAGCCCCAGGCGCCGCCGCGCCTCCGTCCGTTCCCGCTCCGTCGGCCGATAGCCCGCGTCGCACCGAACGCACTCGCAATCCCGACGGTGCGTGACGCCGTCGGCCTCGAGCCGAGGTAGCCGAGCGAGCAGTGAAAGCGTCTTGCCCATGGTTCACCAGGACCTGATAACTTGTTCAGTATAGACCGACAGGAGATCCGCGCAAGCGCTCCGCGCCCGTCCGGCAGCCGACCGCATGAAGGTCATGCTCGAAAACGGAGCAATCCACGCGCCATGCGTCGAAGGCTTGCGCTTTCGATCTCGATCCATAGACTGAGCCCCCTTCACCGGGACCCCATCGTCTAGCCCGGCCTAGGACGTTGCCCTTTCAAGGCAAGAACGCGGGTTCGAATCCCGCTGGGGTCGCAGAATCCTGAATGATCTTGCCGACGCGATCGTAAACCGGCGCCTCCGACTCGAGGCGCGGAGGCCTGAAATCACGAGAGCAGCATCTCGAGGGTCTCACGGTCGAGGTCCCGCACGAGGCTCTGCGAGGCGTTGATGATCGATTCGGCGAGGCCGCGCTTTGCCTCCTGGAGCGCGGCGACCTTCTCCTCGACGGTATCGCGGCAGAGAAGGCGGTAGACGAAGACGCGCTTGCTCTGGCCGATGCGGTGAGCGCGATCGACGGCCTGCGCTTCGACGGCTGGGTTCCATCACGGGTCGAGGATGAAGACGTAGTCGGCGGCGGTGAGGTTCAGGCCGACGCCGCCGGCCTGCAGGCTGATGAGGAAGAGCGACTGGTCCGGATCTTCCTGGAGGCGGACGACGCGTGCTGCGCGATCCTCGACGTCGCCGTCCAGGTACTGGTACGGAATTTTTGCGGCGTCGAGGCGCGCGCGGAGGATCGCCAGAAAGCTCGTGAACTGCGAGAAGACGAGCGCCTTGTGCCCCTCGGCGCGCACCTCGTCGAGGCGCGGGAGCAAGACGTCGAGCTTCGCGGAGGCCTCGCGCGCGCGGCGCTTGTCAATGAGTCCGGGGTGACACGAAGCCTGTCGCAGACGCAGCAGCGCTTCGAGCACGAGGATCTTCGACTTGCCGAGCGACGCGGGGCCGTTCTTGAGCTTGCCGAGCAGGCTCGCCCGGTAGTGGTCGCGCAGCTCGTTGTAGAGGGAGCGCTGCGGCGCCTCGAGCTCGCAAAGGATCGTCTCCTCGTGCTTCGGCGGCAGCTCGGGCGCGACGACCGCTCCCGCGCACGGACGCGCGAATCAGGGCGGGCGTGCTCTCGCGAATCCGAACCGTGTCGGACACGAAGTAAGTCACCCCGCGCTGGCGGATCTTCTCGGAGAACGTGGCGATGAGGTCAGCGACGACCACGCGTCTCCTTATCACGACCGGCCCAGATGGGGAGCGCGCGAGTCGCCACGACGCGCGGCGTGTACTACCATGGTAGGACCATGGCGACCAGGCGATCGGGTAAGACGGTCAAGGTCAGCATCTCCATCGACAAGGCCGACCTGGCAGTCCTGAAGCGTCGAGCGCGCGAGTCCTATCGCGGCAATCTATCCGCCGCATTTTCGGAGGCCGCTCGATTGATTCGGCAGCGCGCCGCCCGCACGCGCCTGATTGACCTGCTGGGTGGCCCGACCCTGACGGCCGACGCCGCGGGCGCGATCGACGCGGAGCAGGCTGGACATGCCGCGAATACGAAGAAGGCGTCACGAGCGCGGGCTGCATGACGGGGCTGACCTTCGACACGGGTGCCTTGATCGCTCTCGAGCGACGTAAGCTCCGGATGCGCCAGGTCCTCGAACGCGCGCGGGAGCGGGACCAGCCGATCACCGTTCCCGCCGATGTCGTCGCCGAGTGGTGGCGCGGACCCACGGACATCC
Organism: Polyangia bacterium; assembly: GCA_035549075.1. GTDB lineage: Bacteria > Myxococcota_A > Polyangia > Fen-1088 > Fen-1088 > DASZFV01. The sequence goes on along the minus strand of DASZRT010000087.1, from coordinate 41,497 downwards.
GGAAGGCCATCCTCGATTCGGTCGATGTGGAACCGCTGACGCTCCGCCTGGCGCAGATCGCTGGTGAGGCCATGGGAACGGTACCTGGAGCGACCCTCGTTGACGCCATCGTCGTGGCTTCCGCCGCGTCCCGCGGCGACATCATCTACTCGAGCGACCTGCACGATCTCGAACGGCTCCGCCGCGTGTTTCCAGGCGTCAGAATCCTTTGGGCCTAGGCCCTACGCGCCTTCCGTCAGTCTCGATCGATCTCGCCGCCACCTGCGACGTGAATCGACTCGAGAAGAGATCCCTGACCTTCTCCAGCGCGAGGGGGTAGCCGGCGCAATACAAGAACACGGGGATCTGGAGAAAGACGAGCTCTGTCAGCCCTCCTCTCCAATCCTTCGCGATCACGAAGCAAGCGATCGTGAAGATCGAGTTCATCACCATCAAGACGGTCGCCACCCTGAACGTGGACGGAAACAAGAGGAGGATCCCGCCGACGCCCAAGAGAACCGCCCAGGTCCGTATGCCCCACACGGGAACGTTGGCTCTGCCGTAGACAACCATTCGTTCGGGGCCGATCACTCCCGCAACGAAGTAGTAGATAGACGCGGTCAGGCTGACGAGCGTTAGAACCAACCCTACTGCTTTCACTGCGATCTCCTCTCTCGGGTGAGGGTTCAAGGGGCCGCCGGGGCCGCGAAGAGCCTTCGTTCAGTCCGACGATTCAGTCCGAACAGCGCCGTCTTCGCGGCCTTCAGCACCCAGGAGGGAAGAACGAAGTTCAGGAAGCGAACCAACGCCGTGTCGAAGCCCAGGTTGTACTGGTGCTTGGCGCGCCGTTTCTCGGCGATGGCGAGCAGCTGGCGCGCGACTTTTTCTGGCGAAGCCGCCAGCGGGTTCTGACCGGCGCCACGGCTCATTGACGCCATGTGCGCCAATCCCGCGCCGTAGTCGTCGCGCCCCTGGGGAGCGAGGTGCTCCAACACTTGCTCGATCTGGCCCTCTGCCTTCGCGACGAAGGGCGTCTTCATCATCCCCGGTACCACGGCGACGGCGTCGACGTCGAACTGCGCCAGCTCGAGGTTCTGGGCTTGAGTGAGGCGCAGCAACGCGGCCTTCGCGGCCGCGTAGAAGCCGACGAAGGGGTTTGCGTCGAAGGATGCCCAAGAGATCACGTTGAGCACCTTGGCCCGTCCCGCCCCGCGGTTCGAGAAGCGCTTGAGCGCCGGCAGCATGCGGTTCGACAGCTCGAACGGCCCGAAGGTGAGAACCTCGAAGAGCGACGCGGCCTCGGCCCGGCTGGTGTGCTCGATGGGCCCGTAGAGGATGCTCCCCGCAGCGTTGATGAGGACCGCCAGGCCATCCGGCCCGCAGGCGCGGTCCACTTGCTCAGCGGCCTCTGCGACCTGCTGCGGATCCGCGACGTCCAGCAGCACCGGCGTGACGCTGCCGTGAAGGCGCGCGACCTTGTCGGCGTCCTCGGCGCGCCGGACTCCCGCGAAGACATGATATCCGCGCTCCGCGAAGAGACGGACGGCCTCCCGGCCCAGCCCCGATGCGCCACCCGTGATCAGTACGTTCTTTTTCATGACGACCTCCTGAAGACCACAATATGTCACCAAGTGACACTTGTCAATAGGTGACACATTGACACCTGACGCCACTGGCCTATCGTCAAGGGCATGAAAGAAGGACTGCGCGAGAAGCGGAAGCGCCAGCTGAAGAGCGAGCTGTCGCGGCAAGCCATCCAGCTCTTCACTCAGAAAGGCTTCGAGGAGACGACCATCGACGACATCGTCGGTCCGCTAGCGGTGTCCAAACGCACGCTCTTCCGCCACTTCGCAACCAAGGAAGACTTGGTGTTCGCCTGGTACGAGGAGCTGACGGACGAGCTGGTCCGTGAGCTGGAGGCGCGGCCCAGGACCGAGGCGCCGTTCGAGAGCGTTTGCGAGACGCTGCGGTCGCTCCTGAAGTACTACGACGAGAACCCCAAGTGGGCGCTCGCGATGACCCGGCTCGCGAAGGCGACGCCCGCCCTCCTCGGGAAGAGCTTCGAAAAGCGCTCAATCTGGGAGCGAGAGCTCGCCAAAGTCCTGGCGAAGCGATTGCCCAATGCGCCCGGTCGGGACCTCACGGCCCGAGTCACGGTCGCCGCCGCGCTCGCGGCGTTTACCTGCGGCATCGACGAATGGACCGACTCTCGGGGCAAGCCCGACATTCGCGTCTGCCTGGACCGCGCGTTCTCCGTCGTCCGGAGCTTCGCTTGAGTCCGTCGTCACGCGGGCCGTGAGGCATCGATCGCGCCGGAGCTGCGCGCGTGCCGGTGATATGGTCGCCACCGCGTGCAAGAGGACGAGCAAAAAGACGTAGCGAGCGACCACTCCAAAGAGCTGCGGTCCATGATCCGGCGCCTGCTCGGTTTCGTGGTGGCCGCGTTCGCTCTCTTGGTCGCGTTCGTGATCGCGTCGCGGCTCGGCGTGTTCTCGCCCGCGCGCCCGTGAGCTCGTCACTCGTCAGACGAGCTCACGGTTGATGGTGTCGTCAGCGCCGATCCTGTCGCGCGCAGATGCAGCCTTCACCGCATCGAGCGCCCGCGCAATCCGCGTGGCACGACGGCGCGCTCGACGAGCTCGAACAGGCCCTGCACGGCGAGCGCGAGGAGCGACGCGGGGATGGCCCCCTGCAGGATCAAGCGCACGTCGTCGAGGCGGATCCCCGTGAAGATGAGCTGTCCCAGGCCTCCGGCGCCGATGAGCGCGCCGAGGGTCGCCGTCCCGACGTTGATGACGGCGGCGCTCTTGATGCCCGCGAGGATCAGCGGGCTCGCGAGCGGGAGCTCGACGAGGCGCAGCCGCGCGCCGGACGACAGACCGAGCGCCTCGGCCGATTCGACGAGCGCGCTCGGGATGCCGGTGAGGCCGGCGTGGGTGTTCCTCACGATGGGCAACAAGCCATAGAGAAACAGCGCGACGATCGCCGGGACCGTCCCGATGCCGAACAGCGGAATCATGAACACGAGCAGCGCGAGCGTGGGCATCGTCTGGACGACGCCCACGACGGCGAGCACGACCTGCCCAACTCGACGACGTCTGGCGGCGATGATCCCCAGAGGGATCGCGAACGAGATCGCCGCGAGCAGCGAGGCGCCCACGAGCAAGAGATGCTCGGCGAGGCGCGCGAGGATCGTTCGCGCCGTGTTCGTCGGCGAAGGCGCCGCGACGACGCCGAAGGTCGCGCGCAAAAAGTCGGCCGCGACGTCGGCCTGCGGAACACGATCCAGCTTGGCGCGCGCGTTGAGCGCCACCATCTGGGCCTCGTCGAATCGACCCTCGAGGCGCCGCAGCGCCGCGATTGCGCCAGGCCCGACGCGCGACTCGAGGTCGAGTCGGTAGAGCAGGACGGCGTCGTAGCGCTCGAAGAACCGCAGGTCGTCCGCGAGCGGGAGCAGGCCGTACTGCCGGATCTCGGCGTCGGTCGTGTAGAGGTCGGTCACGTCGATGGCGCCGCTGCCGACCGCCCGATACGCGAGGTCGTGGTCCAGACCCTCGACCTTCGTCTGCGGGAGCTCGTAGCGCCGCTGCAGCGCGGGCCAACCATCGCGGCGGCTCATGAACTCGTTGCTGAAGCCGAGCGTGAGCTCCGGATGGGCGCGCAGGTCCGAGAGGCGCGCGACGCCGAGCGCGTGGGCGCGCGCGGACCGCAGGCCGATCGCGTAGGTGTTGTTGAAACCGAGCGGCGCCGTCATCCCGAGGCCGCGCGCGGCGAGCGCTTCGGCGAGGCCCGTCGACGACGACGGCAGGAGCTCGTCGATGAGCGTCCCCGTGTACTCCGGGTAGACGTCGATCGAACCCTTCACGAGGGCGTCCCACACGAGGCGCGAGCCGCCCAAGCCCACGCGGTGCTCGACCTCGAACCCCGCGGCGCGCTCGAGCTGCGCCGCGATCTCGCCGAGGATCACCGACTCCGTGAAGGACTTCGAGGCGATCCTGATGGCCTTCGCCTCCGCGGCGCGCGCCTCGCCCGACGCCGCGAGAGATAGAACGACGACGCACGCGAGCGCGACCCTCACGCCTTCGCCTCGGCGTCCGCCTCGGGGTCGAAGCGTCGTTGCGCCGCGATGAACCGGGTCACGAAAGGCGAGGCCGGCCGCGCGACCAGGTCGTCGAGCGCGCCGCGCTGCACGACGCGCCCCGCTTGCATGAGCACGAGGACGTGACCGAAGAGCGCCGCCTCGGCCAGGTCGTGCGTCACGAGCACGACGGACTTTCCGAGCCGGCGGAAGATCGCCGCGAGATCGTCTTGAAGGTCGGCGCGCACGAGCGGATCGAGCGCGCCGAGCGGCTCGTCGAGGAACAGCAGCTCGGGATCGAGCATCAACGCGCGCATCAGCGCGACTCTCTGCTTTTGGCCGCCCGACAGCTCGTGAGGGAAGCGAGCGAGGGCGTCGGGCGGGAGCCGCACGAGCTCGGCGAGCTCGGCGACGCGCGCGGCGAGGCGCGGGGCGGCCCAGCCGAGCTGCCGCGCCATCAGCCGCACGTTGTCGAGCGCCGTGAGGTGCGGAAACAGGCCGCCCTCCTGTACGACGTAACCCATCTTCGTGCGCGCTTGCCGAAGCTCCTCGTCACCGAGCTGGCCGAGCGGACGCCCTCGAAACAACACGCGTCCCGAGTCAGGGCGCACGAGGCCGAGCATGAGGCGAAGGGCCGTCGTCTTGCCGCAGCCGCTCGGGCCCAGCAGGACGGTCGTGTGCGCCGACGGCACGTCGAGGCTCGTTTCGGCGAGCGCCACGGCATCGCCGAAGCGCTTGCTGACGGCGTCGAGGCGCAACACGGCGCCCGCTTCGTCGTTCATCGGTTGGCCAGTGGCGCGAGCAGCCGCATGGTTCGGTGAGGCCGTGACCCGAGGTCAGGACAACGCGTAGCGCGGGAGCTTCATGAGCGCCGTCTGCAACCCCTCGGCGAACGTGGGGTGGGCGAGCTCGCCGTCGACGATCGCGCGCGCCGAGCCGCCCGCGCCCATGAGCACGCTGAAGACGTGAATCAGCTCGCCGGCGTCGGCGCCGACGATGAACGCGCCGAGCACGCGCTCGGTCCGCGCGTCGAGCACGATCTTGATGACGCCCGCCGTCTCGTCGATCTCGATCGCGCGCGCGATGTTTCCGAACGGCATGACGGCGACCTCGATCTCGAAGCCGCGACGGCGCGCCTCCGCCTCGGAGAGGCCGACGCCCGCCACCTGGGGATCGGTGAAGATGGTGTAGGGCACGAGGCGCTCGGTGCGCTTTCGCGCGACTCGCCCCGACAGGATCTCGAACAGCACGCGGTGATCGTCCCATGACGTGTGCGTGAACTGCGGGCCCGGCACGCAATCGCCGACGGCGAACACGCCCGGTTCCGACGTCTCGTAACGCTCGTCGACGAGCACCTTCCCTTGCGCGTCGAGCGCGACGTTCCCGTCTTCGCAGCCCAGATCGGCCGTGTTGGGCGTCCGCCCCGTGGCGACGAGCAGGTGTGATCCGCGCAGCGTCGAGGCGCCCGGGCCTCCCGCGAGGGCCACCTCGACGCCCATGCCCAGCGGCGAGCGGGCGACGGCCGCGACCTGCCGTCCGAGCTCGAGCCCGATGCCCTCGGCGCGAAAGACGTCCGCCAACGCCGAGGAGATCACTTCGTCCTCGCGGGGCAGCAGGCGGGGCGACCGTCCGACGAGGGTCACCTCGGCGCCGAGACGCCGGAAGACTTGTCCCAGCTCGCACGCGATGTAGCCCGCGCCGAGGATCAGGAGCCGCGCCGGCAGCTCCTTCAAGCCGAGGGCCGTCGAGCTCACGAGCGCCCCGACGTCCCCGAGCCCCGGCACTTCGGGCAGCGCCGATCGCGCGCCGACGTTGATCACGATCTGCGCCGCCGTGTGCCGCTCGCCGTCGACCTCGAGCGTTCGCGGAGCGACGAAGCGCGCGTGCCCGCGCACGAACCGCAGGTTCTCACCGCCGGCTCCGAGGCGGCGTTCGATGCCGGCGCGCCAGCGCGCCACCATGGCGTCCTTACGCGCCATGACGGCCGCGAAGTCGATCGTGACCTCGCCCGCGCGAACGCCCAGACGGTCGGCCGTGCGCGCGACGTGCGCGGCTCGGGCGCTCGCGACGAGCGTCTTCGTCGGCGTACATCCGACGTTGACGCACGTCCCGCCCACGTCCCTGCGCTCCAAGATGAGGACGCGTTTGCCCGCCGACGCGAGCCGGGTCGCGAGCGGCACGCCCGCCTGGCCCGTGCCGACGATGATGACGTCTGGATCCAACGGTGCTACATGCTCATGAGGGCGATGATGTTGCCGTCCGGGTCTTTGAACCAGGCGGACTTCGCGGTTCCCATGACGTGGACGTCGCCGTTCCGGACCATGCCGGGAAAGTCGTAGTGCTCGAACGACACGCCCTTGTCTGCGAGCGCGGCGACGGTCTTCTCGAGCTCGTCACCCACGTTCCAATTGAGCGCCGTCGCCTTGTTCGTGCCCGCGTACTGCGAGCGGTAGACGATGAGCGAGGCCCCTCCGCTCTCGAAGGTCATGGCCTCCGCGCCACCGGTGGACTTCACGTCGAGACCGAGCACGCCCTCGTAGAACCTCCGGGCCGTCGCGAGGTCCTTCACCGCCACGGTCGCGATCACAGCTTTGTCCCTCAACATGTTCGGCTCCTCCCTCCGTGAGCACGAAAGCTACGATGGAAATGCCTCGTGCGCATGGTCGCCAGCACGAAACTCTGGCGAAGCGCTTGCCGCCATCTGAGAGCGCTACCGACGTGCGTAGAGCTCTCGTTTGAAGAGCACGGCCAGAGCGATCGTCGAGCCCGGCAGCGTGCCGCCCCAAAGCGACGCCACCCAGATCAAGGGGTGGTAGTAGGTCTGCAGGGCGATGAACGGAACGATGAGTCCGTTCGCGATCAGGAACGAACGGATCACCCTCTGCAACCCAGCTCCCGAGAACACGAAGGCGGCGAACAAAGTCGACAGGCTCATGAAGGAGTAGCCGAGGAGGTCCGCCGAATAGGTGAACGAATTGAAGACGTGGAAGACGAAGGGTCTGACGTGGTCTGGGACGTCGCCTCGGTGGAGGGCGGGCGCGATCAGCGTGAGCTGCACGAAGTAATTCAAGCAGATCAGCGTGCCGTACATGATCGCGAACGTGAGCGCGGTCTGGCTCCAGATCTTCTTCTCGGTGGCCGCGTGACGATGGACGCTGCCGATGAGGACGACGAAGGAGAGCCCGAGGAAGAAGGACGGCACGAGGAGGACCACGAGGCCAACCCAGGTGCTGTCGCTCTCCGGTCCGCCGCCCGAGCCCATGAGACCGAGCCACTCGGCGAGCTGCCCAATGTCATAGACGATGCTGAAGACCGACGAGAGCACGGCGGCCCAGAGGCCGACTTTGTAGATCGCCTCGCGACCTCGGACGAGCGAGTCACCAGAGCCGAGCCGCGAGCCATCCACGAAACCGCGCAGCGGAACCGTGGCGGGCGCGGCGATCGTCGTCGGCATGACGCCCGTGTTCGCAAGCGCCGTGCCCACCGACGGCCCTTTCGGCAGACGCGCGCCGGGCGCCGCATGTCGCAACGTTTGCGCGCCGGCCGCGCCGTCACGCAAAGTCTGCCCGAGACCGATGTGCTATCGATGAACCGTGCTGTTCGATCCTTTCCAGCTCCGGGGCGTCACCTTCCGCAACCGGATCGGCGTGTCGCCCATGTGCCAGTACTCGAGCCAGGACGGCTTCGCCGACGATTGGCATCTGGTTCACCTCGGCAGCCGCGCGGTCGGCGGGGCGGGCCTCGTGCTCACCGAGGCGACCGCGGTCGAGCCGCGCGGGCGAATCAGCCCGGACGATCTCGGGCTCTGGAAGGACGAGCACGTCCCCGCGCTCCAGCGGATCGCGCGGTTCGCCCATGCGCACGGCGCGGCCATGGGCGTGCAGCTCGCCCACGCCGGCCGCAAGGCCTCGACCGCCCGACCGTGGGACGGCGGTCTGCCCGTCGATCCACCTCGCGGTTGGCGGCCCATCATCGGCCCTAGCGCGATCGCCTTCGACGACGGTCATCAGACCCCGGAGCCCATGTCGCCGGCGGACATCACCTCCGTCATCGACGCCTTCGGCGCGGCGGCGCGGCGGGCCCTCCAAGCAGAGCTCGATGTCGTCGAGATTCACGCCGCTCACGGCTACCTCGTGCACGAGTTCCTCTCTCCCATCTCGAACCGCCGCGACGATCTCTGGGGCGGCACCTTCGAAAACCGCATCCGCTTGCTGCTGGAGATCGTGCGCGCCGTGCGCCGGCACTGGCCCGACCAACGCCCGCTCCTCGTGCGGCTCTCGACGACGGACTGGCTCGGCCCCGACGGTTGGGACGTGGAGGACTCCATCGCGCTCGCGCGGCGTCTCAAGACGGAAGGGGTCGATCTCATCGACTGCTCGTCGGGCGGCATCGCGCCGCGCGTCCGGATCGACGCCGGTCCCGGTTATCAGGTGCCGAACGCGGCGCGCGTCCGGAGCGAGGCGGGCATCCCGACCGCGGCCATCGGACTCATCACCTCGCCGAGCCAAGCCGAGCACGTGCTGCGCAACGGCCAAGCGGACATGGTCTTCCTCGCCCGCGCCCTGCTGCGCGACCCCTACTGGCCCCTGCGCGCCGCGACCGAGTTGGGCGTGTCGACTCCCTGGCCGCCTCAGTACGAGCGCGCGCGCCCGCGCTGATCGCGGCAAACCACGGCGCCGTGCTCGTCGCGACGTCGCCCACCGACGCCGCAACCGCTGCGCGCGGCGAAGCGGGCGGCGATCAGGATGCGCGAGGTCCGTTCACCAGCCGAGCAGTGACTTCAGCCGCGAACGGAGATCCGTCGCGCTCGGGGGCTTCTCGCTGTCTTGGCGACAGAGGCAGCGCTGCGACGGGGGAACGTTGCCGAGCACCTGCTCGACGTGCGCGCCGCAGCCGGCGAAGGTCGGGCGGCCGCACTTGCGACATTCGACGCGACGACACATCAGGCGGCCTCCTTCCCCGAGGCGCGCTCGGCCTCGGCCAGCTTTCGGCGCACGTCGGCCATGTCGAGCGCGCGCACCTGATCGACGAGCTTGTCGAGCCGCGCGCCCGGCATCGCGCCGGGGAAGGCCCCCAGCAGCACGCCGTCGCGGACCACCATGAGCGTCGGGATGGCGCGGATGTCGAAGGCGGCGGCGAGGCCGGGTTCCGCCTGCGTGTCGACTTTGCCGAACACCACGTCGGGGTGCCGCCGCGCCGCCGCCTCGAAGACGGGCGCGAACGCGCGGCATGGCCCGCACCACGCCGCCCAGAAATCGAGCACGACGATTCCTCTCTTTACGGTCTCGGGGAAGGTCTCTTGCGTCACGGTCACGATCGCCATCTTGGCCTCCTGATGAATGAGAGCCGCGCGGACGGAAAAGGGTTCAAGCACTCCCGGCGAGAAACGCGCGCAGCGCGGTGCGGACCGACGCCTGAACGGCGGCGGGCACGGAGGCGGCGGTCCCGGTCGTCCGGCAGAGCGCGAGAGTACGCTTGAGGGTCTCGCAGGTGCCGCGACAGCGGGCGCAGCCTTCGAGGTGCCGCTCCATCTCGGCGCATTGCATGGCGCTGATCTCGTCCTCGAGGTGCTGCGAGAACATGGTCAGCACGTCTGGGCAGCCGGACGAGACGGCCGCGGTCGGCGCAACGCCGAGCAGCGGCGCGAGACGCTCTCGCACCGCGAGGCGGGCGCGGTGCAGGCGACTCTTGACCGCCTGGACGCTCGCGCCCACGACCTCCGCCACTTCCGGCGCCGTCAGGCCCTCGACGTCGCGCAACAGGAGCACCTCGCGGTACGCGGGCTCGAGACCGGCGATCGCGTCCTCGAGCGCGCGCGCGACCTGCTTGGCCGCGAGCTCCTCGTCGGGCGCGTCTCCCGGCGCCGCCACCCGCGCGCTCTCCGCGCCGGTGGCGTCGAAGGATTGCTCCTCGTCGGGCGCGAACTTGCTGCGACGCCGCTTCTTGATGCAGTGGCTCCGCGCGATCGTGTAGAGCCACGTCGACAGCGAAGACGCGCCGCGGAACTCCCGGATGCCACGCGCCATCGCGAGCAGCGTCTCCTGCAGGACGTCCTTGGCGTCCTCGGGATCGCCGCACATCTTCATCCCGAAGCGGAACACCTGCGCCTGGTGCCGCTCGACGAGCGCCTCGAGCGCGTGCGCGGCGCCCGCGCGCGCCTCCGCCAGGAGCTGTTCGTCCGAAGGAACCGGCTCGGTCACGGGTCGATGTTAGCCGACCCCCGAAGCGGCGAAACGATCGAACGGCCGGGAATCCTTTCGTGGCACGTCGGCTCTCACCATTGTCCCAGCCGGCACACGCGCGCAATTCACGCTGCACGGGCGCGTCCCGACGCAAAGCCTTCGCGGTCGTTCGCTCGGGCGAGCCGCGCGCGACGACTGATCCGGTGGCACACCGATGGCAACGGCGGAGATCATGCGTGCCGCGAAGGTCAGTCCCATCCACGGGCCCAATCGGGTGGTCGTCATCGTGGGGTCCAGCGGGAGCCTCACCCCCCTGAGGGAGATCGTCGAGGCGCTACGCCCCCCGCTCGACGCGGCGGTGATCGTGCTGACCCATCGTCCGCCGGACCAGCGTAGCTACCTCGTCGAGATCCTCGGAAAGCGCGTCCTCGTCCCCGTCGTCGACGCCGTCGACGGCGAGCGTCTCGCCGCGGGATGCGTCTACGTCGCGCCCGCGGGTGACCGGCAACTGCGCGTTCGGAGCGACGTCTTCGAGCTGGCGCGCGGGCCGAGGATCCGCTTCCATCGCCCGTCGGCGACGGCGCTCTTCGAGTCGGTCGCCGCGTCGTTCGGGGCCCGCGCCGTCGCCGTCGTCCTGAGCGGCATGGGCAGCAACGGCGCGGAGGGTGTCGTCGCGATCAAGCGCGCGGGGGGCATGGTCCTCGTTCAGCTCGCCGCCGAGGCGGAGTGTCCGAGCATGCCGAACCACGCCCTCCAGTCCGTCGACGTCGACGTGTGCGCGCCGGCGTCCGAGCTCGCGCTTCGAATCGCGGCGCTCTGTCGGCGCGCCGACGGTCTGGCGCGGCTCGCACCGGTCAGCGATGTTTGAAGGAACGCACGTTCTCGACATTTTGCGCCTGCACGTCGCGCTCGACGCTGACGTGAGCGCCGCGCTCACGTCGCTCCACGATCGAGCCAAGGTGGACCTCGCCACGCTGTTGCGTGAAGCACGCGTCCTCGCTGCGCAGTTGGTTCAATCGCAGGATGGTGTCGAATCGAGCTTGGACCTCGAGAGGTGGGTCGGTACCCTCCTCCGCGGTCCGCATGATCGCACCTGGTTCGACGCGCGCATCGAGTGTGGGCGCCAGGGATGGGCGGGCATGCCGCCCCTGGAATCGGCGATCCTCATCGCGCGGGTGCGCCATCGTCTGACGGAGATGGCCAAGGCCTTTGCAACCCCGGGAACACCGGCGAGAGTGACGGAGGGGCTGGGACGACTCTTCGATCTCGAGATGGCCATTCTCGTCCTGGCCCCGGAGCCCGGTGCGCCCCGCTCCGGCGGGCCCGGGGGCACCGACGTCACCTGGTTCACGGCGCGACGAGCCTCGCTCGCCGTCGGCAAGACGCTGGCCGTGATCGAAACGTCGGCGTACCTCATCGGACGCTACCAGAACGCAGCGGCGCCGAGGTACGCCGACATCGAGCGGCATCTCTTACGCATCAACGAGCAGGTCGGCAGCGCGAGGAAGGAGCTTCGTCACCTCGTCGAAGCCGCGTTCCCCGCCTCGCTCGTGCACTGATCGCGTCAGCGGTGACCGTGTCCGCCGCCACCGTGGAATCCACCGCCGCCGTGAAATCCACCGCCACCGCCGTGGAATCCACCGCCGCTCGGGCTACCGCGCCACCCGCCACCGCTGCTGCCGCCGCGCCAACCGCCACCGCTCGGGCTGCCACGCCACCCGCCGCCGCTGTAGCCCGCGCGAGGCGCCGCGTACCCGCCGTGATATCCGCCGCCGTAGGCGGGACGACCGTAGCCGTAGCCGCCGCGGTAGCCGTAGCCACCGCCGACGCGGTAACCGTACCCGCCGTTGTAGCCGTGCCATCCGCCCGCGGTCAGCCGGCCGTACCAGCCGAAGTGCGCCGTTCCGTAGATGCCCCAGTACGGGGAAATGCCCCATCCAAACACCCACGGCGCGGCGACCCAGGTCCAGCCGTAGGTCGGGTAGTAGACGTACTCCTGGGGGTAGGCGTTGGTTTGAGTCGGGGCGTAGGTGTACTGGTCGCCGTAGGGCATCCAGACCCAGCCGTACTGTTGCGTGTAGACCCACTGGCCGGTCGTCGGCGCCTGCTCCGCGGCCTGGGGAACGGCTTCGGGTTGAGCCTGTTGAACCTGCTGCTGCGGCGGCTCAGGGACGTCCGCGGGAGGTGGCGGAGGGAGCGTACCGGGCGCGGCGGTGGGCGGCTGCGCGTTCGACGTGTTGGGCGGGGTGGAACCAACTTCTTGGGCCTGCGCCAGCTGAGATCCGAACGTCACAGCTGACAGGACGAGCGCGGGGAGAACCTTCATGGCGACGACTCCTGCCTGCGAGACGTCTTCGCTGAGACGTCGATTCACGGGCAACTCGATCGTAGCACCAACTCGACCTCATCCCATCTCGATGTTCAGCGCGCCTAGGTGATCGGCGTCCATGACGAGGTCGATGCCGGTGATCTTGCCGCCGTCGGTCGTGAACACGAACGCCGAGCGCACCTGACCGCGGAGGGCCCACACCGCCCCGGCCTCGCCGTCGATCGAGGCCGGAAGCGCCGCCGCCGCGCGGCCCTTGAAGGCATTCGCGACCTGCGCGGCGCCCCGCACCTCCGGCGCCAAGATGGGCCCGCCGTGCTGCTGATTGGCGGCCGCCACCCGCACGGCCGTGGCGTCGGCGCGGAGCACGGCGTCGGGCGACAGCACGGCGAGGAGCCGCTCGAAGTCGCCGTCGCGCGACGCCGCGAGGAAGGCGTTCACCAGCTCTCGGCTCTGCGCGTCCGTCGTGGGCGCGGGCGCGCCACGAACGCGACGTCGCGCGCGGCTGGCCAGCTGTCGCGCCGCCGCCGGCGTGCGATCGACGATGGGCGCGATCTCCTCGAAGGACAGATCGAACATGTCGTGCAGCACGAAGGCGACGCGCTCTCGAGGGTCGAGCATGTCGAGCACGACGAGCAGCGCGGGGCCGATCGCGTCGGCGAACGCGACCTCGGTCTCGGGCGTCGAGCCCGCCGACATCGCGTCGGCGGCCGTCTCCAACGGTTGCTCGCGGTGCGCGCGGCGCGCGCGCAGCATGTCGAGACAAACGCGCGCGACGACGGTGGTCAACCAGCCGCCGAGGTTCGCGACGCCGTCGGTGTCGGCGCGGCTGACCTTGAGCCAGGCCTCCTGCACGGCGTCGTCGGCCTCGCCGTCCGAGCCGAGCATTCGGTACGCCACCGCGCGCAGATGCGAACGGCTTTGGTCGAACGTCTTCGCGAGCCCATCGTCGCCGTTCGTCATCTGCGCGCCTCCCCCTACCAATACTTCTCGGCGGGCCGAATCTCCACCGCGCCGCCCAACCGAGCGGCCGGGATGCGCGCGGCGAGCTCGATCGCCGCTTCGAGGCTCTCCGCCTCGTACACGGAGTATCCGCCGACGCCCTCGCTGAGATACGGGCCGCTCTTCACCTCGACCTTCCCGTCGCGCACCTGCACCGTCCTCGCCGCCGCGGGCAGCCCGAGCGGCAGGCCCGGCGTCATCCCGGGCGTCTGGTTCAACGCCGCGTAGTCCGCGTAGATCTGCTTCTGTTCCGCGTCCGGCAGCGCCCTCCAGCGATCCGTCCCAGGCAGCGGCGTGGTCCCTTGAAACACCAGCAGCACGTACTTCATGTCGTCCCTCCGTGCCTGCATGACGGATCGGCGAGCGAAGATGTGACGACCTCTCGGATGTTCCTGCTTAAAATCGGGCCATGGGAATCGTCCTGAAGAGCGAGCGGGAGTTGGCCAAGATGCGGGCGGCGGGCCTCATCGTGAAGGCCGTGCTCGACGCGGTCGAGGCGGCGTGCGTGCCCGGCGTGACCACGGCGCAGCTGAACGCGATCGCCGCGCGCGAGCTGCGGCGGGCGAAGGCGACCTCGGCGTTCCTCGGCTACGCGCCGGGCGGGGCGCCGCCCTACCCCGCCGTGCTCTGTACCTCGGTGAACACGGTCGTCGTTCACGGCATCCCGAGTCAGCATCAGGTGCTGCGCGAAGGCGACGTCGTGGGGATCGACTTCGCTTGTTACAAGGACGGCTATTGCGCGGACGCCGCGCGCACCGTCGCGGTCGGCATCGTCAGCGCCCCGGCCCGCGCGCTCATCGCGGCCACGCAGGAATGCCTCGAGCGCGCGATTCGTGCGTGCGTTCCGGGCGCGCGGCTCGGCGACGTGGGCGCCGCGATCCAGGGGCACGCCGAGGAGCTCGGTTATTCGATCGTTCGCGATTTCGTGGGTCACGGCATCGGCCGCGCCATGCACGAGCCCCCGAGCGTGCCCAACCACGGCCGCGCGGGCTTGGGGCTGCGGCTCAAACCGGGGATGGTGCTCGCGATCGAGCCGATGCTGAACGCCGGACGCCCAGAGGTTCGCATGCTCGACGACGACTGGACGGTCGTCACGGCCGACGCGAGCCTCTCAGCGCACGTCGAGCACACGGTCGCCGTGACCGACGACGGCCCGCGCGTGCTCACGGCTGCTTGAGCAAGCTGGCCTCGTCAGGATCCCAGCGCGAGCTCGTTGAGGCCGGCGGCGGGCATCGGAAGACCGGCTCTCGCGCGCGGCGCGATCTCGTCGGCCAAGAACGTCGCGTCGGCGGCGACGCCCGAGAAACGGCCCGAGCCCCAGGTGTGCAGCCACGGCAGGCCCAGGAAGTACAGGCCTTCGGCGGCGGTGACGCCGCGGGTGTGGACGGGGTAGCCGCGGCCGTCGAAGATGGGGACTTCGACCCAGCCGTAGTCCGTGCGGAAGCCGGTGGCCCAGATGATGGTGCTGACGCCGGCTTCGGCGAGGTCGAGGGTGCGCGGCTCTTCGGTGGGCTCCCAGACGGGGACGTAGCGGGCCTCGGTCGGCGCTTCGACGCCGCGCTCGGCGATGAACTTGTCGATCGACGTCTTGATGCTCTCGGCGACGGCGTCGGCTTGATCCAGGTTTTGTCGGAGATCGGCGGCGAGCTCGAGGCGCGTGCCGCGCGCGTTGGTGAGGCGGCCATAGAGGCGCATGCCCTCTTTGGCGCGCTGGCGGAGATCGATGTCGCGGCCGCCGTCGCGGCCCGTGACGTAGTGGTTGGCCTTGGCGCGCACGCGTTCCTTCATCGGATGTTCGTGCACGGACATGCGGTAGTAGCCCATGTCTTCGAGCCACTCGACGACGTCGCGACCGCGGTAGCGACGCGCGGTGCGGGGCGCGCTGCCGAGGCACAGGTGCACGGCGCGGCCGGCGAGGTGCAAGTCCTCGGCGATCTGCGCGCCCGATTGGCCTGAGCCGACGACGAGCACGCCACCTGGCGGCAGCTCGGCGGCGTTGCGGTAGCGCGAGGCGTGCAGCTGAACGATCTTCTCGGGCAGGCGCTCGGCGAGGCGCGGGATCGACGGCGTGTGGTAGCCGCCGGTCGCGATCACGACCTGATCGGCGTGGCAGGCGCCGGCGGTCGTTTGCAGCGCGAAGCCGCCGCCAGGCGCGGCGCGCAACGACGTCGCGCTCACGCCCTCGAGCAACGGCGGTCCAAACGAGCGCGCGTAATCCTCGACGTAACGAACGATGTCGTCCTTGAGCATGAAGCCGTGCGGGTCGGGACCTTTGTACGGAAAGCCGGGCAAGTTGCATTGCCAGTTCGGCGTCACGAGGCAAAACGTGTCCCAGCGTCGTTCGCGCCACTCGTGGGCCAAGCGGTGCTTCTCGAGCACGACGTGGTCGACGCCGCGCTCTTTGAGGCAATAGCTCATCGACAGGCCGGCTTGACCGCCGCCGATGACGACCACGCTGTAACGCCCCGACACTTGGGAGCGGCTCTCGTTCTCGGGCATGACGTCCTCCTACAAACCTTCGGGCTCAGAATCCTTCGGGCACTTCGAACGCGGTCACGGTGACCTGGGCGTCGGCGGCGTAGGCCTGCGCGCGCTCGCGCAGCTCACCCAGTTGATCGAGCGCGGCCGAGCAGGCGTAGCCGTACTTCGCGCGCACGCGCTCCGAGCCGATGTTGAGCATGGTGTCGCTGCGCTCCATGAAGTCGCTGAGCGCGTAGACGCGGCCCACCTCGAGGTAGTCGCGCACGACGAGCGACGGCGAGTAGCAGCGGGTGACCTCGCCGTCAGGCCAGCGAACGGAGAAGTGCATCTCGGGCATGGACGGAGATCCTTTCGTAGGGAGCGAGGTGACGGGCAGCGACGGCGTCCCAGCCGTGGCGACGGGCGCGGGCGCGGCCGCCGTGAATCAAGCGAGGCGCATCGGCGAGCGCGCGCGAGAGACCTTCGGCGACGGCGTCGACGGAGAGGGGGTCGACGAGCACGGCGCACGTCTCGTCGAGGAACTCGGTGAACGGCGGTTGCGCCGAGGCGACGACGGGGACGCCCGCCGCCATCGCCTCGAGCGCGGCGAGGCCGAAGCCCTCTTGCTCCGACGGCAGCGCGAGGACGTCGGCGCAGCGGTAGACGGCGGGCACCTCGTCGTCGGGCACGACGCCCAGCTCGACGACGGCGCGGCGCGTGTCAGCGGGCAGCGTCGCGAGCGCATCGTCGAAAGCCGCGCGGTAGGCGCCGTGATCGAGCACGGTCGCCCCTCCCATGATCACGAGGCGCGCCGCCGGGTGACGCGCGCGCAGCTTCGCGAACGCGAGCAAGGTGCGGAGCGTGTTCTTACGCGGCTCGACGCCGCCGACGGCGAGCACGACGGGGCCGCCGCGGCCGAGGCGCGCCTCGACC
The DNA here is from genome assembly GCA_035549075.1 of Polyangia bacterium. Taxonomy (GTDB): domain Bacteria; phylum Myxococcota_A; class Polyangia; order Fen-1088; family Fen-1088; genus DASZFV01. Next base: position 24,537 of record DASZRT010000087.1, on the reverse strand, counting down.
GCCGCGAGGCGAGCGGCGTCGACGGCCTCGAAGCGGCGCGCGTCGACGCCGTTGCCGACGACGTCGCAATCGACGCCGAATGTGGCGGCGACGTCGCGACGAGCCGTCTCGCTCACGGCGAGGCACAGCGCTGCTTCTTTGATCGAGCGCGTCTGGCAGGCCGCGAGGTGCGGGCTCTCGAAGCGCTCGACGTGGTGAACGGTGCGCACGAGCGTCACGGGCACGCCGCGCGCGCGGGCCGCGAGAAGTCCGTTCGCCGTGAGGCAATCTTGCGCGTGGTGGACGTCGTGCGCGACGTCGTGGTCGTCGAGGTAGGCGGCGAGCTCGGCGGCCCGCAGCTTCACGAGCTCGCTGGTCGTCGCGGGCGCGGGCGCCGCGGGGACGAGGCGCAGCCTCGCGCGCACCGGCCGGTAGAAACCACGGCGATCCTTGTCGAGCGCGTAGAGCGTGACGTCCCAACCGGCGTCGGCGAGCGCGTCGGCGAGCGCCGCCGCGTGCACGACGCTGCCGCGCGGGAGCGTCGAGTATGTGAAGATCCCCACCGACCTCACGGGCGCTCCTCGGCGAGCAGCGCGCGTCGCGTGACGACGTCGGCCATCACGACGCCGTCGCCCGCACGGCGGAGGCGCACGCGCGTTTTGAACGACGCCCGCGCCTCGCGCTCGAAGGCGACGAGCTCGGCGCGCAGCGACTCGCCCAGCGGGAGGTTGCCGTAATAGAAGACGTCGCGCCGAACCGGCGAGGTCGCGAGCGCCCAGTCGGCGTCGACGTCGAGCGCGAGGCCGAGCCTGCGCACGAGCTTGCGTTCGACGGTGTCGGCGATCGTCGGGTACGCGGCGAAGTACAAGAGCCGCGCGCCGTTGTAATCGGCGTAGGGCGACGGCTCGTGGCGCAGCGAGCCGACCATCGGCTCGAGGGGCTCGAGCGTCGGGCCCGCGAAGTCGTCAGCGAGCGGCTGGCGCTTGCGCGCGGCGCGCGCGAGCGCGGCGAGCGGAGACGCGACGTCGGGTAAGCTCCACCGCGCGGCGAGCCGCGCCGCCGGCAACGCCATCTTCATCGCGCCGTCGGATTGGCGGCGCGCGAACGTCGTCACGAGCTCGACGGCGAACCGCACGCGGCCGGCGACGCCGACGACGCGCCCCTCGGCGCAGGCGCGCCCGCACGGCATGACCTCGACGTTGGCCTCGAACAGATCGTTCTCGCGTGCTTCGGACAGTGGCCGGTCGTAGCGCGCGCGCAGCGCGACCACCGTCGGGTACAAACGCTCGCGCCCGTCGTCGAGGATGTCGTGCGTCGCGACGCCGAGGCGCCGGCTCACGGCCTCCCAGTGGAGATCGCCGGCGTGCCGAAAGAGCCAACTCTCGGCGAGGCCGCCCGCGTCGAGGTGAGGCATGCCCAGGCGCACGCGACGAGGCGCGGCCGGCAGCGCGACATCTTCGATGTGCGCGAGCGCCAAGCTCACGTGCGTCCTCCGTCGAAGCCCGTGAGCGCCTCGGCGCCGAGATCCCAGATCTCCTCGCGCGCGCCGCCCGAGGCGAGCGTCAGCTTGCGGCTCGCGTCGACGCGGCCCACGGCTGCCGCCGCGAGGCCACGCGACGAGAACAGCTCGCACACGCGCGCGACGTTCGCGGGCGCGACCGACAGCAAGAAGCCATAGCTCGGGAATGCGAGCAGCCAGCGCTCCCACGGCACGCCGACAGGACGCGGGATCGCCTCGAGCTCGAGCTCGGCGCCGACGCCCGACGCCTCGAGCAGCATGAGCGTCGTGCCGACGAGGCCGCCCATGCTGACGTCCTTCGCGGCGGCGGCGAGACCCGCCTCGGCGATCGCGGGCAGGACTTCGTAGTCACCGCGCAGGCGGTCGACGGGGCCTTCGAGGCTCGCGTTCCAGAAGGCGTGCTTCGGGTGCATCTGCCCGCGCAGGTCGTAGGCAGCGACGAGCACGTCGCCCGGGCGCGCATCGAAGCTCGTGAGCAACTGCTTGGCGCGACCGAGCACGGCGGCGGCGAGCGCGGGGTACGGGCTGTGAAGGTTGGTGTGACCGCCCACGACGGGGACGCCGAAGCGGGCGGCCGCGTCACGCATGCCCGCGAGCACGGGCGCGGCCGCGTCGCCGCTCGTCGCGAACAAAGCGTCGACGATCGCGAGCGGCCGCCCGCCCATCGAGTAGACGTCGCTCGCATTGACCATGACGGCGCAGTAGCCGGCGAAGCGCGGCTCGGTCGCGACCAGCTCGGGCCACATGCCCTCGGCGGCGAACAACAAATACCCTTCGCCGTCGGGGATCGCCGCCGTGTCGTCTCCTAGCCGAACCGTCGCGTTGCCCCACGGCCCGCCGCGCACGTCGGAGAACGCTGACGCCGCCGCTTGTATGTCGCGCTTGTGCTGAACGCCGAGCGCCGCGCGCAAGGTTGAAGCGAGCTCAGGCAGCATCACGAATCTCTGCACCTTCGAGCACGGGCGCGTAGGCGGCGAGGTCCGCCTCCATGAGGTGGTGCGGCCGACCGAGGAGCTCGATCTCCTCGACGGTGCGCCAGCGCAGGCGCCGGAAGAACGCGACGTTGGCGCGCTGGACGGTCGCGCGAAAGCGCCACGCGCCGCGCGCGACCGCCGTGCCGACGGCCGTCTTCACGAGCCGACGCCCGACGACCGCGGCCGCGCGAAACTCGGCGTCGACGCCCAGGCGTCCGCCCCACCAATCGCCGGGCGCCGACTCCCAGATGCGCACGACGCCGACGACGCGCGCCTCGTCGTGCAGGCACACGATCGGGTGCGCGACGTCGTCCTGCGCGTCGCGGTCGTCGCCCGCGAACAAGCCTTGCTCGTCGCAGAAGATCGCGCGGCGGAGCGCGAAGTAGCCCGCACGCTCGCCGGCGTCGCGCGCGAGGCGGCACGTGAAGCGATCGTCGTCGCTGACGTTCAAGAGGCCACCTCGTACGACGCGAGCGCGGAGCACGCGCCGCACTTGCCGCAGCCGGCCTTCATGCCCGCCGACGTCACGCCCGATTCGCGAACGAGGCGGCCCACCTCGCGGTACAGGCCGTCCATCATCGACGCCGACGGCGGCGCGACGTTCGCCATGGGCGTGCCCGCGATGGGCACGAACGGCACGACGAACGGGTACACGCCGAGCTCGACCAGCGTGCGCGCCATCGCGACGAGGCTCTCGGGGCGATCGCCGAGGCCCGCGATCAAATACGTGCTGACCTGGCCGCGCCCGAAGACCTCGACGGCGGCGGCGTAGGCCTCGAGGTACCGCTCGACGGGTACCTCGGCCTTCCCCGGCATGACGGCGGCGCGCACGTCGGGCTCGACCGCTTCGAGGTGCATGCCCAGCGTGTCGGCGCCCGCCTCGCGCAGGCGCGCGAACCACGCGAAGTCGTCGGGCGGCTCGCACTGCACTTGGATCGGGAGGCTCGGCACGGCGGCCTTGATGGCGGCGACGCAGGCCGCGAGGTGCGCGGCGCCGCGATCGGGCGTCGCGGGCGTGCCCGTCGTCAACACGAGCTGCTCGACGCCGTCGAGGCGGACGGCGGCCTCGGCCACCTCGGCCAGCTGCGCCGGCGACTTGCGCGCGATCGTGCGGCCTCCCTTCATGGAGCTGCCGATCGAGCAAAAGCGGCACGCGGTCGCCTCGTCGTTGTAGCGAACGCACGACTGAATGACCGTCGACGCGAGCACGCGGCGCGCGTGCAGGAGCGCGATCTTCGAATACGGCACGCCGTCGGCCGTCGTGAGCGCGTAGAAGCGCGGCGCCGACGGCAGCTCGATCTCGCCGACGGGAACGTCGTCGCGCAGCAGCTCGGCGCGTCCTTCGGAGGATCCGGACAGCACGCGCAAGCGAAACGGCGACTTCTGCGCGCCGCGCATCGGCACCATCACCGTCGTCGCGCCCACGGTGATGGGGCGGTGATCGGACGGTCCGGCGCCACCCACGCGCGCCGACGTGCCCGGCTCGTCGTCGGTGCCGAGGCCGACGGCCTGCAGCTCGGCGAGGAGCGCGCTCGAATTCGAAGTCGTGGCGTCGTTCAACATGTCGTCTCCTCTCAAGCGGCGGCGACGGCGACGGCCGCCGGCTCGCTCGCGCGCTCGGTGAGCACGCTCCTCGGCGTGCGATCGATGAGCAGGCTCAGCAGCTCGGGGCGGCTGTAGTGCCCGACGCTGTCCATCATGCGTTTGCGCTTCGTGACCAGCGCGAGGTCGAGATCCGCGACGACCATGCCCTCGCCCTCCGTGAGCTTCCCGAGCAGCACGCCCTCGGGCGACACGATCGCCGTGAAGCACCCTCCCGACACCGCGCGCTCGAGCCCCGTCGTGCCCGCGACCTCGGCCCGCTGCTCCGGCGTGAGCCACCCCGTGGCGTTGACGACGAAGCAGCCCGACTCGAGCGCGTGGTGACGGATCGTGACTTCGATCTGCTCGGCGAAGATGGGCCCGACGAGCGAGCCGGGGAACATGGCGACGTGGATCTCTTCGTGGTCGGCCATGAGCGCGTAGCGCGCCAGCGGGTTGTAGTGCTCCCAGCAGGCGAGCGCGCCGACGCGCCCGACGCGCGTGTCGACGGCGCGCAGGCCCGCGCCGTCGCCCATGCCCCACACCATGCGCTCGTGGAACGTCGGCGTGATCTTGCGTCGGTGCAAGACCAACTTCCCATCAGCGTCGAAGACGAGCTGCGCGTTGTAGATCGTGCCGTGGTCCCGCTCGTTGACGCCCAGCACGACCACGGCGCCCGCGGCGCGCGCGGCCTCGGAGACGGCGTCGACCGCCGGCCCCGGGACCGTGACGGCCTCTTCGTACAGACGAAGGTGCTCCTTGCCCATCGCCGCGGGCGCTTGGATGAACGAGAAGTACGGGTAGTACGGCACGACCGTCTCGGGGAAGACGACGAGCGTCGCCCCGTCGCGCGCCGCCGCGGCGACGGCGTCGCAAACCTTCTGCGTCGTGCCCTCGCGCGCGCCCGCGCCCAAGACGGGCGCGAGCTGCACGGCGGCGGCCCGCACTTTTCGCGAGTCGGCCACGTCTACAGCGTCCAGGTGTTCAAGATGAAGGCGTTGGCCTTGCGGTGAAGGAGGATGAGGTCGAGGACGTCGAGCGGGTTGATCGGCGTGACGCCCGGGATGAGCGCCGCCTCGGTCTGGCCGTAGAGGGCCGAGAGCGCGAAGCGGCAGGCGTAGACCTTGCCGCCCTCGGCCATGAAGCCGCCGATCTTCTGGTTGACGACGAGGTGACCGGGAAAAGCTTCGGAGCCGAGCTTCGGGAAGCCGCGCTGCACGCCGAGCAGCACGCCCGGGCCGTAGAGCAGCACGCTCGTGTCGAAGCCTTTGCGCATGAGGCGCGTGGCTTGGAGCATGTTGACGAGCCCGATCGAGCCCTCGAAGGCGACGGTGTGAAACGTCACGAGCGCCTTCTCTCCAGGCGCGGCTTTGACGTCCTCGAACACCTTCTGCTCGTGGTCGACGAGGAAGTCGCCTTCCTTGTGTGGCGGATGCGTGATGGCGGCCATGGGTACCTCCGATGCGTGGGTCTGTTTGCTGCGCGTAGGTTCGCTGCCGACCTTGAGCAAGCGCGACGCCAACGGCTCGCGAGGCCGCGCGGAGCCACAAAACGACCGAAATCGATCCGTCCTGTTTCCAGCCAATTCAGGCTTTGTTTCCAGCACGTGGGCGACGAGGATCCAGCTGCGATCCGCGACGCACGCTCGTGGTTTCGCGCAACGAATTTGCGTCGTGGAAACGAGCCTTCGCGTAGGCTCGCCGCGTGTTGTGGTCGCAGAGCGTCCCGGCCGCCGCGGACGAGTTCAAGGAGCTGCTCCTCGAGCTCGCGCAGGAGAGGTCGCTCGACGATCTGCTGCCGCTCGTGACGAGGCGCCTCGCCGAGCACGAGGACGTCGCGCTCGCGCGTTTGTGGCTGCTCGACAAGGGCGACCTATGCGGCACCTGTCGCAACGCCACGGCGTGCGCCGATCGCGCGGCGTGCCTTCACCTCGTCGCGAGCGCCGCGCGCGATCGACAAACGCACGTCGTGACGCCGACGCGCCTCGACGGCGACTTCAAGCGCATCCCCGTGGGCGCGTTCAAGGTGGGCGCCGTCGCGGCGACGCGCGCGCCCGTCGTCGTGACCGACGCCGCGCACGATCCGAAGATCCGCCGCCCCGAGTGGGTGCGCGACGAGGGCATCGAGGCGTTCGCGGGGCTGCCGCTCCTGTCGCGCGGCGAGCTCATCGGCGTCCTCGGCGTCTTCGTGCGCGCGCGCATCACGCCCGCCGCCGTCGACGTGCTGCGCATCGTCGCCAACCACGCCGCCGCCGCCATCGCGACGGCGCGCGCCTTCGCGCAGATCGAGACGATGCGCCAGCAGCTCTTCATCGAGAACCAGCGGCTACGGCGCAACGTCGATCCCGACGCGCTCGAAGACATGCTGGGCGACAGCCTCGAGCTCCGCCTCATCCGCCAGCAGATCGCCGCCGTCGCCGAGACCGACACGTCCGTGCTCGTGCTCGGCGAGTCGGGCACGGGCAAGGAGCTCGCGGCGCGCGCCATCCACCAGCGCAGCGGCCGCGCCGGCGGTCCGTTCGTCGAGGTCAACTGCGCCGCGATCCCGCGCGAGCTGTCGGAGAGCGAGCTGTTCGGTCACGTGCGCGGCGCGTTCTCGGGCGCGACGCGCGACCGCATCGGGCGCTTCGAGGCCGCCGACGGCGGCACGCTGTTCCTCGACGAGGTGGGCGAGCTGCCGCACGAGCTGCAGAGCAAGCTGCTTCGCGTCCTTCAAGAGGGCACCTACGAGCGCGTCGGCGAGGTGCGCCCGCGCCGCGCCGACGTGCGCATCGTCGCCGCCACCAACCGCGATCTGCGGCGCGAGATCGAAGCCGGGAGGTTTCGGCAGGACCTCTACTACCGGCTCGCCGTCTATCCGATCACGTTGCCGCCGCTGCGCGAGCGCCGCGCCGATCTGAAGCAGCTCGCGCCACGCCTGCTGGAGCGCATCTGCCGGCGGCTGCGACGCGCGCCGCTCACGCTGACGGACGCGCAAATCGCCGATCTCACGAGGCGCACCTGGGCCGGCAACGTGCGCGAGCTCATCAACGTGCTCGAGCGCGCCGTGATCTCGACGGAGCGTGGCGAGCCGCTCGTGTTGCCGCCTTCCGACGCCGAGCCGCGACCGCCGTCGTCCGCGCGCGACCACGCCGTGCCCATGCTCGAAGGAACGATCCCGCGCGGCGACGACGCGGATCCGCACGCCGTCGTCCCCGATCTCGAGATGCGACGCCGCGAGCGCGAGAACCTCACGCGCGCCATCGAGCTCTGCCACGGCCGCATCTATGGCCCCGACGGCGCCGCCGCGCTCCTCGGCGTCAAACCCACGACGCTGGTCTCCCGCATCAAGCGCCTGCACCTGCGCCCCGCGCTGCCGCCCCACTCGCGGCCCTGAGCCGTCCGGAAACAGCACCAACGATGCGACCGATTGTCGCAGGACGTTTGATTGAACGTTGATTCGTTTGCTTTGGATTTCGCGTCCTGGCTTTACTCGTGGCGTTCATCACGTTGCCGTCACCCACAACCACGGAGCCAACGACATGTTGATCAAGAAGCTGCTTTCGCTGACCGCCGCCGCCGTCGCGCTGACGATGACGCTGGCGCGGCCCTCACTGGCCGCGAACTTCGAGCCGCTCAACAACACGCCGCCGTGGTTCACGAACGGGGGTCAGCCGACCGACGGCTTCCACGGCGCCGCCAACGTCTACACGACGACGAATTCGAACATCGGCTGGGGCGAGCCGGAGGACATGCCCGCCGGCGACGTCGACTACCACATCATCACGTGCGGCGGGTTGGCCACCAACTCGACGGTCTCCAAGATCATGATCACCTTCACGCACGCCCTGGGTGACATCGACATGCAGGTCTTCACGCTGGCGGGCCAGCCGATCGCGACGTCGCAAGGCATCACCAACAGCGAGCAGGTCGATCTCTCGGCCTTGGGCCAGCGCCGTGGCGGCATCATCATCAGGGTCTACGGGTTCGGCGGCGTCGCGAACAGCGGCGGGTACAAGATCTTCCAGTACTGCCAGTGACATGAAGCGCGCGTCTGTCGTGATGGCTTCGCTCCTCGTGGCCGCGGGCGTGACCGCCTTGGGCCTGCGGGAGAGCCGCACCCAGGCAGACGCGCGCGCCTCGCGAGAGGTCGCGCCTTCGAACGACGCGACCTCTTCGCAGAACGACGAGGTCGCGCGCTTGCGCGCCGAAGTTCAGCGCAAGGATCACATCATCCGCGACCTCGTCGCCAACGGCGCCGTCAAGGACGAGACGAACGCGGCTCTGGCCGCCGAGGCCATCCAGCAAGCGAACGATCGCGCCGACCCCGCCGGGCGCGCGCGCCGCCTGCTGGACGAGCGCATCGCAGCCACGAGCTCCTCGCCCTCCGCCGCCGAGCTGTCCAGCGCGCTTGCCGCGGCGCTGAGCACGATCTCGCTGGCTCCGGCGCGCGTCACCGAGCAGCGTTGCGGCGGCACCCTGTGCCGCGTGACGCTCGCCGCCGACAGCCCGGCCGCGATGAACGCCTCGCTCGGGGCGCTCGTCGATCACCTGCCCAAGGCCATGGGCGCCTCCGCGATCTACGAGACCGAGGATGGCGCACGCGACGTGTACATGGCACGAACGTCCGACGCGCTGGCGCTCGAGTCGCGGGCCACGCCCTGAGGTAGGGCGAGGATGGTCATTTGCGGGACGATCACTTGCTCGGAGGGCGACCAGGGCCGCGGCGGAACGCGAGCTTGCGCTTCCGCGCTTCGACGACCGGTGTCCCCGTCTCGCCACGCGCCAGGCGCGCCGCCTCTTCGCGCGCCACCTGCTGGGCAATGATGGCCGCGCGCTTTTCGTCACCTTTGCTCAATTCGACCAGCTCGCCGCCACCGTAACAGAAACGACAGCAGAATGTCGGTGTTCGATCGGGATTGTGCTAGAAGCGTCGTGAGCTTCCCCTCTTTCCGCTCTTCGTCTCTACCGTCGCAGCTTCGCCGCTGGTTCGTTCGAGCTCGGACACCGGCAGGCTCGAGGCTCTTGACCGGCGGCAGTTCCCGCCGGAACACAGACAGGAGAAATGAAATGGGTCGACGTCTTTATGTTGGAAATCTCTCGTACGACACCACCGAGCTGACCTTGCGCGACACCTTCGGGCCGATCGGCAAGGTCGTCGACGCCAAGATCGTCATGGATCGCGAGAGCGGCCGTCCGCGCGGCTTCGCGTTCGTGGAGATGAGCTCGGATCAGGAGGCCCAGCAGGCGATCCAGCAGCTCAACGGACGCGAGCTGGACGGCCGCGCCGTCACGGTCAACGAGGCTCAAGAGCGTGGCGGAGGCAGCCGAGGTGGCGGCGGTGGCGGCGGTTACGGGAGACGGTAGCCGCGAATGAATCGCGGATTTTCCGGCGGCAAACGGAACCGGGAAGCCAGCCGGGACCTCCGCAAGAGAGAGAAAGAGCAGCGCCTCCGGCGCAACCGCGAGCTCCGCGCGCTCGGCGTCGATCCGGACCTGAGAGATCTCGCGGAGCCGGCGGCGCCGTTGCCCGAGGTCAAGCTGGAGGACATCGTCATCGGCGTGCCGGCGCAACCCCGTCGCGAGGACTTCGGTCCCGTGAAGCTCTTCGTGGGCGGGTTGAGCGCGGAGACGACGACGGCCGATCTCCGCGCGGCGTTCGACAAGGCCGGTCGCGTCGTCGACGCGGCCGTCGTGATCGAGCGCGCGACCAACAGGTCGCGCGGCTTCGGGTTCGTCAGCTACGCGACCGCGACCGAGGCCGACGCCGCCATCGCGCAGATGAACGGCCAAGAGCTCGACGGCCGAACGCTGAGGGTCAACCGGGCCGAGGAGCCGCGCGCCGGACATCGGTGACGCCCGCGCGGCGGCGCAGCTCGAGGTGGAGCTCGTTGTCGCGCGGCTGCAGCGTCACGCCGAGGTACGGCGCGACTTCGGCGCCGTGCGGAACGGCGAGGTCGAAGCGTTCGCAGATCGCGCCCAGGACGACGGCGCCCTCGAGCTCGGCGAACGAGCTTCCGATGCAGGTCCGAGGGCCGCCGCCGAAGGGAAAGTACGCGAACTTCGGCAGCCGCGCCGTGAGCTCGGGCGTCCATCGTTCGGGACGAAACGCGTCGGGCTCGGAGAAGTGGCGCGGCGATCGGTGAACCGCCCACTGCGGAATCAGGATCTCGTCGCCGGCCGCGACGCGGTGGCCACCGATGGAACAATCTTTCACCGCGGTTCGGCTGATGCGGTACGCGGGCGGGTAGAGACGCAGCCCCTCGCGCATGACCTGCTCGAGCAGCGCTTCGCCTTGCCCCGCCGCCACCTCCGCGCCCAGCCGGCGCGCGACCGCGGGGTGCTGGGCCAGCAGGTACAGCGCCCAGCTCAACGACGCGGCGGCCGTCTCGTGTCCCGCGAGGAACATCGTGACGACCTCGTCGCGAATCTGCCGATCGGACAACGGCGCGCCCGCGTCGTCGACGCCCGCGAGCAACATCGACAAGAAGTCGTCGCCCGCGCCCAGCTCGCGGCGGCGCGCGACGAGCTCGGCCACGAAGCGATCCAGGGCCGCGACCGCCGCGCGAAAGCGCCGCGCGTACGGCGTGGGCAGGATCGTCGGCTCGGCCACGAAGTCGGGCCGGCCCAGCGCCGTCGAGATCTTGCGGACGCCCGCGAAGGCGAGCCCGCCGAACGCGCCGATCCACTGCGCGTAGAGATGATGGAACGCGTGCAGCGCCTCGGCCGTCGCGGCGACGAGCTGTCGCGCCTCGGGCATGTCCTCGCCGAACAGCGACTGCGCGAGGACCTCGAAGCACAGGTCGGTCATGTCCTGGTGGACGTTGCGCACCTCGCGATCGCGGAACGTGTCGAGCATGCGTCCCGTCGCCGCGCGCATCTGCTCGCCGTAGCGACGGAGCCGTTGCGCGTGAAACGCCGGCTGGATCGTGCGCCGCTGGCGGCGCCACAGCTCGCGATCCGACGTGAGCAGCCCTTGACCGAAGGCCAGCTGGGTCGAACGGAGCGCGCCCGACTTCATGAAGCAGCGCTGGTTCTTGACCAGAACCTCTTCGATGAGGTCGGGCGCCGTGACGACGCACAAGGGAAGCCGCCAGACGTGCGTGCGCACGAAGCCGCTTTGTTGCTCGCACTGCCGGTAGAACGTCAGCACGTCTTCACGCAACCGAAGCGCGCCGCCCCACAGCCACTCCAGGCGCGGCTCGAGGCGCGGCCACAGCCGCTTCCACACCGCGCTCACGACGCGGCCTCGGCGGCCCAGCGATCCCGAACCGCGCGCGGAGGCGTGCGGAGATCCCAGATGAGGCCCACGGCCGCGAGCAACCGCAGCACGTAGTACGTGAAGTCGAGCTCCCACCAATAGAACCCGAGCGCGGCGGAGGCGCGGTAGTGATGGTGGTTGTTGTGCCAGCCCTCGCCCATCGTGAGCAGCGCGAGCGGCGCGTTGTTCCGCGAGTCGTCGTCGGTGACGTAGCGTTGCCGCCCGAAGCGGTGCGCGACCGAATTGATGCTGAACGTGCAGTGCCACATGAAGACCGTCGACGTGAAGGAACCCCAAATCACGGCCGGCCACCCGGCGACGGCCCACAGCGTCCAAAACAGCGCCCACGACGGCATGAAGTGATGCTCGTCGAGCCAGCGCAGCTCGGGAAATCGAGCGAAGTCCTTGATGCGATCTTCCTGCGTCCGCTCGAAGCGCTTCGACAAGATCCACCCGAGGTGGCTCCACAGAAAGCCCTGACGCCGCGGCGAGTGCACGTCCTCGGGTGAGTCCGAGTGCGCGTGGTGATGGCGGTGGTTCGCCGCCCACCAGAGCGCGCCGCGCTGGGCGCACGTGCCACCCACGAACGCGAGCACGAATTGAAAGGCGCGGCTCGTGCGGTAGGCGCGATGGGAGAAGTACCGGTGGTAACCGGCCGACAGCGCGATCATGCGGACGACGTAGAGCCCCGCGGCGAGCGCGACGTAGCGCCACGAGAACCGCACGACGAAGGGACCGACGATCGCGATCGCGTGGCAGACGTACATCGGGAGCGAGCGCGCGTGGGGAATTCCTTCGTCCTGCATCGGCGGCGCAGCATGCTCGGCGGCATGCGCCCTGTCGAGGGAACGCTTTTACGGACGGAAGATTCCCGACGAGATCAGGTCGATGCCGACGAGGAACTGCTGGCGATCGTCGTGGTCGCGCAGCTGCGCCGCGACCCGCTGCACAAAGGGAAATCTCGTAGGGTCGTCTTGTACCCACCGCGCCACAGCCGTGCTCAAGAAGGCCTCGCGGTCCGTGTCGCGCGGCAGCAGGCGGGCGTTCGCGGCGTTCTGGCTGGCGACGCCGACGATGTAGCTCACGAGCGCCGAGGCGCAGCCGAACTGCGCGCGCGCCGCGACGCCGAACGCCTGGAGCCGCGCGCCGACGCTCTCGAAGATCAGCCCCATCGCGGGCTGCCACGGCTCGCGCGACAGGTGCGCCCCCGCCCAAGGGTGGGCGTCGATCGCGTCGAACAGCGCGAGCGCGACGGCGCGGATCGCCCGGCGCGGATCGCTGACGCGCGCGAGGTCGGCGACGGCACGCGTGATGACGGCGTGCGTGGCGGCCGTGAGCAACTCGTTCTTGTTGTCGACGTGCCAGTAGATCGCGCCGCTCCCCGTCGCGAGGTGCGTCGTGAGCGCGCGGAAGGTCAGCGCGGCCTCGCCCTCGGCGTCGAGGAGCTCGATGGCGGCCTCGACGATCCGTTCCTTCGAGAGCGTGTCGGTTCGCCGTTCGGTCTTGGGCTTTCGCTTGGCCACGGGATCATCTTGACATATATGGAACGCCGTTCCAACCTCATGGAATGTCGTTCCACAAAGAGGGGGTCACGATCATCGGCGCCGGTCTCGGCGGGCTCACCCTCGCGCGCGTCCTCCACACGCGCGGCATCCCCGCGACGGTCTACGAGGCCGAGCCGTCGGCGGAGTCACGCACGCAGGGCGGCCAGCTCGACATCCACGCGGGCACCGGGCAACGGGCCCTCGAGGCGGCCGGCCTCACGCCGGAGTTCCGCGCCATCATCCGCGAGGGCGCGCAGGCCTCGCGCGCCCTCGATCCGCGCGGTCAGGTGTTGCTCGAAGAGCTCGACGACGGCACGGGCGGACGTCCCGAGGTGCTGCGCGGCGATCTGCGGCGCGTCCTGCTCGATGCCTTGCCCAAAGAGGCGATCCGGTGGGATCACAAGGTCGCCTACGTTCGACCGTTCGGCGGCGGCCGTCACGAGGTGACCTTCGCCGACGGCTCGAAGATCACGACCAGCCTCCTCGTCGGCGCCGAAGGCGCTTGGTCGAAGGTTCGATCGCTGTTGTCCGACGCGAAGCCCACGTACGTGGGAACGTCGTTCGTCGAGACCTACTTGCACGACGTCGACGAGCGGCATCGCGCCGCCGCCCGAGCGGTGGGCGCGGGGGCGATGTACGCGCTGACGCCGGGCAAGGGAATCGTCGCGCATCGAGAGGCCGGGGGCGTCCTCCACGTCTACGTCGAGCTGACGCGCCCCCTCGCCTGGTTCGACGCCGTCGATTTCACCGACGTCGGCGCCGCCAAGGCACGCGTCGCGGCCGAGTTCGACGGCTGGGCGCCGCACCTCACGGCCCTCATCACCGACGGCGAGAGCGCTCCGGTCTTACGCAAGCTCCACACCTTGCCCGAGGCGCATCGATGGAGCCGCGTGCCCGGCGTGACGTTGCTCGGAGACGCCGCGCACCTCATGCCGCCGTCGGGTGAGGGCGCGAACCTCGCGATGCTCGACGGCGCCGAGCTCGGCGAAGCCCTCGCCGCGCACGACGACGTCGAGGCCGCGCTCGCCGCCTACGAGGCGCGTCTGTTCCCGCGCAGCGAGGCCGCCGCCAAGGACGCGCACGCGATCCTCGACCTCTGCCTCGGCCCGCGCGCGCCGTACGGGCTCATCGAGTTCTTCGAGGGTGGCTGACGCGCGTGGGTTAATCTCGCGCTCGGTCCTGAAGAGCGAGGGGAGCAAGAGATGACGGCATCGGGTGTTCGGCGCGCTGACTTCTTGATGGCACTCGCCTACGCGACGGACCTCGCCACGGGACACTCACGCGACTTCGCGCTGCGCTCCTGCGTGCTGGCGATGCGCATGGCGGACGCCGCGCGCCTCGACGAGCCCATGCGTCGCGCCATCTATCATCAGGCGTTGCTCCGCTACATCGGTTGCAACGCCGACTCTCACCTGCTGGCGGCGGCCTGGGGCGACGAGATCCGGCTTCGTCAGGAGCTGCAAGGTCTCGACTTCGGCGACAAGGTCGAGTTCGCCGCCGTCTTCGTCCGCGCCATCACGCGGCTCGCCGCGGGCGCGTCTCCGGAGGAGCTCGCCGAGGCCGTGCAGCGCGGGTTGGCGCACGCGCCGCAGGTGAACGTGCCGATCCTGTCGGGACACTGCGAGGTCGCGCGGCGGATCGCCGAGCGCCTCGGACTTCCGCCCGAGCTGAGAGAGAGCCTCGGCCAGATCTACGAGCGTTGGGACGGGCGCGGGCTGCCGCTCGGCCTCGCGGGCGAGGCGGTGAAGTTTCCGGTTCGGCTCGTGACGCTGGCCCAGGACGCGATCGCGCTGACCGAGGCTCACGGCTTCACGGCGATGACCGCGATGATCGCCAAGCGCGCCGGCGGCGCCTACGAGGCGAAGCTCGTCGAAGACTTTCTCACGCACGCCGAGCGCTTCATGGCCGGGCTCGACGGCCCCGTCGATCGCCCGACGATCCTCGCGCTCGAGCCGAAGCCGCACGCGATGCTCGACGAGGCGGCGTGCGAAGAGGCGTATCTCGCGATCGCCGACTTCATCGACATGAGGATGCCGTTCACGTTCGGACATTCTCGCGCGGTGGCGTCCCTCGCCGCCGCCGCCGCTCAGCGCCTGGGCCTGCCCGCGTCCGACGTCCGCGACGTGCGCTGGGCCGGCTACGCGCACGATCTCGGGGAGCTCACCGTGCCCGTCGCGACGTGGATGAGGGCGGGCGCGCTCACCGAGCGCGAGACCGACGCCGCGCGCTTGCACCCCTACCACGGCGAGCGCGCGCTCTCGGCGCTGGGCGCCGACGGCAAGCTCGTCAGCGCGCTCGTCCAGCGCCATCACGAGCGGCTCGACGGCAGCGGCTACCACCGCAACTCGCGCGGGCCCGATCTTCCACCCGCCGCGCGCGTCCTCGCCGCCGCCGAGGACTTTCAAACGGCGCGCGAGGCGCGGCCCCACCGGCGCGCGTCGAGCGACGCCGCGGCCGCCGCGAAGCTGCGCGCCGCCGTCAAGGAAGGCCGGCTCGACGCGGACGCCGTCGAAGCCGTGCTCGCCTGCGCGGGCCAACCGGCGCGGCGCGCGACGCCCGAGCGCTTCGCGGGCCTCACGCCGCGCGAGATCGAGGTCCTGCGGCTCATCGCCGCCGGCGACACGACGAAAGAGGCGGCGCGCAAGCTCGACATCGCCACGAAGACCGCCGACAACCACATCCAGAGCCTGTACTCGAAGATCGGCGTCACGACCCGCGCGGGCGCCGCGCTCTACGCGCTCGAGCGCGGCCTCATCCAACACGAAATGGTGTCGAACTAGGGAATCTTCCCCATGTGAGGCCGCGCGGCCGTCGGCATCCTCCGAACCATCGGAGGACAGCCATGACGAAACCAGCCATCAAGATCGGGGTCATCGCCGACCAGACCGGTCCCCTCTCGTTCGTGGGGATCGCCAACGCCAACGTCGCGACGATGTTCGTCGACGACGTCAACGCCAAGGGAGGTCTGCTCGGGCGCCGCCTCGAGCTCCACCTCGAGGACGGCGCGACGATCGACAGCGTCGCCGAAGCCAAGGCGACGAAGCTCGTCGAGCACGACGAGGTCGACGTGCTCTTCGGCGGCATCTACAGCTCCACGCGG
Organism: Polyangia bacterium; assembly: GCA_035549075.1. Lineage (GTDB taxonomy): Bacteria > Myxococcota_A > Polyangia > Fen-1088 > Fen-1088 > DASZFV01. The sequence continues at coordinate 8,601 of DASZRT010000087.1, read as the reverse complement.
CAAGCCATCAAGGGCCCGGCCGTTCGCCGGGGCAAGAAGCTCTACATCTACCCGGAGCAATACGAGGGTCGCGAGTGCGACCCGCTCATCTTCTGCACGGGCCCCGTGCCCGCGCAGCAGGTCGACCCGCTCATCCCGTGGCTCATGCGGAAGACGGGGGCCAAGCGCTTTTATCTTCCGTCGGCCGACTACATCTGGCCGCGCGTCCTCAACGAGCGCGTGCGGCAGGTCGTGACGGCCAACGGCGGCACGATCGTGGGCGAGGAGTACTTCCCGCTCGATCACGCCGACTACGCGCGGACGATCGAGAAGATCGCGTCGAGCGGCGCCGAGGTGGTGTTCAACACGATCGTCCCGCCGGGCGTCTCGCCCTTTCTCGAGCAGCTCCACGACGCGGGGTTCACGGCCCGCGGCGGCCAGCTCGTCTGCACCTACTTCGACGAGAACTTCCTCAACATGGTGCCGGCCGCGCACGTCGAGGGGCTCACCAGCTGCCTCGACTACTACCAGGGCGTGAGCGATCCCTTCAGCGCGTCGCTGCTCCGCCGCTACGACGAGCGCTTCCCCGGCGCCGCGAAGTTCACGGGCGGCGGCGCGTGCTCCGGCCTCTACCGCGGCCTGCTCCTCTGGGAGGCGGCCGTGCGCGAGGCGGGCTCGCTCGCGCAGGACGACGTCATCCGCGCGCTCGACCACGCCAAGATCGCCGAGGGGCCAGGCGGCCCCGCCGAGATGGTGCCGGGCCAGCACCACGTTCGCATGAACATGTACATCGCCCGCGCCGTGGGCGGCCGGTTCCACGTCGTCGAGAACCTCGGCGCCATGAACCCGAACGAGGCCGAGGTGCCCGACGCGCCGGCCGGCTTCGAGGCGCGCCGCAGCCGCGCCGCCGTTTGATCCCGACGTTCAGCTTTCTCGCCAACGAAACGACCAACAAAGGAGACACGACATGATGCTCGCAACGACGAAGGTGGAGAATTTCGATCGCTTCCTCGAGGTCTTCTCGACGAAGGGCGCCGAGAAGCGCAAGCAGCACGGCTCGAAGGGCGCGGCCGTCTTCCGCGATCCCGTGGAGACCGACCGCGTGTGGGTGATCTTCGATTGGGACGAGCAGGGCTTCAAGAACTACCTCGCCGACCCGGAGGTCCCGGCGATCATCAAGGCCGCCGGTCACCTCGACAAGCCGCAGCCCGCGCTCCTCGGCGGCAAGTACGGCTCGTAGCTGCCCCAGGGGCGGCATCACTTCCGGTGCCGCCCCTGCGCTTCGGCCGACACGCTGACGAGCTCGGCGATGGCCCGCGTGTATGCGGCGCGGTTGTCCTCGAGGATGCTGTTATGGTCGCCTCGTTCGAAGATGACGAGGCGCTTGGGCTCGGGCGCTTTGTCGAAGAGATCGTTGGCGTGCGCGAATCGTCGTGCCCAACGTCTCGCCCGCGCCCGCCGCCTACAACGGCCAGTTCGTCCAGATGGACGTCGTCAGCGTCGTGGCGAAGTAGCGCGCATTCAACGCGGCGGCTTTCGACGACGCCGCGTCACCTCAGGATCTCCCGCCAGGCCCGCGCGACGACCTGATGTGCGTCGCGCGTTATGACGTCGCCGTGCGCGAGAACCACCCGCTCGAAGTTCCATGAAAGGATGCGCTCCAACCCTTCTCGTGCTCGCGCCTCGTCGCCCCAGGCGAATCGGTACTCCGGCGCGGGCCGCGGTCGGTTCCACATTCCCAGCGCGCGAAGACCGATCCGCAGAAGCCGGCTGGTGCCCGCGGTCGCCGGGGAGAAGTTCTCGACGAGGTCGACCAAGATGAGGGAGCGGCTCGCATGATGGAAGAACGCGACTTCGCGCGCGAGGCGTGTTCCCCGCAGCACGACCTGCGACAGCTCGCCAGCCCATAGCGCCGGCGCCTCGTCACCGAGGACGACGTCGAAGGTCAGCCTTTTGGCCCGTGCCTCGACGCCGGGACAGACGTAGGTCGAAGCTTGGGGAAACGCCCGCTGGCACGAATGGACGTGCAGCCAGTGAAGGTTGCCCGGCGCGATGATCGCCGTGACCCTTCCGAGCGCGGAGGTCTCGGCCGCGAGCGGCTCGTCGAAGCCGCACGGTGAGTGCACGAGGATCTCGCCGCCGCGGAGCCTGATGAGCGTCATCCGCGCGTTGAACCACATCGGCCCCAGCCGAACGGGGTAGTCACGCAGCCACAGCGCCCCGGGCACGAGCTCTTCAAACGCGCGCGCGGCGCCGACGATCTCGGATGTATCCGGGCCGGACATGCGCGACCTCCCTTCGCAGAGGGAGCAGGCCATCGAGTTGAGCGCCCCGTGGGCGCGAGCGCCCACGGGGCTCGTGCTCAGTGCAGCGTGTGCTTGAGCGTGCTCATCGTGTCGTGCGTCTGCTGCTGCTCGCTCAAGAGCTTGCTCTCGAGCGAGGCGCGCGTCTCGCTGTCGAGCTTGGGCAGATCGTCACGATACTGCTTGAGCCCGTGGTCCTCGCCCTCTTCGAGCGCGGAGATCGCGGCCTTCTTGCCGAAGGTCTTGGCCCCGCCCTCCACCAGCTTCGCGAACGCCCCCCAAGCTCCCGAGCCGCTCTCTGGCTTGCCGCCACGGCGCGCGATTTCCGCGCGAAGCAGGTTCACCCGTTCTTCGTGCGACGATCGGCATCGGCGCAGCTCTTCGGTGACCCTGGCGTCGTCGTCGAGCTTCGCGATCGCCTGATCGTACGTCTCGACGGCCGAGATCTCGCCCCGAAGGATGCTGTTCAAAGTGGTAACGCTCTTGTCAGCTTGCATGTCGTCCTCCTGAGATACCTAGTGGTGCTGCATAAAACCGATGGCAAGCCCTTGATCGAGATCCTCCTCGTCGCCCGCTTTTTTCCGCGCGTGCCCATGCTAGATGACTAGGACCACGCGTCGTGGCTTTCAACATCGAACCCGGCGAGTCGACGCCACACGCGATCGCGCGCATGGCCCGCCACGAGCTCGCGGGCGCGCGCCACGCGGTCTCGGACGAACGACGGTCGCTCGCCGCGCGCGTTCACGCCGTGCGCATGGCGATCAAGAAGGTGCGCGCGCTCAGCCGCCTGGTCGAGTCGGCCGCAGGACGCCCGGCCCGCCGAGCCGACCGCAGGCTGAGGAAGGTCGCGCACGCCGTATCGGGCGCGCGCGATGCCGAGGTCGCGCTCACGGCGTTCGACCAGATGCTCGCCGGCGCGAAGCCAGAGGCGAGCGCGCCGTTCATGCGGGCGCGAGCCGCGTTGGCCGCGCGTCTGCGGGCCGAGGTCGTTCCGCTGCGTCGCACCTCTCACGTGAAGCGCCTGCGCGCGCGGCTGACGCGCGAGCTCCGAAGGGTGAAGCGTTGGCGTCCGAAGCACGACCGCTGGCGGTCGATCGGCGGCGGCCTCGACGACGGCTACCGGCGCGCGCGCCGAGCGATGTCCGCGGCCTACCTCAGCGGCGCGAGCGCGGATTTTCACGCGTGGCGCCGCGCCGTGAAGACGCACCGCCACCAACTTGGCGCGCTGGAGCCGATCGCGCCGCGCCGGCTGCGCCCGCGCCTCGACGACCTCGATCGCCTCGGCGAGCTGCTCGGCGAGGACCACGATCTGGTGGTGCTCGAGCAGACGCTCCGAGACGAGCGCGCGTCCTTCCCGGACGAACGCAGCTGCGATCGCCTGCTGCGCTCGATCTCCGCGCGCCGCCTCCGGCTGCGCGCGAAGGCCCGCCCGCTGGGGCAGCGGCTCTTCGACGAGCGGCCCTCGCGCTTTCGCGAGCGGTTGCGTCGGGCCTTCAAGGCCTTTCGCGCGCACTAGACTTGCCGCGTGCCGATCCACACCAAGCGCTGGAACGACCCGGTCGAGGCCGGCGACGGCTTCCGCCTGCTCGTCTGCCGGATTCGACCGCGCGGGGTCGCCAAGGCGGGTGAGCCGTGGGACGCGTGGTGGCCCGACCTCGGCCCCAGCCGCGAGCTGCTCGACGATTTCCACGGCAAGCGGCGCGCGGCGATTCCTTGGGACGACTACGTGCCGCGCTACCTCGACGAGATGCTCGGCGCGGCTCAGCTCTGGCGCATACGCGATCTCGCGCGCAAGGTCGCGGGCGGCGCGACGGTGACGTTGCTGTGCTCGTCCGCGTGCACCGACCCGGCGCGCTGCCACCGGACGCTCCTCGCCAACTTGGTCACCGTGGCGGCGAAGCGCGCTGGGTAGGGCGCGCCGATTTTTCAAGCTTCAACCTGCGCGCGCGATCGGTAGCCTCTCTGCGCAATGTCGCTGACCTTCTACGCGTGGCTCGACGAGCAACACCCGACCTCCAAGCTTCCGCGTGCCGGCGCCGAGGCCGTCCTCGCGCTGGCCGCGGGCGGCGCGACCGTGCCGTTCATCGCGCGCTACCGAAAAGAACAGACGGGGAACCTCGACGAGGTCGCGATCCGCACGGTCATCGACGCGAAAGACCGCTGGGACGAGCTCATCAAGCGCCAGGCGTTCATCGTGGACGAGATCGCGCGTCAGGGGAAGCTCACGCCCGAGCTCGAGGCGCGCGTGCGCGGCACGTTCGACGCCACCGCTCTGGAAGACCTCTACCTGCCTTACAAGCAGAAGCGAAAGACGAAGGCGCAGGCGGCGCGCGAGGCTGGGCTCGCGCCGCTGGCCGACTGGCTGTGGGCGTGCGCGCACGGCGAAGCTGCTTCCACCGAGACGCCTGAGACGAGGGCGGCGACGTTCGTCGACGCGGGCAAAGGCGTGGCCGACGTCGCGGCGGCGCTCGCGGGCGCGGCCGACGTCATCACCGAGAAGCTCGCCGAGGATGTCGCGCTGCGCGCCGAGGTGCGCACGGCGTACTTCGAGCGCGGCTGCGCGCGCACGAAGAAAGGCGAGAAGGCCAAGACGCCGAGCCGCTTCGAGAATTACTTCACGTACCAAGAGCCCGTGAAGGCGCTGCTCGATCCCGCGAGCTCGCACCGCTACCTCGCCATGCGCCGCGGGTGGATGGAAGAAGAGCTCGTGCTGTCGCTCGGCGGTCGCCTCGAAGAGGACGGCGCGACCGATCCGCTCATGGACGAGCTGCAGGCGCGCTTCGAAGGCGTCGCCTGCCCGCGCGCCGACTTCGCGGGCGCGCCGTTGCTCAAGCGCGCCGCGCGCCTCGCGCTCAAGGGCCACGTCGCGCCGTCGATCGACAGCGAGGTCCACAAGGCGCTGCGCGAGGTCGCCGACACCGCGGCCATCACCGTGTTCGCCGAGAACGTCCGCAAGATCCTGCTCGCGGCGCCGTTCGGACCGAAGGCCGTGCTGGGCGTCGACCCGGGGCTGCGCACGGGCTGCAAGCTGGCCGTCGTCGATCAGGCCGGTCACTACGTGGGCTCGGGCCTCATGCACGTCGAGACGCCCGGGGGCAAGGCGCAGGCCGCGCCGATCCTCGCCGACCTCGTCAAGAAGGGGAACATCCGCGCCGTCGCCGTCGGCAACGGCACGGCGGGTCGCGAGACCGAGACGTTCGTGCGCGAGACGCTGCGCCACTACGAGCTCGACGTCCCCGTCGTCATGGTGAGCGAGGCGGGCGCGAGCGTGTACAGCGCGAGCGACACCGCGCGCGAGGAGTTCCCCGATCTCGACGTCACGATCCGCGGCGCGATCTCGATCGCGCGACGGCTGCAGGATCCGCTGGCCGAGCTGGTGAAGGTCGACCCGAAGAGCATCGGCGTCGGGCAGTACCAGCACGACGTCTCGCCCACGGGCCTCAAGAAGAGCCTCGACGGCGTCGTCGACTCTTGCGTCAACCAGGTGGGCGTCGACGTCAACACGGCGTCGGTGCACCTGCTGTCGCGGGTCTCGGGCATCGGGACAGTTCTCGCGCGGGCCATCGTCGACCACCGCGCGAAGGCGGGCCTCTACACGTCGCGCGCCGCGCTGCTCGAGGTGCCGCGCTTCTCGAAGAAGACGTTCGAGCAAGCCGCGGGCTTCTTGCGCGTGCGCGGCGCCGCGAACCCGCTCGATGACACGGGGGTGCACCCCGAGCGCTACGAGGCGCTCGAGCGCCTCGCGGGACGCCTCGGCGTCGACACGGGCGCGCTCGTCGGCTCGGGCGCCAAGCTCGTCAAGCAAGCGAAGGACCTCGAGACCGAGCTGGGCGCGTTCACGTTCGCCGACGTCGTGCGCGAGCTGGAAAAGCCGGGCCGCGATCCGCGCGAGGCGTTCGTACCCTTCTCGTTCCGCGCCGACATCCACGAGCTCAAGGATCTGCAGCCCGGCATGGTGTGCCCCGGCATCGTCACCAACGTGACCAACTTCGGCGCCTTCGTCGACATCGGCGTCCACCAGGACGGCCTCGTTCACATCTCGCACCTCGCCGACAAGTTCGTGAAGGATCCGCGCGACGTCGTGAGCGCGGGCGATCGCGTGACCGTGCGCGTGCTCGAGGTGAAGCTCGACAAGAAGCAGATCGCGCTCACGATGAAGGCCGAGCGCAGCGAGCGGCCCGCGCCCTCGCCTTCTCGCGGGCCGTCGCCGACGCGTGACCGCGACGGTTCGCCGCCGCGCGACCGCGGTCCGTCCGCGCCACCGCCGCGCCCGAGCGCGCCGTTCAACAACCCGTTCGCCGCCGCGCTCGGCAACAAGCTGCCGCGCCGCTGATCGCTATCTGAAGCCGAGCGCGCGCGCCGAAAACATCGCGATGGCCGACAGGATCGCGGCCGTCTGGATCGTGAAGAGCCACGCCCACACGACGCGCACGGCGACGCGCCAACGAACCGCGCCCGCGCGCGTGACCGCGCCGACGCCCACGATGCCGCCCGTGATCACGTGCGTCGTCGACACCGGCACGCCCAACAACGTCGCGAGGAAGAGCGAGATGGCGCCGCCCGTCTCGGCAGAGAACCCATGAACCGGACGAAGGTTGGTCAGCCTCATGCCCATCGTGCGCACGATGCGCCACCCGCCCGCGAGCGTGCCGAGGCCCATGGCCGCGTGACAGGCCAGCACCACCCACAGCGGCACGCCCGACTGCTTCGTGATGACGTGGTTGGCGACGAGCAGCGCCGTGATGATGCCCATCGTCTTCTGCGCGTCGTTGCCGCCGTGGCCCAAGCTGAGCATGGCCGCCGACACGAACTGGAGGCGCCGAAACCACGCGTCGACACGCCGGAGCGGCGTCTTGCGCAGGATCCACGCCAGCGCCGTCATGAGGCCCGCCGCGAGCACGAGGCCGAGCATCGGTGACAGCACGACGAAGAGCGCGATGGGCACGAGGCCTTTGAGCAAGACGACGTGGAACCCCGCCTTGGCGACCCCGGCGCCGATGAGCCCGCCGACGAGCGCGTGAGACGAGCTCGTCGGCAATCCCCACCACCAGGTGATGAGGTCCCAGGCGATCGCGCCCAGCAGCGCGCACACGATGAAGGTGTCCGTCACGATCGACGGGTCGATGACTCCGCTGCCGATCGTGCGCGCGACGTGCAACGGGAACACGAGGAACGCCACGAAGTTGAACAGCGCCGTCCACGCGACGGCCCACTTGGGGCTGAGCACGCGCGTCGAGACGATCGTGGCGATCGAGTTCGCGGCGTCGTGGAACCCGTTGCAGAAGTCGAAGACCAGCGCGATGCCGACGATGACGATGAGCGCACTCACGACGCCCTCACGAATCGAGCAGGAGGTTCTCGATCGCGTCCGCGACGTCTTCGCAGCGATCGGTGACCTCTTCGAGCGTCTCGAGCACCTCTTTGCGCTTGATGATCGTGACGGCCTCCGCGCCGTCGCCGAAGAGCTCGCCGAGCCCGCTCCGCAGCGCCGCGTCCGCTTCGTTCTCGAGCTCGTTGATCCGCACGCACAGCTCGAGCGCGTGATCGTAGCGGGTCTTGTCCCGCAGGTCGGCGACGGCGTCGCGCGCGACGATCGCCGACCGCGCCACGACGTCGATGAGCGCGTCGATGTGGCGATCACCCACGGGCAGCCTGTACAACACCAGGCGGTACGCCGCCGCCTCGATCTGATCGAGGACGTCGTCGAGCGCCGACATCAAGCGGTGCGTGTCGTCGCGATCGAGCGGCGTGATGAACGTCTTGCGCAGCTCGGTGACGACGCGATGAACGATCTTGTCGCCCTGCTCTTCGAGGTCCTTGATGCGGCCCGCGAGGTCCGACGCCGGCCCGCCCTCGCCTCGCGACATCTCGCTCAAGGTCTCGGCGGCCTTCACGATGAGCGCCGTGTGCCGATCGAAGTCGTCGAAGAACGCCGTATTCGCCGGGAGAAACTTCATGGTGCGAGCAACGTGGGTTCGTCTCGCGTCGTGACCAGCGATATCGACGTGACATGCGACTCGCGCCACACCCTAAGGGCCATGTCAACGACGCTTGACCGTCCGACGCACAATTGAAGCGGTTGAGTTGCTGCTTTGTAGAAAAGCGCAGCTTCGAGAACGGCTATCGAAGTTGCATGAAAAACTCTCTTCTCGGTCGACTCGCGCTCGTCGCGGGCCTCGCTTCCGTGGCCGGTTTCGGCTGCAGCAGCTCTACGAACAACACGCCTGACGGCGGCGGCGGCAACGGCGGCTCGGCCGGCAGCGGCGGCGCCGCGGCGGGCACCGACGGCGGCGCGGGTGGCACCGGTGGCTCGGGCGGC
>DASZRT010000086.1:0-4495 GCA_035549075.1 Polyangia bacterium | reverse complement strand
GGCACCGCTCCCGCGCCTGGCTCGGCGCCGGTCGGCGGCGGCTGGCGCGGAACGACGCCGACGCCGGCGCCTGCTCCGTCGAGCGGCGGCTGGAGCACGGCGCCGCGGCCCTCCACGACGAACCCGTCGCCTTCGGGGGGCGGCTGGTCGACGGCCCCGAGCACGCCGACGATGCCGGGCGCGCACCCGGCCAACCCGTCACCGATGCCGACGATGCCCGGCGCGCACCCGGCCAACCCGTCGCCGATGCCGACGATGCCCGGCGCGCACCCGGCCAACCCGTCGCCAATGCCGACGATGCCCAGCGCGCACCCGTCGGGCTCGTCGTCGATGCCGACGATGCCCAGCGCGCACCCGTCGGGTGGCTCTTACATGCCGTCGATGCCGGGCGCGCATCCCGTGAGCCGGCCGCCGGCGGCGCCCTCGACAGGCGGCTGGCACACGGCCGCGCCCAGCACGGCGAGCCCGGGCGGCGGACGCCCTGCCCCGGCGCCCTTCCAGTCACGCAAGAAGAAGTGAGGCAACCCTCGCCTGACGCCTGCCGCGCAGGCGTCAGGGCTTGGGCTGCGAGAGCACGCGCACCGCGTCGCGCGCGGCGGCGACGACGGTGGCTTCGGTGTCGTGCTTCTCGGCGCGCTCGAGCTCGGGGATGGCGGAGCGCGCGCCGATCTTGGCGAGCGCGACCGCAGATTGAACGCGCACGGTGACGTACTCGTCGCCGTGGAGGCGCTCGACGAGGGCGTGCTCGGCCGAGGGATCGCCGATGTCGCCGAGCGCGTCGACCATCTCGCGGCGGTTCTGGACTTCGGGCAGGTGGCGCAGCAGCGCCGGCACGGCCCGCCGGTCGCGGAGCTTCCCGAGCGCGCCGATGATGAAGCGACAGATGAGGACGTCGTCGCACCGATCGAGCGCGGCGCCGAGCGCGGGCACGCCGGTGGCGTCGCCGACGTCGGCGAGCGCGAGCGCGGCGCGCACGCGCAGCGACGTCGCGGCGGGCGGCCCGGCGTCGCCGGCCTCGATGGCGAGCGAGCGCACGCGATCGCGCGGGCCGACGTTGCCGAGCCGCACGGCGCCGACCGACGCCCACGACGCGAGCTCGACGTCGGGATCGCCGGCCGCGCGCACGAGCGCCGCCGCCGTCTCGGAGCGCGCGGGAAGGCCGACGAGGAGCTGCGCGGCCTCACGACGCTGCGCGAGCGGCGCGTTCGTGTCGTTCATGAGCGCGGCGAGGTCGGCGGCGGCGAGGAGATCGCCGAGGCGACCGCGCTCGATGGCGCGCGGCACGGGGCCCCCGTCGGGGTTCGAGGCGCCGCGCGCGAGCAGCGGCTCGAGGCGCACGTGCCCGTCGAGCCATTCGTCGAGGCGCGCGCGCATGGCGGCCGCGGGCTCGGGCCGCTCTTCGGCGAGGTTGTGCTTCTCGCCGGGATCGGTCGCCAGATCGTAGTAGGCGCAGAAGCCCCACCGCAGGTCGCAGAGCAGCTTCTCGTTGCGGTAGATCATCGCGCGCCGATCTTCGACCTCGGCGAAGGCGGGCGGTAGGCGTGACGCGGGCGCGGGCGGCGTCGCGAGCCACGGCCCGAGGTCGGTGCCGCGCATGCGGGCCGGCACGGGGATGTCGAGCAGCGTGAGCACGGTCGGCGTGACGTCGATGAGCTGCACCTGATCGGCGACGACGCCCGGATCGGTGCCGGGCACCGAGATCACGAGCGGGATGTGGAGCTGCTCCTCGTACAGCGTCGAGCCGTGGTAGCGGCCGCCATGCTCATCGAACTCCTCGCCGTGATCGGCGGCGACGATGACGACGGTGCCGGGCCGGCGTCGGCGCGTCTCGCGGATGAGGCGCCCCACGGCGGCGTCGGTGTAGGCGATCTCGCTGTCGTAGCGATCGACGTCGCCGCTGCCGAACGGGAAGTCGGCGTGCGCCTCGTAGGGCTCGTGCGGCTCGAAGAAGTGGACCCACACGAACGACTTCTTCGGCTTGATCGTGTCGTAGTAGGTCAGCACCTGGTCGGTGCGACGTTGGGCGTCGATGTACTCGAACTTCACGTACTCGAAGCCGAAGTTCGTCTCGGCGAAGGCTCTGGTCTTGGCGGCGTCGACGTAGAAGACGGCGGGCGGGTAGAAGGCGGCCGTGCGCCAGCCGTAGGTGCGCAGGATCTCGGCGATGGGCGTGTGCTTCTCGCCGGGAGCGAGGCGCGCCAGCGTCGGGAAGTACTTGCCCGTGAGCATCGACGCCACTGAGAACGACGTGTGCGGCGCCTGGCTGTAGGCGCGCGCGAAGCGGACGCCGTGCGCGGCGAGGCGATCGATGTTGGGCGTCGTCGCGCGCGGGTAGCCGTAGGCGCCGACGTGATCGGCGCGGAGGGCGTCGATCGTGATGAGCAGGACGTCGGCGTCGGGGTGCTTCGGGCCTTCCGGCAGCGGCGGCAGCGCTGGGCCCTGATCGACGTCGGCGTGCGCGACCGTCGGCGCGTGGTGCTCGAAGACGCGCGCGGGCACGGCTCGCAGCGCGAGGCTCGTGAGCGCCGTGCGCTCGTGCGCGGCGTAGCGGAGCACGGGGCTCGACGCGATTGGCGCGATCGAGACGGCGAGGCCAGACACGGCGACGAGGACCATCGCCACCGCGCCGGCGGCCGACGCGAGACGACGCGGGCCGGTCTCGACGAGCAGACGCACGGCCGCGACGGCGAGCGCGAGCGTCGCCGCCGCGAGCGTCGCGTGGAACCACGGGTAGAGGCGCGGCAGCACGTGGCGGTTCGCCGAGTGCAGCGCGAGCACGACGGCCACGAGGACGACGGAGACGACGCGCGCGGCGAGGCGATGCGCGCGTGCGCGACCGAGGCGCTTCGCGAAGCCGCGAACGGCCGCGGCGATCGCCGCCGTGCCGAGGATGCCGAGCGCGACCGAGATCGCGCCGTGCGCGGGCACGCGCGCCGCCTTCGGGCCCGAGAAGAGCGCGAACGCGTCGAAGAAAACGATAGGTGCCGCGACGAGCGTCGCGAGGAACGCTGTTTGTCGCTCGGTGGCGTCGGGCGCGCCCCGACGCGCCAGCCGACCGAGCGCCGCGACGAGCACGCCGGCGACGACGCCCGTGAGGGCGAGCGCGCTCGCGGCCACGACGAACAGCGACGTCGTCCGCGCGCCGCTGAGCCCGCCGATGCCGCCCTCGATCGCCGTCGCGGCGTCGAGCAAGCCGAGCGCGAGGCCGGCGACGCCGCCCGCGACGATCCAAGCGGGCGTGAGGGCGATGGCGCGCTCGTCGGGCGGTGGGCTCATCAACCGGCCTCCTCGGCGAAAGCGACGCCGGCCGAGGCGCGCGCGGCGACGGCGCGCGCGAGGGCCTCGTGCTCGGGACGTTCGAGGCGCGCGTCGCGCCCGAGGATCGCCTCCGCTTCACGGCGCGCGACGGCGACGAGCGCGAAGGTCTCGGCGAGGTCGAGGCCGGCGGCGCCCGCCTGGCGCGTGCCGAAGAGCTCGCCGGGACCGCGCGCCGCGAGGTCGAGCTCGGCGAGGCGGAAGCCGTCGGACGTCGACGCCAGCGCTTCGAGACGGCGCGCGCCGTCGTCGGCCGCGTCGTCCGAGGCGCAAAGGATGCAGAGCCCGGGCACGTCGCCGCGGCCGACGCGTCCGCGCAGCTGATGAAGCTGCGCGAGGCCGAAGCGATCGGCGTCCTCGACGATCATGAGCGTCGCGCGCGGCACGTCGACGCCGAGCTCGACGACCGTCGTCGCGACGAGCGCGTCGAGCTCGCCCGCGGCGAACGAGCGCAGCACGCCTTCTTTTTCGGCGGGCGGGAGCGCGCCGTGCAGCAGGCCGACGCGCGCGGGCGCGAGCGCGCGACGGAGCTCGGCGAAGCGCGCGACGGCGGTGACGGCACCCGCGCGGCGCGCCCGCTCGCGCGCGTGACAAACGACGAACGCCTGCTCGCCGCGCGCGACGACGTCCCGCAATCGCTCTCGCGCGGCGCGCGCCTCGTCGGCGCCGTGGCACACGAGCGTCGCGGGCGGAGGCCGGCCCGCGGGGCGCTCGTCGAGGATCGAGGCGTCGAGGTCGCCGTGGCGCGCGAGAGCCAGCGAGCGCGGGATCGGCGTCGCCGACATGACGAGCAAGTGCGGCGACGCGCCCTCGCCTTCTCGGCGCGCGGCGCGCGCGCGTTGCGCGACGCCGAAGCGGTGCTGCTCGTCGACGACGACGAGGCGCAGGTCGGCGAAGGCCAGCGCGCGATCGAGGACGGCCTGCGTGCCGATGACGAGCGCGACGCGACCAGCGGCGGCGTCGGCGAAGAGCGCGGCGCGCGCGACCCGCGTCGTCGCCGCCGTGAGCAAGCCGACGCCGAAGCCGAGGCGCGCCGCGATCGGGCGCAGCGTGCGCGCGTGCTGCTCGGCGAGCACCACCGTCGGCGCCAAGAGCAGCGTCGGGCCGCCCGCCGCCGCGACGAGCGCCGCCGCGGCGAGCGCGACCGCCGTCTTGCCGCTGCCGACGTCGCCCACGAGCA
>DASZRT010000085.1:0-31811 GCA_035549075.1 Polyangia bacterium | reverse complement strand
ACGCCGCGGCAGAGCGCGCCCGGCCGCTGCACCGTGCGCGCGACCACCGCGCCCACGACGAGGAGCGCGGCCGCGCCCGCGACGGCCGCCATGACGCGCCGACGCTCCTTCTCGGGATCGCGCGCGAGCTCGGCGAGCAGCGCCTCCATCGACGGAAAGCGCTCGTCGCGCGCGCGGCGCAGGCCACGCAAGAGGATGCGGCGCAGGCGCGAGGGCACGCCCGAGCGCGCGGGCGCGTCGCGCACGCGGCCCTCGCCCACCCGGCGCGCGAGCTCGAGCACCGTCTCGCCTTCGAAGGGCCGCTCGCCGTAGAGCGCCTCGTAGAGCGCGACGCAGAACGAGAACTGATCGCTGCGCGCGTCGGCGGGTTGCGTGAGGAACTGCTCGGGCGCCATGTACGCCGGCGTGCCGAGCAACGTCCCCGTGCGCGTCATCGCCGCGCCGACCGTGCCGTCGAGCGCCGGCGCGTCGACCATCGCCGTGCCGTCGACGGCGGCCGCGTCGTCGGACTCGCTCGCGAGACCGAAGTCCATGACGCGAACGGCGCCGTCGCTCGCGACCATGACGTTCTGGGGCTTGAAGTCGCGGTGCACGAGCCCGGCGGCGTGGGCGGCGACGAGCCCGCGCCCGGCCGCGCGAAACACGTCGAGGATCTCGCGCCGGTCGCGGCGCGCGGTCCGCAGCCACTCGGAGACCGTCTGGCCTTCGACGAACTCCATCGCGATGAAGACGCGCTCGTCGATCGTGCCGGCGTCGTGGACCACGACGATGTTGGGGTGCGAGAGGCGCGCGATCGCCTTCGCCTCGCGCAGCATGCGGCGCGAGGCCGTCGCGGTGTCAGCCCCGGCGGCGCCGGCCTTGAGCAGCTTGAGGGCGATCTTGCGGTTGAGCTGCGGATCGAACGCCGCGTACACCTCGCCCATCGCGCCGTGACCGACCAGGTCCAGCACGACGTAGCGCCCGATCGTCGCGCCGCGCGCCAGCCAAGGCGAGGCGCGCGTCGTCGCCGGGTTCTCGCCGGCCTCGGTCACGCTGAGGGCGACGCCCGCCGACTCCGCGATCAGCTCGCGGCACGCTTCGCAGCCGGACAGGTGGGCGTCGGCGGCCGCCAGTTTCACGGGCGAAAGGCGCCCTTCGAGGAACGCGAGCACGGCGTTCTCGTCCAGACAGCCCTGGGCGGCGGGAGGCGGCGACAAAAGAGCCGCGACTATGGGTCGAATGCCGTTTACGGGCAAGGCTGACACGGCGCGTCCGAATCGGCGGATGGTGTGTGGAACCCGCGCATCTCGGGGTTGAAGGGCGGATGAGCCGCCCGCAACGAACCGAAAAAGGAGCTGGTCATGAAGAACGGAATCTCGATGGGTCTCACGGTCAAGGCGGGCATCAAGGCGGGCGGTCTCAGCACGGCGAACCACAGCCGTGCCCTCAAGGTCGCCTCGGCCGTCAAGGCCGGCGGTCTCGCTACGGCGAACCACAGCCGTGGCCTCAAGGTCGCCTCGGCCGTCAAGGCCGGCGGTCTCGCCACGAGCAACCACAACCGCTCGCTCCGCTCGATCTGAAGCGGAATCGTCCCGGGGCGACCGTGCTACGGTCACCCGGGTGAGTTTGGCGGGGACGTTCACGAGCGAAGCTGGACCTACCGCCGCCGCCGTCCCCAACCTCGAGGCCGCCCTCGTCGCCGCGTGTGAACGGGCGCGCCGCGCCCACCCCGCGCTGGCCTTCTCGGACGAAGCCTTCGCGCGCCACCTGGGCCGCGCGTTCGCCGCCGAGGCCGACGAGGCGCTCACCGACCTGGCCACGCTCCAGCTCGAGGACCTCTTCCTCGCCGGCGCGTGCCTCGCGGGGACGCCGGGCGCCGTCGACGCGTTCGAGGCGCGCTGCGGAGAGCGCATCCGCGCGACGCTCGCGCAGCTGCTGTCGTCACCCGAGGCGCGCGGCGAGACGGCGCAGGCGATGCGCGACGCCGTCTTCGTCGGCACCGTCGACACGCCGCCCAAGCTCGCGAGCTACACGGGGCGCGGGCCGCTCGATCGCTGGTCCGCGATCGTCGCGCAGCGGATCGCGCTCATGGCGGCGCGCAGCGAGGGCACGGGGCGCCGCGCGCACGAGCGGGCCGCGCTCGAGGCGGCGCTCGTGCCGCAGGATCCCGAGCTCGAGTTCGCGAAGGAGAAGTACCGCGCCACGTTCGAACAGGCCTTCACCGACGCGCTCGCCGCGATCACGGAGAAGGATCGCTTGCTGCTGCGGCTGCACCTCGTGACCGGCGTCAGCGTCGAGGGCATCGGCAAGATGTACCAGGTGAGCCAGTCGACGGCGTCGCGCTGGCTCGCGGCGGCGCGCGAGGCGATCGCCGCCGAGATGCAGCGGCTGCTGGGCGAGCGGCTCAACCTCGGGCGCACCGAGATGGCGTCGCTCGCGCGGCTCGTCGCGAGTCAGATCGATCTCAGCATGTCGCGCTTGCTCACGCCGTGACGGCCGCGATCGTCGTCGACGTCTGGCTCTTCGAAGCGCCCGAGACGATGTCGGCGGCGACGGCGGCGCGTTGTGAAGCGTTGCTGTCACCTGACGAACGCGCGCGCGGCGCGCGCTACCGCGGCGCGGGCGATCGCGCGCGCCACCTGGCGGCGCACGCGCTCGCGCGCGCGGCGCTCTCGACGACGGCGCCCTTGATCGCGCCCGCGGCCTGGCGCTTCGTGACCAACGCCCACGGACGGCCCGAGGTCGCGCCCGAGCAGCTCGCGGGCGCGCCGCGCTTCAACCTCTCGCACACGCACGGCCTCGTCGCCTGCGCCGTCGCTCGAGACCGAGAGGTCGGCGTCGACGTCGAGCACACCGAACCGAAGACGCTCGATCTCGAGGTCGCGCGCGCCGTCTTCGCGCCCGCGGAGGTGGACGCGATCGTGGCGCTGCCCGAGGCGGAGCGGCGGGCGCGGTTCTTCGCGATCTGGACGCTCAAGGAGTCGTACATCAAGGCGCGCGGCCTGGGCCTCGCGCTGCCGCTCCAGAAATTCGCGTTCACGCCCGACGGCCCGAACGACGAAGGCGGCGCGCTCCTCGAGATCGCTCCCGAGCTGGCCGACGACGCGGCGTCGTGGCTCTTCACGCGCGCGCGGCCCACGCCGCGGCATGCGCTCGCTCTCGCCGTGAGGCGCGCCCCGGGCGAAGCCATCAGCGTGCGGTACCGCCGCGCCGCCGACTTGTTCGGCGACACGTAGACGTCCCGCCATATTCCCGACGCGCGCGCGTACGCCTGCCGGCCTCGGCGCTGGCCAAACCTCGCCCCGCGCGAGAAACTACGCGGGTTCGGATGAGCGCCAACGACGGCAACCACGGCCAGCTGGACGACGACGAGGCGCTCGTCGCCATCGTCGGCATGTCGGGACGGTTTCCCGGCGCGCCCGATCTCGCGCGCTTCTGGCAAAACATCGCGAGCGGTGTCGACTCCGTTCGCCGCTTCACCGACGAAGAGCTGCTCGCGCTCGGCGAGTCGCCCGCGGCGCTGCGCGATCCGGCCTACGTGCGCGTGTGCCCGTACCTCGACGACGCCGATCACTTCGACGCGGGCTTCTTCGGCTTCTCGCCCAAAGAGGCGGCCATCACCGATCCGCAGCACCGCCTGTTCCTCGAGGTCGCGTGGGAGGCGCTCGAGAACGCCGGCTACGAGCCTTCGCGCGCCGGCGTCGTCGGCGTGTTCGCGTCGACGGGCCAGAACTCGTACTTGATGCACCACCTCGTGACGAACCCCGAGCTCATGGAGTCGGTGGGCGAGTGGCTGCTGCGCCACACGGGCAACGACATGAACTTCCTCGCGACGCGCGTGTCGTATGAATTCGATCTGCGCGGGCCCAGCATGAACGTGCAGACGGCGTGCTCGTCGTCGCTGCTGGCGCTGCACCTCGCGACGTCGAGCTTGCTCGGGCGCGAGTGCGACATGGCGCTCGTGGGCGGCTCGGTGATCTCGCTGCCGCAGCGGGGCTACCTCTACAAAGAAGGCGAGATCCTCGCCGACGACGGGCACTGCCGGCCGTTCGACGCGCGCGCGCGCGGCACGCTGTTCGGCAGCGGCGCGGGCGCGATCGTCGTCAAGCGGCTCGTCGACGCGCGCCGCGACGGCGACACGATCCTCGCCGTCGTGCGCGGCTCGGCCGTCAACAACGACGGCTCGCAGAAGGTGGGCTACCTCGCGCCCAGCGTCGAGGGCCAGGCGCGCGCCGTCGCCGAGGCGCTCGCCGTTTCGGGCGTCGACGCCCATTCGATCACGTTGATCGAGGCGCACGGCACGGGCACGGTCATCGGAGATCCGATCGAGGTCGGCGCGCTCACGCAGGCCTTCCGCGCGCACACGGACGAGCGCGGCTTCTGCGCGATCGGCTCGCTCAAGTCGAACATCGGCCACCTCGGCGAGGCGGCGGGCGTCGCGGGCCTCATCAAGACGGTGCTCGCGCTCGGGCACGGCCAGCTGCCGCCCAGCGCGAACTACGAGACGCCCAACCCCAACATCGACTTCGCGGCGAGCCCGTTCTACGTGAGTGATCGCCTGAAGCCGTGGCCGCGCGAGCGCGGCCCGAGGCGCGCGGGCATCACGGCGCTCGGCGCGGGCGGCACGAACGTCCACGTCATCGTCGAAGAAGCGCCGGCGGCGACGGCGAGCGGACCGTCGCGCGCCTGGCAGCTCATCCCGCTGTCGGCGCGTTCGGGCGCGGCGCTCGCGTCGGCGACGGCGCGCCTCGCCGCGCACCTCGAGTCGAATCCCGCGACGTCGCTCGCCGACGTCGCGTACACGCTGCAGGTCGGGCGCCGCAAGTTCGATCACCGGCGCATCGCCGTGTGCCGCGACGCCGCCGACGCCGCGCGCGTGCTCGCGGGTGCCGAACCGAAGCGGCTCATCTCGCAGACGACGTCGCGGCGCGAGGCCGAGGTCGTGTTCTCGTTCCCGGGCGGCGGCGCGCAACACGCAGGGATGGGCCGCGAGCTCTACGAGAGCGAGCCCGTCTACAGCGCGGCGATCGACGAGTGCCTCGCGCACGTCGCGGGCGAGCTCGACGTCGACCTGCGCGCGCTCATGTACCCGCCGGCGGGCGCGTCGCTGGCGGACGCGAGCGCAAAGCTCGAGTCGCCCTCGCGCGCGCTGCCGGCGCTCTTCGCCACGGAATACGCGCTCGCGAAGCTGCTGCAGTCGTGGGGCCTCGCGCCGGCCGCCATGATCGGCCACAGCATGGGCGAGTACGTCGCCGCGTGCCTCGCCGGCGTGTTCTCGGCGCGCGACGGCATGCGCCTCGTCGCCGTGCGCGGGCGCTTGTTCGAGACGCTGCCGCCGGGCGGCATGCTCGCCGTGCCGTTGCCCGCCGACGAGCTCGCGCGCGTCGCGCCCGACGAGATGCGCGGCCTGTCGATCGCGGCCGCGAACGCGCCCGGGTTGTGCGTCGCCTCGGGACCCGTCGCGGCGATCGCGGCGCTCGAGGCGAGGCTCGTCGTGCGCGAGGTCGACGCCAAGCGCGTGCACATCGCCGTCGCGGCGCACTCGACGATGCTCGAGCCGATCCTCGCCGAGTTCGAGCGCTTCTGCCGCACGATCACCTTCCGCGCGCCGACGCTGCCCTTCGTGAGCAACCTGACGGGCACGTGGATCACCGAGCGCGAGGCGACGGACCCGACGTACTGGGTGCGCCACCTGCGCGGCACCGTGCGCTTCGCCGACGGCATGAACGCGATCGTCGCGCAGAAGAAGGATCGCGTCGTGCTCGAGATCGGGCCGGGACGCACGCTGACGAGCCTCGCGGCGATGCAGACGACGAAGCCGGCGGCGGCATTTCCGACGCTGCCGCACCCGAGCGAGGCCGACGCGGCCGCGGCGTTCCTGCTGACGACGCTGGGGCAAGCGTGGATGGCCGGCGTCGAGCTCGACTGGGATCGCTTCCACGGCGCGGGCGCGAAGCGACGGCGCGTGCCGCTGCCGACGTACCCGTTCGAGCGGCAGCGCTACTGGATCGAGCGCGGCGCGGCGGCCGCCCCGGGAGACGCGCTGATTCGCAAGGCCGATGTCGCCGAATGGTTCTGGCTGCCTTCGTGGACACGCACCCCCGCGCCTGCGGCGGAAGCTTCGTCCTCGGGCGGCCTCTTCTTCGTCGACGAGGCGGGTTTGGGCGAGGCGCTCGCGGCGCGGCGCCCGGGCGCGATCAAGGTGCGCGCGGGCGCCGGCTTCGCGCGCGTCGGCGACGACACGTTCACGATCGCGCCCGGACGGCGCGAGGACATGGATGCGCTCTTCTCGGCGCTGCGCGCGGCCGGCCGGTTGCCCGACGAGATCGTCCACGCGTGGACGGTCACGGCGACGCCCGTCGTCGACGCGCTCGCGGGCTACGACCGCGCCTTCGACGTCGGCTTTGCGAGCGTGCTGCACCTGGCGCAGGCGCTCGCGCTCGAGGATCGGCCCGCGCGGCTCACCGTCGTGTCGAACCGCCTGCACCGCATCGGCGGCGAGGCCGAGGCCGAGCCGTGGAAGGCGCTCGTGCTCGGGCCCACGAAGGTCGCGGGCACGGAGGTCGCGTCGCTCGCGGCGCGCAGCGTCGACGTCGTGTGGCCGGGCGCGCCTTCGTCGACGTGGCAGCGCGCGCGCGTCGTCGAGCAGCTGCTGGCCGAGCTCGCGGCGCCGCGCGCGATTGATCTCGCGCGCGAACAGAAGCTGATCGCGTGGCGCGGCGCCGAGCGCTTCGTGCAGACGTTCGAGCCCGCGCCGACGTCCCGGCCGCGCGCGCCGGCTTCCACGTTCCGCGACGGCGGCGTCTACTTGATCACGGGCGGCCTCGGCGGCCTGGGCGCGATGTTCGCGGCGCATCTGTCGCGCACGGCGCGCGCGAAGATCGTGCTCGTGGGCCGCACGGCGCGCGCCGACGACGCGGCCGCGCGCGCCCTCGAAGCGGCGGGCGCCGAGGTGCTCGTGCAGCGCGCCGACGTCACGAGCCTCGCCGACATGCGCGCTGTCGTCGCGGCGACGCGCGCGCGCTTCGGCGCCGTCCACGGGATCATCCACGCCGCGGGCGTGCTCGACGATCAGCTGCTCCAGCTCAAGACGGCCGAGTCGGCGGCGCGCGTGCTCGCGCCCAAAGTGAAAGGCGCGCTCGTGCTCGACGCGCTCGCGAAGGAGCTGGCCCCCCAGCTGGAGCTCTTCGTGATGATGTCGTCGGTGAGCGCGATCCTCGGCTTCGAAGGCCAGGTCGACTACGTCGCGGCGAACGCCTTTCTCGACGCGCTCGCGCACGACCGCGCGGGCCGCGCCCCCGAGCTGACGCTGTCGATCGACTGGACCGCGTGGCGCGACGTCGGCATGGCGGCCGTGATCGCGGCGCGCGGGCAAGCCCCGGTCGGCGGGCGCGTCGCGGGCCCGAGCACGGGCGCCGAGTGGCTCGGCGAAAAGCGCGGCCGCGCCTTCGAGCGGACGCTCCGCCGCGACGACTGGTGGCTGCTGGCCGAGCACGTCGTCAAAGGCGGCGACGCGCTCATCCCGGGCACGGGCTTCCTCGAGATCGCGCGCGAGGCGGCGTCACGTTTGCTGCCGGGCGCGGGCGCCATCGAGCTGCGCGACGTCGTGTTCCTCGCGCCGTTCGCCGTGCCCGCGGGCGCGCGTCGCACGCTGCGCGTGAGCGTCGAAGACAGCGGCGAGCTGACGATCGAAGGTCGCGACGAGCGCGGCGACGTCGTCCAGCACGTCACGGCCCGCGCCGCGCGCGTCGCCACCTCGACGACGTCGTCGATCGACCTCGCCGCGATTCGCGTGCGTTGCGCGACGAAGCGGCCCGTCGACGCCGAAGGCTTCATCCCGCAGAGCTTCATGGCGTTCGGCCCGCGCTGGGGCAACGTCGTCGGTGTCGGCGTCGGCGCGGGCGAGTCGTTGATCGACCTGGAGCTGCCGGCCGCCTTCGCGGCCGATCTCGAGACGCACGCGCTGCACCCGGCGCTGCTCGACATGGCGACGGGCGGCGCGCAGGCGTTGGTTCCCGGGTTCGATTCCGAGCGCGACTTCAACGTGCCGTTCTCTTACGGACGCGTCGTCGTGCAGGCGCCCCTGCCCCGCCGCGTGTCGAGCCATGTGCGCCTGCGGGCCGATTCGACGAAGAACACGCCGACATTCGACGTCACGCTCACCGACGAGGGCGGCCGCGTCGTCGTCGAGATCACGGGCTTCGTCATGAAGCGCGTCGGCGAGGGCGCGCGCATCGCCGCCGCGCCTTCTGCGAGCGCGGGCCGCAACGCCGCCGCGGCCGAGCTGCGCGCGCGCGCGACGCGCGAGGGCGCCAAACCCGCCGAGGGCCTCGACGCGCTCGAGCGCATCGTCGCCGCGCGCCTCGGCCCGCAGGTCGTCGTGAGCACGCTCGACCTGCGCGCGTGGATGACGGCCACGGCCCGCGCGAGCCAAGTGGCGACCGAAGGGACGCCGGCCGCCACGTCCGTCATCGCGTCGACCGCGCGCCCGTCGGTGAGCACGGCGTTCGTCGCGCCCCGCGACGAGAACGAGACGCGCATCGCCGGTCTGTGGCGGCAGATGCTCGGCGTCGACGAGATCGGCGTGCACGACAACTTCTTCGAGCTGGGCGGCCACTCGCTCTTGCTGACGCAGACGGTGACGCGGCTGCGCAAGCTCGCCGAGATCGACCTGCCGCTCGGCGAGCTGCTGTCGAAGCTCACGGTCGCGGAGATGGCCGAGGCCGTCGCGCGCGCCAAGAGCGCCGGACCGAGCGCCGCGCCCGCGCCCCTGCGCGCCGTCTCGCGCGACGCCTACCGCGCCAAGAGAACAACGGCAACGAAGGCGGAGACCGAATGACGACGAGCGCGCAGATCGAAGATCGCTACCCGCTTTCGCCCCTGCAGACGGGCATGCTGTTCAACCGCGTGAACGCGCCCGACACGGGCGTCGACATCGTGCAGATGGTCGCGGGCTTGCCGGAGGCGATCGACGCCGCGACGCTCGAGCGCGCGTGGGGCCGCGTCGCCGCGCGCCACGCGACGCTGCGCACGTCGTTCTCGTGGGGTGGCCCGGGCGAGCCCGAGCAGCTGGTCGCGCGCGAGGTCGTCGTGCCGTTCCGCTCCGAAGATTGGCGCGGCACCGCCGCCGACGCGCAGGCGCGCCGCCTCGACGCGTTCCTCGCCGACGATCGCCGACGCGGCTTCGATCTCGGGCAGCCGCCGCTCTTCCGCCTCGCGCTCTTCCGCCGCGCCGACGCCGAGCACACGCTGGTCTGGACGTTCTTCCACGGCATCATCGACGGCGGCGCCGTCAACCAGGTCATCGAAGAGGTGTTCGCCGTCTACGAGGCGCTGCGCGCCGGCGGGCCCGAGCCGAGCTGGCCGCCCGAGCGCCCCTACCGCGCTCACATCGACTTCCTCGCGCGCGAGCTGCCGGCGCGCGCCGAGGCGACGCGCGCGTTCTGGGCCGAGCGGCTCGCGGGCTTCGCGCCGCCGCCGCCGCTGCCCACGCTCGTTCGACCCGCCGGCGAGCCCGCGCCCATCCCTGGCGAGGTCACGATTCGCCTGTCCCGCGCCGAGACCGAGGCTCTGATGGCCTTCGGCCGCCAGCACGAGCTGACGCTCAACACGTTCGTGCAGACGGCGTGGGCGCTCACGGTCGCGGCACAGGCGGGCCAAGACGACGTCGTGATCGGCATAACCCGCGGCTGCCGCGGCACGACGGTCGCGGGCGCGCAGGACATCATCGGCCTGTTCATCAACTCGACGCCGCTGCGCGTGCGCATCGACGGCGGCGCGACGGTGGGCGAGCTCCTGCGCGCCGTGCGCAAGAGCCACCGCGAGGTGCGCGACTTCGAGCAGACGCCGTTCACGGCCGTGCTGGCCGCCGCGGGCGTGCCCAGCGGCCAGCCGCTGCTCGAGACGATCATCGTCTACAACGACCGCTTCATGGAGGTCGCCATGCAAGAGAAGGGCGGCGCCTGGGCGCGGCGTACCTTCCGCTGGATCGACCAGACCAACTTCCCGCTCACGCTGTTCGGCTACGGCGAGCGCGAGCTGCGCCTCAAGCTCACGCACGATCGCACGCGCGTCGACGACGCGACGGCGGCGCGCCTCATGGCGAGGATGCACGCGATCCTCGCGGCGATCGCGGCGCGGCCCGAGGCGCGCGTCGCCGAGCTGCCGACGCTGTCGGGCGAGGAGCGCGCGCTGGTCGTCGAGCGCTGGAACGACACGGCGGTCGAGCTGCCGCGCGATCGCTGCGTGCACGACCTCATCGCGGCGCAGGCGGCGGCGACGCCCGACGCGACGGCGCTCGTGTTCCGCGGCGCGCGCGTCAGCTACCGCGAGCTCGACGCGCGCGCCGAAGCCCTTGCGAACACGTTGCGCGCGCGCGGCGTGGGCCCCGACGCGCTCGTGGGCGTGTTCGTCGACCGCTCGCTCGAGATGGTCGTCGCGCTGCTCGGCATCTTGAAGGCGGGCGGCGCCTACGTGCCGCTCGATCCCGAGTACCCATCGGAGCGCCTCGCGATGATGCTCGAGGATTCGAAGGCGCGCGTCGTCGTGACGCGCGCGCCGCTGCGCGCCTCGTTGCCGAAGCTCGCCCACGGGACGGAGGTCGTGCTCGTCGACGTCGCCGAGGCGATCGCGCCGGGCGAGTCATCGCCTGCGGGCGCGCGGTCGAAGCCGGAGAACCTCGCCTACGTCATCTTCACGTCCGGCTCGACGGGCCGCCCCAAGGGCGTGATGATCGAGCACCGCAACGTCATCAACTTCTTCGCGGGCATGGATGCGCGGCTCGGCACGACGAAGGGCGTGTGGCTCGCCGTCACGAGCATCTCGTTCGACATCTCGGTGCTCGAGCTCCTGTGGACGCTCGCGCGCGGCTTCGAGGTCGTCATCCACGGCGGCGACGATCGCCGCGGCGACGCGCAGGCGGCCGCGCCGCGCCGCATGGACTTCAGCCTCTTCTATTTCTCGAGCGCCGCCGACGTGCCGCCCAGCCAGCGCTACCGCCTGTTGCTCGAGGGCACGAAGTTCGCCGACGCGCACGGCTTCTCGGCCGTGTGGACGCCCGAGCGCCACTTCCACGAGTTCGGCGGCATCTACCCGAACCCGTCGGTGACGAGCGCCGCGCTCGCCGTGCTCACGAAGAACATCCAAATTCGCGCCGGCTCGGTCGTGCTGCCGCTGCACAACCCCATCCGCGTCGCCGAGGAGTGGTCGGTCGTCGACAACCTCTCGGGCGGGCGCATCGGACTGTCGTTCGCGTCGGGCTGGCACACGAACGACTTCGCGCTGCTGCCCGAGAACTACGCCGACCGCAAGAACGTCATGATCCGCGGCATCGAGTCGGTGCGGAAGCTCTGGCGAGGCGAGGCGATCCTCGCGCGCAACGGCAGCGGCGCCGAGATCTCGGTGCGCATGTTTCCGCCGCCCATTCAGGCAGACCCGCCCATCTGGGTCACGGCGGCCGGCAGCCCCGACACATTCCGCTTCGCGGGCGAGCTGGGCGCGAACATCCTCACGAACTTGCTCATTCAGAGCGTCGCCGAGCTGCGCGAGCGCATCGCCACCTACCGCGCCGCCCGGCGCGCCGCGGGCCACGCCGGCGACGGGCAAGTGAGCCTCATGCTGCACACCTACGTCGGGCGCGATCGCGACGAGGTGCGGGCCAAGGTGCGCACGCCGTTCCTGCGCTACCTCGAGACGTCGACCGACCTCATCAAGAAGGCGACGAGCGAGTTCCCGGCGTTCAGGCAAGGCGCGGGCGGCGCGCCGGCCTCGCGCACGTCGCCGCTCGCCGAGGCGAAGCTCACGCCCGAAGAGACCGAGGTGATGATGGAGCACGCCTTCGAGCGCTACTTCTCGGCGAGCGGGCTCTTCGGCACGCCCGATAGCTGCGGCGCGATGATCGATCGGCTGCGCGAGATCGGCGTCGACGAGATCGCTTGCCTGCTCGACTTCGGCGTCGCCGACGACGACGTGCTCGCGAGCCTCACGTACCTCGACGAGCTGCGCGCGCGCAGCAACAGCGCCGGCACGGCGGCCGTCGTTTCGACCTCGGCGCCCGAGCACGGCCTCGCGGCCGAGCTGCGCCGCCACCGCGTGACGCACCTGCAGTGCACGCCGTCGATGGCGCGCTTGTTGCTCAGCGACGCCGACACGCGCGCGGCGCTCGCGTCGCTGCGCACGGTGATGGTCGGCGGCGAGGCGCTGCCCGAGGCGCTCGCCGCCGAGCTGGTCGCCGCGCTGCCGCCCGAGGCCGCGCTCCACAACATGTACGGTCCGACGGAGACCACGGTGTGGTCGACCACGTCGCGCGTGCGCGCCGGCGCGCCCGTCACGATCGGCAAGCCCATCGCCAACACGCGCATCCTCATCCTCGATGCGCGTGGCCGGCCCGCGCCCATCGGCACGCCGGGCGAGCTCTACATCGGCGGCGCGGGCGTCGTGCGTGGTTACCTGGGGCGCGCCGATCTCACGGCCGAGCGCTTCGTGCCCGACGCGTTCACCGACGCGCCGGGCGCGCGCCTCTACCGCACGGGCGATCTCGCGCGCTGGAGAGCCGACGGCGATCTCGAGTTTCTGGGCCGCGTCGATCATCAGGTCAAAGTCAGCGGCTACCGCATCGAGCTCGGCGAGATCGAGACGGCGCTCGACAAACACCCGGGCGTCGCCCGCAGCGTCGTCGTCGCGCGCGAGGACGTGCCCGGCGACAAGCGGCTCGTCGCGTACGTCGTGCCCAAGGGTGTGAGCGGCGCGGACGAAGCCGGCGGCTCGGCCGTCACGGGCTGGCAGGCGATCTGGGACGAGACGTACCGCGGCGGCCAGAGCGCGGCGTCCGACGCCGAGCTGTCGGGCTGGAACAGCAGCTACACGGGGGAGCCGATCCCGCCGGCCGAGATGCGCGAGTGGCTCGACCACACGGTGGCGCGCATCGGGGCGCTCGCGCCCAAACGAGTGCTCGAGATCGGCTGCGGCACGGGCATGATCCTCACGCGCGTCGCGCCCGGCTGCGAGCGCTACGTCGGTGTCGACTTCTCACCGTCGGTGCTCGCGCGGCTGCGCGCGCGCCTCGCGGCCGCGCCGCTGCCGCAGGTCGAGCTCGTGCAGGCGAAGGCCGACGAGATCGGCGCCGTCTCGCCCGCGGGCTTCGACGTCGTCGTCATCAACTCGGTCGCGCAGTACTTCCCCGACGCGCGTTACTTGGTGAAGGTGCTCTCGCTCGCCGTCGACGCGCTCGCGCCCGGCGGCGCCGTGTTCTTGGGCGACGTGCGCAGCCTCGCGCTGTTCGATGCGTTCGCCGTCTCGATCGAGCTGGCTCAGGCGCCCGACGCGACGCCCATCGCCGAATTCGCGGCGCGCGTCGAGCGCCGCAAGCGCAACGACGCCGAGCTGCTGATCGATCCCGCGTTCTTCGACGCGCTCCCCGCCGAGATCCCGGCGATCGGCGCCGTCGAGATCCAGCTCAAGCGCGGCGCGTTCGCCAACGAGATGTCGCGCTTCCGCTACGACGTCGTGCTGCGCAAGGGCCCGACCGTCGACGCGCCTGCGCGCGCGCCCGAGGCGACGATCGCATCGATCGACGATCTCGAGCGCGCGCTGCGCGAGGCCCCGGCCGCCCTCGACGCCCGCGCCGTCCCCAACGCGCGCGTCGTCCGCGAGGCGCGCGCGCTCGCGCTCATGTCGGGCGAGAGCCGCCCCGCGACGGCCGGCGAGCTGCGCGCGATCCTCGATCGCGAGCCGGCCGCGGGCGTCGAGCCCGAGGCCGTCTACGCGCGCGCCGCCGGCCACGACGCCGACGTCGCCGTCACCTGGTCCGACGCCAGCCCCTACGCGTTCGACGTTCGCCTGCGACGACGCGGCGGCGCGCCCGCGGCGACGCGTC
Source organism: Polyangia bacterium (assembly GCA_035549075.1). GTDB lineage: Bacteria > Myxococcota_A > Polyangia > Fen-1088 > Fen-1088 > DASZFV01. The sequence goes on along the minus strand of DASZRT010000085.1, from coordinate 17,959 downwards.
CGCGACGCGCGCCGGGACGGCCTTTGGAGTCGCTCGCGCGCGCGCCCGGCCCGCGCGAGGTCGCGCGCACGCCCGACGGCCTCGTGCCCGAGCTGCGCGCGCGCCTCAAGGACACGCTGCCGCCGTACATGATCCCGAGCGCGTTCGTCGTGCTCGACGCCTTCCCGCTCACGCCCAACGGCAAGGTCGACCGCAAGGCGCTGCCCGCGCCCGACCGCGAGCGCCGCGAGGCCGCCGCGGCCTACGTCGCGCCCGCGAGCGATCTCGAGCGCGTCATCGGCGACGTGTGGCAGCACCTGCTCGGCCTCGCGCAGGTCAGCACGCAGGACAACCTCTTCGACCTCGGCGCGAACTCGCTGTTGATGGTGCAAGCCAACGCGCGTTTGAAAGCCGCGCTCGCGCGCGAGCTGTCGCTGGTCGAGATGTTCCGCTTCCCGAGCATCGCGACGCTCGCGGCGCACTTGGCGAGCACGGGGGGACCGGGAGGCGCCGCGACGAAGTCGGACGCGGCGGAGAAGGGGCAGGATCGCGGGCAGCAAAGGCGCGAGGCGCTGCGGAGACGTCGGTAGGAGAGGAGCGGCAGACCTCACCCCAACCCTCTCCAGCAGACTGGAGAGGGAGATCCGGTCCCCTCTCCCTTCTGAGGGAGGGTTAGGGTGAGGGTCCGATCCCCACGAGCTTCTCGCTCACCACCCACAACCGCGCCGCCAGCTCGACGTCCCGCGACCTCGGCGACGACACGGCCTCGCGCGACTCGCGGAAGTACTTGCCGCTGACGCCTTCGAGCTCGGGCGCGCTCGCGACGTAGAGGCTCGTCTCCGCGCCCTCGCGCGGCGTCGGTCGGCCTCTCCGCGACAGAAACTTCAGCGGGCCCGGGCGGCCTTCATACGCCGCCAACAGGTTCGTGCCGATGACGCCGGGGTGCAGGCAGTTCGCCGTGACGCCCGTGCCCGCCAAACGGCGCGCGAGCTCGTAGGTGAACAGCACGTTGGCGAGCTTCGACTGCGCATAGACGTCGAGGCGCTCGTAGCTCCGGCGCGCGCGGCCGAGGTCCTCGAAGTCGATCGCGCCCATGCTCTCGACCTGCGACGCGACGTCGACGATGCGCGCGGGCGCGCTGGCCTTCAGCACGTCGAGCAGCAGGTTCGTCAGCAGGAACGGCGCGAGGTGGTTCACGGCCAGCTGGGTCTCGAGCCCGTCGACAGTCGTCGTGCGCGTGGGCGTGATGATCGCGGCGTTGTTGACGAGGACGTGAAGGCGCTCGTGCTTCGCGCGGACCTCGGCGGCGAGGCGGCGCACCTCGGCCTGCGACGAAAGATCCGCGACGAGCGGCGCGACGAGCGGCCGGCCCGTCGCGCGCGCGATCTCGGCGGCGGCGTCGCGCGCGCGCGCCGGATCGCGGCCGTGCACGACCACCGTCGCGCCGCGCGCGGCCAGGCCCAGCGCCGTCTCGCGACCGATGCCGCTCGTCGCGCCGGTCACGAGGCAGACGCGCCCTTCCATCACTTCGTCCCCGCGGCGCGCGCCGCGAACCACGCGTCGATCGATGACAACAAGACCTGCTGATCGGCGCGCAGCGTGAACGTGTGGTCGGCGCTGTTCATGAACTCGACGCGCACACGCGCGTTCCCGCGCAGCGCGGGGAACGTGTCGCCGAACTGGCCCTCGTAGTTGTAGTAGTCGGTCATGCCCCCGCCCGTGAAGATGAAGAGCAGCTCGGCGCCGCCGCCCACGATCTTCTGCAGCTCGGCCAAGCACGTCTCGCGCGGCGGGAACTCGCGCACGAAGTCGACGCCGCCAGGGTTGCCGCCGCCCACGGGCGCCTCGCGCCACGTCGAGCCCGCGACGCCGCCCAAGATCTTCCCCCACAGGTGTGGGTGCGCGAGCAGGTTCTTCCAGCTGCGCGCGCTCAGCACGCGGCGCAGGACGACGCGAGCGTAGTAGCCAGGCGTGCGGTAGGCGTAGCCGTCGATGAGCACGGCGCCCACGACGCGCGCGTCGTCGCGCGCGAGGCGCTGCGCGTTCTCGGCGCCCGCGCACAGGCCCATGGGGATGAACGTGTCGGCGACGCCCTCCTTCGCGAGGAAGTCCATCGCCGCCTTGCCCTCCTCGCTCATGCTCTGCAAGAGCGGCACCTCGTCGCGGCGCGCGTCGCTCTCGCCCAGGCCCGAATAATCGAAGCGCAGCACGGGCCACCCCGCGGCGGCGAGGCGGCGCGCGATCGTGACGTACAGGCGGTTCGGGCCCACGCGGTGGAGCAGCCCCGCGTTGAGCAGCAGCACGGCGGGCCGCTTCGGCGACCCGGCGGCGGGCTCCGTCACCACGCCCGACAGCGTGCCCGAAGGCCCGAACGAGACCGCGCGCTCTCTCACGCGTCACCTCGCGCGGCCCACGTCGCGATCACGTCGAGCGTCTTACGGCCGCCGGGCGCGCTCTCGAGCGGCCTGAACTTCCACACCTCGGGCTCGGCGACGATCTCGTGATCGACGCGCGCGTTCCCGCCGAAGCGCGCGCGCAGCTTCGGGCCCGCCGACGCCTCGCGCTCGACGACGAGCACGCGCGGCGACACGCCCGCGGGCACGATTGCCGCCGTCAGATCGACGCTGGCGATCGAGCGGCGCATCGCCTCGGTGATGGGGAAGCCGAGCAGCTCGACGCCGTCGTCGACGGCGGCCGGCGCGAGCTTGCGCCACGACAAGTACGTGTCGCGCCACGCGCGGTGCTCGGCGCCCGCTTCCTCGAGAAACCGCGGGCCCTCGACGATGGGCTCCCACAGCACGAGGCGCTCGACGTCGTCGCGCGCCGCCGCCGCGAGCGCCGCGAGCGTCGCGCCGAAGCGCAACCCCACGAGCGTCACGCGCGCGACGTTCTTGCGCCGCTTCGCCTCGTCGACGGCGCGGCCCACGTCCACGAGCCAACGCGCGACCTCGCCGTCCTCGGTCGCGCCCGCCGAGTCGCCCGCGCCCTCGTAATCGAAGCGCAGCGTCGAGAAGCCTTCTTTGACGAGCCGCACGCCCAGCTGCCGCAGCACGCGATGCGCGCGCACGCCCTCTTGCCACAGCGGCGCGCACACGACGGCGACGCGTGGCGAGGCCGACGGGCGCGGCGGTTCGTGCATCGCGCCGAACAGCGGCCGCTCGGGGTCGCCGAAGAAGAAGGTCTCCATCGACTACGCCTTCGAGATGATTCGCTTGAGCGCTCCGAAGACGCCTTTGCCTTTGCCCGCGTCGACGGCCGGAGCCTGATCGCACTTCGTGGCGACTTGCGCGAGGTTCTGCAAGATGAGCTCGGCCACGTTGAGGCGCTTCTTGAGGCGCTGCTCGATCTGGAACACGACCTGTGTCGACAGCAGCGAGTGCCCGCCCAGATCGAAGAAGTTGTCGAACACCGAAACGCGCGGAACGCCCAGAACTTCCCGCCAAATTCCGGCGATGACCTGCTCGGTCGGCGTGCGTGGCGCCACGAAGCCGTCGTCGGCCGTCTCGACCGGCGCGGCGGCCCCTGCGACAGCTGACGGTGCGGGCAACGCCTTGCGATCGATCTTGCCGTTGGGCGTGAGCGGCAGGCGCTCGAGCACGACGAACGCGCTCGGCACCATCGGCTCGGGCAAGCGCTCGCGCAGCCCGCGCCGCAGCTCCGCCGTCGCGGGCGGCGCACCGGCAAAACCCGCCATGTAGGCGACCAGACGCACGTCACCGGGCGCGTCGGCGCGCGCGACGACGACGACCTCGCGCGCGCCCGCGAGCTCGCGCAGGTTCGTCTCGATCTCGCCGAGCTCGATGCGGTGGCCGCGGATCTTCACCTGGTGATCGAGGCGACCCAGATACTCGAGGTTGCCGTCGCCGCGGAAGCGGCACAGATCGCCCGTGCGGTACAAACGACCCGCGCCGAACGGGTTCGGCACGAAGCGCTCGTCGGTGAGCTCGGGGCGACGCAGGTAGCCGCGCGCGAGGCCGGCGCCGCCGATGTACAGCTCGCCCGCGACGCCGACGGGCACGGGCGCGCGGTTCGCGTCGAGCACGTAGACCGTCGTGTTGGCGATGGGGCGACCGATGAGGATCGTGTCGTCGGTGACGGTGTACGCCGTCGACCAGATCGTCGTCTCCGTCGGGCCGTACATGTCGATGAGCTCGCCGCCCAGCGCGGCACGCAGCTCGCGCGCGAGCGCGGGCGGCAGCGCCTCGCCGCCCACGAGCATCTTCTTCAGCTTGCCGAGCGCGGCGCGGCCCGCGGGATCGGCGACGAGCAGGCTCGCCATCGACGGCGTGCACTGGAAGTGCGTCACGCCGTTCGCCTCGACCTCGCCCGCGAACGCGCCCGCTTTGTCGTCCTCGGCTTGGATGACGACGGTGAAGCCGCGCGCGACGGTCCACAAAAGCTCGAGCACCGAGATGTCGAACGACAGGCTGGTCACGGCGAGCCACACGCCGGGCGGCGTGTCGAGCGCCGTGGGCGCCGGGCTCGCGCCGAGCACGGCGTCCATGCCCGCGAAGAAGTTCGCGACCAGACGGTGCTCGAGCATCACGCCCTTGGGCGTGCCCGTCGAGCCCGACGTGTAGATGACGTAGGCGAGATGCTCGGGTCGCGCGCCGCCGTCTTCGGGCGAAGCGGACAACGCCTCCCGCGCCGCGACCTCGTCGGGCGCGTCGAGGCACAACGCGCGCGCGCCGTTGAGAGGGAGCGTCTTCGCGATCTCCGTCGTCGTCACGATGACGGGCACCTGCGAGTCGCCGATCATCTGCGCGAGGCGCGCCGTCGGGTACGTGGGATCGAGCGGCACGTAGGCGCCGCCCGCCTTGTGCGTCGCGAGCACGGCCGTGAGCAACCGCGGCCCGCGCGGCAGCGCGATGCCCACGAGCCCGTCGGGCCCCGTGCCCAGCGCCTTCAGGCGCCGCGCGAGCTGGTTCGCGCGACGATCCAGGTCTTCGTACGTGAGCGCGTCGGCGCCCGTGCGCGCGGCGATGCGCGTGGGCGTGCGCGCCGCCTGCTGCTCGAACAGCGTGTGCACGCACGCGATCGGCACCTCGACGTCGGTGTCGTTCCACGTGTCGAGCAACAGCGCGCGCTCCACCTCTCCGATGACGGGCAGGCGCGAGATCTTCTCGTCGGGGCTCGCGACGGCGGCGGCCAGCACGCGCGCGAAGCCGTCGACGAAGCGCGCGATCGTCGGCGCGTCGTAGAGCTCGGTGCTGTACGTGAAGTAACCTGACAGCCCTCCCCGCCCCTCCTCCAGCTGCGCGAGCAGATCGAACATCGAGTCGACGCTGGGCGGATCGACGGCCGTGACCTCGACGCCGGGGAACACGAGCGCGTCGTCGGGCGCGCTCAGGTAGCCGAGCATGATCTGGAAGAATGGGTTGTGGGCGGCGTCGCGCGCGGGCTTGAGCGCCTCGACGATCTTTTCGAAAGGCACGTCTTGGTTCGCGGCCGCGCCGAGAATGACGTCGCGCGCGCGGCCCAGCAGCTCGCGGAACGTGGGATCGCCTGACACGTCGACGCGTAAGACGACCGTCGCCGCGTAGAAGCCGACGGCCTGTTCGATCTCGGCGCGCGCGCGGTTGCCGAACGGCGAGCCGAGCAAGATGTCGGTCTGACCCGTGTGGCGCGCCACGAGCAGCGAGAACGCCGCGAGCAAACCCGAGAACGACGTCGTGCGCTCTTGCCGGCACAGCGCCGCGAGCGCGTCGGCCCCCGCGCGCGTCGCGAGCCGCGCCCGCAGCCGCGCGCCCTTCCCCGTCATCGTCGATGGCCGTGGACGATCCGACGGCAGCTCGACCGTGGGCAGCTCGCCCGCGAGCCGCTCGCGCCAATGCGCGAGGCGCCGCTCGAGCTCCTCGCCCTGCATCGTCTCCTTCTGCCAAATCGCGTAGTCGGCGAATTGGATCGCCAGCTCGGGCAACGGAGACGGACGCCCAGCCGCGAACGCCTCGTACAATTTCGACAGCTCGTCGAAGATGACGGCCGTCGAGATGCCGTCGACGACGATGTGGCTCGCGTTGAAGAGGAAGACGTGGTCGTCGGGCGCGACGCGCAGCAGGCGCGCGCGCACGAGCGGTCCGCGCTTGAGATCGAACGGCGCCGCCGCACCCTCGGCGAGCGCGCGCGCGAGGGCCGTCTCGCGCGCGTCGGCCGGCAGCGCCGACAGATCCTCGACGGCGAGCCCGAGCGCGAGCGCGGGCGCGACGACTTGCACGGGCACGCCGGCCTCGGAGCCGAACGTCGTGCGCAGCGACTCGTGGCGCGCGACCACTTCGTCCAGAGCTCGAGCAAAGGCCGGCGCGTCGAGCGGCCCCCGCAACCGCACGATCGTCGGCACGTTGTACGCGCTGCTGCCCGGCTGCAGTTGATCGAGAAACCACAGACGCTGCTGCGAGTACGACGCGGGGAAAACGTAAACGTCTTCCTCGGCCGCCGTCACGTCCGGCGTGCTCTTCTCGTCAGCCGATCCTGCGGAGGACATGCGGGTCTCCAGTGTACTATCGCGGCGCGCAAATCACCTGGTGGAAGGCAATTTAGAAATGACCAAAACGAGTTTGTCCTTGACGGCGGTCGCTGCGTTGGCGCTCGCGCTTGGCTTTGGATGCGGAAGCAAATCGAGCGGCGGCCCGAGCGAGACGGGCGGAAGCGGCGGCTCGACCGGCGCGGGCGGCACGACGAGCCAGGGTGGAAGCGGCGGCGAAGCCGCGTGCACGATCCCCGGTCAGTCGCACCACAACGGCGGCCCCTGCGCGTGCAGCGACGACACGCCGATGGCTTGCCCCACCGTTGGATGCATCGATCCGAAGACCGACAACGATCATTGCGGCGGTTGCGACACGAAGTGCTCGGGCGCTTCGCAGTGTGTGAACGGGAAGTGTGGGCCGACGCCGACGACGGTCGTGCCGGCGCCCGCGTCGGGTTGCACGCAGGTTCGCCTCGCGCTCTCGGGCTCGACGCTCTACTGGACGGACACGGGCAACGGCACCGTCAAGAGCATCGGCACGGCGGCGGGCGCGACGGCGACGACGATCGCGTCGACGCAGATGAAGCCGACGCTGCTCAGCGTGGTCGGCACGACGCTGTTCTGGCTCGACACGGGCTCGAAGACGCTCATGAAGGCGACGCTGCCGACCGGCACGCCGGCCACCGTCTACACGAGCGCGACGGACATCAACGGCTTCGTCGCCTCGTCGGACGCGGGCACGGTGTACTTCTCGTCGGGCATGAACATCTCGAAGGTCGCGGCGGCAGGCGGCACGCCCACCGTCGTCGACACGCAGAGCGACGGCATCCCGATGGCGCTCGCGCTCGAGGGCACGACGATCGCGTTCGGCAGCCAGCAAGCGCAGGACGTCGACGCCATCTACCTCAAGGACGGCATGACCTCGATGTGCGGTCAGCCGGACGCCAACGGCAACGGCCAGTGCTCGAACGGTCTTCGCATCGGCCGCTCCGAGGGCTCGATCTTCTTCGACACGATGTACCTCATCGGCGGCAACGCCTACTGGAGCCACAACTTCGACCTGACGATGAACGCGACCCAGCCCGCCGCGGGCGGCAAGGCGGCCACCGAGGTGCAAATCACGACGGCGGCGAACTTCAGCCCGTTCACGTCGTTCACGATCACGGGCCAGACGGCGTACTTCACCGAGGACGGCTACGTCGAGTCGACGCCGCTCACGGCCGGCTCGACGGCGATCGTGCTCGCGCGCAACCAGTCGAGCCCGTTCTCGATCGCCGCCGACGCCAACAATATCTATTGGGCGACCAAGGACTGCGCGATCAGCTCGATGCCGGTTCCGAAGTAGCCGACCGCAAACGACCGCAACGAAGAATGCCGCGGGGGGCACGAGCCACCCGCGGCATTTTTTTGTCGTGAAGCGCGTCCCGTCGCGCCCGCCTCTCCCGCGGACGGGAAAGGCGGCGGAGCGGACTTACTTCGCGGGGGCGGGCGCCGGCGTCGCGGGGGCGGGCGTCGGCGTCGCGGGGGCGGGCGTCGGCGTGGCCGGAGCCGGGGCGGCGGCGCTGGCGGGCGTGGGGGCGGCCTCCTGCGCGGGGTCGGTGATGACGAAGTCGACGCGGCGGTTCTGCGCGCGGCCCTTCTCGTTGTCGTTCGGCGCGATCGGCACCGTGCCGCCGTAGCCCTCGGCGTCGAGGCGGCTCGCGTCGACGCCCTCCTTCACGAGCATGTCGCGCACGGCGGCCGCGCGCTTCTTCGACAGGTCGAGGTTCATCTCGGGCTTGCCCTTCGTGTCGGTGTGGCCCTCGACGCGGACCTTCTTGATGCTCGGCGTGCTCTTGAGGACGTCGGCGACGGCCTTGAGCAGCGGGAAGCTCTTCGGGAGAACCGCGTCCTTGCCCGTCGCGAAGAAGACCTGCTGGTGGATCCGGATCTTGCCCGCCTCGATGTGCACGAGGCCCGGGCAGCCGTTCTTCTTCGGGTCGGAGCTGGGCGCGCCGGCCTTGTCGGGGCAAGCGTCGACGGCGTCGGGCACCGAGTCGCCGTCCTTGTCGGGCGCCGGGCAACCCGCGCGCGCCGGGTCGGGCTGAAGGCCGGCCGGCTGCGTCGGGCATTGATCCTGGTGGTTCGGGACGCCGTCTTTGTCGTCGTCCTTGTCGGGGCAGCCCGCGTGCTCGGGATCGGCGGCCGCGCCCTGCGGCACGTCGGGGCACTGATCGACGTCGTCGGTGACGCCGTCGTTGTCGCTGTCGATCGCGGGGCAGCCCTTGCGGTTCACGCGCGTGTCGCCGTGCGCGCCCACCGGATCGGTCGGGCAGACGTCCTGGTCGTCAGGAATGCCGTCGCCGTCGGTGTCCTTCACGGGCGGCGGCGCGTTCGGCGGCGGCGCCTGGACGACGGGGGGCGGCGGCGGAGGCGGCGGCATCTGGCGCCACGTCAGCGACGCGACGACGGCGAAGAAGCGCGCGTCGCTCGTCGGATCGGCCGACTGGTCGTGCATGACCTGGCCGTAGCGGAACATCGGGCCGAGGCCGACCTGCTTGGTGAGCGAGAACTCGTAGCCGAGGCCCGCGTCGAACATGAAGCGCTCGACGCCGCCCGTGATGCCGGCGCCCGCGTGCGCGTCGACGACGAAGCGGCCCGCGCCCGCCTGCGGATCGAGGCGAAGGCCGAAGCCGACGAGCGACGCGCGGCCCGTGCCGTTGTGGCTGGTCGGGAACCACCACGACGACACCGCGAGCTGCAGCGTGAGGGGATCGGCGATGACGATGCCGGGGTGGAGCGCGCCCTCGAAGTCCCAACCGAAGTGAAGCAGCTTCCGCTGGTCGGACGACAGCATGTAGCCGGCGCCGCCCTCGAGGTTGAGGACGAGGTCGCCCGTGTCGGCGCTCGCCGTGCGGCTCGCGAGCGACAGGCCACCGAAGGTCGGCAAGGCCACGAGAGCGGTCGTCAGGGCAAGGCGCGTCTTTCGCATGGGGCTCCGTTGTGGCGGGGTTGAGACGACTTGAGCGGCGCCACGATATCGGCGTCACCAAGCGGGGTCAAGGCAGCTAGGATGTTGCGTCCGTGCACGTCCTCCTCTACTCGCGCCCGTTCTTTCCAGCGACGGGCGGCATCGAGACGGTGTCGCTCACCCTGGCCCAGCAGATCACGGCCGCGGGTCACCGCTGCACCGTCGTCACGGAGACGCCCGCCGATCCAGCGAACCCGGGCGCGTTCGCGTTCGCGCCCAAATTCGAGATCGTCCGGCGGCCGTCGCAGCTCGCGCGCCTCGCGCTCGTGCGGGCCGCCGACGTCGTGCACTCGAACGGCGCGAGCCTCGCGCTGTTCGCGCACGCCAAGCTCGCGCGCCGGCCGTTCGTGTGGACGCACGCCGGCTATCAATTGGTGTCTGTCGACGGGCTCGGCTGGGTCGACGGCGCGCCCGCGCCGCTGCACCCGCTCGCCTCGCTCGCGCTGCATGCGCGCCGCAGCGGCCCGCGCTACGCGGCGGCTCAAGCCTTGAAGCTGGGCCTGCGCAACGTCGTCGGGCGGCTCGTCGACAAGAACGTCGCCATCACCCACTGGGTCGCCGACCGGCAGCCGCTCCCGCGCCAGGTCGTCATCTACAACCCGTTCCCGCTCGGCCGCTTCACGGCCGCCAAACAACGGCCCGCGCCCACGCACGACTTCGTTTATCTGGGCCGCCTCGTGAGCGAGAAAGGCGTGCCCACGCTCATCGAGGCGCTCGCGCGCGTCAACGCGCGACCCGGCAAGCGGCCCGCGACGTTGCTGCTCGTCGGCGATGGCCCCGAGCGCGGCGCGCTCGAAGAGCTGGTCCGCGCGCGCGGGCTCGGGGCTCACGTGACCTTCGCGGGCATGAAGCGCGACGACGCGCTCGTCGACGCCGTCGCCGACGGCGCCGTCGCCGTCGTGCCTTCGGCGTGGGAAGAGCCCATGGGCGGCGTCGCCGTCGAGCTGCTCGCCGCCGGCAAGCCCCTCATCGTGTCGGAGCGCGGCGGCCTCGCCGAATGCGTGGGCGAGGCGGCCTGGACCTTCCCCAACGGCGACGCCCCCGCCCTCGCCGAACGCATGGCCGCCGTCTTCGACGACGAGACGTTGCGCACCTCGAAGGCACGCTTCGCCCCCGACGTCCTCGCCCGCTTCGACGAAGCCCGCCTCACGCGCGAGTATTTGAAGCTCTACCAAGACCTCGTGCGCGCCTGACGCGCCGTTGGGTCGACCCGTGTGCGTCGGGGCCGTTACGGATGCGCCACGAAGGCGGGCCTGGCCGCTGATACAATCCACCCTCGGTCTCGGAGGGCCCATGAACCACGGACGATTCATCGCGACGCTGCTGTCGGCGGCGCTTTTCACCTCGACCCTCGGCTGCGCCACGAACGAAGGCAAAGGCGCCGCGATCGGCGCCGGAGGCGGCGCGCTCGCGGGCGCGGGCATCGGCGCGCTCGCGGGCGGCGGCAAGGGCGCGCTCATCGGCGGCGCGATCGGCGCGGGCGTGGGCGCCGGCACGGGCGCGCTCATCGGCCACTACATGGACAAGCAGCAAAAGGCGCTCGGCAACGTCAAGGGCGCCAAGGTCGAGCGCCAAGGCGATCAGCTGGTCGTGAAGTTCAACTCGGCGATCCTCTTCGACACGGGCAAGGCCGCGCTCAAGCCGCAGTCGAAGACGGATCTCGCCGAGCTCGCGAAGGTCCTCAAGGAGTACAAGGACACGGACCTCGTCATCGAGGGCCACACCGACAGCACGGGCAAGCGCGAAGCGAACCAGAAGCTGTCCGAGGCGCGCGCGAAGTCGGTCGTCGCCCAGCTCGAGGCCGACGGCGTGCAGCCGGCGCGTCTCACGGCGCGCGGCCTCGGCGACAGCGTCCCCGTCGGCGACAACGCCACGGACGCGGGCCGCCAGCAGAACCGGCGCGTTCAGGTTCAGATCGCCGCCAACCAAGAGCTGCGCGATCGCGACGCGAAGGCGCAGCAAGAACAGAAACCGGCGCACTGAGGAGCTGATGAAGGAACAGGGCCAGAACCAGATTCACGTCTCTCGTTCGATCTTCCCCACGCTGTCTCGGCTCGCCGTCGGCGCCGCCGCGCTCTCCTTGAGCGTCGCGCTCGCCGGCAGCTGCTCGCCCGCGACCGATTCGCCCACGGGCGGCTCGGGTGGCGGCGGCAGCACGGGCACGGGCGGAACGGCGCAGACGGGTGGCAGCACGGGCACCGGCGGCAGCGGCTGCACGGGACCCGCCACGGTGAAGTTCACCTGGACGATCGTCATCAACAAGACCTCGACGCAGGAGACCTGTGACCAGGCCAAGGCGACGATGGTCGAGCTCCTCGTCGACGGCGTGCCCTATATGATCCCGTGCGGCTCGATGTCGGGTTCGACGACGATGTTCACGGCGGGCTCGCACGTCGCGCACTTCCTGCTGCAGGACGCGGGCGGCAACGTGCTGTCGCAAGGCACGGGCAACCTCACGGTGCCCGCGTGCGGGACGCTCGACATCGGCAACGTGCCGTTCAACGTCAACCCGCCGAGCTCCGGCGGCGGCGGCTCGGGCGGCGGCGGCTCGTCGGGCACGGGCGGTTCGACGGGCGGTGGCGGCTCGGGCGGCTCGACCGGCTCGGGCGGCTCCACGGGCGGCACGGGCCCCTGCGACGCGAAGCCCATCTTCGTCGCGAAGAGCTGCACGATCGACATGGCCTGTCACGACTCGAAAGGCTCGGCCGCGGGCTTCGACATGGTGACGTCGGGCTGGGAGACGAAGCTCGTCGGGCGCGTGCCCAAGGCGGGTGGCTCGCCGGGCCTCGGCTCGGCGTGCATCAACGTCTCGGGCGCGGGCGCCTACCTCGTCGCCGGCAGCAACCCGGCGAAGGGCCTGTTCCTCGACAAGCTGAGGAACATGCACCAGGTCTGCGGCAACCAGATGCCGCTCACGGGACAGTTCCTGAGCGCGCAGGACATGGACTGCGTGCAGCGCTGGGCCAACGGCCTCACGAAGTGAGCGCGGAAGGGGCTTCGCCCTGAGGGCTCCCCTCAGGACAGAGCCCCTCCCACGCGCTTTTACGGCGCCGAGGCGAGCGCGTCGGCGCTCGAGAGCAGCGACGAGGCCTGGCTCGTCAAGCTCGCGGCCTGGATCGGATCGATCGGGATGCCGCCGAACTGCGCCAAGTCGAGCGCCGCGCGGATCTGCGAGACGAGCGCGTCGCGCTGGGCCGTGAGGCTCGCGATCGACGCCTCCTTCGAGGCGTAGACCGTGTCGCCCGGGTCATTGCCCTGGAGCGCCTTCGTCGAGGCGATGATGATGTCCTGCGCGAACTGGCCGAACGGCGCGTTGATCTGCTTGTACGAAGCGCCGAGCGACTCGACGACGGCGCGCTCGCCGGCGATGCCGGCCGGGAGCGCCGCCGTCACGAGGGCCTCGGTCTCGACGCGACCGTCGTGGCGGTAGCCGTCGCGCACCCCCGTGAGCGCGTTGATGGTCGACTTGAGGTCGGTGTGATCAGAGAAGACGGTGACGTCGGGCTGCGAAGCCACGCCCGGGCCGACGAAGCCCGCCCACGTCTGCCCGATCTCCTTCTGCACGTCCCCGTGGTTCCAGGCGAAGGTGCTGCCCGTCGTCGGCACGCACGTCTCGCAGGTCGACGACGGGAAGTCGGTGATGAAGTAGTCGGGGTTGGCGAAGAAGACGAACTGCGCGTTGCGCCGCAGATCGCCCGACGTGTACATGTGGAACGCCTTCATGCCCGTCTGGTCGGCCATGAACTGCATCATGGTCTCGACGACGCCCGTGTACGGGTTCGCGACGGCGCCCTGCACGCCGGCGATCGTGCGCTCGAAGGTGCGCGTGTCGGGATCGGTCTGGCCGAGCGCGCCCACGCCCTTCTTCGCGAGGTAGAACGTCGGCGCGTCGTCGCCGTGCACCGTGAAGGTGTTCGCGCCCGTCGAGGCGAGGAAGCTGCTGTAGAGCGACGGGAACTGGTGCTGCACGAGCGTGTCGATGTTGGCGTTGATCTCGCCGATCTGGCCCGTCCAGTCGCACGGCGTGTGGACGCCGTCGCAGCCCGCGGGCGTGGGGGTAGAGGCGCCCGCGAAGTGGTCACCCTCGTCGACCGTGAAGATGAACAGCGTGTTCGACTTGTCGATGCCGTGCGCGGCGAGCTCGGAGAAGAAGCTCGCGAAGGCCTGGTCGTAGCTCGCGAGCTGGCCTTCGTAGTTGATGGCGGCGTTACCACCGAGCTGGACTTGGCCCGGGCCCATCGCGATGTGCGTGTTGCCCGCGACGCCGTGGTAGTCATGCGCGTCGGAGATGTAGCCGTAGGTGACGGGCACGCCCGCCTCCTGCATCGCCGCGACGTAGCGGAGCGTGACCTGCGCCGTCATGCCGTCGAAGCCCGGGAAGCCGGCGTTGCCCGTGGGATCCGTGATGGGGTTGCCGAGCATGTCGTTCATCGGGACCTCTGCCGTGCCGCCGATCGCCGGGAACACCGCCTGCGCGCCGACGAGCATCTTGTAGCCCGTGTAGCCGCCGGGCTCGCCGGGGAGCGTGTCGGCCACGCCGGCCGCGCAACGCGAGGAGCCGGCGGCGCAGTGGATCTGCATGCCGACGAAGTCGGCTTGCGTGAGCGCCTTCACCTGCGCGCTCGAGGACGCGGCGTTCGTCGTCGCCTCGATGAACTGCGGTGAGCCGGGGCCGAAGACCTTGAAGATGTCGCCGCTCGCGGTCGTGCCCGTGTTCTCGAGCGCGATGTTCGCGCCCGCGGCCGCGCCGAAGTCGCAGCCCGCGCGCGTGTAGGCGACCCATGGCGCCGGGACGGCCGAGCCGTCGGGCGACACCATGTTGAGCGTCGGGTCGGTGGCCGAGACCGGCGCGTTCCAGTAGCCGAACGAGCTCGGGAACGTGAACGTACCCGTCGCGCTGATGCGCGCGTAGCTGTTGCCGACAGTCTGGCCGGTGCGGTCGGGGTAGAGGCCCGTGTACGAGGTCAGGAAGCCCACCGACGTGTGCGAGATGAGCTGCGTGTGATCGTTCGCCATCATCGTGCCGTTGCCGCGGATGAAGTTGAGGAGGTGCGGCATCTGCTCGAGGTCCGACGGGATGTTCGGACGGTCACGCAGCAGGTGCGTGTTGTCGAACTGCAGGTAGATGACGTGCTTGATGGCGCCCGCGCCGTTGCCGAGGTTGCAGGCGCTGGCCGCCGTCTGGGCCGTGCACGTGATCGTCGTCGTCGTCGTGTCGCCGCAGCCGGCCGTCGTGTCGCCGTCGCTCACGGCGAGCGTCACGGTGACCGTGCCCGGCGTCGTGCAGACGAAGCGCGTGCTCGCCGTCGTCGCGTCGACGAACGTGCCGCTCGTCGCCGACCAGGCGTAGGTGAGCGGCGACGGGCCGTTGTCGAGGTCGTGCGCCGTCGCGACGAGCGCGACCGAGCCGCCGACGTAGACCTCGCCCGGCGTCGCGTTGACGCCGTCGATCTGCGGGCAGGCGTTGAGCACGCCGTTGACGAGGACGCCGCCGGTCTTGGGCGCCTGGTGGCAAAGAACGTGGACCGTCACGGGCGTCGTCTGATGAGCGACGACGTCGAAGCCCGCCGAGCCCGAACAGGCCACGGCGCCGTCCACGGAAGAAGCTTGCAAAGACACCGAGAAGCCCGTCCCCGCGGGGAGGCCGCCGATCGTCGTCGTGATCGTCGAGCTGTTGCTGACGTCGATCGGGCCCGTCTTCGTGAACGATGATGGGCCCGTGATCGAGTAAGAGACCGTGCTGATGGTGAACCCGCTCGTGCCGGCGACGGTCAGGGCCGCTTCACCGAGCTCGGTGTTGGACTGGTGCTCGCCGGCGGGCGAGCAAGCGTTGATGAGGGCACCGCTCGCGAGAGCGGTCGAGGCGAAGAGAAAAAGGACCCGACGCGAAGTTCGCACGATGTGTGTTCCTTCCGTTGAAGCGACAGCTGCGCACCCGGCGAGGTGCGACCGGCGACCATGCGCGTTGCAAGACCACGCCCAGCGAAAAGCGCGCGCGCACTTCCGCGAATTCGTTCGGTCGCGCGCGCGGCGTTTCTCGGCTGTCACGCGCCGATCGTTTTGTTTTCGGAGAGGGTCCCTGATTCCCGCAGACCTTCGTTGGTGCTGAAGTTGCTATGCCAACGCGCATGAAGAGCCCGCGAGCATGTGCCGCCCTCGGTTTGATCGTGGTTGGCGCGACGGCCGTCGGGGTCGCGCGCGCCGACGACGATCCGGCGTCGCTCGCGAAGCTGGGGCGCGCGATCTTCTTCGACGCGGCGCTGTCCGAGCCGCGCGGCACGAGCTGCTCGAGCTGCCACGACCCGGCGCGCGCGTTCTCGGGCGTCGACGGCTCGACGAACGGGCTGCCGCGCGGGAGCCGCCCCGGCCACTTCGCGCGGCGCACGTCGCCGTCGCTGCTCTACCTCGAGCTCGTCCCGACGTTTCGCCTCGCGCAGACGGGCGACGATCCGGCCCCCGCGCCCGTGGGCGGCTTCTTCTGGGACGGCCGCGCCGACAGCGTGCGCGCGCTCGCGCGGCAACCGCTGCTCAACCCCGACGAGATGAACAACGCCGACGGGCGCGCGCTCGCCGTGAAGGTGCGCCGCGCCGACTACGGCGCCGCGTTCGCGCGCGCCTTCCCCGGCGCGCTCGACGATCCCGAGGCGACGCTCGGGGCGATCGGCCGCGCGCTCGAAGCGTTCCTGGTCACAGACGACATGGCGCCGTTCTCGTCGCGCTACGACGCCTACTTACGAAAGCGCGGCACGCTCACGTCCCAAGAGCTTCGCGGGCTCGCGCTGTTCAAAGATGAGCGCAAAGGCAACTGCGCCGGCTGTCACCTCATGGACGACGGCGTCGCCGATCCGAAGGCGTCGCCCTTCACCGACTTCAGTTACGACGCCGTCGGCGTGCCGCGCAACGCGCGCGCGCCGCGACGCTCGCCCGACCTCGGCCTCTGCGAGCGGCGCGACACCGAGACGCCCACGCGCGAGGCCGCGTATTGCGCGTCGTTCCGCACGCCGTCGCTCCGCAACGTCGCCGTGCGCGCCTCGTACATGCACAACGGCGCCTTCACGAGCCTGCGCGACGTCGTCGCCTACTACGCGACGCGCGGCACGAGCCCGCGACGCTGGTACAAGGGCGAGGTCTTCGACGACGTCCCTCGCCGCTACCGCGGCGCCGTCAACACGAGGACGCCCCCCTACGATCGCCGCCCCGGCGACGCGCCCGCCCTCGACGACGCCGAGATCGACGCCGTCGTCGCATTCTTGGGAACGCTGACCGATCTGACGGGGTCCGGCTCGCTGCCGCTCGCGAACCCCGGTCCCCCTCGCGGCGCATGGCGAAGCCACGCGCCGCTCGCTCCGCGCCCCGGAAGCTCGCGGGTAAAGTAGTTACTGAGGCGCGAGCGCGACGCCGCGGAACGCGGTGTTGGCCGCGGCGGTCGCGAGCAGCGTCGGCGTCGACGAGAACGAAGCGTTGAAGCCGTTCGCGTCGGTGATCGAGACGAGCTCGCCGCCGCCCGAGGCGGTGCTGCCACCCTTGCGCACGGCGAACAGCGTGACGGTCGCGCCGTTCACGACGCCCGTGACGCCGCGGTAGCCGTCGCCACCGGCGCCGACGACGCCGTTCGACGTCCAGGTGCCGCTCACGAGCGAGTACTTCGTGAGGCCGCCCGTCGTGCCCGACGTCGCGTCGTCGGTCACGTAGATCGTGTCGAGGCCGGCGACGCCGTCGAGGTCGGCCATGAAGAACTGGTAGGGGCTGCTGGCCGAGGCCGTGGGGATGCCGGGCAGCGTCGTGATCGTCTGGCCCGACGTCGTCGGCAGACCCGCGCCGACGGGGCCGATGCGGATCGAGGAGCCCGATCCCGTCGAGATGTAGAGCTGTCCGGCAAAGATGCTCGTCTGACGGATGTTGGTGAGCGTCGTGCTGAGCTGGGTCGACGTGCCCGTCGTGCCGAGCGTCGTGTAGCGGACACCGCCCGCGCCGCCCGCGATCCAGATGTTCGTGCCGTCGGTGCTCGCGGCCGTGCGCGGGTTGTTGCCCGAGGCGAAGTCGCTGGGCGCCGTCGACGTGTCGACGTTCCCCGACGCGTCGACGCGGCCGACGACGCGCGGAAGCGAGGAGCCGGACAGGCTCGTCGATCCGCCAAGCGTCGTGCCGTAGCCGGTGAGCAGGATGTAGTGCGTGTCGGACGAGCGTGTGATGAGGCCCTCCGACGTCGCCGTGCCGCTCGCGATGAGCGGTTTGTTGGATCCCGACGCCGTCGTCGGGATCGCGGTCGTCTTCACGAGCGCGCCCGTCGGCGACCACTCGTCGAGGAAGACCGGGTTGCCGGTGTTCACGAGACCAGCGCCGCCCGCGCTGCCGTCGCCGACCCGGTAGACGGCCACGTCGGGACTGCCGCCCGCTGAGCCGCCGCTGCCACCCATCGCGCCGCCCGCGCCGCCCGTCGATCCGCCCGAGCCTCCGCTCGCGCCACCGCTGCCTCCCGCCGCGCCGCCACTGCCTCCCGCCGCGCC
>DASZRT010000084.1:0-34500 GCA_035549075.1 Polyangia bacterium | reverse complement strand
ACCGAGCCGGCGCCCGCGCCTGTCGCGCCGGCGCCCGTCGTCGAGGCCGCGCGCGGCCACCTGCTCCAGCAGCGCGTCGTGCCGCGCCGCCAAGTCGCGGCCGCGCGTTGGGTCGCGCTCGCGGGCGAGCGCCGCTTCGACGAGGCCTACGGTCTCCTTCAAAAGGTGCCGCTGCGCGAGCTCGACGATCCCGACGACCTGCTGCTCGCGGCCGACGTCGCGCGCCAGGCGGGCCGTCCCGCCGAGGCCGTGCCGTTCCTCGAGCGCGTCGTCAAGGATCACCCACGGCAGACCTGCGCGCAGCTCGCCGGCTTCTCGCTCGGCAAGGTCTACCTCGACAGCCTCGACCAGCCCGCGCTCGCGGCGAAGGCGTTCGCGGGCGTGCGGCAGGCGGCCCCCAAGGGCGGCCTCGCGCAGGACGCGCTCGCGCGCGAGGTCGAGGCTTGGTCGCGCGCCGGCGACGCCGCGCGCGCGCACGCGACGGCGCTCGAGTACGTGAGCTTGTATCCGGACGGCCGGCGCGTCGCCGCCGTGCGCGTGCTCGGCAAGCTCTGAGTCGTGCTCTAATCCGGGGGCGCCGCGCGGGCCAGGCAGCGGCGCTTCTTCAAATGCCGCGTCAGCCGCCACGAGCCGCCGCCGCGCGCGCCGGTTCGCTCGGCGCGCGCTTCGTCCTCGCGTTGTTCGCGCTCGCGCTCCCACGCGTCGCGCGCGCGCAGCAAGAGGCGCACGCGCCCGTCTCGCTCGACGTCGACGCGTGCGCGGGCGTCGACACGCCCGAGGTGCGGCGCCTCGTGCCGATCGAGCTCGCGGCGCCGCTCGTCGAGAGCGGGCTCGGTGACGCGCGCGAGGTCACGCGCGCCGCCGTCGGCTGCGTCGCCAACGAGCCCGATCACGTGCACCTCGAGGTGCGCGACCCGACGACGGGCAAGAGCCTCGACCGCGTCATCACGCTCGCGGGCGTGCCCAAGGCCGATCAGGCGCGGCTCGTCGCCATCGCCGTCGTCGAGCTCGTGGCCGCCAGCTGGGGCGAGCTGCGCCACGAGACCGAGAGCGTGCCCCACGCCGTGGGCGCGACGGCGTCGTCCGCGACGCGCGACCTCGCGCTCACCTCGGCGCAGAGCCGCGAGCGCGAGCCCGCGCAGCCCAAGTGGCGCGTGTTCGCCGTGGGATCGATGCGCCACTTCGGCGCGCTGCCGCACCTCGTGCCGGGCGGCGGCGTGTCGGCGCAACGCACGACGCGCTGGGGTTTCGCCGTCGGCGCCGACGCGCTCGTCGAGGGCGGCGCGCAGCCGACATCGCTCGGCGAGGTCGACACCCTTCTCTTGTCGGGCTCGCTGCTCGCGCTCGTGCGCGGCGGGCTCGGGCCGCTCACGCTCGAGTCGGGCGCGGGCGCGCGCCTCGGCTGGGCGCAGCTCGTGGGGCGCAACACGGCGGTGCCGACGACGCCCGTGCGCACGGGCACCGTGTCGGGGGCGTGGGTCGGCCCGGCGATCGTGCTGCGCGGGTTGCTGACGCCGTCGCGGCACTTCGTCATCGCCGTCGGCGGCGAGCTGGGCGACGCGACGGCGGGCGCGCTCGGCCACGTCGAAGGCGGCCCCGACGTCGGCGTGCGCGGCGTCTGGTGGAGCGCGAACCTGGGGGCCGGATTTGCGTTTTGAGAAGCTGATCCTCGCGCTCGCGATGCTCGCCGCCGCGGCGTGCGAGCCGGTGCGCGGCGACCTGCTCGCGGCCGGTCCGCCCGACTATTACATCGCGCCCGACGGCGACGACGCCGCGCCCGGCACGCAGACGGCGCCGTGGCGCACGTTCGCGCACGCGCTGCCGCTGCTGCGCCCGGGGTTGTCGCTCGTGCTGCTCGACGGCGTCTACACCAACGCGACGAGCGGCATGCTGCAGGTCTTCTGCGGCACGAACGCGATGGACGGCACGCCCGACAAGCCCATCACCGTTCGCGCGCAGAACGAGCGCCGCGCGTTCATCCAAGGCGACGGCGCCGGCGCGCCCATCGAGCTGTCGGCGTGCTCGAACTGGATCCTCGAAGGCCTGCACGCCGAAGAGTCCGACGTCGCCTCGGAGATGGGCGACGAGCCGGGCTCGGTGGTCGTCCTCACGCACGGCTGCACGAACGTCGTCGCGCGCCGCCTCGTCGCCGCGCACCCCAACCGCTATCTGCAGGCGTCGGCGTTCGTCGTCGCGCACGCCGCCGAGAACGTCGTGCTCGAGGAGTGCGAGGCGCTCGACTTCCACTACTACGGCTTCCACGCCTACGACTCGATGAGCACGACCTTCCGCCGCGACTACGCGAACTCGCGCGACGTCCCCGACATCGACGGCGGCATGGCGACGGCCGATCCGGCGCGCGGCGACGGCGGCTTCCTGCTGACGAAGTCGACGAGCGGCCTCATCGAGAACTGCGTCGCCGAGGACGTCGCCGACGGCTTCACGATCGCGGGCAGCCGCATCGTCGTCGGCGGCCGCGTGCAGCCGCAGCACGACAAGATCCTCGGCAGCATCGCCAACGCCACGACGCACGCGGGCTTCCGCCTCGAGAGCCACTGCGCCAGCACGAAGCCGTGCGACGAGGGCGACCACATCGTGAGCGACGCGACGCTGTCGAACGTCGTCGCGCGCGGCGGCGCCATGGGCGTCTCGACCGAGGGCGGCGTGCGCCTCGAGATCGACAACGCGTCGGTGTTCGACGTCACCGACGCCGGCATCGCCTTCAGCCTCGACGCCGAGAACATGGGCCTCACGTCGAGCGCGCACACGCGCGCGTCGCTGGTCTCGAACGCGCCCGTGGGCTTCCGTTCGGCGGGCCAAGCCGACTGGGGCGTGCAGCTCGGCAACGCCTTCGGCACGACGACGCCCTACGTGCCGCGCGACGGCCACGTCACGATGAGCACGACGACGGATCCCATGCTCGGCGGCTGCCTCGTCTACGTCCCCGCGGGCACGCCGCTCGCGGCCGCGGGCGGCAACGG
This sequence comes from Polyangia bacterium, assembly GCA_035549075.1. GTDB lineage: Bacteria > Myxococcota_A > Polyangia > Fen-1088 > Fen-1088 > DASZFV01. Next base: position 31,519 of record DASZRT010000084.1, on the reverse strand, counting down.
AATGAGCATCGGCGCGAAGATCATCGATCGCCTCGAGTCCGCCCAGCTCACGGTGAACCCGCTGTGGGATCCCGTGACCGGCGCGTTCCCGTGCGGCGCGACGATCCCGGGGTTGAACGACACCTCGCAGACGGACGCGAGCTGCATCGGCGTCGCCGCACGGTTGAACGTCGGCACGAACGGCTGCGCGATCCCGCAGTGAAGATCTAGCGTCGGCGAAAGTGGATCGTCTCGCCGTGGTCGAGGATGGCGACGCACGGGCCGGTCTGTCCGTCGGCTCGCGCCGCGCCGGCTTCGCCTGCGAGAGGCAAGCCGCGCGCCCGCGCCTCGCGGCGCAGCCAAGTCGTGGGCGCGTCGAGCGGTTCGTAGCTGAGCGGGAAGGAGCCGTGGCAGATCGGCACGAGGATGCGCGCGCGTAAATCCTCGAACGCGGCGAGGGCATCCAGCGGCGACAAATGCTCGTCGCGGAAGGCCGCGGGCTCGTAGCCGCCGATGGGCAGGAGCGCGACGTCGGGCGTGAAGCGGCGGCCGATCTCGCGGAAGCCGGAGAAGTAGCCGGTGTCGCCCGCGAAGTAGATGCACGCGCCCGGGACGTTGATGATGTAGCCGCACGCGCCGCGCGGCGCGCCGCCGAACGCGCCCCCGCCCGAGTGGCGCACGGGCACGGCGATGATCTCGACGTCGTCGTGGTGCGTGGCCTTGCCGGGCGCGAGCTCCTCGATCTCGGGGAAGCCGAGGCGCGCGACGAGCGGCCCGCAGCGCGGCGGCACGACGACGGCCACGTCCTTGGGGATGCGGCGCAGGCTCTTCGGCGAGAGGTGGTCGCGGTGCGCGTGCGAGATGACGACCAGGTCCGTGTCGTCGACGTCGGCGTCGTGGATGCCGGCCTCCTTGGCCCGGCGCAGGCCGTAGAACGAGCGCTCGAGCAGCGGGTCGGTCAAAAGGCGCGTCTCGGCCGTCGTGATCATCGTCGTGGCGTGGCCCACGAACGTGAGCGACGCCATGCCCTCGGGCGGGCGCGCGACGGGCAGCGAGGCGACGAGCGTCGTGCCGAGGCGCAGCCGCTCGAGCGCCGTCGCGAGGTAGCGCAGCGTGAGCGCGAGCGGCAGCCCCGCGCGGACGGCGCGGCGGTTTTCGCGGTCGAGGTCCTTGCCTCGCTCGATCGCGCCCGCCTCGGGAGCGTTGTGCATGGGAACGCGTTTCCATGGTAAGTCAGATCCTCCGAACTTGACGGCGAAAGACGCGCAAAACTCGTCGGTGACGGCCGCTCCCGTCGTCATCCTCGGCGGCGGCCTCACGGGCATCTCGACGGCGGTCCACCTGCGCGCGCCGTGGGTGCTGCTCGAGCGCGACGACCGCCTGGGCGGCCACGCGCGCACCGACGAGCGCGACGGCTACCGCTTCGACAAGACCGGCCACTGGCTCCACCTGCGCGACGCGGGCGTCAAGAAGCTCGTCGATGAGATCCTGCCGGGCCAGATGGAGCCCATCGCGCGGCGCGCGCGCATCTTCTCGCACGGCGGGCTCACGCGCTTCCCGTTCCAGGCCAACCTTCACGGCCTGCCGCCCGAGGTCGTCAAGGAGTGCCTGCTGGGCGTCGTCGAGGCCAAGGTCGCCGCGGCGCGCGCCGGCGCCGGCGAAGCCGAGCCGAAGAACTTCGAGGAGTACTGCCTGCGCCACTTCGGCGCCGGCATCTCGAAGCACTTCATGATCCCCTACAACGAGAAGCTGTGGGGCGTGCCGCCGCGCGAGATCACGGCGGCGTGGTGCTCGCGCTTCGTGCCGCTGCCCAACGTCGAGCAGATCGTCGCGGGCGCCGTGGGCGCGGGCCCCCCCGAGATGGGCTACAACGTCTCGTTCGTCTACCCGAAGGCGGGCGGCATCGAGACGTTCGCGCGCGCGCTGCAGACGCGCATGACGACCGACCATGGCCGCGTCCACACGCGGACGCAACCCGACGAGATCGATTGGCGCGGCCGCGCCGTCGTCGTGGGCGGCGAGCGGCTGCCGTACCGCGCGCTCGTCGCGTCGATCCCGCTGCCCGAGCTGCTCAAGCGCATGCGCGACCTGCCGCCCGAGATCGAGGCGCACGCCGCGCGCCTGCGCTGCACGACGCTGCGCTACCTCAACATCGCCTCGCGCGCGAAGCCGCCCGCCGATTGGCACTGGATCTACGTGCCCGAGCGGAAGTATCCCTTCTACCGCGTGAACGTGTTCTCGTCGGCGATGCCCACGATGGCGCCCGCGGGCGGCGCCTCGATCTGCGTCGAGATGTCCGATCGCGGCCCCATCGCCGACGGCGTCGAGCGCGACGTCTTTCAAGCGCTGACGGCCGCGGGCGCGCTCACGTCGCCCGAGGACGTCGTATTCTCCGACCGCAAAGAGATTCAGTACGCCTACGTCGTGTTCGACGACCACTACTACCCCGCGACCCGCGCGATCTTCTCGTTCCTCGAAGAAAACGCGATTTACCCCCGCGGGCGCTATGGAGCCTGGACCTACAACGCCATGGAAGACTGTGTGCTCGCCGGCCGTGAAGTTGCTGCCTTGATCGATGGAGCGTCGTCGTGAGCGACGCGCGTCCGACCCCGCACCTGTCGATCGTCATCCCCGTCTACAACGAGGAGCTCATCTTGCGCGGCTCGGTGCTCGAGCTGCAGGAGAAGCTGCGCCCCTTCGATTGGTCGTACGAGCTCTTGCTGTGTGAGAACGGCTCGCGCGATCGCACGATCGAGATCGGCAAGGAGCTCGAGTACGCGCACCCCGAGGTGCGCATGCTGCACGCGGGCCAGCCCAACTACGGCCTCGCCATGAAGATGGGCATCCTCGAGGCGCGCGGCACCTACGTCATCTGCGACGAGATCGATCTCCTCGACACCGAGTTCTACGCGCGCGCCATGGCCCTGCTCGAGCGCAGCGACACCGAGATGGTCGTCGGCTCGAAGGCGATGGTCGGCTCGAACGACCAGCGGCCGCTGTTCCGGCGCGCGGCGACGCGCATCTACAACGGCATGCTGCGCGTGACCTGCCACTACGGCGGCACGGACACGCACGGCCTCAAGGCGTTCCGGCGCGCGGCGCTGCTCGAGACGGCGCGGCGCTGCCAGCTGGACCGCGACGTGTTCGCGAGCGAGTTCGTCATCCGCGCGCACCGCGAGGGCAAGAAGGTCGTCGAGATCCCGTTCGCCGTGCGCGAGAAGCGCCCGCCCTCGATCAACCTGCACAAGCGCGTGCCGCACGTGCTGCGCAGCGTGGCCAAGCTCGCGATCTCGGTGCGGCAGAACGGCGAGGGCGGCGGCGCATGAACGAAAAGGACGACTCGGTCCCGTTCCTCGAGGTCGATCCCGAGTCGTCGGACCCGAACGCGCCGGGCGCGGGCCAGCAGACCTTGCCGCACGCCTCTGCAGACTGGATGTCGGGCTTCGATGAAGGCCGCCAGCGCGGCTCGGCCGAGGTGCTCGAGGCGCTCGAAGCGGCGCTCGTGTCCGTTGGCGTGGGCCCCGACGTCGCCAAGATGATCGTCAAGCGCGTCCGCAACCGCGCCGAGACCGACAAGAAGTGACAGGCCCCCTCGCCCCGCGAAGCGGGGAGGGGGTCGGGGTGAGGGGTCTCATAAAGTCGCGCTCGGCGCCGCGAGCCACGCCGTGATCGCGCGCGCCTTGTCCTTCGCGCCCGCGGTCTCATTCTCGATGCGCGCGCGCTCGGCGAGGGCGCGCGCGCGGGCGTGGTCGGCGGGGCGCGCCCACAGGGCGCGCGCGAGCGTGGCCTTCACGTCGGCCTCGCCGCGCGTGCCGGCGCGCCAGAGGCGCAGCGCCTCTTCGAGCGGCGCGATCGCGTCGAGCGGCTGGCCTTCGCCCAGCAACGTGCGCCCGCGGCCCGCGAGCCCGAACGCGACGTAGACGTCGTCGGAGCCGGCGCGGCGCCACCGCGTCAGGGCGTCGTCGTAGGCGGCGCGCGCGCCGGCCCAGTCGCGCAGCGCCTCGCGCGCCTCGCCCTCGTTGCCGCGCAGAAGCGCGATCATCGGGTGCTCCTCGCCCACCACGCGCCGCGCGAGCGCCTCGGCGCGCGCGAACTCGGCGACGGCCTCGGCGTTGCGGCCGGCCGCCTCGAGCGCGAGGGCGACGTTGTTGCCGACGAAGACGGCGTCGAGGCTCTCGGTGCCGAGGAGCTTCGCGCGCGCCGCTTGAGAGGCCCGCGCGGCCTCGACGGCCTCGGCGTTGCGGCCTTCGGCTTCGAGCACGGCCGAGAGCGCCGCCTGGTACCACGCCTCGAGCAGCGGGTGCCGCGGTCCCCGCTGCAGCGTCGCGTGCGCGATGTCGATCCAGATGCGCCCGCGCTTGGCGTCGTTGAACCGATCGGCGGAGGTCAGGCCCGCCGACATGGCCGCGAGCGCGGCCGTCTCGTCGTACCGGGCCGAGACCGAGACGACGTACGCCTCTTCGTAGCGCGCGAGCATGGTGGCGTTATCGGCGCAGTCGTTGCCGAGGCGGCCCGCGGCCGCGAGCGTGTCGGCGAGCAGCGGCGCGTAGCCCGCGGCGCGCACGCGCGTGATGAGCGAGTCGGCGAGCCGCTCGGCGTCGGCGCAGTGCCCGGCGTCGCGCAGCGCGAGGAAGCGCGCCAGCTCGCCGCGCAGCGCTTCGACCCGCGCGCGCTGCGCCTCGCCTTCGGGCGGCGGCACGACGGCCTTGAGCTCGGCGACGTTCGCGCAGCGCTCGAGCCGTGGCAGCGCATCGGTCGCCCCGGCGGCGTTGTCGACGACGTGGCCGTCGGCCTGCGTGAAGAGGTCGGCGAGCGCGACCGCCGTCGTGCGCCGTTCGTCGAGGCACGCCATGCGCAGGTCGAGCACCTCGGCCGATTGTTCGCCGCGCACGTGAGCGCGGCACGCGTCTTCGTAGCCACCGACCCAGGTCGCGACGTACTTGTCGAGGCTCGCGGCGGCGTTCGCGAACGCGCGCTCGGCGTAGCTCCGGCCCGTCGCGAGGAAGGCCGCACGGATCGCGCCACGGCGCGCGTCGTCGACGCGCGGTGACCACACGCCGGCCCAGCGCGCGGCGCCGGCGCCACAGTCGACGACCGGCGCGCTCGAGACCCGCCGCAGGCCAGCCACGGCGAGCACGGCGCAGGCGGCGACGCCGACGCCGAGCGCGACGCGCCGGCGGCGCACCGTCGGATCGTGCTCGAGCGCCGCGACGACCGCGTGCATCGACGGGAACCGGCGCTCCGGCTGCGTCTCGAGGCCGCGCAGCACGATGCGCCGAAGCCAACCCGGCATGTTCGCCTTCGCGGGCGGCGGCACGACACGCCCCGCGACGACGTTGGCGAACAGCTCGGCGATCGTCGCGCCCGCGAACGGCCGCTGGCCGTAGAGCGCCTCGTACAGCGCGACGCAAAAGCTGAACTGGTCGGTGCGCGCGTCGGTGGGCTCGGCCTTGAACTGCTCGGGCGCCATGTAGCGCGGCGTGCCCACGAGATCGCCCGTGCGCGTGAGCTCGACGTGGGCGGGCGCATCGGCGGCGTCGTCGAACGGGCCGTCACCTCCGGCGTCGCCGCCGTCGCCCAGCTGGCGCACGAGCCCGAAGTCCATGACGCGCACGCCGCCGTCGCGCCCGACCATGACGTTCTGGGGCTTGAAGTCGCGGTGGACGAGGCCGGCGTCGTGCGCGGCGGCGAGGCCGCGCGCCGCCGCCGCGAACACGGCGAGCACCTCGTGCTGCGTGCGCGGCGCTTGCGCGAGCCAGTCCTTCACCGTCGCGCCGTCGACGTACTCCATCGCGAGGAAGACGCGGTCGACGTGCGTGCCCACGTCGTGCACGGTGACGACGTTCGGGTGCGAGATCTTGGCGATCGCCTGCGCCTCGCGCAGCAGGCGGGCCTCGCCGGCGTCCACGGGGCCCATGCGCTCGGCGCGCAGCAGCTTGAGCGCGATGCGACGGTCGAGCTTGGGATCGTAGGCCGCATAGACCTCGCCGACGCCGCCGCGCCCCACGAGCTCGAGCAGCGTGTAGCGTCCGATGATCGCGCCGCGTGGCAGCTCGATCGCGTCTTCGGCGTCGTCGTGTCCGCCCCGTGCGCCGGGCGTCGGCGTCCGCACCATGGGCTCGAACGACGCGTCGAGGCTCATGGTGACGCTCGCGTCGATCGCCGACCTCGGCGTCGAGCGGGCGCGCGCGCGCGGGCGCCCGAGGATGACGGCCCGTCGACAGGCGCGGCAGGTCACGAGGTGCGCGATGACGTCGGCGCGCGCGTCCTCGGGGAGGCGGCCCTCGGCGAGCGCGAGCGTCGTGTTCTCGTCGAGGCAGGGCAACGGGGGCGTCGGCTCCTGCGGCTCATCTTGCAGACGACCGGGCGGCGGCGCCAGCGCAGAAACTCGCTATGCTCCCGCGGGCGTGATCACCGATCCCATGCCGCGCGCCGCGCGCAAGCGCACCGAGTACGACCGCAGCGACGCGCTCGTGACGATGCCGCTGCCGCCCGCCGACGAGGTGCAGGCGCGCGGCGCCGTGATCGCGCGCGCCATGGCGGGCGGCGAGGCCGGCCCCGTCGAGGAGGCGAGCGCCGCGTTCCTCGCGTTTCTATCGAGCTTCTACGCCGTGCCCGAGCCGCCCGTGAGCGTGCTGGGCGTGCGCCCGCACAAGGTGACGAGCGGCGTTTGCACGTACCAGCTGTTCGGCGACTACACGCCGTCGACGCAGAAGATCCGCGTGTGGATGCGCACGGCGATCCGCGCGCAGGTGTCGAGCCCCAAGGCCCTGCTCAACACGCTCCTTCACGAGTTCTGTCACCACCTCGACTGCACGCGCCTCGCCTGGCCCGAGAGCTACCACACGCGCGGCTTCTACATTCGCATCGATCACCTCTACCACCACACCCTCGGCACGCCCGTCGAGAAGAGGAAGCCGCTGCGCTGGATCCAGCGCGGCGGCGTGTGGAGCGTGGATTGGAAGAAGCTGCGTTAGGTGCCGAGCCAGCCGCGCAGCACGGCCTTCGCGCGCGCTGACGCTTTGGGATCGGGCGCGACGGTGATCTTGCGCTCGGGGTTCTCGACGAGCGTGAGGGTCGCTTCGCGCAATTCGTCGCGGCGGAAGTAGGTGACGCGCGCTCGGTCGCCGGGGCGGCGATCGGCGACGCGCTTGCCGAACGTCGCGGGCGTGACGCGCGCGCCGTCGACGGCGACGACGTCGTCGTTGAAGGTGAGGCCGGCCTTGGCGGCGGGCGAGTCGGGGACGACGTTGCGGATCGTCGTGCGGCCTTCGAAGAGGGCGACGCCCGTCCAGGCGCGCGCGCGCGCGGCGCGCACGGCGTCGACGTCGTCGCCCTCCCACTCGGCGCGCGTGCGCACGGCGAGGCCGGCGCGCCGCCAGATCGCCGGCAGCGGCAGCTCGTCGGTGCCGCGCACGTAGCGATCGAAGAAGGCGTCGATGGCCTTCGCCTCGCGCGCGCCCGCGAGCTTCTTCGCGGCGGCGCGCACGTCGGCGTCACCCACGATCCAGCCGCGCTCTTCCAGATCGTCCCACAGCGTGCGGAACAGCTCGGGCAATCCGCGCGCGCCGCCCGTCGCGAGGCGCAGCGTCAGGTCGAGCGCCATGCCGACCCACAAGCCCTTCTCGTAGTAGCTCACGGCGCGGTTCACGTGGTTCTCGGCGGGCTTGTACAGCTTGATCCACGCCTCGAACGACAGCTCGTCGAGCGGCGTCTCGCCGCGGCCCGGGCGGTTGGCGTACTTGGGCCAGTCGTCGGCGATCCACTTCCAGAAGTCCTTTTCGCGCGTGACGCCCGCGCGCAGGATGATGACGTTGGCGAGGTAGTCGGTGAAGCCCTCGTGCAGCCACAGCAGGCGCGTGTAGTTCTCGCGCGTGTAGTCGAACGGGCCCAGCACGCGATCGCGCAGGCGCTTGACGTTCCAGGCGTGGAAGAGCTCGTGCGCCGCGAGGTCGGCGAACTTGTGGTAGCCGCTCTCGTCCTCGAACTGCAGGCCCGTGATGTCCATCGTCACCGACGCGCGGTGCTCGAGGCCGCCCGAGCCGACGGGCAGCGCGTGCACGATGAAGAGGTACCGCTTGAACGGGAACCCGCCGAAGATTTTCCCGCTGGCGGCGCACACGCGTTTCAGCACGTCGACGAGGCGCGCGACGTCGGCGTTCGTGCGGCCGAAGAGCGCGAGCTCGAAGGTGGCGCGTCCCACGCGGAAGGTGCGGCGCTCGTGCGTGCCCACCTCGAACGGCGAGTCGACGAGCTCGTCGAAGTCGACGGCCTCGTAAGTCAGGGTCGCGCCGCGCACGGGCGGAAGGGCCGTGTCGACGTGCCAGCGCGAGCGCGGCGGCGGCGCGACGACGACGCGGCACGCGCGCTGCAACTCGCCCTCGACATAGAAGAAGAGGCTCGTGCCGTTCCAGTAGGCGTGGCTGTCGTCGAGGAACGACGTGCGCACGCTCTGCTCGAAGGCGAACACGCGGTAGGCGACGCGGAAGGCGCGGCCGCCCGTCTCGACGCGCCAGCGCTGCTTGTCGAGCCTCGTCACCGGCAGCGCGCGGCCCTCGGCGTCGGTGATCGCGAGGCGGTAGACGTGGCGGACGAAGTCGCGCACGAGGTAGCTGCCGGGCGCCCACGCGGGGAAGACCAGCTCGACGACGTCGCGGCCCAGCGCGGGCACGGACATCTCGACGACGAACTCGTGGTCGGCGGGCGCGGGCATCGAGACGCGGTAGGTGATCGGCGCGGCGGCGGGCGTGGTAAGCACGTGAGCATCCTATGTCAGACGCCGGGGATCGCGTCGTCTCCGTCTCGGTGGACCTCGATCCCGTCGAGTGCTACTGGCGCATCCACGCGCTGCCGGGCGCGCCGCCTGAGAACGCGCGCCACGCGATCCTGCGCCGCTGCCTGCCGCGCTTCGCCGAGCTGTTCGCGCGCCACGGCGTCAAGGCGACGTTCTTCGTCGTCGCGCGCGACCTGGACGAGGACGCCGAGGGCCGCGCGCGCCTCGCCGACCTCGCGCGCGACGGGCACGAGCTCGCGAGCCACACCTACTCGCACCCTTACGATCTCGTGCGCCTGCCGCGGGCCGAGATCGCGTCGGAGATCGATCGCGCGCACGACCTCGTCGGCGCGTGCGCGGGTGCGGCGCCGTGCGGGTTCCGCGCGCCCGGGTACGCGATCTCGGCCGAGGTGCTCGAGCTCCTGCTCGAGCGCCACTACCGCTACGACTCGTCGGCCTTCCCGTCGCTCGCGTACTACGGCGCCAAGGCGGCCGTCATGGCCGCGATGCGCCTCGTGGGCCGGCGCTCGCGCAGCATCCTCGACTCGCCGAAGGTGCTCGGGGCGCCGCGCGCGCCTTACCGGCCGGCCGTGAAGACGCCTTATGCGCGTGGAGACCTCGACTTGGTCGAGCTGCCCATGGCGGTGACGCCGCTCGCGCGCTTGCCCGTCATCGGGACCAGCCTCGTGACGGCGCCCGCGTGGATGCGGCGCCACCTCGTGCGCGCGTCGCTCGCGGCGCCCTTCTTCAACCTCGAGCTGCACGGGATCGATCTCGCCGACGCCGACGCCGACGAGATCCCGCCCGCGCTCGTCGCGCGGCAGCCCGACCTCCGCCGCCCGCTCGCGCACAAGCTCGCGGCGCTCGACGAGACGCTCACGGCGGCGCGCGCCGCGGGCGCCCGCTTCGCGCGCCTCGACGAGCACGCGGCCGAGGTCGCCCCGCAGCTCTCCGAGAACCGGTGAGGCTCGTCCGGAAGTCGGAGACCCGGACGCCGCTGACGATCGTCGTCGGCGCGCGGGCGCGTTTCGAATCGCACGTTTGGACGCCGGCGCCGCCGCTTTCGTCGTGGCGCAACGGTTGCTGCGCGAGCGCGCATGATCTCACGTCTGCTTCGCGGGTTCTTCGTCGTCGTCCTCGGCGGTTTGGCCGCTTCGACCCTCGGGTGCTCACCGCAAGGTGAGTCCAGCGGCGGCGTCGATTCGATCGGAGACGTGAACCTCGCGCTCGACGTCGCGCCCGGCGTGACGCTCGGGTCGCTGACGTTCACGATCACGGGCCCGACGTCGCGCACGGGGATCATCGACACGAGCCACAGCGCCACGGCGTCGACGGTCGTCGGCGGCTTGGCCGTCGGCACGGGCTACTCGGTCGCGCTCGACGGCACGGCGACGGGCGGCACGCACTGCTCGGGCTCGGCGCCGTTCGCGATCACGGCGCACGCGACGACGGCGGTCTCCGTTCACCTGCTCTGCGTCGAGCCTGCGCACACGGGCTCGGCGATCATCAACGGCACGCTCAACATCTGCGCGGCGCTCGACGGCATCTCGGCGTCGCCGGGCGAGTCGCTCGTGGGCGGCGCGATCGCGCTTTCGGCGATCGCGCACGACGCCGACAACGGCCCGTCGGCGCTGACGTACCACTGGACGGCGACGGGCGGCACGCTCAGCTCGGCGACGTCGGCGAGCCCGACGCTCACGTGCACGACGGGCGGGGCGGTCACGGCGACGGTGACCGTGACCGACGGCGACTGCGGCGACACGCTGTCGACGACGGTCACCTGCACGGGCACGCCGAAGATCGTCATCAACGAGGTCGAGTCGAACGGCGACGCCGTGGGTGATTGGATCGAGCTCACGAACGCCGGCACGGCGACGGCCGACATCTCGGGCTACAAGCTCAAGGACGACACCGACTCGCACGCGTTCGTCGTCGTGCCGAGCGGCACGACGCTCGCGCCGGGTGGTTACTACGCGATCTACGTGTTCGCGACGTTCGGCCTCGGCGCGCCCGACATGGCGCGGCTGTTCGACCCGGCCGGCAACCTCATCGACTCGTACAGCTGGACGACGCACGCCGTGGGCACGTACGGCCGCTGCCCGAACGGCACCGGTCCCTTCGTCGACGGCGCGCCGTCGATGAACGCGCCCAACAACTGCGGCGGCGGCTCGGGCGGCGGCGGCGGCGCCGGTGGCAGCGGCGGCTCGGGCGGCAGCGGCGGCCTCGCGGCCAACGAATTCGCGTGGCCGGGCACCGACACCGTCATCACCGTCGACGACGCCAACACCTTCGGCACGAACCTCTCGGGTCTGAGCTACCAGCCCGCGACGGCGACCGATCCCGCCGTGCTGTGGGCCATCCAGAACGGCCCGTCGAAGCTCTACCGCCTGCTGTGGAACGGCACGACGTGGAGCTCGGACGCGCTCGACAACTGGAGCGCCGGCAAGACGATCCACTACGCGACGGGCCTCGGCTCGCCCGACTCCGAGGGCGTCTCGAAGGCCGAGTTCGCCGACGCGGCGATCTACGTCTCCACCGAGCGCGACAACGACAACAGCGGCGTGAGCCGCCTCAGCGTGCTGCGCTTCGACACGACGGCGGCGGGCACGGACCTCACGGCGACGAACGACTGGAACCTCACGGCGGATCTCCCCGCGTCGGGCGCGAACCTCGGCCTCGAGGCGATCACGTACGTCCCCGACGCGGCGCTCGTCGCCGGCGGCTTCTTCGACGAGGCCAAGGGCGCGACGTACGACCCCGCCGACTACCCGAACCACGGCACGGGCCTCTTCTTCGTGGGCCTCGAGTCGAACGGCTCGGTCTACGGCTACGCGCTCAACCACGCCGACAACACGTTCGTGCGCGTCGCGACCTTCGTGAGCGGCCAGGTCTCGATCATGGACCTCTCGTACGACCGCGAGGTCGGCTACCTGTGGGGCCAGTGCGACAACACCTGCAACAACAAGGCGACGGTGTTCCGCCTCGACACGGGCGCGTCGTCGCCCACGAACGGCCACTTCACGATCAACCGCGTGTTCGATCGCCCGGCGTCGCTGCCGAACTCGAACTTCGAGGGCATCGGCATCGCGCCCGAGGCCGAGTGCGTCGGCGGCCAGAAGCACTTCTTCTGGTCCGACGACGACCAGCTCGACGGCCACGCCCTCCGCCGCGGCTCGATCCCGTGCGGCCAGTTTTTCTAAGCCAAGCTTAGAGCTTCAACACCGGGCCGGGGGACGCGACGAGGGGGTCGCGTCTCCCGGCTTTTTTGCGCGCCCGGCATCGGGAGCATTTCAAGGACCTCGGGCGCAAGTCTGATTGAGAACGAGGAACTTCTTCATTGTGTCTGGTGGCGTGCGGTCGTAGTCCGAGAGTCCCCCGATTGTGTTTACATGGCTGCTGAACTGCACCGCGACCGTTGACGATGACGTCGAGGTTTGCGACGCTCCTGGCGTCGCGTTCCTGGGGGGGGAGATAGCGAAGGGGCGAAACAATGGGGACCATTGTCGATGCGTTGAAGCAGTTGCAATCAGGCAGCATGATGGCGGCGTGGTACGCCTTCAAAGCGCAAAAACGCAGCAGGAAGTGGGATGCTGATAACCTCTCTCGGTTTCTTTCGTGCACCATGGATGAAGCTCGATCGCGCGCAGCGACAGACTTCGCCACAAACACGTTGAGCTTGCAGTTGCTCGATGAAACCACGGTCTTTCGCGAGCTCGTCATGCGCAGAGAGGTCGGGGGCGATACGGAATTCTCTGGCCAGCGCGACCACTCCGCCCACACGGTCAACAACTGGCTACTTGGCTGGCTGATCTTCGAGACATCCGATCCATTTCGAAAATCATTTTCTCGAGCCGTCGACGCACGTCGGTTGCGAACCGCAAAGACTCCGGATGAGAGCGCCGCGCTGGAACACGTGTTTGGTGATGTTTGGATGTTCGCGAGCTTGCTTCACGACATCGGGTATTTGTTCGAGGGCGCCATTGGTCCGACGTCCTGGCAAAGTCATCACGAGATGGCGCGTCGAGCCATTTCGGTCGTCCGGGGGCATCAGCAACACCAAGTCTGGTCGGCGTGGGGGTTGTCCTCGTTGGTCGATCAGAACATAGCCAAGTTGTCCGTTCCTTCCTGGTTTCGGTCAAATCCAGGGAACGACACACTGGTCTCAATTCTCGACGAGCTCAAGACGCTAGGTGATCTGCGCTTGTTGTTCAAAGACCTGAGCTCGACATGGTCCGGTATCGACCGGGACTTCAGTGAAAAGGCTGAAAATGCGCCGACTTCATTTTCGAGTGAGTCGAGAGAGAGGCTGCGAGAACAAACCGACGCATTCGATCTCTGGAAATTGCACTACTCCAGTTTTACAAGCGGAACCACGCAAAGCGCTATGCTTCGTCATGTCGAGAATGTCAGGCAGGCGACGTATGCACTCGCCGTAGACGGTCTGCCGGGGCTGGGTCTTCGCCTCATTGACCACGGCGTCGCCGGTGGCTTGATATTGTTGCAGATAAACACGTTGTTTTTCGCCGCTCATCAGGCGTTGAAAGAGGCGCGGCCTCGCGATTGGGATCAAAGCAAGCAGTGGCTTGCATTTCGAGGAGATGCGCTAGGCGCTACGTTCAAGAACGAATTTTGGTGGGCGGGAATCGTGTGGGCATGCTTTGCGACCGCATTCCACAATGTTCAGCAATTGCTAAAGTCCACCAAGAGTAAGCACAGTCTGCCGAAGACGGGTCGCTTCTGTCATGTTGAGCTTTCGCCATTGAGACTCGACGATGACCCGCTCGCTTATCTGGGTGTACTCGTGGACATTGTTCAAGAGTGGGACCGCTACGCGGTCGTCAGAGCTGGCCATCTGTTTGGCAAGAGGTCGCTGCAGGGTTCGGAGGTAACGGTCACGTATGAGACCGACGGCCGATTGCGATTGAACCTAGGAGAACGCGCAACCGACGCGATAGAAGCGCTCGACGCGGCTCTCGAAGACTGGCAGAGCCTATTGGTATTGGAGGGAGGCGCCTCCAAAACATCACGGGGCGACGGAAGGGGTCCCGCTAACGCATGAGGCCGCGCGAGATCGCTTGGCGGGCGAGGACGTCGCAGCGTTCGTTCTCGGGGACGCCGGCGTGGCCGGCGACCTTGACGAACGAGAGGCGCGGCAGGCCGACGAGCTGCTTGCGGATGCGCGCGACGAGCTCTTGGTTGGCCTTCGCCTTCCAGCCTTTTTCCAGCAGGCCGATCGCGTAGCTCGAGTCGCTGTAGACGCGCAGCGGGCGCGTGCGATCGCCGCCCGTGGCCTCGAGCGCGAGCACGACGCCGCGCTCGATCGCCACCAGCTCGGCGATGTTGTTGGTGCCCGTGCCGAGGTACTCGCCCAGCTCGCGGCGCTTGCCGCCGTCGAGCACGACGACGCCGATGCCCATCGGGCCGGGGTTGCCCGAGCACGCGCCGTCGGTCCAGATCTCGACGGCGCCTTCGAGCGGCGCGGGCAGGGCGCTCTTCGTGCGCGCGCCGCGCGGTGACGCGGCGACGGCCGTGGCCTCGATCCGCACGGGGACGCCGTCGTCGTCGTCGGGAATCAGATTGCCGGGCGCGGGCCGGTAGCTCTTGGGGTCGGTTTCGCGGTACTTCATCTCGGCGCGGCCGTCGCCGTCGAGGACGGGCCGTCCCGCCTCGTCGGCGAGCACCCAGACCCGCTGGTCCTTGAACCGCATGCGTCTCCAAGAAGACATTCGCCGCACTATCGCGCGAACGCGCGCTGGCTTTCCACTGTCGCGCGCGGGCGGCGTGCTCGTCGTCGTCGCGCTGGCGGCGCTCGCGGCGTGCCGCGGCGGCTGCCAGCGCGCCGTCGATCCCGCGGCGACGGTGTCGGGCCAGCTCGCGCTCTTGCCCGAGCCCGTGCGCGTGCTCGTGTCGATCGACGTCGCGAAGCTGCGCGCGAGCCCGGCCGCCGCGAGGCTCGGCGCGCTCACGAAGCAGAGCCCCGAAGACGCGCGCCGCCTCGAAGAGCTCGCGCGGCGCACGGGCTTCGATCCGCTCGCGCAGATTGACAGCATCCTCGTGGGCTTCCCCGAGGATGCGCGCGTGCGCGGCGAGCTCGCGCTCGTCTTGCGCGCGTCGCACCTCGACGAGACGCGCCTCGTTGCCTACGCGCGCGACCAACTTCAGAAGAAGGGCGACGACCTCATGCGCACGGCGCACGGGCGCTTCACGCTGTGGGCCTCGCGCAGCCAGCCCGACGTCGCGGGCTTCTTCGTCGACGAGCGCACGTTCGTCTTGGGCGCGGGCGGTTGGGCGCCGCGCCTCGCCGATCTCGCCGAGACGGCGCGCCCCGGCGACAGCGCCGCGACCAACATCGATCTCGCGCACCTCGTGGCGCGCGCCGGCGACCACGCGCTGTGGGCTGCGGCCATCGTGCCCGCCGAGACGCGCAGGGCGCTCGCCGCCGATCCGCGCTTCGGCCCCGCGTCGTCGCTCGCCAACCTCGTCGTCGGCATCGACGTGCCGGGCGGCCTCGACGCGCTCGTCGTCGGCGACGTCGCGACGCCGCCAGACGCGCAGGCGCTCGCGGCGCGGCTGCAGGACACGCTGCGCGACGCGAAGCGAAACGCGACGATCCTCATGCTGGGCCTCGGCCCGTACCTCGACGGCGTCTCGGCGCGCGCCGTCGATCGCCGCTTCGAGCTGCACGCGACGCTGACGCCGCCGCAGGTCGACGACTTGCTGGGCCGGCTGGGCGCTTTCTTGTCCCTGCAGCGCGGCGCGGGCGCGGCTCCGCCTTAGAAGCGCGACGTGATCGCGGCGCGGATGTCGCGGTCTCAGGTCCCGGCTGGGCCGCCCGTCGCGTTGCCGGTGCCGCCGCTGCCCGTGACCCCGCCGCTGCCTGCGTTGCCGCCGCTGCCCGTGTCGCCGCCGCCGGAGTTGCCCGTGACGCCGCCCCCGGAGGTGGGATCGCCGCCCATGCCGGCGCAGTCCGTGCCCGTGGCGAAGGTCCGGCCGCCGGTCCCAGTCGTCGCACAAACGACTTCCGGAACGCCGCCCGTGCCGAAGTCGTCCGTGCTGCCGCCGGAACCAGCGAAGCCGACGCTCGTGTCGCCGCCGAAGCCCGTGAAGAACCCGCCCGTGCCCGTGGTCCCGCCGGTGCCGCCGCTACGCACGCAGACGCCGGGATCGAAGTGATAGTTGGGCGCGCACGGCGCCGAAAGCGAGAAGTACGCGCGGCGTCCCGTGTCGCTCACGCAGCTCGGCGGGTACGCCGGCTGGTTGATGGCGCAGCGGTTGTCGGCGACGCCGAACACCGAGCCGAAGGTGTCTTGCGCCGGGAAGACGCAGTCTGGCCAGCCCTCGGGCTTGAACGTCCCGATCGGACAGTCCGCCGTCGCCTCGCCCTGCGTCGCGTTGGTGGCCGAGTCGCACGAAATGGCTGAGGCGACGAACGCCAGCGATAAAATGACGGCCGGTTTGAGCATGCGGTCTCCCCTTTGATCGGTCTTGTAGCAAGACCGGCGCCGAAACGGGCCATTTGCGTGGCGCGGCGGGCTCAAGGTCACGGCGGCGGGGGCCGAAACTGTGGTGCGACGTACGCCCGTACGTCTTCGAGGGAGCACTGATGGTCTTCATGGCTCGGTCGCGTGGTGGTGGTCGTCTGGTCGGACTTCTCTCGCTCGGTGTCTTGGGCGCGCTCGGTTGTGGCGGCAGCAAGAATCAAGGCCCGTCCGACGCCGCCGTCGACGCCGCGCTTCGCTTCTTGTCGACGCCCGTGCAGCACGCGGAGGTCGGCGGCACGTTGCAGTATCAAGCCGCGCTGTCGTCGCCGGGCGAGGTGCAGTGGATCCTCGAGAAGGGCCCGCACGGCGCGACCGTGAACCAGGGCGGTCAGGTCACGTGGTCGCCCGACGCCACGCAGTCGGGCACGCAGGCGTTTCAAGTCCTCGCCATGGTCGACGGCCACATGGTCGAGCAGTCGTTCGACGTCACGGCGGCGAGCGCGCTGTCGCAGGCGTCGGCGCACGCCGATCCCGCGAACCCCAACGGCACGAGCGTCAGCGTCGACGCGCCGCTGTCCGAAGTGCAGGGCGCGGCGCTGCAGCTCGCGCCGGGCGCGCTGCCGCCGGGCGATCCCGTCGCCGTGTCGATCTCGTCGATGGCGCACCCGCCGCTGCCGCCCGACATGATGATGGTGCCCAACATCGATCCTCACGACGTGCACCCCGTCGAGCTGCACCCGTCGGGCCTGACGTTCACGCAGCCGGTGCGTCTCCAGCTGCCCATCGGGCCGTCGTTGCGCGCGCTCACAAACCTCACGATCAAGACCTACGACTACAGCGTCGGCCAGTGGAAGAAGGTCAAGGTCGTCGACGTCGACCAGGCGGCGCACGTCATCACCGCCGAGGTGCAGCACTTTTCGCCGTACGTCGTGACGCCCGACGTGAAGGTGATCGATCTGCAGGCGAGCTTGGGCGGCGCCGCGTGCGCGCAGGCGGTCGTCGTGCGCGCGCCGCTCGTGCCGAAGCTCTCCGACGTGCCGGCGGCGGTCGTCAACGGGTGGTCGGGCGCGGGCTCGACGGTGGCCGACGTGCTGGGCGCGCTCGCGCCCGGGCAAGCGCTGCAGATCTTCACGCGCGTCGGGGCGCGCTCGCTCGCGGGTACGGGCGCGCAGTCGGGCTGGTCGCTCGCGGCGGCGACGAAGCAGAAAGACGGCACGCTCGTCGTCAGCGCCGCGACCGACAGCCACGCCAACGGCTTTCTCGCCGTGCCGACGGCGGGTCTCGGCGCGAGCGACCCCGAGCTGCTCGCGTGGATGAACGGCACGCGCGCCGACTTCGTGTTCTCGTCGCTCGACGGCGGCGCGGGCGTCGCCGTCACGGGCGAGGTCTCGCTGTACATCGCCGCGGGCGCGGACGCGACGCGACCGCCGCCCGCGAGCGCCAACGCCTTCGCGACCGACGAGGTCGACTTCGAGACGCTCGCGGCGACGACGGGCGACGACGACTGCGACGGCGCGCTCGACGCGTGGGACGCCGATCCGCGCGGCGCCGCGCCGCCCGTG
Source organism: Polyangia bacterium (assembly GCA_035549075.1). Classification (GTDB taxonomy): domain Bacteria; phylum Myxococcota_A; class Polyangia; order Fen-1088; family Fen-1088; genus DASZFV01. Next base: position 13,724 of record DASZRT010000084.1, on the reverse strand, counting down.
CTCGTCGCGTCGCCGGGCAGCCCGGCGCACGTCGTGGTCGGCGCGGCGTCGACGTTCGAGGTTTCGTCGCCGCAGCCGGGCGTGACGTTCGCGTGGACGGTGAGCGACCCGTCGGTCACGCTCGCGCCCGATGCAGCCGGTGGCAGCGCGAAGGCGACGCCGTCGGTGCCCGGCCTCTTCACGCTGACGGTCACGGGCACGGTGGGCGGCGCCTCGTCGCGCGCCTCGTGGGACGTCATCGCCGATCCGGCGGCCGTCGCGAGCCAGAACGGCGCGCCCGTCGTGACGCTGGCCGCGAGCTCGAGCCTCGTGCGCGTCGGCGAGAAGGCGACGCTCACGGCGATCGGAAAAGATCCGGAGCAATCGGCGCTCACCTACGCGTGGACGGGCGACGCCTCGGCGTTGTCGGCGCTCTCGGGCGACGCCGTGATCTTCGCGCCGACCGCGCCCGGCGACTACAAGGTCTCGGTCGTCGCGAGCGACGGCGCCGCGAAGTCGTCGCCCGCGTCGGTGACGATCACGGTGCTCTCGGCGACGGCCAACCGCCCGCCGGGCGTGCCTTCGGTCAAGCCGCTCGCGACGGTGCTGACGCACGCCGCGGGGCAGGCCGTCTCGCTCACGCTCGCGGCGAGCGCCGTCGATCCCGACGGCGACGCCGTCACCTACGACTTCGCGCCCGACGCGCTGACGCCGCCCACGTTCACGCTCACGAAGACGGGCGCGGCCGCGGCGTTCGCGACGGCGTCGGACGGCGTCTACGTCTTCTACGTGACGGCGACCGACGCCAAGGGCGCCGTGAGCCCGTGGGCGTCGGTGAAGATCGTCGTGCTGCCGCCGATCTCGACGACGCCCGTCGACGCCGACGGCGACGGCTACCCGCCGCCCTTCGACTGCGACGACTCGAAGGCCGACGTGCACCCGGGCGCGAAAGAGATCTGCGGCGACGACGTCGACCAAGATTGCGACGGGCACGACCTCGCGACCGCGCAGTGCGACGCCGACGGCGATCGCTTCTCGCCCGCGCAGGGCGACTGCGACGACACCAACGCCGCGATCGGTCCGCAGGTGGTCGAGCGCTGCGACGGCATCGACAACAACTGCGACAAGCAGATCGACGAAGGCTTCGGCGTGGGCGCCACGTGCACGAGCGGCGTCGGCGCGTGCGCCGTCTCGGCGAAGACGGTGTGCAGCGCCAGCTACGCGTCGGTCGTCTGCGGCGGCACGCCGGGGCAGCCGGGCGTCGAGACTTGCAACGGCAAGGACGATGACTGCGACGGCCTCGTCGACGACGTCGCGGGCACGGCCGCGGGCGACGTCGCGAGCTGCGGCGGCTGCAACGTCGCCTGCGCCGCGCCGGCGAACGCGACGCCCGCGTGCGTGAAGGGCGGCTGCACGACCAGCTGCAAGGCGGGCTACGTCGACGCCGATCGCGATCCCGCGAACGGCTGTGAGTGCGCGCTCACGAACGGCGGCGTCGAGATCTGCGACGGCGTCGACAACGACTGCAACGGCGTGGCCGACGACGGCATCACGACGAGCTTCTACGCGGCCGATCCGACGACGCTCGGCAAGGGCGTGTGCGCGGCGGGCACGCAGCGTTGCCTCGCCGGCGAGCTCGTCGTCACGAAGCCGGCCGCGCTGCCGGGTCCCGAGGTGTGCAACGGCGTCGACGACAACTGCAACGGCACGGTCGACGAAGGCTGCGTCGGCGGCCCCGACGGCGGCGTCCCGCCCGGCGACGGCGGCTCGAACGACGGCAGCCTCCCGACGATTGACGGCGGCGTGCCGCCTGGCGACGGCGGCGTCGGTGGAAACCTCGCGATCTGCTTGAACTCCGCGGGCGGCCCCGAGTGCGTCGATCTCCTGGTCGACGGCACGAACTGCGGCAAGTGCGGCAACATGTGCGGCGCGACGCAGGTCTGCTCGTCGGGCACGTGCGTGACGGTCGCGAACGACTGCAAGGCGGGCTACGCCCAGTGCAAGGATCCGCAGTCGGGCGCGCTCATCTGCGTCGACACGACGACCGACGCGAAGAACTGCGGGGCGTGCAACCTCGCCTGCGCGAGCGGCGTCTGCGCGAGCGGACACTGCACGACGCAGACGAGCAGCGACGGCGGCGCGACGACCTTCGCGGCGACGTCGACGGCGCAGACGACGGCGACGAGCACCGGCGGGTGCGGCGGCTCGTTCACGATGTGCGGCACGGGCTGCACGTCGCTGCAGGACGATCCTCGCAACTGCAACGGGTGCGGCATGTTCTGCGACGGCACCTGCAGCGGCGGCGCGTGCACGTTCTCGGCGGGCGACCTGCCGTTCGGCGCGACGTGCACGAAGAACACCGATTGCGGGACCGGCTTCTGCATGGACCAGACGCGCTTCGGCTGGCCGGGCGGCTTCTGCTCGACCCTGTGCGACGTCGGCATCCCGTGCCAGACGGGGCAGGCCTGCGTGTCGTCGCCGCTCAGCGGCACCTTCGGCAGCTGCCTCGCGCAGTGCGCGACCGACGCCGACTGCGCCGCCGTGCGCGACGGCTTCGTGTGCGACGCCGGCACGTGCGCGCCCGACTGCCGCCAGGCCGCCGTCTGCGCCTCGGGCCAGACGTGCGACAGCGGCGGCCACTGCGTGACGCCTGCGTGCCCGAGCGGAACGCTCTCGTGCGACGTCGGCGCCGACAAGGGCAGCGTGTGCACCGATCCGATGCGCGACCCCGTGAACTGCGGCGGCTGCGGCAAGGTCTGCGCGCAGAACGCGATCTGCACGAACGGCCAGTGCCAGGGCGGCGGCGGCACGTACATCGGGCTCGCGGCGTGCCCCAACGCCGGCGCCGCGCTGTGCGCGAACTTGCTCACCGACCCGCGCAACTGCGGCGCGTGCGGAAACGTGTGCCCGACGAGCCAGCCGTGCAACGCCGGTGCGTGCGGCATCCCGCCGACGTTCGACGCGAGCGCGCCGAGCGACGACGCCGCCGTCACGTACCCGCCCCCGACGTGCACGGGCGGCATGATCACGTGCACGCCCGCGGCGGGCCCCGCTTACTGCTCCGACATCATGATCGACACGAACAACTGCGGGAAGTGCTTCAACGTGTGCAGCGCCGGGTACTACTGCAGCGACGCGACGTGCTTGCCGCAGCAGGTGCAGCAGGACGCCTCGATGGCGATCAAGTGCGCCTACCCGCAGGTCGCGTGCGACGGGACGTACTGCGCCGACTTCACGACCGACAAGCAGAACTGCGGCGGCTGCCACCTCGCGTGTCAGGCGACCGAGCTCTGCAGCAACAGCGTCTGTACACCGGGCTGATGTCGTTCGCCGAGCTCGCGGCTCGCTGGCTCGCCTCGTTGAGGATCGCGGGCGTCGACGCCGCCGATTACGGCGAGGTCGTCGAGGGCGGGCGCGCGTACCCGCTGCTCGTCGCGGCGGTGGGCGGCGCGTGCGAGGTCGTCGTCACCGCGGGCTTTCACGGCGACGAGAAGGCCGGGCCGCTCACGCTCGCGGCGCACGCGCATGAATTGTTCGACGAGGCCCGCGCGCGCGGCGTCGGCTTGCGTTTGTATCCGTGCGTGAACCCTTCGGGCTTCGAGCTGCACACGCGCTACAACGCGGGCGGTGAGCGGCCCAACAACGACTTCCTTCGTTACGAGGTTGCGCCCGGCGTGTGGCGCGGCGAGCTGCACGAAGGTGAAACGCCGCTCTCGTGGCGACGGCACGACGGCGGCCCGCGCGAGACCGTCGCGCTCGCGCGCGAGCTCGGGCGCCACGCACCTCCCGTCGCCGCGCTCGACCTGCACCAGGACAACTTCATCCACGGGCACGTCTTCTATTCGTACGTGTTCGGCGATCGCGCGCCGTACCGGCCGCTGCAGGCGCGCTCGGGCGCGCTCATGCCCGTGCTGCGCAACGCGCTCGTCGACTCGGGCTACGAGCCCGGCACCGACGTGCGCGCCGACGCCGACGGCTTCATCGAGTGCCACGACGGCAGCGTGACCGACGCCTTCCACCGCGCGGGCGTGGCTTACACCGCGGCGATCGAGACGACGACCGACACGCCGGCCGCCCTCGCCGACGAGATCAACCTCATCTGGATCCGCGGGTTCATCGAGCTCGCGGCGCGGGAGCTCGCGGCGCGGGAGCTCGCTACGAAACGAACGTCCGGATGATCGGCTCGGGCGTCTCGCCGATGCCGCCGCGAGGCACGGGGAAGTGGCGCTTGAGCGCGATGAAGTAGCGCTCGAAGAACATCCACGACACCTGCGCGAGCCCCGTGGTCACGGCCATGGCGACGGCGATGTAGCCCAGCTGCCGCAGCGGGCTCCACGGCCCCGCGAGCAGCCACGGCGACAGCGGCTTCATGGCCGCCCAGTGCAGCGGGTAGTGCAGGATGTACATGCCGTAGCTGAGCCGCCCGACGACGCGCAACGGCCGCCACGACGGCAGCGACAACATCGCGCCACCGAGCGCCGGCAACCCGAGCACGATCGTGAGCAGCCACTGCGCGAACAACAGCGCGACGAGCGCGTAGCCGATCGTCTGCACCGCGGGATCGGTGTGCTGCAGGCCGTGGCGCCACGCGACCAGCACCAACAGCGCGCCCGCCGTCGTCCAGCCGAGCGCGACCCGGTGCCTCATGTACAGCGCGCACCACGCGCGCCGCTTCGTCACGAGCGCGACGAGGCCGCCGATGACGGGCGCGCTCATGCGCGTCACCGTGAACTTGTAGACGGCCGACGACGACGAGCCCCAGCCGAAGCGAATGCCGATGAGGCTCACGAGCGACAAGAAGATCAGCGTGAAGCACAGGCGCCGCAGCCGGCGATCGCTCGCGCCGAGCGCGACGAACGGCCACAACAAATAGAACTGTATCTCGACGGCGATCGACCACAGGTGCTGCAGCCCGGGCGCGCCGAAGCCGAGCGGATCGCCCCAGTTCGAGAGGAACAGCCAGTACCAGAGCTGGTTGTGCTCGGCGGCGACGACGGTGGGCGCGTCGAACAGGAGCGGCACGACGAAGAAGTAGACGGCGAGCGTCGCGAAGTAGAGCGGCACGATGCGCAGCACGCGGCGCGCGAGGAACGCGCGCAGCACGCCGGGCGAGCGCCCCGCCTCGAGCAAGATGCGCGTGATCAGGAAGCCCGACAGCACGAAGAAGAGCTGCACGCCGGTCCAGCCCCACTCGAAGACGTGGCTCAAGCGCGTGGGCGGCTCGCCGATGCCGCTGAAGTTGTGGAGCATGACGGCGACGATCGCGACACCACGGACGCCGTCGAGCGCGGGGATGAACGCGAGCGGCGCGAGGCGCGCCGTCGCGCGACGTTCGCGCGGAGGCAGGTCGCTCGCGCGATCGAGGGAAATGGACAAGCGGTTCATTGTCGCACGAAGCAAGTGAACGAACGCTCGTCAACGAAGGTTTCGTTGGTGAACGCGTAAACGAAACCAGATACCCTAAGGCCATGACGATTTTGCGCATCGCGATCGTCGCGTCGGTGACGGTGATCGCGGCGTGCGGCGGGGGCGCGAGCCACAATTCTGACGCTGGAGCGGGCGGCAGAGGTGGATCGTCGAGTGGTGGGGCGACGTCGAGCGCGGGCGGTTCGGGCGGCGGCGGCGGTGGATCACCGAGCGGCGGCGGCGCGACGGGATCGGGTGGCGTGACCGCGAGCGGCGGCGGCACGACAGGATCGGGCGGCGCGCCGACGATGGACGCGGGCGCGAGCACGGACGGCGGACCCGAGACGGGCGTCGCGTCGCGCTGCACGCCCGGCAAGTACCTCGTGTGCGAGAGCTTCGAGTCGACGGCGAAGGGCGCGATCCCCACGGGCTGGACGCGCCAAGGCGACGCGACGCTTTCGGGCGTCGACGACGCCGAGGCCGCGCGCGGCGCGCACGCGCTCAAGCTCGGCGCCGTCATGAACGGACCGCGGCGCATCGTCTTGCCGGCGACGAATTTCGGCGGCGCTCATTGGGGCCGCATCTTTTACAAAGTTCAACTGCCCGCGCCCAAGATCAACGGCTACTTGCACTCGACGATGGTCGCGCTCGTCGGCAAGAACCCGCAGGGCACGGGCGACGAAGAGGTGCGCGTCGTCGACACCGTCGAGGATCCGAACGGCAAGCACCAGTTCCTCTACAACGTGCAGCCCAACGGCGCCGAGTTCGGCACGGGCAGCGACTACCTGTACAAGTACGACGCCGACTGGCACTGCGCCGAGTGGCACATCGACGCCGCCGACCAGAGCTACCACTTCTACTTCGACGACAAAGAGATCACGCAGATCGCGAAGATGAACGGCGCCGGCAAGCTGGCCGGCACGGGCATCCCCGACGTCTTCTCGACGATCGAGGTCGGCTGGTACAACTACCAGGCCGTCACGCCCGGCTTCGTCGCCTGGATCGACGAGGTCGCGATCGACGAGACCCGCATCGGCTGCGCGAACTAGCGGCGCACATTTGCCGCGCCTGCAAACCGGGCCCTCGGACGTCTCTATCCGAGCGGGCTCGAGATGCGGCTTGGATCCAGTCATTTTGCGGCCTTGGCCGCGTCGGCGCTCCTGGCGGGGGCGTGCACGGGGCGCGTCGAAGGCGGCGCGAACGTGGCCGGCGCGTCGAACGGCGGCGGCGCCCCGGGCACGGGCGGCAGCGCGACGAACACAGGCACGGGCGGCGCGGCCGCCATGTCAGACGGCCGGTGCGTTCCAGGCGCGTCGCTCGCGCCGGCGCGGCTGTCGGTGATTTCGGACCGCCAGTATCGCAACGTCGTGCGCGACGTCTTCGGCGTGACGTTCCCCGCGAACGTCGACGTCACGGCGCCGCCCAGCGCGAGCGGCGCGTACTCGTTCAACGAGAGCGCGCAAATCGACGCGACGACCGTGCAGGCGTACCTGCGCGCCGCCGATCAGGTCGCGACGTTGCTCGCGGCCTCGCCGACGTCGACGTCGCCCTGCGCGGCCGGCGCCGTGAACGCGACGTGCGTCGAGGCGTTCCTGCGCGCGAAGCTCCCGCGCGCGTGGCGGCGGCCCGTGACCGACGACGAGATCAGCGGCCTGCTCGCGATCTTCAACGGCGCGTCGACCGACGGACCCGCGCGCCAGCTGCAGCTCACGATCGAAGCGGCGCTCATCCACCCCGCGTTCTTGTACCGCTCGGAGCTCGGCGCCGGCGGCGTGACGTCCGGCAAGGTGCAGCTCACGCCGTACGAGCTCGCGTCGGCGGTCGGCTTCGCGCTGCTCGACTCGGCGCCCGACGCCTCGCTGTGGGCCAAGGCCGCCGACGGCTCGCTCGCGCGCTCCGACGTGCTGGCCGGAGAGGTCACGCGTTTGATGGCGCTGCCCGACGTGCGCGCGAACCTCATGAAGAAGGTGTCGTACTACTTGGACTTCGAGGCGCTGCCGTTCACGCAGAAGGACGCGACCCAGTACCCGTCCTTCGCGTCGCTGCAGGCGCCGCTCTACGCGAGCGCGCAGAAGTTCCTGAACGACGTCATGTGGAGCGGACGCTTCTCCGATCTGTTCACGTCGCGGAAGCTGTACGCCAACGACGCCATCGCGGCGGCGTATGGACTCCCTTCGGTCACGGGCGCCGACCTGCAGCCCATCACGACGACGGGCGACGCCTACGCGGGCGGCGTGCTCACGCAGCCGGCGCTGCTCGCGGCCTCGGACAAGAACGCCGCGGGCGACGACGTCATCCACCGCGGCCTGTGGGTCTACTACAACTTGCTGTGCGCGCCCGTGTTGCCGCCGCCGCCCGCCAACGCCGGCACGGTCGCCGCGACGATCAAGGGCAGCACGCGCGAGCAGGCGATCACGCGCGACGCGACGTGCGGCTCGATCTGCCACGGCCGCTTCGATCCCTTCGGCCTCGTGACGCTCGACTACGACGGCATCGGCCGCTACCGCACGGCCGATCCGACGAGCACGCCGCCGGGCGCGCCCATCGACGCGTCGGCCACGGTGCTCGCGGGTGTGCTCACCGACGGCGCGCCCATGTCGATGCCGACGTCGACGCCGGTCTCAGGTGTCGCCGACGTCGCGGCGCTGTTCGCGAAAGGACGGCAGGTGTCCGACTGCGCGGCGACGAGCCTCGCGACCTACACGCTGGATCACGCCGTCGACGCCGAGGGCTCGTGTGATCTGCAGGCGATCAAGGATCGCTTCGCGCAGAGCGGCTCGTTCACCGACTTGTTCTTGTCGATCGTGACGTCGCCAGCCTTTCAAACGAGGGATCTGTGAAGCGTCGCCATTTTCTCGGTGGTGTGGCCGCGGCGGGCGCGGCGTCGCTCGCGCGTCCGTTCTTCACGCACGCGGCGACGGGCGCGGCGCCGCAGCGGTTGCTGCTCATCCACCGGCCGTGCGGCACGTCGTCGCTCGGCAACGGGCGCTGGTGGCCCAGTTTGGGCGCCGGCGCCACGGGCAATGTCGGTTGGAAAGCGTCGGCGCTCTTGTCGTCGTTCACCGACGGCAAGATCGCGGCGCTGCAAGACCAGATGGTCGTGCTCAAGGGTCTGTCGAACCCGCGCAACCAATTTTGGCTCGGCGACGCGCACGGCTCGGGGTTCCTGGGCATGGTCGCGCCGCCCGTGAAGGACGCCGGCGCGTCGTCGTGGCCGCAGTCGTCGTCGGCGACGCCGTCGACGCGCGCCGATCCCAACGGCAAGACGATCACGGCGTCGGATCAATCGATCGACCAGTTCTTGCTCGCGAACGTCGCGGCGTTGCGGGGCGCGCCGTGCCCGGTTCAATCGGTGCAGCTGGCGGCGTCGACCGAGTCCGCCGATCAGACGAACGACAACCACGCGCTGCGCGTGACGTCGTACGCGAAGGGCGCCGCGGGCGGCGGACCGCGCCCGCTGTGGCCGCAGCCGAGCCCCGCCGCCGCGTTCAAGAATTACTTCGGCGCCGCGACGATGGGCATGAGCGCCGCCGACGTCATGCGCGCGGCCGCGCAGCAAAAGAGCGTGCTCGACTTCGCGCTGGGCGGCCTGACGTCGCTGCAGAGCCGCCTGCCGAAGTCGCAGCTCCCGAAGCTTCAGACGCACCTCGACGCCGTTCGCCAGCTCGAGACGAGCCTCGCCGCGAGCGCGTCGTCGGGCATGACGTGCACGCCGCCGTCGTTCCCGGGCGGCCCGCTCACGCCCGCGACGGGCATGTTCTCGCAGCCGTCACCGCAGGGCGGCTACATGAACGTCGGTCAGCTCGACGTGCAGACGTTCCCGATGTGGCAGCAGCACAAAGAGATCATCAAGACGATGTTCATGTGCGACCTCACGCGCGTCGTCTCGTTCTCGTTCGCCTACGGCAACTCGGGCATCCACTTTCAAAACGGCGTGTTCAACGATCCGGCGCTCGCAGGCAAGTACAAAGATCCCAACGGCAACGCCATCGCCGATCCCAACGGGCACCATGACATCTCGCACGGCGTGGGCAACGGCGCCGTCGACGCGCAGTACTTGATCGACAAGTACTACTGCGATCGCACGGCCGAGCTGCTCGCCGAGATGGCGGCGACGCCCGACCTCGGCGGCGGCACGCTGCTCGACAACACGCTCGTCGTCTTTTGGTCCGAGGTGAGCGACGGCAACGCGCACGGCGCCGTCGACATGCCCGTCGTGCTCTTCGGCGGCAAGTTCCTCAAGCTCGCGGGCGGCAGCTTCTTGCAGCTGGGCGACGCGAAGACCAACGCGCAATTCTCGCCCGGCGGGAAATACACGAAGCCTCCCGCGCCCTACATGAGCGACCTGTGGGTGACGGCCGCACAGGCGTTCGGCCTCTCGTCGATGACGTCGTGGGGCGACGCCGCGTGGAACACCGGCGTGATCCGCGGCGTTTTCGGCTGACGGGCGCCCGCGCTCGTTGCGCAACCGCTCGCGGTGTTGCGCAACAAAAGCTGCGAAACACACGGAAAAACAAGCCGATTGTGCGCATGCGTGCTTTACAGCGGCGCGCACGACGCCTACGCTTTGAGGCCAGTCAACGCGTCGACTCTCTCTCCGCGGCCGCGCGTCGCGAGAACCCCCGAGGAGGCTTCGTGCGTCGTTCTCTCAGATTCACCTTCGCTGATGCCTTGCTGATCGGCGCGCTCGCGACGACGGCGGCGTCATGCACCGGATCGATCGCCGGCCCGAGCGCGTCGAGCAACGGAGGCAACGCGACCGGCGCGGGCGGAACGTCCGCCTCGGGCGGCTCGACGGGCACCGTGCCCGTGACGCCCGGCGATCCCAACGCCGCGGGCCCGATGCCGATGCGCCGCCTCACGAACCGCGAGTACAACGACACCGTCCGCGATCTCTTGGGCGACACGTCGCAGCCCGCGAACCAATTCCCCACCGATCGCGACACGACGTTCTTGTTCCGGCGCGCGGGCGATCTCGCCGTGCAGGACGCGACGCTCCTGCGCACGGCCGCCGAGACGCTGGCCACGAACGCGAAGGCCAACGTCGTCATGGGCAAGCTGCTGCCGTGCGATCCGTCAGCCGCGGGCGAGGACGCGTGCGCCGCGCAGTTCATCTCGACGTTCGGCCTGCGCGCGTTCCGCCGCCCCGTCGCGAAGGACGAGGCGACGCGCCTGCAGGCGCTCTACACGACGGCCCGCACGACGCTCGGCCTCGCCTTCGCCGACGCCGTCACCGTGCTCATCGAGGCGATGCTGCAGTCGCCGCAGTTCCTCTACCACTGGGAGGCGGCGCCCGCCGACGCGCTCATCCACGAGGGCTCGGTCGTGCGCCTGTCGTCGTACCAGATCGCCTCGCGCCTCTCGTACTTCATCTGGGGCTCGATGCCCGACGACGAGCTCCTCGCCGACGCGGGCGCGGGCAAGCTCGACACGGCCGCGGGCGTCCAGACGGCGGCGCGCCGCCTGCTCATGGATCCCAAGGCGAAGTCGACGGTGTCGAGCTTCGTGTCCGACTGGCTCGAGCTCGACGGCCTGCCCGCGCGCACGAAGAGCGCGACGGCGTACCCCGTGTACACGCCCGCCGTCGAGCAGGCGATGCTCGACGAGACGAGCGCGTTCGTGCAGAACGTCGTGTTCGGCGGCGACGGCCGCCTCGCGACGCTGCTGGGCGCGCCGTACTCGTACATCAACTCGACGCTCGCGCCCGTCTACGGCGCGACGGCGAGCGGCACGGGCGTGACGAAGACGGACCTGCCGTCCACGCAGCGCGCGGGCTTGCTCACGCAGGGGTCGTTCCTCGCGCTCACGGGCAACGCCGACGGCTCGAACCCCGTGCGCCGAGGGAAGGCGATCTACACGAAGTTCCAGTGCCACTCGCTGCCGCCGCCGCCCGCGAACGTGCCGCCGCCCATGCCGGCCTCGGCGGGCGGCACGACGCGCCAGCGCTTCACGATCCACGACCAGAACGACTGCGCCAAAGGCTGCCACACGGTGATGGATCCGATCGGCTTCGCCTTCGAGAACTACGACGGCATCGGCCAGTACCGAATGATCGACAACGGACTGCCCGTCGACGCCACGGGCAAGATCACGCTCGACGGTGTTTCGCACGACTTCGACGGCGCCGTCTCGCTCGTGGGGTTGCTCGCGACGAGCGCCGAGGTGCGGTCGTGCTTCGCGGCGACGTGGGCGCGCTACGCGCTCTTGCGCGACGACACCGACGCCGACGCGGCCTCGCTGCAGGCGGCGGCCACGGCGTTCGCGGGCGACGCCGCGACGGTGCAGGACCTCATGGTCGCCGTGTCGACGATGCGCAGCTTCCGTTACCGCAGCCTTTCGCCGGGAGAGACGCCGTGAAGATTCAAAAAGCGCCCGCGATCCGCACGTCGACGACGCGCGCGCGGCTTTCGCGCCGGGCCTTTTTGCAGGGCGTCGGCGCGACGGCGGCGTTCCTGCCGATGCTCGAGGGTGAGCGCGCCTACGCGGCGGGCGCCGCGCCCAAGCGCCTCATCACGATCGCCTGGAGCAACGGCGTCGCGCAGCCCAATTTCTATCCGCCCGCCGACGATCCCACGGCCAGCGACATCATGGCGCCGCTCGCGGCGCTCAAGTCGAAGGTCACGATGGTCGCGGGCCTCGACATGAAGAACATGCTCGACGGCGGCCACACCTACGACGGCCACTTCTCGTTCCCGACGATGTTCACGGGCACGTACAAGAACACCGGCGGGCAGAACTGCACGGCGACGGGGCCGTCGATCGATCAGGTCATCTCGACCGAGGTCGCGAAGAGCGTGAACCTGCCCGTGCCGCTGCTCGTGATCACCGTGCAGGGCAAGTCGACGAGCTACCGCGCCGACGGCTCGCAGAACACGGGCGAGACGCAGGTCGCGCGCCTCTACAAGACGCTGTTCTCGGGCGTCGCGCAGCCGACGGGTCAGGTCTCCTCGCTCACGATGCGCCGCAAGAGCGTGCTCGACTACGTCTCGGCCGAGCTCAATGGCTTCGCGGCGCGCCGGGGCACCGACGACAAGGCGAAGATCCAGGCGCACCTCGACTCGATCCGCCAGCTCGAGACCAGCCTCACGGCGACGGGCCCCGCCGCCGGCTGCGCGCCCGTCGATCCCGGCGCGCCCACGATGTACCAGGATCAGATGAAGGCGTTCAGCGATCTCGTCGCGATGGCGCTCCGCTGCGACGTCACGCGCACCGTCTCGCTGAGCTGGGCCGACGACGGCGGCAGCGGCCCCTACACGATGCCCTTCCTCAACCTCGACGATCCGACGACCGACGCGATCGGCGAGGTCCACGGCATCGCCCACGAGGGCAAGATGGGCTACCCGAAGAAGATCCTCATCGACACCTGGTACATGCAGCAGCTCGCGTACCTCGCGGGCCTGCTCGACGCCACGACCGAGAACGGCGGCACGATGCTCGACAACAGCCTCATCGCCATGGGCAACGACATGAGCGAGGGCTCGTTCCACTCGGTGAGCAACATCCCGTACGTGCTCGTGGGGCGCGCGGGCGGGGCGCTGCAGGCGGGGCGCAACGTCAAGGTCGGCTCGTGGGCCGGCAAGACCGGCGCGTACTGGTCCAGCGGCAACACCGGCGTGCCGCACAACCGGCTGCTCGCGTCGATCTCGACGCTCATGGGCGTGCCCGCGACGAGCTTCGGCACGGGCTACTCGGGAAATCTCACCGAGATCGCCTGAGTTTCGCGCGCGTCAAGCGATGCGCCGCGTGACGCGCGACCATTGAGGCGCGCCCGTCGTCGTGCTAACGAGCGGTTTCCATGAGGCCGTCGCGTCGGGGGATCGCTTTGTTGGTCGCTTTTTGTGCAGGCGCGCTCGGGTGCAACTCGAGCTCGGGCCCGCCGATTTCGCCGCAGTGCCTGCACACGAGTGACTGCAAGAACCCGCTGCAGGTCTGCTCGCTCGGCTATTGCGTCAAGGCGTGCGCGACGTCGGCGGACTGCCCGAACGCGGGCCAGCGCTGCATCAAGGCGACGATCGTCGACGCCGACGGCGGCGTCGTCACGGGCACGACGTGCGAGGCGCCCGAGCTGGCCTCGTGCACGTACACGAGCCAATGCAAGGATCCGCTCGTCTGCAGCGTCATCGACGGCCAGTGCCGCGACGGCTGCGTCACCAACGTCGACTGCCCCGAGAAGCAGGTCTGCACGTCGGACACGCACGTGTGCGCTGATCCCAGCGTCGACACCAACTACGATCCCGTGACGATGACGCTCAAAGCGACGGACGGCCGCGTGAAGGTCGACGCCGCGGCGGGCGGCAGCGGCGGCGGCGCGGGCGGCGTCGCGGACGGTGGCGTCGGCG
>DASZRT010000083.1:0-9677 GCA_035549075.1 Polyangia bacterium | reverse complement strand
GCTGCCGCCCGCGCCCGACGTCCCCCCATTGCCGCCGCCGTTGCCACCCGAAGCGCCCGCGTTGCCGCCCGCGCCGCCGACGTTTCCGCCCGCGCCCGCCGTGCCGCCGCCGTTGCCGCCGACCTCGCCGCCCGCGCCCGCCGTGCCTCCGCCGTTGCCGCCCGTCCCGATGATGCCGCCGACACCACCGACGCCGCCGTCCGTGCCCGCGTTGCCCGTCGAATTATCGTTTGGCGCGTCCTTGGCGTCGGTGTTTGTATGGCTGCTGCCACCGCAACCGACGGCCCAGAGAAGGGCGATTCCAAGTCCGATCCGAGCGGACGAGCCAAGAAGCTTCTGCATCGATGATCTCCTAGTGATGAAGAAACGAGCGAATAATGCGGCGGGCGCGCGCATCGTCGCACGATTTCGGTCGGCGCGGCAAGGTTGGCCGTTTCGAGATGTACACGGTTCGGGGGCTCTATCGGTCGAGGTGGGCCCCGACTTGAAGGCCCCGAATTCGCCTGTGACATGAGCGACGACGCGCAAAAAACCGCGCTCCGGAAACTCGCCGACACCATCCGGCGCGCGGCGAAACCTGGGACGTGGTCAGCGGCCGTCAAGCTCGCACGCGAGGATGCCGTGCTCGTCGAGTCGAGCAATGAAGACGAGATCGTGGCGCGCGTGCGTTCACCCGGACGGCCGGTCGCGCCCAGCGCCGTGCTGGTCCCGGGCGAGCGCGAGTGGGACTGCGACTGCGGCAGCCGCGTCAGCCCGTGCGAGCACGTCGCCGCCGCCGCGATCGTGCTGGCGCGCCTCGACGAGGGAGCGGCCGAGGCCGGTGTTGCCCCGGCCAGGACAGCAGACGCGACTTCGTCCGAGGCGCCCCGCCCGGCACGCGCGCCCAGCTGGGGCCGCGTGCTCTACCGCTTCACGCGCGACGAATCGGGTACGGGCCTGCGCCTCGCGCGCGCGATCCGCTACCACGACGGGCGCGAGGTCGCGTTGCCGACGACGTTGTCGGCGCTGCTGTCGCGCCCCGTCGACGCCGCGGGCGTGAGCCCCGAGCAGGCCGACCTGCGCGCCGACCAGCTGCTCGGCACGGCGTCGCGCGCCGCGCTCGCCCCCACGAAGCTCGACGCGCTCCTGCGCGTGCTCGTGGGCTGCGAGCGCGTGTTGCTCGACGGCGCGCCCGTCGCGATCGCCGAGGGCGAGCTCGCGCCGCGCGCGCGCGTCGAGGATCGCGGCGACGACGTCGTGCTCACGATCGAGGCCGCGCCCGAGATCCGCGCCGTCGTGAGCGCGGGCGTCGCGCTCGTCGCCGACGCAGGCGCGCCCGACGCGCTCGCGCTGCAGCGCCTCGGCGAGACCGATCTGTCGGGGCCGTGGCTGCAGCACCTGCCGCAGGTGCGCGTCACGGCCCCGCGCGATCTGGGCGGGCTCGCGGCGACGGTGCTGCCCGACCTCGCGCGCCGCATCGAGGTCGACGTGCGCAGCGCGCGCGTGCCGACGCTCGTGCGCGGCGTCGCGCCGCGGCTCGTGCTCGACCTGTCGCACGCGGGCGACGGGCTCTCGGTGCTGCCGACGCTCGTCTACGGCGCGCCGCCGTTCGCGCGCGTCGACGACGGCGCCCAGCCAGGACAGTCCGGGCAGCTCGGCAAGCTCGCGCTCCTCGGCCGCTCGCGCCAGGCACCCGTGCGCGACCCCGCGGCCGAGCGCGCGCTCGTGCTCAAGCTGCGCGAGGACCTCGACCTCGTACCGGGCCGCCGCACGAGCTACGCGGGCGCGGACGCGCCGCGCTTCGCCGAAAAGCTGCGACGCTGGCGCGGCGGCCTCACGGGCGAGGCCGCGCGCGTCGTGAGCGAAACCAAGCGCCTCGAGCCGCGCCTGCGCCTCGCGAGCGCGCCCGCCGCCGACGGCGGCCCGCCGATCGTGACGTTCGATCTGCGGTTCGACGTCATCGGCAAGAGCGGAGCCGCGGCCGGCGGAGAAGGCGCGACCGTCGACGCCGAGGCGGTCGTGCGCGCGTGGCGCGAAGGGCTCGGGCTCGTGCCGCTCCTCGGCGGCGGCTGGGCCGAGCTGCCGCGCACGTGGCTCGACGCCCACGGCGAGCGCGTCGCCGATCTGCTCGCGGCGCGCGACGCCGCCGGCCGCCTCGCGCCGCACGCGCTGCCGCGCCTCGGCCCGCTCTGCGACGATCTCAATCAACCGCGCCCCGCGGGCCTCGAGCGCCTCGAGCCGCTGTTCGGCGCGTTCGAGAAGCTGCCCGAGCCGCCGCTGCCGGCCGATCTGGTCGCGACGTTGCGGCCGTATCAACGCCAAGGCGTCGCGTGGCTGTCGTTCCTGCGCGGCGCGCGCCTCGGCGGCGTGCTCGCCGACGACATGGGCCTCGGCAAGACGCTGCAGGCGTTGTGCGTGGCCGGGCCGGGCACGCTCGTCGTGTGCCCGACCAGCGTGCTGCACAACTGGGCGGCCGAGGCGCGCCGCTTTCGTCCCAACCTGCGCGTCAGCGTCTACCACGGCCCCGATCGCGAGCTCGATCCCAAGGCCGACGTCACGATCACGAGCTACGCGCTGCTGCGCCTCGACGCCGCCGCGCTGTCGGCGAAGACGTGGCGCGCCGTCTTCCTCGACGAGGCGCAGGCCATCAAGAACCCCGAGAGCCAGGTCGCGCGCGCGGCGTTCGGGCTCGACGCCGAGTTCCGCCTCGCGCTGTCGGGCACGCCCGTCGAGAACCGCCTCGACGAGCTGTGGAGCCTCATGCACTTCGCGAACCGCGGGTTGCTCGGCGGGCGCGGCGACTTCGACGCGCGCACGGCGAGGCCCATCGCGGCTGGCGACGGCGACGCCGCCGCGAAGCTGCGCGCGCGCATCCGGCCGTTCGTGTTGCGGCGCCTCAAGCGCGACGTCGCGCCCGAGCTGCCGCCGCGCACCGAGGCCGTGCTGCGCGTCGCCCTCGACGAGCGCGAGCGCGCCGTCTACGACGCCGTCCGCGCCGCCGCACAAAAGGAAGTCGTCGCGCTGCTCGAGTCTTCCGGCGGCGTCATGCGCGCGCTCGAAGCCTTGCTGCGCATGCGGCAAGCGGCGTCGCACGCGGCGCTCGTGCCGGGGCAGACGGCGGCGACGTCGTCGAAGGTCGAGGCGCTCGTCGAGGCGCTCGGCAGCGCGGCCGCCGACGGCCACAAGGCGCTCGTGTTCTCGCAGTGGACGTCGTTCCTCGATCTCGTCGAGCCGCACCTGCCGCGCGCGGGCTTGCGCTTCTCGCGCCTCGACGGCTCGACGCGCGATCGCGCGGCCGTCGTCAACCAGTTCCAATCGGACGACGGGCCGCCCGTGCTGCTCGTGTCGCTCAAGGCGGGCGGCACGGGCCTCAACCTCACGGCGGCCGATCACGTCTTCCTGTGCGATCTGTGGTGGAACCCCGCCGTCGAGGATCAGGCCGCCGATCGCGCGCACCGCATCGGCCAAGACAAGCCCGTGACCGTGTACCGCCTCGTCGCGCTCGACACCGTCGAAGAGCGCATCCTCGCGCTGCAGGAGCAGAAGCGCGCGCTCGTCGACACCGCGCTCGGCGACGCCGCGGGCGCGGCCGCGCTCACGAGAGACGACCTGCTCGCGCTCCTGGCGTAGTTGCAAAAATTATCGGCGAGGTGTATCGCGCGGCTCTCATGACGAAGACGCCGACGACGAACCTCCTTAGGGTGACGCTCCTCGCGCTGCTCGCCGCCACGGGCTGCGCCACGACCTCCGAGACGACGACGCACGCGCCGAAGGCCTCGGACCTCGATCTCCAGAAGACCATCGGCGGCAAGGTCGCCGGCACGATCGTGTGGACGAGCGCGCGCGCCGGCCTGCCGCACGTCTACGCCATGAAGACCGACGGCACCGACGTCCGCGAGCTCACGAAGGGCGACTTCACCGACTGGAACCCGCGCCTGTCGCCCGACGGCGCACGCGTGCTGTTCTCGCGCAGCCGCGACGAGGGCTTCGTGCACGAGTCCGACGCGAACACGCCCGGCACGTGGGACCTCTACGTCGTCGGCCTCGACGGCCGCGGCATCGGCAAAGAGATCGAAGACGCGACGTGGGGCACGTGGATCACGCCCGACGAGATCCTCTACCAGCGCGGCGCGAAGATCCTGCGCAAGAAGATCGGCGCCGACGAAGAGACCACCGTGCTCGACACGACGACGTGCGGCTTCGGCGCGGGAACGATCGTCGAGGAGCCGCGCCTCTCGGCGACCGGCCACCTCGTCGCGCTCACGCTCGTGGGCGCGCACCGCCAGGTCGGCATCTGGCACCTCAAGAAGAAGTCTTGGTCGATCATCGGCAGCGGCACGGGCATCGAGTGGGGCCCCAACGACGCGTCGGTCGTGTGGGTCGGCACGAAAGGCCGCGGCCTCGTCGCGCTCGAGCGCGCCGACGTCCAGCACGGCGACCTCGTCGCGGCCAAGCCGGCCGCGGAAGGTGAAGACAAGAGCGCGGACAAAGGCGACGAGGACGCCGAGACGCCCGCCGGCGACGCGAAGGCGCCTGCGCACCTCCTCGACATGCCGGGCAAGCGCTCCCACGAGGCGTTCCCGCGCCTTTCGAGCGACGGCAAGTGGCTCGTGTTCGGCGCGGCCAAGGGCAGCGGCGAGCACGACGCCGAGGACTACGAGATCTACCTGTGGGAGGTGGGCACGCCCGCGAACACGGCCGTGCGCATGACCTTCGACGGCGGCAGCGATCGCTGGCCCGATCTCTTCGTCGGAGCGGGCGGCGCCGGCGAGGCGCCCGCCGAAGAGGCCGTGAAGAAGAACGAAGAGTCGTCGGGCGAGAAGGCGCCGGCCGAAGAGCCTGCCAAGAGCGAAGCGCCCAAAGAGGAAGCTCCCGCCGACGCCGCGAAACCCGCGAGCGACGACGCCAACGGCGACGAGTTCACCCCCGCGCCCGCGAAGCCCAAGGCCAAGGGCAAAAAGAAGAAGCGCTGAGCTTTCAAACCGGCGCTCGTCGAGCGCGGCCGGCTTCGCCGGCCGGAGCGAGCGCGGAGGGTTTGGGAACCAGTCTGCTGGTCCCCATCTATCTAGACGAGGCGGCGGCGGACCGTCGCGACGTGGTCGCGCAAGACGTAGAGCTGGTCGCCGAACGACGCTGGCGTGCGCAGCTCGTTGACGGCGGCTTCGATCTCGTCGAGGCGCTTGCCGATCTGCGCGGCGTTCTCGGGCGAATGGTCGGCGCGCATCGAGCGCTCGATGGCCATGAGCGCGCCGTACCAGCGGTAGATGCGCGACCGCACGCGCCAGCGGTAGAGCGCCGGCGCGGCGCGCGTCAGCGGCACGACGATCACGAGCAGCGGCAGCACGACGACGAGCACGCGATCGACGAGGCTCGCCAGCCAAAACGGCAGCCATTTGTAGAGGAACTGCCCGCCCGACTTGTAGTAGCGGGCGGCGTCGTCCGACAGCGGGAACTCGTGGGCGATGGGCGCCGGGTACTCGCCCGCGGCGCGGTACATGCCGGCGGCCCCGTGCACCTCGCGCGCCGCGCCGATGAGCAAGTCCGACAGCGCCGGGTGCAGGTCGGCGCGCGCGACCAGCTCGACGGCGGGCCCGACGAGCTCGACCGTCTCCGACGGGTAATCGCGGCCGAGGTCCATCGCGCCCTCGGGCAGCGTCAGGTGCCGCAAGAACTTCAGGCGCCGCACATAACCTTCCGCCTGACGGAAGCTCATGAGGCGCACGCCCTTGGCCTCGCGCAGCCGGCGCAGCACGTCGGGCGTCACCGAGTCGCCCATGAAGAAGCCCGCGTCGAGCGTGCCGGCCTCGAGCCCGCGCGCCGCCTCGTCACCGTGCTCGGGCACGAGCGTCACGGTCTTCTCGTCGAGGTCGTTGGCCTTGAGCATCTTGAGCGCGAGCGCGCGCGTGCCGCTGCCGTCGGGGCCGATGGCGACGCGCTTGCCGCGCAGCTGCGACAAGCGATCGATCGTCTCGGCGCCGCGGTAGTAAATCGTCATCGGCTGCGTGAGCACGGTGCCGAGCGAGCGCAGGCCCGTCACCTCGGCCTCGTCGGCGAGGCCGCCCTGCACGAACCCGACGTCGGCGGCGACCTTGTGGTTCGCGAGCTGGCGCAGGTTGTCGACCGCGCCCTGCGACGTCGTCAGCACGACCTTCACGCCGTGCTTCTCGATGATGACCTTGTAGCGCTCGGCCATCGTGCGGTAGCTGCTGCCGTCGGGGCCCGCGAGCATGTGGATCGTGCTGGGCGGCGCCGAATGCAACAACCGCACGGCGAGCCAAATCGCCGCGAAGACGACGAGCGCCGAAGGCACCCCGACGGTCAGGAGATCGCGCCAGCGCAACATGCGGCGCGATTGTAGACTGTCCGCATGTGCCGGAGCATCAAGACGTTGTTCAACTTCGAGCCACCCGCGACCGACGAAGAGATCCGCGCGGCGTCGTTGCAGTTCGTGCGCAAGCTCTCGGGCTTCACGGCGCCGTCGAAGCTCAACGAGGTCATCTTCAACAGCAGCGTCGAAGAGGTCGCGGCGATCGCGCGCAACCTCATCGACGGGCTCGTGACGACGGCGCCGTTCCGCGACCGCGCCGTCGAGGCCGCCAAGGCCAAGCAGCGGTCGGCCGAGCGCTTCGGACGGACCTAGGCCTGGCCAACCGGCCGGTGGGGAACCGGCTCAGGCGAAATCGCGGATTCGGTGCACAGAGGCCCGACATCCTGCACATGACGAAGGAACACGCCCTGTAGAGTGCGCTCCATGCCCCGGTCGTGCCCCCGACCGCGCCCGCCGGTTTGGTCGACGTGCATGACGCTCGTCGTGCTCGGCTTCGTCGCGTGCTCGGGCGCGAGCGGCGGTTCGGCGGGCAACATCAACATGGGCGGCACGCCCGGCGCCGGCGGCGCGACGGGCGCCGCGAGCGGCGGCAACGGCGGCGCGGGCGCGGGCATCGGCTTCGGCGGCGAAGACGAGGCGACGACGGGGACGCAAGCCGATCCCGGCACCGAAGGCGACGGCACCGTCCCGCAGCCCGCGATGCCCGGCGCCACGCCTTACCCGCTGCCGCCCGAGGCGCTGTCGCTTCTCGATGGCGCGCCCAAAGGTCAGCTGCTCGGCCCGATGACCTACACGCTCGCGGGCTCGTACAAGGATTGGACCCCGGGCTGGAAGTACCGCTACTGGATCTACGTGCCGGCGCAGTACCAGCCCGGCCACCGCGCCGCGCTCATGGTCTTCCAGGACGCGATTCACTATGTGCAGGATCCCCTGCACTACGCGGGGCCGAAGCTGTCCGACGCGCAGTTCTACACGGCGACCGTCTTCGACAACCTCATCCACGACGGCTCGATGCCGGTCACGATCGGCCTCTTCGTCGATCCGGGCGAGCCGCCCAGCGCCTTCCCCTACACGGGCAGCGAGTTCCCGAACCGCTCGGAGCAATACGACACGCCGAACGATCAATACGGCAAGTTCCTCACGACCGAGCTCATACCCAACGTCCTTTCGGGCTACAGCCTCGTGACCGACGCCGACGGCTGGGCCATCGCCGGCCACAGCTCGGGCGGCATCGCGGCCTTCATGACGGCGTGGTTCTACCCGAACGCCTTCCACAAGGTGCTCACGGCGAGCCCCAGCTTCTCGAACACGATGGGCGAATTCCCCGAGCAGATCCTGGGCGTCTCGCCGCCCGAGCCCATCCGCGTGTACCACCTCGCGGGCTCGCACGACCTGTGCTGCCCCAGCTGGTACGACGAGAACAACCAAGCGGCGATGGACTTCATGACGATGGGCTACCACTACCGCTACCGGCAGGGCCAAGACATGCACTTCCCGCCGCGCGCCGCCGCGAGCGACTTCCCCAGCGCCCTGCGCTGGCTGTGGCGCGGCTACCGCACCCCGCCGTAGCTACAGTTTGCCCACTTTTGCCCGATGACAGGGACCTGGCACGAAGCCGGGAGGTCGGACATGGCATGGCGATCGAAAGGGGAGTCTGAGCGGGCGACGTCGCGCGAGCCGATCGAGAACGTCCTCGGTCAGTCGCTCGTCGTGCGCGGCGACCTCAAGGCCGAGGGCGGCTTCCGCATCGACGGCACGATCGAGGGCAACGTCGAAGCCAAGGCGGCGATCGTCGTCGGCGAGAGCGGCGTCGTGCGCGGCGACATCCGCGGCACGGACGTCGTCGTCGCGGGTCAGGTCTCGGGCAACGTCGTGTGCTCGGGCCACCTCGAGATCCTCGCCAGGGGCCGCATCGAAGGCGACATCGACGCGAAGAGTGTGCGCATCGAGACGGGCGGCGTCTTCCGCGGCACGAGCCACATGGGCGACGAGCGGCGCGGCGCGCCCAGCGGCGAGATCCCGGCGCAGACGTCGGGCCGTCATCTGAGCCCCGTCGCATAGTGGCCGACGCGCGTCGCGCCGTGCCCGAGCTGGACCGCATCCGCAAGGACGCGGCGGCCCCGCGGCGCGCACCTCTGCGCATCGTCATCGCGAGCGACGCGAGCCGGCCCATCCGCACGCTCACGTTGCCGCGCGGGCTTCCGCGCGCCGTCGCGATCGTCGCGGGCTTGCTCATCGTGACGACGGCGGCGCTGCTCGCCGGCTCTTGGCGGCTCAACGGCTCGGTCAACAAGCTCGAAGGCCGCGTGCACGAGATGGTCGTCGCCGCCGAGACCGTGGCGATGCATCCGACTTCGGGAACGGACGAAGCTGGCCTCGACGGCGCGGGCGGCCCCGCCGCGCGCCGGCCCACGGGTGAAAAAGGATCGTTCGTCATCGAGTCGGTCAACACGGGCGAGCACGTCGACGTGCGGCTCGATCTCGCGAGCGGTGAGGTCGAGGCCGGTTCGTACCGCGCCCTGCGCCACCTCATGCGCTGCTTGCGCACGGGCGCCGAGACGCCGTTCGACCCACGCCTCATCGAGCTGCTCTACCGAATCGCGAAGCGCACGCACCAGAAGATCGAGCTCGTCTCGGGCTTCCGCGCGCCGATGTACTCGCTCGCGCAGCTCAGCTACCACACGCGCGGCATGGCGGCCGACATCCGCATCCCCGGCATGACGCCGCTCATGGTGCGCGACCTCGCGCGATCGATGGGCGTCAAAGGCATCGGCTACTACCCGGTGTCGCAGTTCGTGCACGTCGACGTGCGCGACGAGCCGCAGGAGTGGACCGACTACGGCGAGAACCGCTGGGACTCGGAGACCGCCGAACACGGCGCGTCGGCGCGCGCGAAGGACGACGAGTAGCCACCGCGCGCGTCGCGGACCGAGCGCGGCGTCGACGCTACGGCGGCGGCAGGTTCACGCAGCCGGAGTTCTCGACGCGGAGCGCGGCGAAGGCGGCGTTGTCGGCGTGACGCTTGAGCGCGCGGAGCGCGGCGATGTATTCACCGGCGGCGCGGCAGGCGTCGGCGTGGCCCGCGAGCGCGTGCGAGAAGAGCTCGGCGGCGCGCGACGAGTCGCCGCCGAGGCGCGCGTGCATGCCCTCGGCGTAGGCCTCGGCGGGCGGGATCTTCGCGAGGTCGGTCGTGACCTTCGGCGCTTTCATGATGGCGCCGAGCGCGCCTTCGGGCGGCGCCGCGCCCGCGGGCACGGCCAGCTGCGCGAGCGCCGCGAGATCGGCGTCGGCGGCAACGACGTCGGCGCCCGTGCTCTCGAGGCGCGCGGCGAGCGCGGCTGAACCGCCCGTCGCGAACGCGGCGCGCCCC
>DASZRT010000082.1:0-67810 GCA_035549075.1 Polyangia bacterium | reverse complement strand
GGCACCGGTGGCTCGGGCGGCGCGGGCGGCTCGGCCGCGGGTGGCGCCGACGGCGGCGTCGCGGGGACGGACGGCGGCTCGGCCGGCACCGACGGTGGCACCGACGCGGCCGGCGGCAGCGACGGCGGTGTGACGTCGCTGAACACGGCGATTCAGAACATCGTCATCATCTATGCGGAGAACCGAACCTTCGACAACATGTTCGGCAACTTCCCGGGCGCGCACGGCCTCAGCGAGGTCGTGGACTCGACGGGCAAGGCCACGGCGGCCTACGTCCCGCAGAAGGATCGCGACGGCACGACGGTGCTCGCGACGCTGCCGAAGACCTGGGGCGGCGTCACGCTCGCCGGCAACCCGACGGTCGTCACCGAAGCGCAGAGCGACGGCCTCGCGAACCTGCCGTTCGCGATCGAGACCGCGTACGTCGCCAAGGGCGGCCCGACGCTCGGCACGCTCGACGTCACGCGCGACCTGACCCACCGGTTCTTCGAGAACCAGATGGAGCTCAACGGCGGCACGAACGACATGTTCGCCGCGTGGCTCGACGCCGGCGGCCTGACGATGGGCCACTTCGACCAGAGCCAGAGCAAGCTCTACAAGCTCGCGCAGCAGTACGTGCTCGCCGACAACTTCTTCTCGGGGGCCTTCGGCGGCTCGTTCCTCAACCACCAGTACCTCATCTGCGCGTGCGCGCCTACCGTGCCGGCCAGCTTCATCACGAGCAACACGCCGACCATCACGACGCTCGGCGCGAAGAACGCCAAGGGCGTGCCGCAGCTCGCGCTCGACGCGTCGTCGCCCGCGTCGGCGCTCACCAACTATCCGGTGTTCGCTCACAGCACGGCGATCGCGCCGCTCGACTACTTCGGCACGGGCGACGGCTACCGCGCCATCAACACGATCCAGGCGCCCTTCCAGCCCAGCGGCAACTCGCCGGCCTCGGCCGCGACGGGCAACGACCTGATGTACGCCGATCCCGCGTCGGCGTCGACGCTTCCGGCGCAGTCACAGATGACGGTCGGCGACCAGCTCACGGCCGCCAACGTCGACTGGGCGTGGTACGCGACCTCGTGGACGGCGGCCGTCGCCGACGGTCCGAAGGCGCAGACCGCGCGCTCGATCATCTACACGCCGTCGACGGCGCGTGGCGTGCCGGACTTCCAGCCGCACCACCAACCCTACAACTACTACTCGCGCTTCGATCCGGTCGCGCACGCCGACGAGCGCACGGCCCACCTCAAGGATTACTCGGACATGGTCACGGCCATCACGATGGGCAAGCTGCCGGCGGTGACCTGGTACAAGCCGACGGGAAACGTCAACCAGCACCCCGGCTACGCCAACATCGACGACGGCGACTCGCACATCGCCGACCTCGTCGCCAAGCTGAAGGCCAGCCCGCAGTGGGCGCACATGGTCATCGTCATCACGTACGACGAGTACGGCGGTCAGTGGGACCACGTCGCGGTGCCGAAGGGTGACCTCCTCGGCCCGGGCTCGCGCATCCCGGCGATCATCATCTCGCCGTACGCCAAGGCGGGCACGGTCGATCACACGCAGTACGACTCGGCGTCGACGATCCGCCTCATCGAGAAGCGCTTCGGCCTCGCGGCGCTGCCCGGCATCACCGCGCGTGACAATGCCCTCAAGGCGGTCTCGGGCGGCACGGCGATGGGCGACCTCACGGCCGCGCTCAACGTCAGCGTCCCGTAGTTGGTTCTTGGAGATCCGCGTCGGTCAGCGTCTTCAAGAAGGCGATGACGTCGCGGATCTCCGTTGCGCTGAGCCTGGGCTTCCCGCCGGGCTTGCCGCCGAACGGCACGTCGTGCGTGACGTTCTTGCGGAGCTCGGCGGGTAGGTCGTCGAACGTCTCGATCTTCCCGCCGACCTTCGGGTACCACTTGCCCGGGTTCGTGTCGCGCTCGACGTAGAAGGCCATGACGCGATCGAGGCTGTCGAACGCGCCGTTGTGAAAGAAGACCTTCCGCAGGGCGACGTTGCGCAGCGACGGCACGCGGAAGAGGCCGCAGTACTCTTTGTGATCTTTTAGATCCGTGCGCTCGGGCCCGCAGAGCCCCATGTCGTAGAAGCGCGGGTCGGCGTTGGCGGCGATGCGCGCGTTGCGCGGCACGCCGAGCGCGTTGAAGCCGTAGTCGGTGAACTGCGGGAACGCGCCGTGGTAGCCGCCGCTCGGGTGGCAGCTGGCGCAGTTGCCCTTGTTGCCGTCGTTGTAGAGCGCGAGGCCGCGCGCCTCGGCGGCGCTGAGCTCGGCCTTGCGGCGCAAGTATTGATCGTACTTGCTCGAGTACGGGTAGAAGTCCTTGGGGCTCTGCTGGAAGACCTCGAGGCACATGAGGATCGCCGCCGAGCCGCGGGCGGGGTTGGCGAACACGTCGTCGCCGAAGACGGCGCGGAACTTGGTCGCGAGCGGGCCGCCCGCGACCTTGGCGACGACGTCGTCGAGGCTGGCGTTGGCCATCTCGAACTTCGACGTGAGCGGCAGCTTGGCTTGGTCGTGCTTCGTGTTCACGCGGCCGTCCCAGGTGTTGCCGCCCGTCGGGCCCACGTCGTTGCTGCCGTCGGAGGCTTCGTCGAGGTAGTGCTGCGTGAACGACGGCACCGATTGCAGGTAGCGCAGCGACGGCACGGCCCGCAGGCCCGGGCTCTTCATGTCGGGCCCGCCGAGCTGCGTGGGGCGCGCGTTCGGCGGGCCGAAGCCGAGCTTCGGGTCGTGGCAGGTGACGCACGCCATCTGGCCCGACGCCGACAACGTCGTGTCGGAGAAGAGCTGCCGCCCGAGGTCGGTCATCTCGGCGGGCATCGGGCTGCGGCTGAACTTGTCGGGCGCGACCGGCTTCGCGGGCGCCGCCTGAGGCGGCGGCGCCGCGGGCGCCGCCTCTTCGTTCGTCGTCGCGGATCCTCGACACGCGGGCGCGACGAGCACCGCGCCACAGAGCGCCACGCGAGCGCGTTCGGTGAGCGTCATGAGCGGGCGCAACGTAGCACGGTCGTGCTCAGTCGTCGGGCGCGCCCGCGGCGCGACCAACGCCTTCGCGCGCATCATCAGGGCGTCGCCGACGCCAGATGGACGGCGAAGCGACGCTCGCGATCCGTGAACGACGTCATGGGTGAGAAGCCGCCGGCCTCGAGCAACCGGCCGACGCGCGCGAAGTCGTACTTCACGCTCGATTCGGTGTGGATCGTCTCGCCCGCGTCGAAATGAACCGAGATTCCGAGCGCGCCGATCGGCACGTCTTGCCCGACCAGGCTCTCGAGGTGCATCTCGATGCGCGACGCGGCGTCGTTCCAGCGCGCCACGTGGCGGAATCGATCGAGATCGAAGTGGCCGCCCAGCTCGCGGTTGATGCGCGCGAGGAGGTTCTTGTTGAAGGCCGCCGTGACGCCCGCGGCGTCGTCGTACGCGGGCAGCAAGACCTCGGGCGCCTTGCGCAGATCGGTCCCGAGCAGCAGCGCCGCGTGTGGGCCCAACGCACGCCGCAACCCGCGCAGCAGCGTCGACGCCTCGCCGTCGTCCAGGTTGCCGATCGAGCTGCCGATGAACATCGCGAGCGACGGCGCGGGCAGCTTGGCGAGCGCGGGAAACGCCCGCTCGTACGTGCCGACGACGGGCTGCACGCGCACGCGCGGCAGCGTCTCCGACAAGCGCCGCGCCGCCGCGTCGAGCGCCGCGCGCGAGACGTCGACGGGTACGTAGAGACATTCGCGTTGGCGACGCAGGATCGCCGAGAGGACGAGCTCGGTCTTCGAGGCCGAGCCCGCGCCGATCTCGACGACCGTCAGCGACGCGCCCGCGTTCCCGCCCGCCATCGTGGCGATGACGGGGGCGTGCTCCTCGAAGATCGAGCGCTCGGCGCGCGTGAGGTAGTACTCGGGCAGCTCGGTGATGAGCTCGTACAGACGCGAGCCCTCGTCGTCGTAGAAGAGCCGCGGCGAGAGCGTCTTGGGCGTCGCCGTCAGGCCGCGGCGCACTTCGTCGGCGAGGTCGGTCATTCGGCGTCTCGCGCGAGGCGAAGGCCGCTCATCTGCCAGCGCGTCTCGGGCGCGAAGAAGTTGCGGTACGTCGCGCGTACGTGCCCCGCGGGCGTGAGACACGAACCGCCGCGCAACACCATCTGGCTCGCCATGAACTTGCCGTTGTACTCGCCGAGCACACCGGCCGGCGGGCTGTAGCGTGGGTACGGTGCATAGGCGCTGCTCGTCCACTGCCACACGTCGCCGAACGAACCGGCGGCGGCCGCCCTGGGATGAAACCGATCCGAGTCGGCGAAATGGCCCGTCACGGGGGCGTCCGCCGCCGCGTGCTCCCACTCATACTCCGTCGGCAGGCGCGCACCGGCCCAGCGAGCGAAAGCGTCGGCCTCGAAGTAACTCACGTGTGACACGGGCTCGGCGCGCTCGACCTCGCGCACGCCTCCCATCGTGTAAGTCTTCCAAACGCCCTCGTCCAGCTCCCAATAGAGCGGCGCGCGCCACCCTTCGCTCTGCACGCGGCTCCACCCTTCGGAGAGCCACAGCTCGGCGCGCGTGTAGCCGCCCTCGGCCATGAACGTCAGGTACTCGCCGCAGGTGACCGGCCGATCGGCGAGCTCGAACGCCTGCAGAAAGCAGCGGTGCCGCGGGCCTTCGTTGTCGAACGCGAAGCCGGCGCCGCCGTGGCCGATCGAGACGACGCCCTCGTCGAACGCGTGATACCGCATCGGCGCGGCGTCGGTTCGCGCGGGCGCGATCGCGTGGTACGCGGGCCGCAGCGGCTGCTGGCCCAGCGCGTGTTTGACGTCGGTGAGCAGCAGCTCTTGGTGCTGCTGCTCGTGGTGCAAGCCCAGCTCGACGATCACCGCGACGTCGTTCGCACCTCCCAGCAACCGCTCGACCGCTTCGTCGACGCGGCGTCGGTACGCGTGCACCTCCGCGAGCGACGGCCGCGAGAGCTGCCCGCGGCGCGCCCGCTCGACGCGCGGGCCCACGCCCTCGTAGTACGAGTTGAACAAGAACGCATAACGCGGATCGGCCGCGCGGTGGCCGTGCGGACCCAGCGCGAACGTCTCGAAGAACCACGTCGTGTGGGCGAGGTGCCACTTCGTCGGGCTCGCCTCGGGCATCGACTGCACCATTTGATCTTCGGGTGACAGCGGCGCCGCCAGCGCGACGGTGCGCGCGCGGACGTCGCGGTAACGCTCGAGGAGACGCATGCGCTCCCAAAGCTAGCCGATGAATCACCGATCCGTCATGCTACGGTCCGATTTGGAGGCACCGTGAAAGAGCCAGCACCCTCCTGCGAGCATCTCGGAAAGATCGATCGACACGTCCGCCCGAAGACGGACGGTTGCGAAGAGTGCCTCGCGATGGGCGACGACTGGGTGCACCTGCGGCTCTGCATGACGTGCGGCCACGTCGGCTGCTGCGACGACTCGAAGAACCGCCACGCCACGAAGCACTTCCACAAGACGAAGCACCCCATCATTCGCTCGCTCGAGCCGGGCGAGCGTTGGGGCTGGTGCTTCGTCGACGAGCTCGGGTTCGATCCGCTCTAGAGCCAGGTGATGGACCGCGCCGCCCAGACGTTCCCGACGCTGACGCCCGCGCAGATCGACCGCATCGCCGCCGTCGGCCGCCGCGTCACGAGCCCGGCGGGCGAGGTGCTCTTCGACGTCGGCGATCAGAACACGCGCTTCTTCGTCGTGCTCTCCGGCTCGGTCGAGATCGTCCAGCCCGTCGGTGAGGTCGAGCGGCCCGTCGTCATCCACGAGGCCGGCGGCTTCACGGGCGAGATCAACATGCTCTCGGCGCGACGCAGCCTCGTGCGCGCCCGCACGCGCGAGCCCAGCGAGCTCGTCGTCGCCGATCGCGAGGCGCTGCGCACGCTCGTGCAGCGCGACGCCGAGCTCAGCGAGATCTTCATGCGCGCCTTCATCCTGCGCCGCATGGAGCTGATGAACGCCGCCAGCCAGAACCTCGTGCTCGTCGGCTCACGCCACTCGGCCGACACGATGCGCATCAAGGAGTTCCTGAGCCGCAACGGGCAGCCGTTCACGTACGAGGACGTCGAGGTCGATCCCAGCGTCCAGACGCTGCTCGATCAATTCCACGTCAGCGTGCACGAGGTGCCGGTCGTCGTCTGCCAGGGCGGCCACGTCCTCAAGAACCCGACGACCGAGGCGCTCGCCTCGCTTACCGGCCTCGATCCGCAGCTCGACACGAGCCAAGTGCGCGACGTCGTCATCGTCGGCGCCGGCCCGGCCGGCCTCGCCGCCGCCGTCTACGGCGCGTCGGAGGGCCTCGACGTGCTCGTGCTCGAAGAGACGGCGCCCGGCGGCCAGGCGGGAACGAGCTCGCGCATCGAGAACTACCTCGGCTTCCCGACGGGCATCTCGGGCGAGGCGCTCGCGGGCCGCGCGCTCTCGCAGGCCGAAAAGTTCGGCGCCGAGGTCGCGATCGGCCGCCGCGTCATGCGCCTCAACTGCGACGATCGTCCGTACCGCCTCTGGCTGTCCGACGGCCAAGAGGTGCGCACGCGCGCGATCGTCATCGCGTCGGGCGTGCGCTACCGCAAGCTCGACCTGCCCGCGCTCACCCGCTTCGAAGGCGCGGGCGTCTACTACAGCGCGACGCACGTCGAAGGGCAGCTGTGCAAAGGCGAGGACGTCGCGGTCGTCGGCGGCGGCAACTCGGCGGGCCAGGCCGCCGTGTTCTTGTCGCAGCTCGCGCGGCACGTGCAGGTGCTCGTGCGCGGCCCCGGCCTCGTCGACAGCATGTCGAAGTACCTGATCCAGCGCATCGAGGGCACGCCCAA
Organism: Polyangia bacterium; assembly: GCA_035549075.1. Classification (GTDB taxonomy): domain Bacteria; phylum Myxococcota_A; class Polyangia; order Fen-1088; family Fen-1088; genus DASZFV01. Next base: position 60,999 of record DASZRT010000082.1, on the reverse strand, counting down.
CATCGATCTCGGCGCGCGTTGCCAAATCGTCGACCTCGAAGGCACCGATCGCCTCGAGCGCGTCACGTGGCAGCACCTCGAGACGGGCGCACGCGAGACGAAGCCGATCTCGAACCTCTTCATGATGACGGGCGCCGATCCCAACACGGCGTGGCTCGACGGCTGCGTCGTCATGGACGACAAGAAGTTCGTGAAGACGGGCGCCGATCTCAGCCCCGACGATCTCGCGAGCGGGCGCTGGGCGCTCGCCCGCCGTCCCTACTTGATGGAGACCAGCATCGCGGGCGTCTTCTGCGTGGGCGACGCGCGCTCGAGCAGCGTCAAGCGCGTCGCGTCCGCCGTCGGCGAGGGCTCGATCTGCGTGCAGCTGCTCCACCGCGCGCTGCAGGAGCTTTGACATGGGCCACTTCGAAGAAGATCACGCGACGAAGCTCGCCGAGCCGGTGACCGAAAGCGACCACGCGCGCGGGCCCGCCGACGCGCCCGTGACGCTCGTCGAGTACGGCGACTTCGCCTGCCCGAGCTGCCGCGCCGCCTACGGCGTCGTCAAAGAGCTGACCCGCCGATCGCCCCAGGTCCGTTTCGTCTTCCGCGCCAATCCCCGCAGCCACTTGTTCCCGCACGCCGAGCCCGCCGCCGAGGCCGCCGAGATCGCGGCCGCGCACGGCAAGTTCTGGGAGATGCACGACGAGCTGTTCGAGGCCGACGGCGAGCTGTCACGGGCGCGGCTCGTCGCGCTCGCGGGCGAGATCGGCCTCGACGCCGCCGCCTTCGAGCGCGACCTCACCGCGGGCACGTACCGCGCCGCCGTCCACGCCGAGGAGGTCACGGGCTTTCACAGCCACGTGCTGGCGACGCCGACCTTCTTCGTCAACGGCGTGCGCTTCGACGACTCGCTCGATCGCCTCGAGAACGCCATCAAACGCGCCGAGGGCAAGGCCGAATCGCTGCGCTCGACGTTTCGCGAGGCGATCGTGCGCAGCACCGAGCATCCTCGCCGCCAGATCATCTCGATCGGGCCGCACGAGATCGTCGCCGATCTGAAGCCCGACGAAGACGGCCAGGACGCGGGCCCTGGCCCGCACGAATTCCTGCTCGCCGCGCTCGGCTCCTGCACCGCCATGACGATCCAATGGTGGGCGCAGCACAACAAGAAGCGCCTCGATCACGTCGAGGTCCGGCTCAGCCAGTCACGCACCGAGCAGGGTCATTTGTTCCGGCGCTCGATCCAAGTGGCGGGCGACCTGACGGCGGCCGATCTCGTCAAGATCGAGCACGCCGCCGACGCGTGCCCCGTCTCGCGCACGCTGCTCGGCGAGATCGCCGTCGAGACGCGCGTCGCCGCCGACCGCCGCGTCGACGAAGCCGGCGAGGAGAGCTTCCCCGCGAGCGACCCGCCGTCCTGGACGCCCTGACCGCCGGCGGCGCGCGACGCGCGCTTACTTGGCGCGCTTCTTCGCGGGCTTCTTCTTCGCGCGCGCGGCCTTGGGCTTGGCGGTCAAGGCCCAGACGCCGATCGAGGCGCCCGTCGGATCGGTGAAGACGCCGATCGCGCCCATCTCGCCGATGTCGACGTACTCGGCCTGGATCGTGGCGCCCAGGCGGCGGGCCTTCGCGATCGTCTTCTTGACGTCGTCGACCTGGACGTACGGGAGCCAGGCGGTCGGCGCCTCGGCCATCGCCTTCTTTTGCATGCCGCCGCCCGTCCCGCCCTTGCCGACGTCGATCATCGTGTAGTCGGGACCGAACGGTCGCAGCTTCCAGTCGAACAGGCTCTTGTAGAACTTTTGGGCCTTCGCCAGGTCGTCGGTGTTGAGCTCGATGTGCGCGAACGCGTTCGCCATGTGGGCCTCCCTCGTGCGTCGATCTGTATCACCGAGCTCTGCCCGAGTCAGTGGAAGGTCTGCGCATCCTTCCGATGCGGTGCAAAATGTCGGGCATGAAGGGCATGGTGTTCACGAAGGCCGGCGCCCCGCTCGCCGCGACCGAGCTTCCCGATCCCGAGCCCGGCGAACGCCAGGTCCTCATCCGCGTCGGCGCTTGCGGCGTCTGTCGGACCGATCTCCACATCGTCGACGGCGAGCTGCCGTCGGCCAAGGTCCCGCTCGTCCCCGGACACGAGATCGTCGGGACGATCATCCGGTTGGGCAGCGGCGCGAGCCGGTTCGCCGTCGGAGATCGCGTGGGCGTGCCGTGGCTGGCGTGGACCTGCGGAGCCTGCGCCTTCTGCGCGAGCGGCAACGAGAACCTGTGCGATCGGGCCAAGTTCACGGGCCACGATCTCGACGGGGGCTTCGCCGAGCTCACCGTCGCCGACGAACGCTACTGCTTGCCCATTCCGCCCCACTACGACGACGAGCTCGCGGCTCCGTTGCTGTGCGCTGGACTGATCGGGTTTCGCGCGCTCAGGCTCGCGGGCACGGCGCGCCGGCTGGGCTTGTACGGCTTCGGCGCCGCGGCTCACATCATCGCCCAAATCGCGACGCACGAGCGACGCGAGGTCTACGCCTTCACGCGCCCGGGCGACACGCGCGGACAGGCGTTCGCGCGCGAGCTCGGCGCGTGCTGGGCCGGCGATTCGACGGCGGCGCCACCCGTGGCGCTTGACGCGGCGCTGATCTTCGCGCCCGTCGGCGCGCTCGTGCCGACGGCTCTGCGCGCCGTCACGAAGGGCGGCGTCGTCGTGTGCGCCGGGATTCACATGAGCGACATCCCGGCGTTCCCTTACTCCGATCTCTGGGGAGAGCGCGTGATCCGTTCCGTGGCGAACCTCACCCGGGCGGACGGCGACGCGTTCATGGAGCTGGCCGCGAAGGTTCGTCTCGACACGACCACGAGCCGGTATCCCCTGGCCGACGCGAACCGCGCCCTGAACGATCTCCGTGACGGTCGCTTCGAAGGCGCCGCCGTGCTCGTGAACGGCGGCTGACGGCCCGCGCGGCCTCAAGCCGTCGTCGGCGCGCGCGCGCGATCCACGGCGACGCCGACGAGGCCGGCGCAGATCACGCCCAGGATCGCGAGCGCGAAGGGCCTCGCCGGGAGGTGGAGCGCCGCGCGGCTCACGACGGCGAGCGGGACGACGACCGCGGGCGCCATCAACAGGCGCGACGTCCAACGTGAGCCGACGCCGCCGCGACGCCGTTGCGCACCGAAGATGACGGCGCCCACGGGGAAGAGCAGCAGCAACGGCAGCAACGACCTGAGATCCCGCGTTTGCATCTTCACCATGACGGGCAGGACGGCGTCGCGCGCGACGTCGGGCGCGGTCATCTCGAAGGCCAGCTGGTGATAGACGGCGTCGGCGGCCATGCCGGCGCCGCCGATCAGCAGGGCGACGGCGCCGGCGCGCGCGCGACGGCCTTCGCCGGTCTCGGCGGCGAGCCCCGCGACGACGAGCGCGGCGCCGGCGAGCTGGAGGATCGCGGACGCGTGCACGGGCGCGCGCGCGGCGGCGACGACCGTCAGGATGTGCGCGGCGTCGTTCGTCGCGGCGTCGGGCATGAGGGCCCACGCGAACCACAGAAGAACGGCGCCGAACGCGAGGGCCACGGCGGAAGCGTCGAGTTTCATCGACGCAGCATCGGAGGCCGCGGCCGCCGCGTCTTGACCGAACACGACAGGGCTACGATTCACGCCGAAACTGCCCCGGCGTCTTCCCCGTCCAGCGCACGAAGGCGCGGTGGAACGCCGTCTGCTCGGAGAACCCGAGCAGGAGGGCGATCTGCGCGAGGCTCTCCCGGCGATCGGCGAGCGCTTGCTTGGCCAGCTCACGGCGCGCTTCGTCGACGACGGCGCGAAACGTCCGCCCCTCGCGCGTGAGGTTTCGTTGCAGCGTCCGCGGCCCGATCCGCAGCTCGCGCGCGACGACGTCGAGGTCGGCCACGCCGCGATGAATCGCGCGCGCGACGGCGACGGCGACGCGCGCCGCGAACGTGGTCTCGGGCCCGAGCCGTGCGAGCAGCGCGCGGGCCCGCTGCTCGACGAGCGCGCGCAGCCATGGATCGGCCTGCCGCTGCGGCAGCGCGAGCGTCGCGGCGTCGAGCTCGAGCTCGTTCCGCGCGCCGCCGAACGTGACGCGCGCGCCGAAGAGCTCGGCATACCGATCGACGAGCGCCGGCTCGGCGAACGCGAAGCGCACGGCGCGCGGCACGATCTCGACGCCGGTGCTCCGGCGGGCCATGAGCACGGCGCGCGCGAACGCGAACTCCACCGCGTGGCGCGGCGGCACGAGGCCGCGCGCCGCCGGCTCCTGCACGAAGCTCAGCCCGCCGTGCGCCGCCGGCTCGACGTGACAAGCCGCGACGTCTTGAAGCAGCCGCGCGTAACGAACCGACGCGCGAAAGCCCTGTTCGAGCGTAGGGGCGTGCAGGATGACGGCGGCGAGGATGCCCAGCGACGCGTCCGGTACGCCCGCGGCGAGGCTCAGCCCGAACCAGGGATCGCCGCACGCGACCGGCAGCTCTTCCCACAGAGCCCGCACGATCGGCGCCGGCACGCGGCCGTCGACGTCGTCGAAGACCGCGGCGTCGACGCTCACGCGGCCCGCGACCGAACGCTCGCCGAGCGCGGCGGCGCGCGCCAGCAGCGCCTTGACGACCTGAACGGCGACGGTCGGCGGCACCGCTGGACCGCTCAGCGCTTCGCAGCGCGCCGCCGGGACGGCGAGCCCTCGAAGACCATCCGCGGGACGGCGATGGCGACGACGGCGTCGCAGAAGCAGACCGTCCGCGCGGCGACGTGCCACGCCGTGGCGCCGCCGTCCTTCATCGCGTCGGCGGACCACCTCAGGACCGCGCCGCCCCAGGCCTCGACCGGCACGCCCAGGTTGTCGCGGTACCAAGCGGCGAGGCGCTCGGGATCCGACCTCGACTCGAAGAAGACGCCGCCAATTCCGGTCACGCGGACCATCGTTGCGATTGAAGGCCGGCTGCGCGCGCTTGTCCAGCCGTTGACAGCGTCCGCGCGATTCGCCATCGTGAAGGGGTCTTCAAACGATGGCGGTGGAGTCCGCCGACACCCGCGGCCTCGATGCCGCCAATGACTCCTACGAGCCGCCCAACGGGCGCCGTAGGATTCTCACGCGAGCCCTCCGGCGCCCAGCCAGGAGAGACGCCCGTGAAAACCACCAACTCGCCGCTTCGTGATCGCCTGCCGGCGCTCGGTCAGTGGATCGCCCTCGGCTCGCTCGTGGGCCTCATCTGCGGGGCGGCGTCCGCGCTGTTCTTGTGGTTGCTCGAGCGCGCGACGACCTTTCGCGTCCAGCACGAGGTCCTCGTCTACGCGCTTCCGCTGAGCGGTCTCGGCGTCGGCTGGCTGTACGAGCGCTTCGGCGGCGCCATTCGTGCCGGCAACAACCTCGTCATCGACGCGATCCACGACGACGGCCCCGAGCTGCCGCTGCGCATGGCGCCCATGGTCCTCGCCGGCACGGTGCTGACGCATCTGTTCGGCGGGAGCGCGGGGCGCGAAGGCACGGCCGTGCAGATGGGCGCGAGCCTCACCGACTGGGTCGCGCACCGGCTGCGCGTCGACAAGGGCACGCGACGGCGGTTGCTGGCCGCCGGCGTCGCGGGTGGCTTCGGCTCCGTGTTCGGCACGCCCATCGCCGGCGCCGTGTTCGGCCTCGAGTTCATCGTGCTCGGCCGCATCGAGTACGACGCGCTCGTCCCCGCGCTCATCGCCTCGGTCGTGGGCGACATGACGACGCGCGCCCTCGGCATCGTTCACACCCACTACACGACCGCGCTCGCGACGCCGCTGACGCCGTCGCTGTTGTCGAAGTGGCTCGTCTTCGCCGCCGCCGCGTCCGCCGTCGCGACGCTGTTCATCGAGCTCAACCACTTCATCAAGAAGCAGAGCGAGGCGCGCCTCGCCCGCTTGCCCGTGCGCATGTTCTTCGGCGGCGTCGCCGTCGTCGGCCTGTGGAAGCTCGTCGGCACGAGCGACTACCTGGGCCTCGGCGTGCCGCTCATCTCGCGCGCCTTCGTCGACCCGCATCTACCCGTCGCGACGTTCGCGTGGAAGCTCGTCTTCACGGCGATCACGCTGGGCGCCGGTTTCCTGGGCGGCGAGGTGACACCGCTGTTCGTCATCGGCGCGACGATGGGCAACGTGCTCGCGCGCTCGCTGGGGATCCCGCTCGAGCTCGGCGCCGGCGTCGGCCTCGCCGCGATCTTCGCCGCGTCGGCCAACACGCCGCTCGCGCTCTCGATCATGGCGGCCGAATTGTTGGGCGCCGCCGTGTTCCCCCACGTCGTCGTCGTCTGCGTCGTCGCCTACTTGCTCACCGGCCACCGCAGCATCTACCCCGCGCAACGCCTCTTCCGAAGCAAAGGCGGCGAGCCGCAGGCACAGGTCAAAGCGCTGCGTGACCTCAAGGCACCGAGCCCGAGTAAGAAATCTGGCCCCGCTTGAAGCGGATCAGGGGCGTGGGGACGTCGGCGCCGTCGGGGCCGATCAGCGCGAGCGTCAGCGCGAACTCCTGATCGATCGGGACGTGCCTCTCGAAGGTCAGGAAGAACCAAGCCGACAGCGGCATCGGCCCGCGGGCGTTCGGGTCGAGCTCGACCGTGTGAACGCCGCCGCCAGCACGCACGTTGGTCCTGACGCGCGAGACACGGATCGTCTCGCCACGCGCGGTCAGGACGGTGACGCGCCACGGGTCGAACCTGTACGGCTCCCGTGTCGCGAGCGACAGATTCACCTCCAACGGCTCCCCACGCGTCGGCTCGTGCGGCGTGAGCGGAATCATCGGCACGAGGAAGCCGACCGATTGGGCGAGCGTCACGGCGTTCATGGCTTCGGCGGTCACTTCGAGGCTCAAGAACGAGAAGCACAGCTTGGCGCCTCCCTCGGGCCGCTGGTCGAGGCCCACGATCTTCGGGCACCGATGAACGCGCGCGAGCTCCGGTCCCAGGGCCGGCATGCTCCTCAACTCGGTCCCGGAGACGGCGCAACCGGCGGCCGAGAGCGCGACGAGGGCGGCGAGAGCGATCGCTTTCATGGCCGCCCAGCCTGAGGCTGGCGCGGCCGCTGTTACAGGAATTAACGGAAGGTGATAAGATAAGCTCTACTTATCGATGCAAGTCGCCCGCCTCGAGGGGTTCTATTGGGTCGCGCGCACGGGCGGGTACGCGGCGGCGGCGCGCGCGTTTCCCTATCCGCTCACGCAGCCAGCGGTGTTCCAGCAGGTGCGCAAGCTCGAGGACGAGCTGGGCGTCCGGCTCTTCGAGCGCGTCGGCAAGGCGGAGCTCCGGCTCACGGCCGCGGGACGCACGCTCTTCGAGCACGCCGCGCCGTTCTTCGAGCGGCTGCCGGCCGTCGAGCGCGCGCTCAAGACGGCGACGCCGGCGCGCGAGCTTCGCGTCGCCGCCGAGGCGCTCATCCTCCAGCAGCTCCTGCCGGCGTGGATCCGCCGGCTGCAGCGCCGCGCGCCCGAGCTGCACGTCGAGGTCCGCGAGCTGGCCGCGCCCGATCCCGACGCGGTTCGCGGCGGCGACGTCGATCTCGCCGTGGCCTACTTCCCGCACGCGCTGCCCGCGGGCCTCGCGAGCCGGCCCATCGCGAGCCTCAGCGCGTTCCTCGTGCTGCCGGCCGACGGCGACCTCGCGCGGCGCTCGCGCCTCGGCCTGCGCGCGCTCTCGGGCGAGACGTTCGTGACCTACCAGCCCGGCACGATCCACCACGACTTGCAAAGACGCGCCCTCGCGCGCGGCGGCGTCGCGCCCACGCGCTTCGTCTCCGCGAGCACGACCGAGGCCATCCTGGGCCTCGTCGCCGCCGGGGTCGGCTGCTCGCTCGTCGCCTCGATCGACGAGGTCTCCCTGCGCCGCCGCGGCGTCGTCGCGCGCGCCTTCGCGCCCGGCAAAGGCCGCTTCCCCGTTCAGGCGGTCTGGCGCGCGCGCGGCGCCGTGAACCCCGCCGTCGACGTCGCCCTGCGCGCGCTCGTCGACACGAAACCCTGACGGGCCGCGATATCATGACGGCGTGCTGCCGCTGCTCTTCGTCGTCGCGCTGGAGATCCGGACGACGGGGACGTGCCCGGCGGCGGCGGACGTCGAGCGGCAGCTGGGGCCGCTGCTGGCCGACGGGGCGTCGGCGCGCGACGTCGCGACGATCGAGCCGCGCGCCGACGGCGCGGTGTCGCTGGCGATCGCCGACGCCGACGGCCAGCCGATCGGCGCGCGGACTTTGCCGCGCGCGAGATCGTGCGACGATCAAGCGAAGGCGGTCGCCGTGACGCTGGCCGTGCTCGAGGCCGAGCTGCACCCGCGCGTCTCGCTCGGCCTCGATCGCCTCGCGCCCGAGCCCGCGCCGCCCACGATCGCGGTCGTACGTCCGACGCCGCCGCCCGAAAACGAGCTCGCGCTCGGCGCCGTGGCGCTCGTCGATCGCGCCGCGGGCACGTGGGCGCCGGGCGGACGGCTGGAGCTGTCGTTCGGGCACTCGGGCTCGCGGTGGCGCGCGCGCGTCGCCGCGGGCGCGGTCGCGCGGCACGACCTCGACGTGCAGCCCGGGCAAGCGTCGTGGTGGCGCGGCGTCGTTCAGCTGGGCGCCGACGTCGACGTCGCGCGCGCGCGCCGCTGGTCGGTCGCGCTGGGCGCGGGCGTGCTCGGGGGCCTCGTTTCCGTCGAGGGCATCGGCTATTCGGTCGACCGCAGCGCGCGTAGCTTCGACGTCGGCGGCGAGGCGCGGGCGCGCTTTTGCACGCGCGCGGGCCGGACCCAGCTGTGGCTCGGCGCGGCGGTCGAAGGCTGGGCGCGCCGCCAACTCCTCGATTTGAATGGTTCGACCACGGGCGCCGCCCTCCCCCGCGTCAGCCCCGTGGCGGCCGCGGGCGCGGAAATCTTCTGGTGATGTGAAACCTTCCGCCGCCGGGCGACAATCAACGTCCGGATGGCTCCTTCGGCGACGCGCGGCGCGCGGCCTGCGACGGGCGAACCTTCGGGTTCGCCGCGCGCGCCCACGTTCGCGTCCGTCTACGCGCAGCACGCGGCGACGGTCGCCCGCTGGGCCGCGCGGCTCGGCGGCCCGACGGCCGACGCGGAAGACATCACGCAAGAGGTGTTCGTCATCGTGAACCGGCGCCTCGCCGAGTTCCGCGGCGACGCGCGCGTCTCGACCTGGCTGTTCGGCATCACCGCCAAGGTCGCCGCCAACGAGCGCCGCCGCCGCAAGCTGCGCCAGTGGTGGTTCCGGCTCGTGCCGGGCGCGGGCGACGACGCGCCGGCACACGCCGACGGCGCGCTCGAGCAGCTCGAGCAGCGCGAGCGGCGTGTCCTGTTTTACGAGGCGCTCGATCGCCTCACCGAGCGCCACCGGCGCGCGCTCGTCCTGTTCGAGCTCGAAGAGCTTTCCGTCGACGAGGTCGCGGCGCACCTCGGGCTGCGCCCGGGAACGACGCGCGTGCTGCTTCACCGCGCGCGCGCCGCGTTCCTCAAGAGCATGGTCGAGTGCGAGCTGCAAAAGGAGCTGCGATGAGCGGGCATGAAGAGGATCTCGTGCGCTGGCGCGAGACGTCGATGGACCCGAGCGCCTTGCCGGCGCGGGCCGCCGATCTCGTCGAGGCCGCGCAGGCCGCGCCCGCGTTGTCGGCCGAGGCGCTCGCGCGCGTGCACATGAACGTCGCGGGCGGCGCGCGCGCGTCGCGGCTGCGCGGGCTGCCGCTCGGGCTGCGGCTCGCGACGCTGGCGGCGCTGCTGCTCGCGTCGGTCGCGACCGCGAGCGGCGCCGTGACGCTGTGGCGGCGTTACGTCGCCGCGCCCGTCGTCGAGGAGCTGCCGACGTCCGTTCACCACGTGCGCAAGACGAACGCCGTGGCCGAGGTCCTTACGCCGGGCGCCGCGCCCGTCATCGAACCGCTTCCCGAGGCGGTGCCCGAACCCGCGACGCCCGAGCCGCGCGTCCACCACGCGCCGGCACGCCACGCGCCCGTCGAGGTCGCCGATCCCGCGAGCGAGGCGAAGGTGCTCTCCGACGCGCTCGCGGAGCTGCGCCAGGCGCACGATCCGCGCGGCGCGCTCGCGCTGCTCGACGAGTACACGAAGGCCTATCCGCGCGGCGTGCTCGCGTCCGAGGCGCGCAGCGCGCGCCTCGAAGCCATGCTCGCGCTCGACGATCGCCGCGGCGCGCTCGCGCTGCTCGACGAGCGCACGACCTTCGCGGGCCGCCTCGGCGCCGAGCAATTGCTGACGCGCGCCGAGCTGCGCGCCAGCGTGGGCCGCTACGCCGACGCCGTCGCCGACTTCGATCGCGCGCTCGCGACGATCCCCGGCTCGACGACGACGTCGCCCGACGCCGAGCGCGCGCTGTACGGCCGCGCCGTGACGCTCGGGCACCTGGGCCGCGACGATCGCGCGCGCGCCGATCTCGAGGCCTACCGGCGCCGCTTCCCGACGGGCAAGCACGCGGCCGAGGTCACGCGCCTGCTCGCGGGCGCCGATCACCGACCGTAACCTTTCGCGCGACCGCGACACACGGGGGACGATGACGACGAAAACCTTCGGTCGACCCGATCTCCTGCGAGCCACGTTCCTGTCGTGGGCGCTCGCGGGCTGCAGCGCCCACAACGTCATCGGCGACGTCGACGGCGGCGGTGGCGCGCCCGGCAGCGGCGGCGCGCCCGCCCCGATGTGCACGCCCGTCGCGACGAGCGAGACGACGTGCTCGGGCGGCACCGACGACGACTGCGACGGCTTCACCGACTGCCTCGACACCGACTGCGACGGCAAGCCGTGCGGCGACGGCCTCACCTGCAGCGGCGGCGCGTGCCGCAAGCCGTGCGCGACCGGCGACGCCACCTGCGTGCCCGAGCTGCCCGTCATTCAAAACGTCAAGGTGCTCACGCGCGGCGACACCGTGACGATGGACTTCGAGCCCGTCGCGGGTGCCGTCGACTACCGCATCTACCCCGAGCCGGCCGCGAGCGACTGGCTCATCGGCGCGGCCGGTGAGGTCGGCGTCAAGAACGGCATCTACCGCTGCGCCGGCGATCGTGTGTTCCAAGATCGCTCGGCCGACACGGCCAACCTCTTCGATTGCTCGATCGCCGGTTGCGCGAACACGCAACACAACTACACGCGCACCGAGGCCGACTCGCACCTCGGCTACGTCTTCCTCACGCCGGCCGCCGATCGTGTGCCCGTCTACCGAGTCGCCGATCCCAACGGCGGCGGAGGCTTCCGCAACGCCGACTGGGTCGTGCCGCTCTACTCGGAGGCCAACAGCGCCGAGTACGTCACCGACACGGCGACGCGCGACATGCTGCTGGCCAAGGGCTGGCGCGACGACGGCATCGCGTTTTACACGCTGAAGGATCCCGCCGCGACGGGCATGAAGACCATCTACCGCATCAAGTACGCGGCCGGCGCCGACTGGCAGGGCAACAACGTCGTCTTCTTCTTCAGCGACGGGCCCGAACACGACGCGCGCGCCGCGCAGCCCGCGGCGGAGATCGCCGACCTGGGCGCGCGCTTCCAAGTCCTCGCGGCCGCGGCGCCCGGCGCCGTCGAGCTCCGCCGCGTGCAGTACCCGGGTAGCTTCGACGTGCTGGCCGCGGGCGACGCGCGCTTCCAGCAGGTCCTGCACCAGGGCGCGCGCCCGATCTCGTCGCTGACGTGGCCGGGCGTCAAGAAGACCACCCGCTTCGTCATCGAGGCGCTCGACGCGGGCTGCCCCTTCCCGAGCGGCTACATCGCGGCCACGCACCACGACGCCGACGTCGATCGCACGAGCGGCCAGCCGTTCAACGCGCCGTCGATCACGCTCGACGAAGCGCGCCTGTCCTCGGGCGAGGTGTTCGTCAACGGCCAGCACGATCCGGCGAGCCGCCCCAAGCCCATCGCGCGCGCCTACGTCGACGTCACGCCCGAGGCGCAGCCGACGATGGACTTCCTCGAAACGTTCGACGACGGCGCCTCTTCTAAGTGGGGCCCGTTCACGAAGTGGCAGGACAACAACGCCTTCATTTATCGCAACGCCGACTGGGCCATCGACACGAGCGGCTGCACCGAGAACTTCACCTTCGGGCCTGTGCTCGGCCAATTCGTGCTCGGATTCGCCGACGGTGGCTCCAGCTGCAACGTCAGCATCACGCCGCGCAAAGTGCCGACGAAGATCGCCGCCGACACGTTCCTGCACGTCCGCATGATGTCGGACATCCCGTCGACGGGCCGCCGTTACCCGCAAATCATGGTGACGAACGTGCCGCTGCAGGACGACCCGCCGGCCAACGCGGGCAACATCGACAACGTCCCCGTGCACGCGCGCCTCGGCAACTTCCCGTACCAGGTCGCGGGCCCCGACATGAAGCTCGGCACGGCCGACGACGTGCCGGCCGAGGGCGGCCAGTCGATCGTCGTGCAACCGTTCGGCGGCTACCAAGAGACGCAGATCGAATACTGCGACACGCGCGGCTGGGGCGTGAGCCAGCAGTGCAACCGCGCCAACGTCTACGGCTTCCACGCGGGCGACTACATGCAGACGTGGAAGGCGCCGTGGCTGCCCGTGCCCGTGCAGGGCGATCTCGCCGGCTACGACCGGCCCGTGCAGTGGGACGTCTACACGTCGACGTCGCGCGTGTACGTCTACATGGACGGCAAGCCGTCGGCGTGCGCCGTGTTGCCGGCGGGGCGCATGCCCGCGGGTCCCGTCACCGTCGCCTACCGCGCCGTCATCTACCACTGCGGCATCGACGAGACCGTCACGCCCAACGACACGGGCCACTCCTACGAGCACCAGCACAGCCTCTGCCACAGCGATCGCCACATGGACGACTTCGGCATCGACCTCGCCGTGCCCGCGCCGGCGTGGGACGAGACGAAGCTTCCTTGCGGGACGAAGTGGTATGGCGGCACGTAGCGCGCTCGCCGTTGTTGCATTGGTCGCGCTGCTCGCCGGGTGCAGCGGCGGAAGCGCGGCCGTGCCCGACGGCGGCGCGGGCGGAACCGGCGGCAACAGCGACGATCCCGAGCCAACGTTCACGGCAGGCGAGCGGGCCGCGCTCATGACGTTGCGCTACGACGACGGCGCGCCGCCCGCCGATCCGAGCAACCACGTCGCCGACGATCCGGCGGCGCGGCTCTTCGGCCAGCGGCTGTTCTTCGACACGTCGTTCTCGGGGAAGCTGCTCGAGGGTGACAACGACGGCACGAACGCGACGCTCGGCATGAAGGGCGACGCGGGCCGCGTGAGCTGCGCCGGTTGCCACCTGCCGAGCGGCGGTTTCGTCGACACGCGCAGCCCGCATCATCAAGTGTCGCTCGGCGCGCAGTGGACGCTGCGCCGCACGCCGACGCTGCTCGAGGTCGCGTTCGCGCCGCTCTACAACTGGGACGGGCGCCGCGACGCGATCTGGAACCAGGCCCTCGGCGTCATGGAGAGCAACCGCGAATTCAACTCGAGCCGCCTCTTCGTCGCCGAGCGCGTCTTCGCGGCGCACAAGGCCGAGTACGAGGCGATCTTCGGCGCGCTGCCGCCGCTCGACGACACGACGCGCTTCCCCGCGCTCGCGCCCGAGACCACGGGCTGCGACGAGGTCGCGACGACGATGGGCTCGACCTTCGTTTGCCGCGGCGTCCCCGGCGATCACGCCGACTACGACCGCATGGCTCCCGCCGATCAAAGGCTCGTGAGCCAAGTCGCCGCCAACGCCGCCAAGGCGATCGCCGCCTACGTGCGCCAGCTCCGCTGCGGCGCGGGACGCTTCGACCAATGGCTCGACGGCGACGCGACGGCGCTGTCGCGAAGTGAACAACGTGGCGCCGCGCTGTTCGCGGGCCGCGGCAACTGCGTCTCGTGCCACGCGGGCCCGCGCCTCACCGACGGCGCGTTCCACAACGTGGGCCTCTCGCCCGCGATCGTCGCCGTCGCCATCGAGGACGACGACGACCACGGCGCGGCCACGGGCCTCGCGGCGGCGCTCGCCGATCCCACGAGCACGGCCGGCGCGCTCAGCGACGGCGATCGCCATGCGCTGCCCGCCGCCGTCACGCCGCAAATGGAGGGTGCCTTCCGCACGCCCACGCTCCGCTGCGTCGCCGATCACCCGAGCTTCATGCACACGGGACAGATGACGGGCCTCGATCAGGTGATGGCGTTCTTCGCGCGCGGCGGCGATCGCGCGGGCGGCTACCCGGGGACGAACGAGCTCGCGGCGTTGAACCTCTCGGATCGCGAGCAAGCCGATCTCGTCGCGTTCATGGGCGCGCTCACGGGCCCGGGTCCCGCGGCTGCCCTGCGGACGGCGCCATGAGGGCGGCCGCGCTCGCCTCGCTCGCGCTGCTCGCCGCGTGCGGGTCGGCCGCCGGCACCGCGACGCCCGACGGCCGCGCGCCCACCGACGGCCCCGCGCTGCCCGAGGTCCCGTTCAACGGCCCCGACGCCGCGATCGAGAGCTACGTCCCCAAGCCGAGCTCGTGCGGCTTCGACGCGCCTGCGTTCTGCGAAACGTTCGAAGAAGGCCCGACGACGACGACGGGCGCGCGCTCGGGCGAGCTCGATCCGGCGCACTGGAGCGTCGTGCGCGGCGAGCCGCAGAGCAGCGCCTACCCCGACGACGTGCTGCGCGTCGGCCCGGCGCTCATCGGCGCGTGCCGCGCCGGCCTCTCCGACACGCGCGTCCTGCCCGACGACGACGTCCTCGTGTGCGATCCCATCGCGACGATCCCCACGCGGCACGCGCTGGCCGCCGCCGCCGAGCAGAACTACGGCCTCGCGACGTACCGCGTGCGCCAGCCCTTCGACTTCGCGGGGCGCACGGGGACGATCAAGCTCGACATGGATCTCTCCAACAACGGCCTCGGCGGCTGGCCCGCGCTCGTCATCGCCGAGGATCCGGCGGCCGCGCCCAGCTTCGACTGGCAAGAGCGCGGCTCGGGCCCGCGCAACGGCGTCGAGATCGAGTTCGGCACGGGATGGTGCAACACGCCGCACACGCTCGAGGCGATCATCTACACCTTCGCGGACTACCTGCAGGCGTCGCACATCCCGACATTTGACTGCGCCAATCCGCATGCGGTTACAGCGCCCGATGCGCTCAACCACGTCGAGATCTACCTGACGCAGACGCACCTCGAGGTGTGGACGTCGGACGCGTCGCCCGACGGCGTGACCTTCCCGAACTTTCACAAACTGTGGGAGGGCGACCTCGCGCTGCCGTTCTCGCGCGGCTACCTCACGCTGGCCGTGCGCAACCACGCGACGCTCAAGTATTGGCTGTCGTCGGCGGCCACCGTTCGCTTCGACAACTTTGGCTTCGACGGCCCCGTCATCGACGGCTGGCGCGAGTACAGCGCGCCCGACTCGCTGACGTCGTACCAAGGCCTGCCCGGCTGCAAGATGGGCGGCGCGACGTGCCAGTGGGAGGGCGACGTCATCCCCGCGAGCCCGACCGACGCCGATCGTGTCATGTGCGCAAGCACGACGTGCACGTACGACGGCCAAGGCCGCAACGTCGGCTACAACATCCCCACCGTCGACGACGCGGGCGCGCAGCCCGTCGCCTTCCCGTTCAAGGGCGTCACGCTCGCGGGCGCCAAGCGCGCGCGCCTCGTGCTGGCCGCCGATTACCCGTGGTTCGAGTGGAACGGCATGTTCCCGCCGCCCACGCACATGAGCCTGCGCCACCGCGAGAACGGCGGCGCGTGGCACGACCGCTTCATCTCCGACGTCGAGGCCAACGCCTTCATGGACTTCAACCCGTCGCTCGGCGGCGCGGGCGCGAGCGCGGGGTTGCTCAACCAGGTGATCGATCTCGATCTCGCCGAGCTGAAAGACGGCGACAACACGATCGAGCTGCTCGGCGCGGGCACGTGGACGGGCAGCTACCACATCACGGTCACGGGCGTCGACCTCGTGCTCGACGGAGGAAAATGAGATGACGAAGCGCGCGTTGTGTTGGTTGTCGATCGCGCTCGGCGCCTGCTCGTCGGGCACCGGCGGCACGCCGACGCCGCCGGGTACGGGCGGCACCGTCGTCCCCGTGGGCGCGACGCCGCCCGCGGCGTGGACCAACGTCACCGCCAACCTCGCGGGCATGCCCTCGGAGTGCGGGAACACGTCGTTGCTCGCCGCGCACCCCGCGCGCGACATGCTGCTGACGACGGTCGCCAAGCACGGCGTGTGGGCCAGCACCGACGGCGGCGCCAGCTGGCAGCAGCTGTGGGCGAGCGCGGGCACGCAGCAGATCACCAACCGCGGCTCGACGTTCGTCTTCGACCCCGCGCACCCGACGACGTTCTGGGAGTCGGGCATCTACAACGGCCCCGGCGTCTACCGCACCGACGACGACGGCGCGACGTTCACGGCGCTGGGCGACGCGCACCACATCGATTCGGTCAGCGTCGACCTCGGCGATCCGCAACGCCAGACGCTGCTCGCGGGCGGCCACGAGCAGAAACAAACGCTCTACCGCTCGGCCGACGGCGGCGCGACCTGGACCAACGTCGGCCTCAACCTGCCCGCGGGCACGAACTTCTGCACGAACGCGCTCGTGCTCGACGAGGCCACGCACCTCGTCGGCTGCTCGGGTTACGCCGGCGGCACCGACGGCGTCTTCCGCACGACCGACGGCGGCAAGACCTGGACGCCCGCGACGACGCTCTCCGCCGCCGCGGCGCCGCTGTGGGCGTCCGACGGCACGATCTACTGGTCGCTCATCTACGACCACGGCCTCATCAAGAGCACCGACCGAGGCAAGACGTGGACGCAGACGATCCAGGGCAACACGCTCAAGACCGGTCACCCCATCGAGCTGCCCGACGGCCGCATCGTCGCGCCCGGTCCCAGCACGCTCATGATTTCGAAAGATCACGGCGTGTCGTTTCAACCCGTCGGCGAAAAGCTGCCTTTCACGCCCAACAGCATCACGTACTCGGCGCACCGCAACGCCTTCTTCATCGAGCAGTTCGACTGCAACGACGCCGTCGTCGCCAACGCCATCAGCCGGTCAGGGTTCGACTACCGCGTCAATCCCTGATGACGTCGTGACCGAACCATGACCCGACGCTGACGAAGAACCGTTCACGATCGAGGGATGTCGGTCCTCGATGCATCCCCCGAGCTCATCCCTCCCGCTTCGCCCGCCGCCGAAGCTCGCACGAGTGGGTGGCGCTCCTACCTGCGGGTCACGACCGTCATGCTCAGCCTCGTCCACCTCGTCGCGATCGCGGGCGCGGTCTACTACTGGTCCTGGCGCGGCGTCGGGCTCGCGCTCGCGAGCTACTTCATTCGCATGGTCATCGTGACCGCCGCCTACCACCGCTACTTCGCGCATCGATCGTTCAAGACGTCGCGCGCGTTCCAATTCGTGCTCGCCGTTCTCGCGCAGAGCGCCGGCCAGAAGGGCGTCGTCTGGTGGGCGAGCCATCACCGCTGGCACCACAAGCACTCGGACGGCCCGAACGACGTCCATTCTCCGGTGCGGCGCGGGTTTTGGTACTCGCACATCGGCTGGGTTCTCGGCAGCAGCTGGAACGGCACCGACGACGCGCTCGTCAAGGATCTGTCTCGCTTCCCCGAGCTTCGCTTCCTCAACCGCGGCGGCATGGAGATCGTCCCGATGGCGCTGCTCGGTCTCGCCTTTCTGCTCATCGGCGGCCTGCCCGGGTTCGTGTGGGGCTTCCTCGTCTCGTCCGTCCTCCTGTGGCACGGCTCGTTCTCGATCAACTCGCTCGCGCACGTCTTCGGGCGGCGCCGCTACGCCACCGACGACGACTCGCGCAACAGCTGGATCCTCGCGATTGCGACGACGGGCGAAGGCTGGCACAACAACCACCACCACTACCCGAGCTCGGCGCGGCAGGGGTTCCGTTGGTGGGAGATCGACGTGACCTACTACGTCCTTTGGTTGCTCGCGCGCGCAGGGATCGTGTGGGATCTGCGGCGTCCGCCCGCCGAAATCGTCGACGCGCCAGCGCCCTCGGCGTCGCCGTCTGGCACACTACGCACAGAGTGATCCAGTCACCGACGGCTGTCTTCCTGCGTCGCGCGCGCCTCATCTTCGTGTTGGCGTCGCTCGTGCCGACGGTGTTCACGACGGCGATCGGCATCATTCTGGTCGTCTCTGGCCATTCGCGGTCGCTGACGATCGTCACGGGCATCTTGGTGTTGGCGTTCGGCGCGACGGCGCTGATCGGGTACCTGTTCGGCACGCACTTCGTCATGCGCGGCGCCAACCTCGCCAAGGTGCAGAACGAGTTTCTGTCGTCGGTGTCGCACGAGCTGCGCACGCCGATGACGTCGATCCTCATGTTCATCGACACGCTCCGCGAGGAGCGCGTGACCTCGCCGCAGGAGCGCCAGCGCTGTCTGTCGATCGTGCACGACGAGCTCACGCGCCTCGACGGCCTCGTCGGCAACCTCATCCAGCTCTCGAAGATCGAGGCTCGCTCGGCGGTCCTCGAGCGCGGTCCGGTGCGCATCGCGGACGTGGTCGCCGATGCGCTCACGGCGTTCGAGGCCATGGCGCTCGGCTGCGACGCGCAGGTTCGAACGACGCTCGAGCCCGACCTGACCGTCTACGGCAACCGCCCCGCCCTCGCGCAGGCCGTCGGCAACCTCCTCAGCAACGCCCTGAAGTTCACCCCCGCCTCGGCGAAGAAGATCGACGTCGTGGCCTCCGCCGATCCGACGACGGTGTCGATCTCGGTCAGCGACAACGGCCTCGGCGTCGCGCGCCTCGAGCGCGCCGCCATCTTCGAGACCTTCGAGCGCGGCTCGGCGGCCTCGCTCGGCGGCAGCCCCGGACACGGCCTCGGCCTCGCCATCGTGCGCGCCATCGTCGAGGGGCATCACGGCAAGGTCGACGTTCACTCCGAACCGGGCCACGGCGCGACGTTCCGCATCGCGCTGCCCCGCCATAGGGCCGCGACGTGAGCGAGCCCTTGCTCGTGACGGTCGTCGAGGACGACGCGGCGATCGCCGAGGGCCTCGCCCTCAACTTCAAGCTGGCGGGTTACCGCTCCGAGGTCGTCGGCGACGGCGAGGCGGCGCTCGCGCGCGTCGAGGACGCGCGGCCTGCTCTCGTGCTCCTCGACATCACGCTGCCCAAGCACAGCGGTCTGTGGGTGCTCGAGCAGCTTCGCCAGCGCGAAAACCACGTGCCGATCATCGTCCTCTCGGCGCGGCAAGACGAGTCCGACAAGGTCGCGGCGCTCAGCCTCGGCGCCGACGACTACATCACGAAGCCGTTCGCGCTCGCCGAGCTCCTCGCGCGCGTCGCCGCCGTCTTGCGCCGCGCGACCCTCCGCGAAGCGCCGAAGGCGGCCGCGCCGAGCGCGGCCGTGCCGGAGCCGTCGCTCCGGTTCGGAGACGTCGTCGTCGATCTGGCGGGGCGTGCCGTCATGCGAAGCGGCGAGATCGTCAAGCTCACGCACCTCGAGTTCGAGCTGCTGAGCTTCCTCTGCCGCAACCGCGGGCGCGTCTACACGCGAGAGGCGCTGCTCCGTCAGGTGTGGGGCCTGCAACAGGGTCAGGCGCGCACCGTCGACAACTTCGTCGCGCAGCTGCGGGCCAAGCTCGAGGACGATCCCGATCGCCCACGCTACCTGCTCACGGTGCGTGGTAGCGGCTACCGGTTCGCGCCTTAGCGGCGATCGCGTCGACGAGGCGCGCGAGCGCGCGCGGCCCCTGCGCGAAGAACAGCGAGGGCTCGACGAGCTCGAGCTCCATGAGCACGGGCGCGCCGTCGGGCCCCGGCGCGACGTCGACGCGCGCGTAGAGGACGGGCGACGGCGCGGCCGCGAGCGCCGCGCGCGCCACCGCCGCCTCGGCGTCGCTCACGTCGAAGGGGCCCGTGATCGATTCGGCGTCGCCCGCGAAGCGCCGGCCCTTGCGCACGGCGTGCGTGAGCTCGCCGTCGACGAAGACGATCGCGCGCTCGCCGTGGCCTTCGACGGCCGGCAAGTAAGGCTGCACGAGCGCGTCCTCGCCCGCGACGAGCGCGCGCAGATGCTCTTCGCCGCGCTCGTCGTTCGCGCCCACGCGCAACGTGAGGCGCGAGCCCGCCGAGACCGCTGGCTTGACGACGACGTCTCGCCACCCGCGCGCCGCCGCGACGTCGGCGAGCCGCTCGTCGCTCCCGCGCGCAACCAGCTGCGTCGGCGTGACCGGCACGCCCGCGTTTGCGAGGTCGAGCAGGTATCGTTTGTGCAAATTCCATTGCACGACCGGCAAAGGATTCCAAAGCGCGCTCCCCGCCGCCGCGCGCGCGAGCCAATCCGCGAAGAGCTCGGGTTGCTCGGCGTAGTTCCACGTCGACCGGAGCAGCGTCACGCGCGCCGTCGAGAAATCGGCCTCGGGATCGTCCCACGCGAGCACCTCCGTGCGCAACCCGATGGCCCGCAGCGCCGTCAGCAACGGCGCCTCGTCGAAATCGGGCTCGGGCAATGTCTTACAAGACGCGAGCGCGACGTCGATGAGGTTCATGGCGCCATCGTGCCACGACCTCGTGGATTCGTTGGCGACGTGATCACGAACGCACGTCGCTCGTTGCGTCGCGAATACAGATTCGAGCCGACAGACGATGATCTCTCGTGGGCGTACACCAACGTTGCCCGTCGAGCGGCACAATGGGGTTGGCAGAACCATGAGGGATCGGTGACGGAGAGTGGGGACGAGCTCGGTCGGCGCCCGATGGGCGGCGGCACGCGGCCCGAGCCACCACGCGGCTCCCGCGAGGAGCTCGGCGAGCGAATTCGTACAACATGCCATGAGGTCGTGAGCCCCCTCGCGGCGATTCGCTTGATCGTTCAGCGCCTCGTGAGCCAGCTCCGCGGGGGCGATCGCCCCTCGGACGACGAGCTGCTCGACTTCGTTCGACGCATCGATCGCCTCGCCGCCAAGGCGAACACCATCGTCGACGAGCTGCGGGTCGACGATGCGCACGCCACGCGCGACGGCCTTCCCATTGGACAGGCCGACGTCGACGTCGAGGACGTCGTAGGCGAGGCGATCGCGATCCACGCCGAGGCGCTCGCGCGCGCGGGCTGCTCGGTGTTCGTGAGCCGCCAAGACGGCCTCAAGCGGCTCCGGGGCCGCTGGGATCGCCGCGCGCTCGAGCGGCTCTTTTCCAACTTATTTCAGAATGTCGCGCGCCACGCGCCGGGCGCGCCCATCGAGGTGATCTTCTCGCGTCGTCGTGATCGGCTGCACGTTCATTTCGCCGACCGCGGCCCCGGCATGCGGCCGGCGCCCGACGGCACGAGACGGGTGCGCGAGCCCGCCGAGCCGGGCCGTCACGGGCTCGGGCTCCACATCATCCAGAGCGCCGTCGTTGAGCTGAAGGGGCACGTCTCGCTCCGTTCGGCGCCCGGCGCCGGCACCGTTTACGACATCGACCTGCCGTTCCTGGCGGCCGACGACGACGGCTAACTGGAAACCAGACCGTGCAAGGCGGCGAGCCGGATGAGCTCGCCCGTCGAGTGGACGCGCAGCTTCTTGTTGATGCGGCTGCGGTGGGTCTCGACGGTCTTGACGCTGATGAACAGCTCGTTCGCCATGCGCTGGTTCGTGTAGCCCGCGACGATGAGGTTGAAGATCTCGCGCTCGCGCAGCGACAGCGTCTCGACGAGGCCGCGACGGGCCCCGATCGGGATCGTCGACGTCGCGAGCAGCGAGCGCTCGAGGTGCGGCGACAGGTAGCGCTTGCCTTTCGCGACACGGTCGATCGCCGAGAGCAGCTCTTGCGCCGGGTCGTCCTTGAGCGCGTAGCCCTCGACGTCCGACGCGAACGCCTCGGCGACGAACGACGGCTCGCGCACGGCCGTCAGCATGAGGACGTGGCCGCGGTAGCCCACGCGCCGCAGATCGCGCGCCGTCGCGATGCCGTTTGGTCCCCCGAGCACGACGTCCATCACGACGAGGTCGGGCGCCGCCGCCGGGATCGCCGCGAGCGCCGCGCGTCCGTCGCCGCATTCACCGACGATCTCGATCCCGGGCGCGCGAGCCGCGAGCAACGCGACGAGCGCCTCTCGAAAGACCGCGTGGTCATCGACCAAAAAGACCTTCACGTGCTCGTCCGTCACAGGGCGTCAGCATAAGGTTGCGGCCTTCCCGCCACATCGGGACGGCTGTGTATTCGACATCCCGGCTGATGGGCCGGCGCCAACATGGCTAGGCTTGAAAGGATGAACCGCGACATCGTGACGATCGGGACCTCGGGCGGAGGGATCGAGGCGCTAGGGGCGTTGCTCGGCCCGCTGCCCCCCGATCTCGCGGCGGCCATCTTCGTCGTAATTCATCGACATGAAAAGGGGTCGGACGGCCTCGCTCGCGTGCTGGGGCGCGTGAGCGCCCTGCCGGTGCGCGCCGCCGAGCACGGCGCGCCCGTCGAAAGAGGCGTCGTCGTCGTCGCGCCCGCTGATCGGCACCTGCTGCTGGCGGACGGACACGTCGAGCTCTCGCACGGCCCGCGCGAGAACAACTGCCGTCCGGCCGTCGACCCGCTGTTCCGCTCGGCGGCGCGGGCTTACGGCCCGCGCGTCATCGGCGTCGTCCTCACGGGGGCGCTCGACGATGGCACTGGCGGCCTGTTCGCGATCAAGCGGCGCGGCGGCCTCACCGTCGTCCAAGATCCGGCGACCGCCGCGTTCGCGGGGATGCCGACGAGCGCGCGCGACAACGTCGCCGTCGATCACGTCGTCTCGCTGCGCGACATGCCCGACCTCATCGCGCGGCTCACGCGCGAGGAGCTGGCCGCCCCGGACGGCCCCCCGGGGCGAGGCGAGGAGGAGATCGATCTCGATCCGCAGACCGCGCGCAGCGGCCCCGGCGCCGCGGAGGCGGAGCTCGACGCGCTCGGCGAGCCCTCGAGCCTGACCTGCCCGGAGTGCCATGGCGCCCTCTGGGAGCTGACGCGCGAGCAGCCGCTCCGCTTCCGCTGCCGCGTCGGTCACGCGTTCACGGCGTCGATCCTCGAGGAGCAGCACGTCGCCGAGCGCGAGGCCGCGCTGTGGGCCGCCGTGCGCAACCTGCACGAGAACGCGCGGCTCTGCGAGCGCATGGCCGAGCGCTTTCGCAAGCGGAACAACGAGCGAAACGCCCAGCACTTCGCCGACAAGGCGCTGCTGGCCCAGCGGCAGGCCGCCGTGCTGCGCGCGATGCTGGCCGACGACTGATCCGTGGTATTCGCCGCCTCGCCGACGCATGAGCGTATAGTCCAGGCCGCGCATGCCCAGACGACCGAACGCCGCAGAGCCGAGCGACAAGGTCCTGGACCCGATCCTGGCGCGCATCCGGGAGGTGCGAAACTTCGACTTCCGAAACTACAAGCGCGCCACGCTGCACCGGCGCATCGAGCGCCGCATGACCGAGCGGAAGCTCTCGTCGTACGCCGACTACGTCGCGCTCCTGCAGACGGATCATCGCGAGATCGACGCGCTCATCTCGGCGATGCTCATCAAGGTCAGCTCGTTCTTCCGGGACGACGAGCCCTGGTCGCTGCTGCAGAACAAGATCATCCCGGCGCAGCTTTCGAAGAAGCTGCCCGGCGAGGAGTTCCGCGTCTGGTGCGCGGGCTGCGCCACGGGGGAAGAGGTCTTCACGATCGCAATGGTCATGGCCGAGGTGCTGGGCCCGGCCTTCGCGACGTACCCGCTCAAGATCTTCGGCACCGACGTCGACGAGGGCGCGATCGCGGCGGCGCGCCGCGCGGCCTACCCAGCCGCCGCCGTCGAGGAGCTGCCCGGGGGCCTCCGCGAGCGCTGGTTTCAGGATGGCCCCGAGGGCGCAACCGTGCGCAAGGAGCTGCGCCGCGCCGTGGTGTTCGGCATCAACAACCTCGTCAAAGACGCGCCGATCTCGCACCTCGACCTGCTGATCTGCCGCAACGTCTTCATCTACCTGGACTCGACGCTGCAGAAGCGCGTCCTCGGTCGCTTCCATTACGCGCTGCGCTCCGAGGGGACGTTGCTGCTCGGCAAGTCCGAGCTCATCCCGTTCGCGGCGAAGGTGTTCCAGCCCCTCGATCTGTCGCGGCGCATCTACCGCAAGGAGGGCCGCGCCGACTTCGGCGGCGGCGCCCAGGAGCGCCTGCTGGGCCTGCTCGAGGAGCAGAACGTCGCGCGGCACATGGGCCAATCGTCCGACGAGCTGACGGCGCTCGAGCAGTACCACCAACAGGCGCTGCAGTCGCTCGCGATGCCCATCATCGTGACGAACGTCGACGGCGCGGTCACGCTGTGGAACCGCGCGGCGGCGCGGCTGTGGAACAAGCCCTTCTCCGAGGTGCTCGGCAAGAAGCTCGCGACGCTCAACCTCGCGGGGCTCCCTGGGGAGCTGCTCATCGACAAGACGGCGCGCGTGCGAGAGGGCCGAAGCGAGCGCGAGACGACCGGCGGCACGCTGAGCCCGCCGCAGCGCGAATCGATGTACCTCTCGATCGACGTCTGCCCGTTCCGCAACGAGGGCCAGGAGATCGTCGGCCTCATCTACATCGTCAACGACGTCACGGCCCACCGCGCGCTCGAAAACGATCTGCGCCACGCCAACGAAGAGCGCCAGTCGTCCAACGAGGAGCTCCAGACCACCAACGAGGAGCTGCAGTCGGCCAACGAGGAGCTCGAGACCACCAACGAGGAGCTGCAGTCGGCCAACGAGGAGCTCCAGACCACCAACGAGGAGCTGCAGTCGACGAACGAGGAGCTCGAGACCACCAACGAAGAGCTCGAGTCGGCCAACGAGGAGCTCGACACGACCAACCGCGAGCTGGCCCACCGGACGGAAGAGCTGAACCTCCTCGGCTTCTACCAGCGCACGATCATCCGCACGCTCTCCGCGGCCGTCATGGTGCTCGACCAGCACGGGCGCATCACGCTGTGGAACCTCGCGGCCGAGCGGCTCCTCGGCCTGGCCGAGAACGAGGCGATCGGGCAGTCGCTGTGGACGCTGCACATCCCGGCCTTCAGGCAGAGCGTCATGCAGAAGGTCCGGCAGGCGCTGGCCGGCAACCTCGCGAGCCGCACCGACACCGTGCCCTACACGCTGCCGAACGGCGAGCGCGGCTGGGGCGTGCTCGCGGCGGTGCCGCTCATCGAGCGCGGCGCCAACCTGGGCGCCGTCGTCGTCTTCGAGGACAACACGCGCAGCGTCGCCTTGTCGAAGGCGAACAACCGGCTCAAGAAGAAGTGAGCCTGCGCGGCGACAAGCGCCGGGGCGCGCGCAAGGCGCGCCCCGCGACGCCCGCGCTCGCCCGCCCGAGGCGCCGGCCTGACGACGACGTGCTCGAAAAGTATCGAAAGCTCGCCTTGAAGTACCGCGAGCTCGTCAAGAAGCTGGACGACAGCGCCCGCGCGCGCAGGGCGGCCTCGCGCATCGTGAGGCTCGCGATGCGCGAGCTGCCGTTGGCCGTCAGCGTCGTCCGCGCCGATCGGATCGAGCTCACCAACGCGCGCTGGAGCCGCCTCGCCGTCGACGAGGACGGAATGACGTCGTGGCAGCACCTTTCACGCGACGGCGGCGCCTCGGCATCGCAGGGATCGCTCCGTTCGCTGACGCTCGCCTACGCCGCGGCGGCGCGAGGCCGCGATGGCGCGTCCCCGGCCGCGATCTTCGAGCGGGTGAGCGACGGCGCCCGGATCGAAATCCACGCCAGCGCCGCCACCGAAGCCGACGAGGTCATCGTCATGGCGCGCGCGCTCCCGGACGGCGAAGCTC
Source organism: Polyangia bacterium (assembly GCA_035549075.1). Taxonomy (GTDB): domain Bacteria; phylum Myxococcota_A; class Polyangia; order Fen-1088; family Fen-1088; genus DASZFV01. The sequence goes on along the minus strand of DASZRT010000082.1, from coordinate 35,349 downwards.
CCCCTACGGCCCCCGTCGCCCTCGGCGAGCGGATGCGCAACGACCTGGGCACCGTCGCGCACGATCTCCGAAACGCGGCCGCGGTCCTGGGCCTCGTCATCGCGACCGCCGAGCCCAAGGCCAACGCGCGGCAGACGCGCCTGCTCGTGCTGCTCGACGGCGTCGCCAAGCGCACCCTCGAGGCCATCGACGCGATCGAAAAGGTCCGCGGCCCGTAACCCCGCTCGGCCGCCGGGAGGAGCGAAAGCGGCCGGCTCTTCGTCACGCGGCCGCCGGCGGCCGCGCGGAGATCGAGCTCGCGCGCGGGCCAAACCGCCGCGGAGGCGCTAGCCTCGCCCGCAGACAACGGAGGATGACCATGCGCTACAACCTTCTGGGACAGACGGGGCTCTACGTCTCGGAGCTGTGCCTCGGCACGATGACGTTCGGTGGCAGCGGCGTCTACAGGGCGATCGGCCAGGTCGGCGACGCGGACGCCGAGCGGCTCGTGGGCGCGGCCCTCGACGGCGGCGTCAACTTCATCGACACGGCGAACGTCTACTCCGACGGCGAGAGCGAGCGCATCCTCGGCGCGGCGTTGAAGTCGCTGGGGCGGCCGCGCGATCAGGTGGTCGTCGCGACGAAGGTGCGCGGGCGCGTGGGCCCCGGCATCAACCAGGTCGGCCTCTCGCGCGCGCACGTCCTGTCGTCGATCGACGCGAGCTTGAAGCGCCTCGGCCTCGACCACGTCGACCTGTACCAGATCCACGGCTTCGACCCAGTGACGCCGATCGAAGAGACGGTCCGCACGCTCGACGACGTCGTGCGCGCGGGCAAGGCCCGCTACGTGGGCTTCAGCAACCTGCCGGCGTGGGTGGCGTCGAAGGCGCTCACGCTCGCGTCCGAGCGCGGGCTCGCGCGCTTCGAGAGCGCTCAGGTCTACTACTCGATCGCGGGACGCGACCTCGAGCGCGAGCTCGCGCCGCTGTGCCAGGCCGAGCGCGTCGCGATCCTGCCGTGGAGCCCGCTCGCGGGCGGCCTGCTGAGCGGGAAGTTCGATCCCGAGAAGAAGGGCCCCGCCGACGCGCGGCGCGCCTCGTTCGACTTCCCGCCCGTCAACATGGAGCGCCTGCCGCGCGTGCTCGCGGCGCTGCGCGCGGTCGCGGCGGCGACGGACGCGTCGGTCGCGCGCGTCGCGCTCGCTTGGCTGCTGACGCGACCGTTCGTCACCAGCGTCATCATCGGCGCCAAGCGGCCCGATCAGCTGGCCGACAACCTCGCGGCCGTCGACCTGAAGCTCTCGCCCGAGCAGATCGCCGAGCTCGACGCCGCGAGCGCGCTGCCCGCCGAGTACCCCGGCTGGATGGTCGACTTCCAGAACACGCGCGATCCGCGCGGCTCGACCGGCAACCTCACCGAGGCCGCCGTCCGCGCCGCCGCTGAACGCCTCAAATAAATCGCGGACAGCCGCGACCGCTCACCAAGGGACCGGCTTGTAGTCCTTGAAGAACAGGCCGAAGGCGTGCTCGCCCGTGTTGAGGCCCGAGAAGATCGGGTCGCAAATGCGGGCGGCGCCGTCGACGATGTCGAGGGGCGGCGAGAAGCCGTGCTCCTCGACCTTGCGCGCGGAGATCACGGCCGGATCTTCGTCGGTGATCCAGCCGGTGTCGACGCTGTTCATGTGGATGCCGTCGTTGACGAGGTCGGCGGCCGACGTGCGCGTCAGCATGTTGAGCGCGGCCTTCGCCATGTTCGTGTGCGGGTGCTTGTCGGTCTTGTGGCCGCGGTAGAACTGGCCCTCCATCGCCGACACGTTGACGACGTGCTTGTCGCGGCGGCCGTCGCGCGCGAGCAGCGGGCGCAGCGCCGCCGTGAGCACGAACGGCGCGACGGCGTTGACGAGCTGCACCTCGAGCAGCTCGACGGTGGGCACCTCGCCGATCTTGAGGCGCCAGCTGTTGAGCGTGCGCAGATCGACCTGTTGCAGATCCTGATCGAGCTGCCCCGCCGGGAACAGCGTGAGGCGCGCGTCGTCTTTCAACCCAGCGAGCGCGCGATCTTCCGGCGCGAGCGCCGCCTGCGACAGCTCGGGCGCGTCGACGAGGCCGCGCGCGTCGGCGGTCGCCTCGGCGCGCATCGCGTGGAAGTCGCGCAGCACCTCGTGCGCCGCGGGCGGCAGCGCCTCGGCGGGCGCGCGCTCGCCTTCCATGAGGTGCGCGTAGAAACCAGGCGGCCGGCGCACGGTCTGACAGGCGTTGTGCAGGATGAAGTCGAGGCGCTCCTCGCGCGCGGCGAGCTGGCGCGCGAACAGCTCGACGCTGGGCGTGTGGCGCAGGTCGAGGCCGAAGATGCGCAGGCGCGGCGCGAAGGTGGCGAAGTCGGGCTCGGCGGCGTAGCGGCGGGCGGCGTCGCGCGGGAAGCGCGTCGTCACCAGCACGCGCGCGCCCGCGCGCAGCAACATGATCGACGCTTGATAACCGATCTTCACGCGGGCGCCGGTGATGAGCGCCGTGCGGCCGCGCAGGTCGGCCGTCTGGTGGCGCTTCTCCCAGTTGAAGGCGGCGCACGGCGGGCACATCTGGTCATAAAAGGCATGCAGCTCGACGAAGGGCGCCTTGCAGACGTAGCACTTGCCCGGCTCGCGCAGCCGCGGCGCTTCCGTGGCTGGCTGTTCGGCGGGCGCGTCGCCCGAAGACGACGACGTCCCGAGCAGCGGCGACGGCGTCGGGTACAGCGGCGCGCGGCGCGCGACGCGGATGCCCGTGCGCGCGAGCGTCGCCTCGTCGGCGGCGTTGACCGCGGCGCGCTCGCGCCGGCGGAACGCCTTGGCGCGCGCGCGCGCCTCGTCGCGACGGGGGCGCGAGAGGCGGCCGGCGGCTTGGAGCAGACGCAGGCGCACGTCGGGTGAGAGCGCCGCAAACTTCTTCGGATCGGCGACGATGGCTTCGATGCGGGTCGCGAGGGCGACGGCCTCGTCGTCGGCGTCGTTGCTGTTTGTCGCGGGCGGGTCGTCGGACATTTCGCGCGCTAGGTTGCCACGCCCGCGCGCGCCGTGGGCCATCGTTCATCTGGACGCGGTCTCCAGAGGCACGCGCGGCGTCAGTCAGCGCCTCGCGTCTGCCCGCGCGGGAGCCCCACGAGCGCGGCGATCGCCGCGACGACGCACATCGCGGCGCAGAGCACGACGGTCACCTGAAGCCCGTGCGTGAACGCGGCGCGGGCGGCGCCTAGCAAGTGCGCACCCGCCGTCGACGGCAGCTTCGAGGCCGCGACCGTCGCGCCGCCGAGCGTGTCGAGCGCCGCGGGCGGAACGTCGGCGACGGCGCTCGACAGGCTCGCTCGGTAGACGGCCGTGCCCACGCTTCCCAGAAGGGCGACGCCGAGCGCGCCGCCCAGCTCGGCGCCCGTCTCGGAGATCGCAGCCGCCGCGCCCGCCTGCTCGGGCGGCGCCGCGCCCACGACGAAGTCCGTGCCCAGCGTGAACGCGGGCGACATCGCCAGCGTGTAGATGATCGTCGCGACGACGAGCCCGGGCGCGCCGAACGCGACGAGCCGCGCCGCCGACGCGAACCCGATCGACGCGATGAAAAACCCGACGGCGACGAGCGTCCGCGGCCGCACGCGGCGCGCGAGCGCCGGCGTCAACAGCGAGCCGACGATGAAGCCGAACGAGCCGGGCAACATCCACAGCCCCGCGATGAGCGGCGACTGCCCGAGCACGAGCTGCAGGTACTGCCCGATGACGACGTACGAGCCGAACGTCACGAGGGCGCCGCACAGGTACGTCGCGAGCGAGGCGCTGAACGCCGGCGCGCGAAACAGGCTCAGATCGATGAGCGGCACCTCCAATCGCTTCTGTCGCCTCACGAACACGACGCCGAGCGCGAGCCCGACGACGATCGCCGCCACGGGCAACACGCCGACACCGTCCTGCACGATGAGCTTGAGGCCGAGGATCGCCGACAGCACGGCCAGCAACGACAGCGCGGCGCTCGCGACGTCGAGGCGGCGCGGCTTCGGGTCGCGAAACTCGGGCAGCAGCACGGGCCCGACGGCGAGCAGCAGCAACATGACGGGCACGCCCAGGAGAAACAGCGTGTTCCAGCGCGCGAATTGCAACACGAGGCCGCCCAGCAGCGGCCCGATCGCGCCGCCCGCCGAGTAGCTCGAGATCCACACGCCGATCGCGAGCCGCCGCTCGCGCGGGTCGAGGAACATGTTGCGGATGAGCGAGAGCGTCGACGGCGCGAGCGTCGCGCCCGCGACGCCCAGCACGGCGCGCGCCGCGATGAGCGTGTCGGCGCTGCGCGCGAGCGACGCGACGACCGACGCCGCGCCGAACGCCGCCGCGCCCGCGAGCAAGAGCCGCCGCCGTCCGATGCGATCGCCGAGCGTCCCCATCGTCACGAGCCAGCCCGCGACGAAGAAGCCGTAGATGTCGACGATCCACAGCAGCTTCGCGGCGCTGGGCCGCAGGTCCTCGCTGATGCGCGGCAACGCGAGGTTCAGGACCGTGAGGTCCATCGAATACAGCAGGCACGGCAGCGCGATGACCGCGAGGCCGAGCCACTCGCGGCGCGTCGCGCGCGGGGACGGCGGGTGTTCGTCGTCCCGAGCCACGGGCGCAATCTAGCCGAGGTTCAGGGTAAAAGAAGGAGATGGCGACGAAGCGACCGACGCTGCTCGTGTTCCTGCACGGCGTGGGCGACAGCGCCGCGGGCGTCGAGGACGTCGCGCGCGCGATCGTTCAGGGGCTTCCCGACGTCGAGGTCGTCGTGCCCGACGGGTTTCATCCGTTCGACGGCGGCTTCGGCGGGCGGCAGTGGTTCAGCCTCACGGGCGTGACCGAGGAGAACCGGCCCGCGCGCGTGCGCGCCGCCGCCGACGAGGTCTCGCGCTACGCCGACGCCGAGCTCGGGCACCGCGGCTGGCCGCGCGAGCGCGTCGTGTTCGCGGGCTTCTCGCAGGGCGCGATGGTCGCGGCGTGGCTCGCCGTTCATCGGAAGCCGGCGCCCGTCGCCGGCGTCGTGCTGTCGGGCCGCTACTCCGACGATTCGTCGCCCGCGCGCCTCGTGTCGACGCCGATCTTCGTCGCGCACGGCGCGCAGGACCCGCGCATCCCCGTGGCCGTCGTCGAGCCCAGCGTGCGCGCGCTCGAGGCTTGGGGCGCGCGCGTCTCGTCGCGCGTCTACCCCGACCTCGGCCACCAGATCAGCGGCCGCGAGGTGCAGGACGCGCGCGCGTTCCTCGCCGACGTCCTGCGAGCCTAATTGGTCGTGAAGAGGAAGCCCGCCGTGCTGACGTGCGCGCAGAGCGCGCCCTCGCACACCTGAACCCGCTGGCCGCCCGTGCCCGACTTGAGCGTCACGCTCGTGATCGCGCCGGTGCCGCTCTGGCCGAGCACGCACACGCCCGAGATGAGCTGGCCGTCGATGCCCTTCATCAAGAGCGCGTAGAGGCGATCGAAGTCGGGGTTCGGCTTGCCGTCGATCGTCTTGGGAATCGTGCCGGAGATCTGGTTCGGCACCCCGACGTTGAGGTTCGCCCCGGTGAGCGTCACGCCGTTCGTCGTGTCGTAGACCAGCGTGAACGAGGGCTGCGGGTTGGGCGACGCGCCATAGGGATAGGTGACGCTCACGCACGTCGGCGCGGGCGTCGTCTGCGCGCGGCTCACCGAGCTGCGCATCGTCACCGCGGCGACGCCGCCGAGCACCATCATGGGAACGACCACCTTCAACCAGCTGCGCTTCGTCATTGTGACCCCGTCTCCAAGAGAAGAATGCGGACCATGTCGATCGAGTACGTCGTCGTGACCGTCGCCTCGCGGTGTCCCGCGGCGTCGACGGAGAAGAACTTCAGCGTCGTCGTCTGCTCGAGGGTGATCGGCCCAGCGTAGAGCGACGACTGCGCCGTCGGCTCGGAGCCGTCGGTCGTGTAGTAGGTCTTGGCGGGCGCGTCGGGGGTGAGCGTCACGTCGATCGCTTGCTGGTACGTGGTGGCGGCGTCGGGCGACGCCGTCGTGCGTGGCGCCGCGCCGATGCCCGTCGTGCCGCCCGTCGCCGTGGCGCCGCCGGTGCCGGTCACGCCGCCCGTGGCCGTCGTGCCCCCGCTTCCCGTCGAGCCGCCGCCGTGGCCGCCCGTGCCGCCGAACGGGCCCGAGCCCGAACGGTTGGCGCTCTGGCAGGCGAGCAAGACGACGGCACATATTATAAGGGAGGGAGAGCGCACGTTTCGGCGTGTCCAAATACGCGGCCACCGAGCAGGATGCAAGCCACAAGTTGTTTCGGGGGCCCGTGCTAGGGTCCGCGCATGTCGGGAAAACGCAGCCGCTGGCCCTGGATCCTCGGGGGCTTCGTCGTCCTGCTCGTCGTCGCCGTCGTCGCCCTCACGGGCACGGCCGCGCCGCCGACGGGCGAGTACACGATCGATCTCGTGGCGCTGCACCGCGTGGCGCTCGACGACGGCGCCCCCCTGCCCGATCACATCGAGGTCGAGCGCGTGGCCACGTTCGCGTTTCCGCGCACCCTCGTCGTGGCCGGCGACGGCTTTCGCATGCACCAGATGGTGCTGCTCGCCCACCGGGTCGTCTGGCCCGACCACCACTCGGCCATGATCGACACGGCGATGGGGCCCGAGGGCGCGAAGAAGATGCCCGGAAGCCACATGACCGACGGCGGGTTCGATCGCGTCGAGGCGGCGATGAAGCAGGCGAGCGCCATCGTCTTCACGCACGAGCACGTCGACCACGTCGGCGGCGTCGCGGCGGCGCCCGACGTCGGCGCGATCACCAGGCAAACGATGTTCACGAAGGAGCAGCTCGAGAGCCCGCGCCTCGAGCGCGGGGACTTCCCGGCGGGCGCGCTCGACAAGATGGCGCCGCTCTCGTACAGCGGGATGTACCTCGTGGCGCCGGGCATCGTGCTTCAGCACGCGCCGGGGCACAGCCCAGGCTCGCAGCTCGTCTACGTCGAGCTCGCCGACGGCAAGCGCTTCCTGTTCGTGGGCGACATCGCCTGGACGCGCGACAACGTGACCTTGCAGAAGGGGCGGCCCGCGATCGCGACGCTGCTCATGAAGGAAGACCGCGGCGCCGTCGCGGCGCAGCTGCGCGCGCTCGCGAAGCTGCCCGCCGACGTCCACCTCGTCATCGCACACGATCCCGTGGCGCTGGCCGAGGATCTGCGCGCCGGCTTGTACCGCGACGGCTTCCAGGCGCCTTAGCGCGCGTCGAGCGAAGCGAGCAGGCGCGCGGCTTCGGTTCTCGCGGGCTGGACGCGCGCCAGCTCGCTGAGCAACACGCGCGCGGCCGCGGGATCGATCGGGGCGAGCGCGCCCGCCATCGCGATCAGGGGATCGTACGCGGGGCGAAAGTCGGGGCTCTTGCGGAGCACGGCGAGCAGCGGCGCCTGCACCTGCGCGAGCATCGCGCGCACGTCGCCCGACGGGCGCACGTCGCGGCCCGACCTGAGGAACCGGTCGCGCGCGGCCTCATAGGCGGCGAGCCGACGCGCGAACGCGGGATCGTCGGGCGCGAGGGCGGGCGGCGCGCCCCGGCCCGCGACCTCACCGAGGAACGCCAACAAGCGGTCCCGCGGCAGCGAGTCGGGCGCGTAGGTCACGCGCGGCGCGCGGTAAGCGACGACGGGGCGATCGTCGGTGTTGAGGGGCGCGTCGCCCGCGAAGCGGCGCAGCGCCTCGGGCCCCGCGACGAAGGCGCCCAACACGGCCAGCTCGTCGTCGAAGCCCAGCGTCGCCGCGCGCGTGGGAAGCCCCGCCGAGAGGCGCGCGCGCAGCGCCGCCAGGTCGAACGCGCGCGCGGCGTCGCGGCCCACGAGGCCGATCACCGGCGTCTCGAGGCTGTTGCTCGCGAGGATCGCGGCGCCGTCGGGGAACGCGGTGAGGAACGAGCGCGCGATGATGCGGAGCGTGTCGAGATCGAGCTGATGCAGCGGCAGCCACTGACAGAACACGCCGCCCGCGGCGAGCCGCGTGCGCACCGCCTCGAAATGCTCGACGGTGTACAGCGCGCCCGAGCCGCTGCGCGCCGGGTGAAAGTTGTCGGCCACGATGACGTCGTAGCGCGCGTCGCTCTCGCGCACGAAGCGACGCGCGTCGGCCGCGACGACGTGCAGGCGATCCAAGGAGCCATCGGCGGTGGGCCGGAACACCGACGACGCCTCGATGACCTCGGGCAAGAGCTCGACGGCCTCGACGCGCACGCGCGGGTCCTCGGTGGCCGCCGACGCCGTCACGCCCGTGCCGAGGCCGAGGAACAACGCGCGCGCGGGCGCCGGGTGCAGCAGCAGCGGCAACCACGCCTGGCGCGCGTCGACGTGGTAGGTCGCGCTGCTGCCTTCTTGTTGGCGATCGTTGATGCGCAGGCGCGCGACGCCGTCGGCGTCCTCGACGACGCTCACGGCGGCCATGACGCCCTCGCGGTAGCTGACGACACGACCGCCCGGCGGCACGTCGACGAACACGAGCGGCGGCGCGAACGCCGCGAGCGCGAGCGCCCCGAGCGCCGGCGCCCACACGATTGGCCGTCGCCACGCGCGGCGCGCGACGAGCGCGAGGTAACCCGCGGCGATCAGAAGGAGCGCGCGCTTCGGGCCGAGCGCGGGCACGACGGCGACGCCCCAGAGCGCGGGCGCCACGGCCGCGCCGAGCGTGTTCACGCCGAGCGCCGTGCCGAGCGACACGCCCCCGGCGATCGCGCGGCCCGCGAGGTGGCTGAAGAGCGCGCCCATGACGATCGTCGCGGGGCCGAACGCCGTGACGGCGAGCAGCGCTTCGGCGGCGATCGCCGCGGGCATGCCACCGCCGAGCGCGTGCAGCGCGAAGGCCCTCGTCGCGTCGGCCGCCCACAGCGACGCCGTCCCCAACAGGCACGCGACCGCCAGCGCGCCCAGCAGCTCGTCGCCGAGCGTCCCGCGATCGCGGCGCGCGACGAGCCAACGCTGATACGCCGCCGCGCCCGCGGCGCTGCCGACGAGGTAGACCGCGAGCGAGAGCGCGAACGAGTAGACCGTGTCCTCGGTGACTTGGCTGAGCACGCGCACGACGAGCACTTCGAAGCCGAGGCCTAGGAGACCCGTCACCCCGAGCGTCGCGAGCAAGGCGCGCGCGTCTGACGAGGCCGGCGCAGGCGCCTTGCTCTCTTCGCTGGCGATCGTCGCCGGAAAGATCGCGCGCACCGCGAGCGCGCACGCGAGGTTCAGCGCGACGCCGAGGCCTGCCGTGCGCGAGAGCCCGAGCCCCGGGACGAGCGCGAAGGCCGACGCGAGCACGCCCACGACGGCGCCGAAGGTGTTGGCCGCGTAGAGCCCCGCGACGCCACGACCGTCGTCGCGCGCCGCGAGCCGCTCCATCGCCGGCAGCGTCGCGCCCATGGCCGCCGTCGCCGGCAAGAACAGCGCGAACGTGCCGACGAAGGCGACGGCCCACTGCCACGTCGCCGACGGCTCGGCGCCCGTGAGCCGCAGCGCCGCCGCGCTGAACGGCCGCATGACGAACACGAGCGCGAGGCTCCACGCGGCGATCGTGAGCTCGCACCCGACGTACCAACGTCGCGGCCGCGCGCTGCGCGCGACGCGCCCACCTAGCGCGAACGCGCCGGCGGCGAGCCCGCCGAAGAACGCCGCGACGACGGCCAGCACGGCCGCGGCCTCGTGCCCGAGCCACAGCGCGCACTGCTGCGTCCAAACGATCTGGTAGCCGAGCCCGGCGAACCCGGACGCGACCATCAAGAGGCGCGCCGCGCGCACGCGCCGCACGTTCAACTCAGCTTGACGACGTAGCCCCACGAGTCGAGCTGCGCCGGGATGGAGTTGAACGACAGCGTGATGCGCCGCGCGCCCTGGTTCGGCGGCACGGCGTGCATGACGTAGCTCGGGAACAGCACCAGGTCGCCGGGCTCGGGCGCGGGGCTGATCCACTTGTCGGCGCTGAACTCCGTCGGCGTCGTGCCCGCGTGATCGTTCTTGAACAAAAAGTCGCTGCCGCCTGGCGCCTTCATGAACACCGTCTGCGAGCCCGCGTGCGTCGGCGTGAGGTACACCACCCCCGAGACGAAGCTGTTGGCGTGGTTGTGCATCGCCTGCCGACCGCCCGTGTCGAGGACGTTGACCCACATCTCCTTGAGGAACCAGCGCAGGCGCTCGCCCAGCAGGTGCGCGCCGTACTCCTCGAGCTTGGGCGCGATGAGCTCGGCCGCCTTCGCGAGCAGCGGGCTGTCCTTGGGCTTGAGCATGCGCGTGTGCGAGAGGTTCGCCGACGAGCTGTTGTCGCGCGTCGCGAGCGTCGAGAAGTGCTCGGCGAGCCGCGCGACGAGCTCGGGGTGCAACGTGCCGCGCGCGCGCATGAACGGGATGGGGAACAGCCGGTAGATCTCATCCATGGTCGATCTCTGGGACCATCAGCGAAGACGGAACTGCACGGTCCAGCGCATGCGCACGGCGACGGCGCGGCCGGCGCGCAGCGCGGGCGAGAAGCGGTAGCCGCGGACGGCGCGCACGGCGGCGTCTTCGAGGCCGTACCCGGCGTGGCTCGCGGCGCGCGCCGTGACGACGCGGCCGTCGGTGGCGACGACGAGATCGACCGCGACGTCGGCCTCGAGCTCGGCGTCGCGCGCGGCCGACGGGTAGACGAGCGGGCCCATCGCGAGCAAGCGCGCGCGCTGATCGACGTCGCCCTCGGCGAGCGCGGCAACTTCGCTGGTCGAACCCGAGGCGGCGACGGCCGACGTCGCCGTCGACACGAGCGCGGGGCCCGACGCGACGGTGCCCGCGCTCATCGCGAAGCGCGCGGGCGCGGCGTCGTTCGTCGCGGTCGCCGCGGGCGCGGCGTCGGACACCGGCGCCGGCGCCGCGTGGACGGCGCGGGTCGCCGGGCGCGCGTGCGTCGGCGCGACCGCGCGCGAAGGAGACGGCGTCGCAGGCTCCGTTTGGGCGGCGGAGGGCGCGAGCGTGTCGGTGAGCGGCGCGACGTCGACTTCGACCGTCTCGGGGGCTGGACCCGCCGAAGACGACGCGACCCACGCGCCGCCGATCGTCATTGCGGTGGCCGCCGCGGCGGCGTGGACGAGCGCCGACGCGACGAGCGCGCCGCCTCCACGACGAATCCACGATGTTCGGCGACCGGTCACGACCGCCCACGACTAGCACGGATCGGTGGCACGGATCGTCACGGTCGTGTTAACGGCTGGAGACGCGCGTCGCGACTCCTCGGCACTTTTTGTCGGCGCGGCGCTGCGTTAGCTTGCGCGGCATGAAGGATCCGCTGGTTCGGTTCGGCGTCGCCATCGAAGGCTCGCTCCTCAAAGAGATCGACGCGCTCACGCGCGAGCGCGGCTGCACGCGCTCGGAGCTGTTCCGGGATCTCTCGCGCGCCGAGGTGGGCCGCGCCAAGGTCAAAAAGGGCGTCAAGGCCGTGGGGACGCTGACCCTCGTCTACGATCACCACGTGCGCGACCTCAGCGAGAAGCTCACCGAGCTGCAGCACGAGCTGGGCGACGGCGTGCGCGCCGCGCTGCACGTGCACCTCACACACGACCTTTGCCTCGAGGTCGTCGTCCTGCAGGGCGTGTCCGATCAGCTGCAGAGCCTCGCCGATCGCATCCTGGCGATGCGCGGCGTGAAGCAAGGCGGCCTCGAGATCATCGCGAACGGCGGCGCGGCGAAGGCGCGCAAGCACCCGCACGCCCACGGCCACACCCACTGACGCGGCGAAGCCGGCCGTTGTCACACAAACGTGTGGCACGACTCGCGTGAATCGTGTTACGCGGACCTCCGATGTTCGTTCGCGCGCTCGCCGTCTCACTGGTCGTCGCCACGACGGCGACCGCGCGCGCGCAGACCCCGCCCGTCGAGATTGCGGCGCCTTCTCTGCAAGGTCACCCCGAGGCCGCCTACCCGGCCGAAGCGCTCGCGGCGCGCGTCGAGGGCAACGTAGGGCTCGAGCTCGACCTCGACGCCGAAGGCAAGGTCACGGGCGTCCGCGTGACGACGCCCGCCGGCCACGGATTCGACGAGTCGGCCGTCGCGGCTGCGCGTCGCTTCACGTTCACGCCCGCGCGCCGCCGCGGCGTCGCCGTGCCGTCGACCGTCGAATTCACCTACGAGTTCCACCTGCCGCCCGAGCCACCGCCGCCTCCCCCACCCTCGCTCCCGGCCCCGCCGCCCGCGCCTTCGGTTCAAGTCGGACCCGATCAGTCGACGCTCGTCCTCGGCGCCAAGCCCATCAGCGCGGCGTCGTCGTTCGCCGTGCAGGACCGCGACTTCCAGCTGCGCCCCATCGGCAGCGTGCAGGACATCCTGCGCGTCACGCCCGGCCTCGTCATGGTCCAGCACTCGGGCGGCGGCAAAGCCAACCAGTACTTCCTGCGCGGCTTCGACGCCGACCACGGCACCGACCTCGCGCTCTCGATCGACGGCGTGCCCATCAACCTGGTCTCGCACGCGCACGGGCAAGGGTTCGCCGACACGAACTTCATCATCCCCGAGGTCGTCGAGCGCGTGGAAATAACGAAGGGTCCGTACTTCGCGCAACAGGGCGACTTCGCGACCGCCGGCGCCGTCAACATGGTCTCGCGCGACGCCTTCGAGCACAGCGCCGTCGCCGCCGGCCTCGTCGGCTCGCCCGGCCACGGCCAGCTCGGGTACCGCGGCCTCGCGATCGCGAGCCCGACCTTCGCCGATTCGCCGCTCAAAGCGACGTTCGCCGCCGAGGTCGGCCGCACGAACGGCCCCTTCGATCACCCCGACGATTGGGACAAGTACAAGCTCTTCAACAAGCTGACCTACGCGTTCTCACCGACGTCGAAGCTCTCGCTCACCGAGATGAGTTACGCCGGCACGTGGCACGGCTCGGGACAAATTCCCGCGCGGGCCGTCGAGCAGGGTCTGATCTCTCGCTGGGGCTCGCTCGATCCCGACGAGGGCGGCAGCACGGCGCGCCACCAGCTCGCGCTGCACTACGAGCTGCGCCCCAACGAGACCAGTGAGCTGCGCGCGATGGCCTACCTCGCGTCGTACCGCTTCAACCTGTTCTCGAACTTCACGATCGCGCTGCGCGACCCCGCCGACGGCGACGAGATCGAGCAGGTCGACCGCCGCACGTTCACCGGTGCCAAGGTCAGCTACCGCGTCGAGCACACGTTCGGCCGCGTGAAGCTCGACACGACGATCGGCGGCGACGTCCGCAGCGACGACATCCACGAAGAGCTGTGGGACACGCGGCAGCGGAAGCAAGTCACCGCCGTGCGCAGCAATGACGTCCACCAGACGATGCTGGGCGCCTACCTCAACGAAGAGATCACGCCCGCGTCGTGGATCCGCGCGGATCTCGGCGGCCGCGCCGATTCACTGTCGTTCGCCGTCGACGATCGCCTCATGTCGACCGATCCGGCCGCGCCCCAAAGCGGCACCGACGGCGCGCACCAGCTGAGCCCCAAGGCGAGCCTCATCGTGACGCCGCTCGATCGCCCGCGCGCGCAGCTCGACGTCTACGTGAACTACGGCCACGGCTTCCACTCGAACGACGTGCGCGGCGTGTTCGCGCAGCCGGCCGTCACGCCGCTCGCGCGCGCGAAAGGCGAAGAGCTGGGCGCGCGCGCGCGCTTGTTCGACAAGTGGGATCTCGCGGCGGCGCTGTGGCAGCTCGACCTCGCGAGCGAGACGGTGTGGAACGGCGACGACGGCACGACGGGCGTGAGCGATCCGACCACCCGCCGCGGCGTCGAGGTCGAGACGCGCTACGAGGTCACGCCGTGGCTCGCCGCCGATCTCGCGCTCAGCTTCACGAAGTCGCACTTCACGACCGACATGGAGAACGGCGGCGGCCTCGCGCTCGCGCCCAAGCAGACGTGGGCGGGCGGGCTCTCGGGCCGCCACGCGCTCGGCCCCGGCGTCGCGCGCGCCGGCCTGCGCTTCTACGGCATCGGCGATCGCCCCGCGACCGACGACGGCGCGCTCACGGCGCCCGGCTTCACGCAGCTCGATCTGCACGTCGGCTACCGGCACCGCTGGTTCGACGTCGCGCTCGACGTCGAGAACCTGCTCGACGGCACCTACCGCTCGGCGCAGTTCGCGACGGTGAGCCGCCTGCCGGGCGAGCCCGCCGTCGGCGCGCCCGTGCCCGCGGGATTTTCATGCGGCCACAACGCGCGGCTCGCGTCCGCGCCCAGCGGCGGCGTCGCGGGCGGCTTCTACGGCTGCGAAGACGTCGACTACACGCCGGCGTACCCGCTGACGCTCCGTTTGCTCGCGACGCTCTACCTCGATTGAGCGCTTTCGCCTCCGGAAGTCGGAGGCGCTCTTCGCTTCTCGGAGATCTCGCCCTCGTGACAGGCGTGCGAACGCGCACCCTACGTCCGCGGAACCCTTAGGGCCCGTGATGACGATTCCATTTCTCGAACACCGCGTCGCCCATGGATCGGCGTTTGCCTTGGTTCTCTCGCGCGCCGCCATGTTTCGGGCGCGACTGATTTCCAAAGCACCGTTCGGAGGAATGCGATGACTAGGACCGCCGGCAAGATGACGATGCTCGCTCTGGCGTTTTGTGGATACACGACGGTCGCGGGGTGCAGCACGCACCCGGGTGCGACCTCGGGCTCGGTCTCGAGCCCTGATTCGATCGGCGAGGCCAACTTCGATCTGCAGATCGCGGGCGGCCAGACGATCCTGACCGCGACCTACACGATCACGGGCCCTGGTGGCTTCACCAAGACGGGCCCGATCGACGTGTCGCACTCGACGTCGCTCACGACGACGGTCGGCGGCCTCCCCGCCGGCACGGGCTATCAGATCACGCTCTCGGCGACGACCGCCGACGGCAGCGAGACCTGTGGTGGCTCGGCGACCTTCGCCGTCACGGCGCACAGCACGGCGACGGTCAGCGTCCCGATGCAGTGCCACGAGGCCTCGAAGACCGGCAGCGTGATGGTCAACGGCGTGCTCAACGTCTGCCCGACCATCGACGGCATCTCGGCGATCCCCGCCGAGGTCGCGGTGGGCGGCAGCACGGCCATCACGGCGACGGCGCACGACAGCGACGCCGCGCCTTCGGCCCTCACCTACGCGTGGACGACGAGCTCGGGCACGCTCTCGGGCGCGAGCACGGCGACGCCGACGCTCACCTGCACGACGGCCGGCATGGCGACGCTCACCGCGACGGTGAGCGATGGCGATGCGGCCTGCGTCGCGACGTCGACGGTCACGGTGAACTGCTCGGTGGCCGCGGCGACGCCGGGCACGTACGTCGCCGGTGACTTCCACAACCACACGACCTGCTCCGACGGCTCGATCTCGATGCAGAAGCTCATCAAGAAGGCGACGGACAAGGTCGAGACGCCGTGGGGCCTCGACTGGTTCGTGCAGGCCGGCCACGGCGGCAACGGCAACCGCAACTGCACGCTCGTCGAGGACGCGACGCTCGCGACGCCGGCCTACCCGTTCATCGCGGGCAAAGATCCGAACACGACGTGGGAGAGCTCGGGCGTGACGCCGAAGGGCGACGTCTCGGGCACCTCGCCGAACCGCAACATGTGGCGCTGGCAGTCGGTGCAGGAGTTCCAGTACCCGCTCGTCGAGTACTTCAACGCGCTCAAGAACCTGCCGCTCTTCATCGGCATCGAGACGGTCGTCCCGGGCCACGAGCACACGTCGATGTCGGTCATCACGGGTCAGATCCCCGCGGCGCTCGACACGGCGGTCCTCCCGACGACGCCGGGCTACACGGCGCTCGGCAGCGGCACGGCGCTCGCGAACTGGGAGTACTGCTTCGACCGCTCGGACACCGACACGAGCCGCGGCGCGCCCAACAACGCGTTCGACTGCACGGTCACGGGCAGCGCCAACGCGGCTGACCCGAGCTGGAACACGGTCGGCCAGAAGCTCGTCCCGACGGGCTCGGGCGTGGGCTCGGGCGTCGGCACGAAGGGCCACAACAAGACGCTCGAAGGCCTCAAGTGGATGGCGCAGCACTCGCCCAACGAGAGCTACTACGTCCCCGCCCACCTCGAGCGCGCCGGCCAGTTCTCGGCCGACGGCAACCAGGGCTTCAACGTCGAGAGCCTCCGCGACTTCAACAACGCGGCGCCGCGCGTGGCGTTCGGCATGGAGACGCAACCCGGTCACGGCGCCTCGGCGAACCGCGGCGAGTACCAAGTCCTCCGCAACACGTTCCCCGACGGCACGAAGGTCGACTCGGTCGGCGGCACGACGTTCGGCGGCACGGGCGTCTACGGCGGCATCGTCGGCGGCGTGTGGGACGCGATGCTCGGAGAGGGGCGTAACTTCTGGTTCTTCGCGAGCTCCGACTGGCACAACCGCGGCACCTTCGGCCCGGACGATCGCCGCTCGACGCAGGACTTCTACCCGGGTGAGTACCAGCGCAACTACACGCTGGTGCGCAACGGGTCGGACAAGATTCGTCCCCAGATGATCGTGGACGGCCTGCGCACGGGCAACACGTTCGCGACGCAAGGTCAGCTCATCGACCGCCTCGGCTACGTCGCCTGCGTCGGCAAGGACGAGGGCGTCGTCAGCGAGATCGCGTCGAACGCGGCCATGAACAAGACGTCGCTGTCGGTGTCGGGCTGCGCGACGATGGGCGAGAAGCTCACCGTCCCCGCGGGCTCGGACATCGTCGTCGGCATCGTCGTGCGTGACCCGGCGGGCACGAACTTCTCGCCGTACACGTTCGCGAACCCGTCGCTCGCGCAGCTCGGCCTCGCGGTGCCGCTCAACCAGCCGGTCCTCGACCACGTCGACCTCATCGGCGGCAACGTCACCGGCTACAAGACGCCGGGCGCGGCCGACTACGCGGGCGAGTGGCCGCGCAACACGGCCTGGTTGCAGGCCGACGGCACGACGACGGGCCTCGCGTCGGTCCCGGCCGCCGCGAAGAACACGAGCGCGGCGGTCATGAAGACGTTCGCCGCCGGCACCTGGAAGGCCGTCTCGTCGTACGTCGATGGGTCGACGTTCCTCGTCATGACGTACCGGGTCCCGGCGGTGCAAGCGTCGCAGTACCTGCGCGTCCGCGGCACGAACATGCCGCCGGCCACGCCGTTCGAGACCGACGCCAGCGGCAACCCGCTGTCCGACGTCTACACCAACGCCAACGACACGACGCGCCTCGCGATCCCCTGCCTCACGCCGCACAGCGCGAGCAGCCAGTTCGACGGCTGCCCGGATCACCTGGCGAAGGGCACGGGCGCGAGCCCGATCGCGGGCAAGCCGGCGGTCTCTTTCGACGTCGCGGCCTGGTCGGATCTGTGGTTCTACAGCAACCCGATCTACGTCCAGGTGAGCGGCTCGACGGTCGTCGCGGGCGTCCCCTAGTAGATCGCCCAAGGCTGACGGGCCCGCTCGGGCCCGCGGTTTTCGCGGCGCCGCGCGTCTTCCACGCGCGGCGCCGTTTTCGCGTTTTCGAGGTTGATGAAAATGACCGCACCGCTCTTGAGCCTTCCGCCCTCTCCTCAAACGCCGCTCTCGCCGAAGACGCCGCCGGTGTCGGCGCGATGGCCGTGGCTGCGCGAGCCGTTGCTGCATTTCATCGCGCTCGGCGGGATCCTGTTCGGGCTCGATCGCCTGTTGATCACGCGCGCCGACGATCCGCATTTGATCGTCGTGAGCGCCGAGGTCGATCGCGAAGCCATCGAGACGTTCAAGGCGGCGCGCGGGCACGACCCGAACGCCGAAGAGCTCACGGCGCTGCGCCAGGTGTGGCTCGACAACGAGGTGCTCTACCGTGAGGGGCTCGCCATGCAGGTCGACAAGGGCGACCCCGCGATCCGCGAGCGCGTGATCTTCAAGGCGCTGAGCGTCGTCGACAGCAACGTGAAGATCCCCGCGATCTCCGAGGCTGATCTGCAGAAGTGGTTCGAGGCTCATCGCGACAAGTACGACGAGCCGGGACGCTTCGACTTCGAGGAGGCCGCGCTCTCGGGCGAAGGCACCGAGGCCGCGGTGCGCGCGTTCGTCGCGGCGCTCGAGGCGGGCATGCCGGGTGACACGAAGGCGGGCCTGCGCATGTTCAAGGGGCGGCCGCTGTCGAACCTCGTGCAGAGCTACGGCGCCGACTTCGCGCAGGCGTTGGCCGCCTCGAAGCCAGGCGTCTGGCAGGCGATGAAGACGAAGGATGGGTGGCGCGCCATCAAGCTCGACGCGATCAAGGCGGCGCAGCCGGCGTCGTTCGCGCGCATGCGCAACGTCGTACTGCAAGATTGGAAAGACGACGTCGGGTCGCAGCAGCGCACGGACGCCGTGCGCGCGCTCGCGAAGAAGTACACCATCAAGCACGAGGTCGCGACCGGGAAGGCGGACCTCGAGTGAGCGCGCGACGCCTGATCTTCGTCGCGGCGTTCGTCGTCGCGGCGTCGTCCGCGACGCGCGCGAGCGCGCACGAGATGACGATGGCCGAGATGGAGGTGCGCGAGACCTCGCCCGGCGAGTTCTTCTGGCAGTGGTCGGCCACCAACGACAAGCGGCCCATGGGCAACGATCTGGTGCCGCACTGGCCGGAGAGCTGCGCGACCGGGCCGAACCTCGTTCATTGCGGCGCCGGGGGGCTCAAGGGCACCTTGAGCATCGACGGCGTCGGCCAGCGCTACTCGGCGGCCATCGTGCGGGTCAGCTGGCTCGACCGCGGCGATCGCGTCTACACCCTCACGGCGGCGCAGCCTTCGGTGCAGCTCTACGGCTCGGCCGACGATCGCCGCGGCCGCGGCGAGATCGCGCGCGCCTACGTCATCCTCGGCGTGCAGCACATCCTGAGCGGCGTCGATCACCTGCTGTTCGTCGCGGGGCTGCTCTTCCTCGTGGGGTTCCGTCGCAAGCTCATCGGCACGATCACGGCGTTCACGCTCGCCCACAGCATCACGCTCGCGTGCAGCGCGTTCGGGTGGCTCACGCTGCGCTCGCCGCCCGTCGAAGCGTCGATCGCGCTGTCGATCGTCCTCGTCGCCAGCGAGGCGCTCCGCGACCGCGATACGCTCGCGCGCCGCCTGCCCGCGCTCGTGTCGTTCCTGTTCGGGCTCGTGCACGGCCTCGGCTTCGCGGGCGCCCTCAAGAGCATCGGCCTGCCCCCGAGCCACCTGCCCCTCGCGCTGCTGTGCTTCAACGTCGGCGTCGAGATCGGCCAGCTCATGATGGTGCTCGCCTGCTTCGCCCTCGTGCGAATCCCGTTCACGCGCCCCTGGCTCGGCCGCGCAAGGCGGCCGGCGCTTTACGCGATCGGGATCGTCGCCGCGTACTGGTCCATTCAACGCGTGGCCGCGATCTTCGCTTGATCGATCGGGCTCAGGCGCGAAGACGGCGCCGCGATACAACGAGGCCGGCGATCAGCAGCAGCCCGGCGAGCGCCGAGAGGGCGAACGGGCCGATCGACGGCACGATCGCGACCGCCGCGACGAGGTTGATCGTGCCGTGCATCGGGTCGTGGAACCCGCACTGGTAGAAGAGCGAGGACGCGCCCGTCGTCGGCACGACGAACGTGAGCGTGCCGGGACCGGCGCCGTTGTTGGTGACGCCCGTCGGGAAGGCGTTCGCGGCGACGTCGCCCGCGCCGAGCGCCGTGACGAGCCAGAACGGGTGGCCGCCCGCCGCGAGGTGGAACGTATACGTCTGGCCGCGCGTGAGGGTCAGCGTCGGGTTGTCGACCGCGTTGATCGTGTAGGCGGCGAAGCCGTTGTTCGTGACTTCGAAGTTGGTCGCCGCCGAGGCGGTCCATTGCACGACGCCGAGGACGGAGAGCGCCGCGAACGCGAGGACGAAGAAGTGACGTGCGCGCATCTGAGCCTCCGCGACAGGTGACGAAGCATCCGCCGTACCACACGAGCCGCGCGCGACGCCGCGAACGTGTACACCCCGCTCCTCGATTTCGAGAGACGCCGTTCGGATCTCGGTCAGCCGATCGCGGCGCGCGCGCGTTCGGCGGCGACGGCGGGGATCTCCGTCGGCCAGCGCACGGTGACGGTCGTGCCCGCGCCGGGCTGGCTCGTGACCTGGATTTCGCCGCCGTGGTTGCGCACGACGCCCTCGACGATCGTGAGGCCGAGGCCCGTGCCCTCGCCGCGCTTCTTCGTCGTGAAGAACGGATCGAAGATCGTGTGCAGGTTCTCGGGCGGGATGCCGTGTCCTTGATCGACGACCGAGAACGCGACGGCGCCGTCGGCGAGCGCCTCGGCCGTGACGAGGACCGACTGCCCCGACGTCGAGGCGTCGCACGCGTTCAAGAGCAGGTTCACCAGCACCTGCTGCAGCTGCTCCGAATCGGCGGCGAGCGCGGGCAGCACTTCGGGCAAGCGCACGACGATCGCGAGGCGCTTGGCCGCGAGCTTCCACTGCACGAGCTCGCGCGCGCGTTCGACGGCGACGGCGAGCGAGACGCGGCTGGGCGCGACGACTTGGCGGCGCGAGAAATCGAGCAGCTGGCGGATCTTCGTCGAGATGCTGTCGATGTGCTTGATGATGATGCGCATGTCGTCGGCGTAGGCCGGCTCGTGATCGAGCGTGCGCTCGGCGCGCCCGCGGATGACGGCGAGCGGGCTGCCGATCTCGTGCGCGATGCCGGCCGACAGCACGCCCACGGTGATGAGCTTCTCGGCGCGCACGAGCGCCTGCGCGACCTGCAGCCGGCTCTCGAGCTGCATCGCCTTGCGGTGCTGGCGGAACATCGCCGCGCCCACGGCCGCGACGGCGCCGGCCGCCGCGAGCGCCGTCAGCAGGATGCGCGCGACGATCGAGCGCTCGTTTTGCTCGAGCGCCTCCGTCGAGGCGAGCCACGTCACCGTCCAGTTGCCCGTCGGACGATCGAGGCGCTCGGAGACCTGGACGGCCGGCGTCGTGCGCGGATCGCCGCGCGTGCCGCGCGCCACGAAGAGCGGGCTCGTCGACGAGCGCGGCAGCGTGCTCGGGATGCGATCCGACGGCTCGGCCTCGCACCCCTTCTGCGTCTCGCAGCCGGCCCACACGACGCCGGCCGGATCGGTCACGAAGAGGCGCGCCACGGGGAGCGGAGTCCACGCGACGGCGCCCAGGAAGATCTTCGCGTCGCTCACGATGATGATCGAGCCACCGAGCACGGGCGTGCCGTAGAGCAGGAACGAGCGATCGCGAAAGCGCGCCGGCGCGCCGATGGCGCGTCGCTTGTCGGCCGCCACCTGGCTCGCGAGCGCGAGCGTCGGCGGCAAGAGCGCGTCGATCGTCTCCTTCGATTCCGTGGGATCGGTCGCCAGCACCTGCACCGAGCCGCTCGCGTCGACGAACGAGATCGTGCGGTACTGCGGCACGACGACGGCCAGCGCGTGGAACACCGCCTGCCACACGCGCTTGTCGGCGTCGAGCTCGGCGGGCGTCGTCGGGCGCGAGCGCTCGAGCAGATCGGCGAGCAGGCGCGTGTCCTCGTCGAGCGCGACGAGCCGCGCCGACAGCGCCTCGCGCGAGGCGTGGACCTGCTGCCGCGTGTGCGCGACGAACTCGTCCATGACGCGCTCTTGGTCGCGCAGCGAGCTCGACAGCGAGACGCCCAGCGTCGCCGCGAGGACGGCCAGGATGAGGGCGATGCCGGCGAGCGTCCGCACGAGCTCCAGGATACGCCGGACCCGCGCGTCGGGTGGCGCGCCAGGAAATTTACCGCGTCACGATCGCGAAGAAACCTCCCGTATACACGGCGCCCGCTAAGCTCGAAGGTCTGGAGGACACGAGATGAGCGGGTGCATTGCGTAAGCCGACCGTCCTAGTCGTCGACGACAGCGCGGACATGGTCGACACGCTCGCCGTGTACCTCGGCGAGAACGGCTTCAACGT
This sequence comes from Polyangia bacterium, assembly GCA_035549075.1. GTDB lineage: Bacteria > Myxococcota_A > Polyangia > Fen-1088 > Fen-1088 > DASZFV01. The sequence continues at coordinate 13,561 of DASZRT010000082.1, read as the reverse complement.
CGAGCCGACGACGAGCGGCGCCCTCGCGCTCAAGCGTCTCGAAGAGGCGACGTGCGACGTCGTGCTCACCGACCTGCGCATGCCCGACATCGACGGGCTCGATCTCCTCGAGGAGATCCAGAAGGTCGACCCGCACCTGCCCGTCGTCATCATGACGGCGTTCGGCAACATCGAGAGCGCCGTCGACGCCATCCAGCGCGGCGCGTACCACTACGTCACCAAGCCCTTCAAGATGGCCACGGTGCGGCTGCTGCTCGAACGCGCCGGCCACGAGCGCCTCGTCGAAGAGGAGAACCGCCGCCTCAAGGCCGCCTTCATCGACCGCTTCCAGTCGATGGGCCTCGTGGGCGGAAGCGGCGTCATGAACGAGCTCAAGACGCTCATCGGCCGCGTCGCCGACGCGCCCAGCGCCGTGCTCATCCTCGGCGAGACGGGCACGGGCAAGGAGACCGTCGCACGGGCCATCCACGTAGAAAGTGACCGGCGCGAGTCGGCGTTCGTCGCCGTCAACTGCGCGGCGCTGCCCGAGGGCTTGCTCGACAGCGAGCTCTTCGGGCACACCAAGGGCGCGTTCCCGGGCGCGCTCGCGCCGCGGCGCGGGCTCTTCGCCGAGGCCGACGGCGGCACGCTGTTCCTCGACGAGGTCGGCGATCTGCCGCTCGCGCTGCAGGCGAAGTTCCTGCGCGTCTTGCAAACGGGCGAGCTGCGTCCCGTGGGCGGCGAGGAGTCCCGCCACGTCAACGTCCGCTGCATCGCCGCCACGCAGCGCGATCTGCGCGCGCTCGTCAAAGACGGCAAATTCCGCGAGGACCTCTACTTCCGGCTCAACGTGCTGCCCATGCGCGTCGCGCCGCTGCGCGAGCGCCTCGAAGACGTGCCGTTGCTCGTCGATTTCTTCCTCTCGCGCCGCACCGACAAGCGCCCTGGACCGCGCGCTTTTACACCTGGCGCGATGCGCCTGCTCGCGGCGCACCTGTGGCCGGGCAACGTGCGCGAGCTGCAGAACCTCGTCGAGCGGCTCGTCGTGACGTGCCCGACGCCCGAGATCGACGCCGATGCCGTGCGCGCCGCGACCGCGCCCGTCGCACCGCTCGATCCGATCGAGCTGCTGGCCGCGAATTCCATCCAGCTCGATGAGCTCGAGAACCGCTACACCGAGGCCGTGCTGCGCCTCGCGCGCGGCAACAAGGCCAGGGCCGCCGCGATCCTGGGCGTCGACGCCACGACGCTGTACCGCCGCGACAAGCGCCGGGCTTAAACGAGGCCGCTTTCGCTGCTTCGATTCGAGTTACGAAGATTGCGTGCGCTGGAAATAATCTAGAAACGAATATTCTGGCATTCTGCAGAGCGAAGGATGCGGACAGTTACCAGTTTCATGATTCTGGATTGAGTCCTCGGCGGAGGGCCGTGTCGGGTGCCATGGTGGCGCCATCTCGGTCCTCCAGACCAGAACGACGCGGCTCTCCGTCGAGGATTTCACCAGCGTGACCGGTCGACTGTCCACATCCGAGCTCGTCGGCATCGTCATCGATCGCCGAAGGGTCGCAGTTTGCGTCGCGTGAATTAACGACGAACTGACCCTGGCGAAATACCTCCGCAACGTTCAGGTGAGAAGGTCCGTTTATGTGGTGCTCAAAAGGGCGCCATGTACGGAAACAACGTTGCTGGAGGAAACGGATGTTCAAAGCCAGGGGTCGGAAGCGACCCGCCGAAAGGACCTCGGCGGGACAAGAAGCAAAGCTGTCGTGGGCGCAGAAGTGGGCGAGGCTCAAGGTCCGGCTCGGGGATCCAGAGTGGATTCGCTACGCGAAGCTGCTCATCGCGGGTAAGTTCCTCGGTCTGGCGGTGCTCGCCGCGATCGTGCTGGCCATCCCGCAAATCCCGAGCTTGCTCTTCGGGTCGACGGCCCACGCGCAGACGGCCGCCGCGGCCGATCCGTACGCCGCGATCAAGCCCGTCGATCACATCAACGCCATCAACACGGGCTGGGTGCTCATCGGCGCGTTCCTCGTGTTCGGCATGCAGGCGGGCTTCACGATGCTCGAGGCCGGCTTCTGCCGCAGCCGCGAGACCGTCAACGTCCTCGTCGAGTGCGTGTTCGACACGTGCGTCTGCGGCCTGCTGCACTGGGGCTGGGGCTTCGCGTTCATGTTCGGCGCCGGCAACCCGTTCGTCGGGTGGCACGACCCGAACGACCCGACGAAGAGCTTCATCTTCATGAAGGACGTCACCGTCGGCACGCTCTACGCGTCGACGGGCGTGCCGGTGTTCGCGCACTACCTGTTCCAGTTCGCGTTCGCCGACTGCGCGTCGACGATCTGCTCGGGCGCCATGGTCGGCCGCACGCGCTTCATCGGCGACGTGCTCTACTCGATCGGCGTCTCGGGCTTCATCTACCCGATCTTCGGCCACTGGTGCTGGGGTCCGGACGGCTTCCTCGCGACGATGGGCAGCGAGGGCCACTTCCTGTCGAGCCTCGGCATGAACTTCCACGACTTCGCCGGCTCCACCGTCGTGCACTCGATCGGCGGCTGGGTCGCCATCGCGGGCGCGATGATGCTCGGGCCCAGGATCGGTCGAAAGTTCAAACGAGACGGCGGCGGACCGATGCAGCCACACGATCTGACCATCGCCGTCATCGGCGGCCTCATCCTGTGGTTCGGGTGGTACGGCTTCAACCCGTGCTCGACGCTCTCGATCATGGACGCCGCCGGCGTCGGCCGCGTCGCGATGAACACGACGCTCGCCGCCTGCACGGGCGGCCTCGCGGCCGTCTTCGTCATGTTCTTCATGATCAAGAAGTGGGACACGGGCGCGATCGTCAACGGGTTCCTCGCGGGCCTCGTCGCGATCACCTGCCCCTGCTACTGGGTGTCTGACGTCGGCGCGTGCCTCCTGGGCGCGGTCGCCGGTGTCATCGTCATCCTCGGCATGGAGCTGCTCGAGTACCTGCGCATCGACGATCCGGTCGGCGCGTGGCCCGTGCACGGCCTCTGCGGCATCTGGGGCACGCTGTCGCTCGGCCTCTTCGCCAACGGCCAGTACTCGGCGGCGGGCTCGAGCCCGTTCGGCGTCCCGAACATCGTGCCGAAGTCGGCGGACGCCCTCACGGGTCTGTTCTACGGCGGCGGCGGCAAGGTCCTCGCGGCGCAGTTCGTCGGCAGCATCATCGTCTGCACGGCGACCTTCGTGAGCGCGATGGTCATGTTCTGGGCCCTCAAGGCCGTCCGCCTGCTCCGCCTCTCGAAGGAGGGCGAGCTCCTCGGCATGGACATCGATCAGCACGGCATCTCGGCGTACCCCGAGTACGTCATCTCGGCGCTCACGGCGCCCGCGGGCATGGGCCCCGAGACGGTCGGCAGCGGCAAGCTGCCCCACGCCGCCCCCATCGGTGGCGCGGCGCTGGTCGGCGGCGGCGAATAGCCGCTCCGTAGCGGTTGCATCAAAAGGCTGACGGGCGGGCCTGGTGAAGATCCGCCCGTCAGCCGACCCTGTTCGCCCCCGACGGAGGACGTGTGAGCACCGCGATGACTTCGGTCTCGCCGCCCGCGACGAGCGCGCATCCGCGCAGCCACGCCGGCGGTGACCTCGCCAAGCTGGCCCTCGGCGCCGTGGGCGTCGTCTACGGCGACATCGGCACCTCGCCTCTCTACGCGCTCAAGGAGTGCTTCGCGCCCACGCACGGCGTGACGCCGACGCCCGCGAACGTCACCGGGATCCTCTCGCTCGTCTTGTGGTCGATCACCGTCGTCGTCACGGTGAAGTATTTGATGTTCGTCATGCGCGCCGACAACGCCGGCGAGGGCGGCGTCATCGCGCTCATGTCGTTGCTGTCGGGCGACGACGACGCGGCGCCGCGACGGCGAAGAACGGCTGCGCTCGTGACGCTCGGCCTCGTCGGCGCATCGTTGCTGTCGGGCGAAGGCGTCATCACGCCCGCGATCTCGGTGCTCTCGGCCGTCGAGGGCCTCGGCATCGCGACCAACGCGTTCGAACCCTTCGTCGTGCCCATCACCTGCGGCATCCTCGTCGCGCTCTTCTTGATCCAGCGACGCGGCACGGCCGGCCTCGGCGCGCTGTTCGGGCCGCTCACGCTGTGTTGGTTCGTGTCGATCGCGGCCGCGGGCGTCCCGTGGATCGCGCGGCGGCCCGAGGTGCTCGCGTCGTTGAACCCGCTGCAGGCGATCCGCTTCTTGCGCGCGCACGGCCGCCACGGCTTCCTCGTGCTCGGCGCCGTCGTCCTGTGCATCACCGGCTGCGAGGCCCTCTACGCCGACATGGGCCACTTCGGGAAGCGCGCGATTCGTCTCGCGTGGGTCGCCTGCGTGTTCCCGGCGCTCGCGCTCAGCTACCTCGGCCAGGGCGCCATGCTGCTCGAGCGCCCCGAGGCCGTGCTCAACCCGTTCTTCTCGCTCGTACCGACGCATTTGCTCTACCCGATGGTCGGGATCGCGACGGGCGCCGCCGTCGTCGCGTCGCAGGCGCTCATCTCGGGCGCGTTCTCGCTCGTGCGCCAGGCCGTGCAGCTCGGATATCTCCCGCGCGTCACGATCGTCCACACGTCCGGCAAAGCCGAGGGCCAGATCTACGTGCCCGAGGTCAACGCCGCGCTCATGGTGGCGTGCCTCGCGCTCGTCGTGGGCTTCAAGTCGTCGTCGAACCTCGCCGCGGCTTACGGCATCGCCGTCACGGGCACGATGTCGATCACGTCGGTGCTGTTCTTCTTCGTGGCGCGCGAGCGATGGAACTGGCCGCTCGCCAAGGCGGCCTTGCTCGTGGCGCTGTTTCTCACGTTCGATCTGTCGTTCTTCGCGGCGTGCTCGACCAAGCTCGCGAGCGGCGGCTGGTTCCCCGTGACGCTCGCGCTCGTGACCTTCACGGTCATGAAGACGTGGAAGCGCGGGCGCGACCTTCTCGCCGCCAACATCTCCGCCGCCTCTCTGCCGCTCGAAGCGTTTCTCGAAGACGTCGCGCTCACCCGGCCCCACCGCGTACGCGGCACGGCCGTCGTCATGTCGTCGATCCGGCGCGGCACGCCCAACGTGCTGCTGCACCACTTCAAGCACAACCAGGTGCTGCACGAGCAGGTCGTCATCCTGTCGATCGTCACCGACGCCGTGCCCGAGGTCGCGCCGGAAGAGTCGATCCACCTGCGCGACTTCGGTCAGGGCTTCTGGGCCGTGACGGCGCACTACGGCTTCGCCGAGACTCCCGACGTCATGAACGCCTTGCGCCGCTGCCGGCCGAGGGGCCTCGTCGTCGACGAGGCGCGCACGAGCTTCTTCCTGGGGCGCGAGACGCTCGTGGGCGGCGCCGGGCGCGGCATGGCGACGTGGCGGCGTCGCCTGTTCGCGTATCTGTCGCGCAACGCGCGGCCCGCGACGGACTTCTTCGCGCTGCCGCCCAACCGCGTCGTCGAGATCGGCGCGCAGATCGAGCTGTGAGGTATCTGTTAAGCGAAGGCGCCGACGAGGCGAACGTCGCGGCGCCCCGCGAGCACGAGCGGCGACGTGCGAAGGAAGTGGCGCACGGCCGCGAGCTTGACGCCCGCTCCGACGGCGGCGCTTCGCAGCGCCTCGAGCTTGAGGCGGCCGCCCGCGGCGCGCAGCAACTCGACGATGGTGCGCTCACTCGCGACGAGCGGCTTCGCGGCGAAGGGCCGCCGCGGTCGCACCCAGTCACCCTCGATGGAGCAACCGGCGACCTCGGCCAGGTACTTTTCGACGGCGGCCCGCGGCGCCGTCGCGAGCGCGCTCACGCGCTTGCCGATCGCGAGCGTGAGCTCGCGGATCGAGACGCGGTCGACGACGGAGAAGACCTTGCGGATCGCGACGCTCGCGCGCGTGGTCGTGCCCACGAACGAGAACCAGCCCGAGGCCTCGTCGAGCCAGCGGAAGCGCGGCAGCGTCGCGAGCACGCGCGCGGCTGCGCTCGCGCCGAGCTCGTCGGCCGCCGACGACCGCAGGCGATCGACGACCGACACGATCGGGCACAGGCCCCAGTGAAAGACGAAGCTCGACGCCGTCGTCACGAGCGCCTCGGCCGAGGCGAGCGCCGAGGGCGCGACCAGGACGCGCGCGCCGCCGCGGCGCACGACACGGAACGGGAGCGGCACGCGCCGCTCGCGGAACAGCCGCATGACGTCGTCGAGACCGAGGGGCGCGCGCGAGAGCCCGGCGTCGACGACGAGCGCGCCGAGCTCCTCGGGCCGAAGCGGCAGGCGGCCGTGGACGAGCGCCGCGATGTCGTCGAGGCGGCTCGCGAGCGGGGCGTGGGGCGTTGCGAGCAGCGGACGGCGCATGACGGCGGCCTGGGCCTTCAGGTCGTCGAGGCGTACTTTCTCTTCGCGGGCCGCGAGCAGGTCGACCAGCGCCACCGGGCCGAGGCGGGACACGCCCAAGAGATCGCGGACGCGCCACGTTTCCGCGAGGCCGGCCGTGCCGAGCCGAGCGAGCGCGCCGCGCGTGCGCGCGCCCACGGGCCATGTCTTCAGGATCGTACCGGGGTCCGGCAGCGCCGCGTCGAGGACGACGTCGGGCAGCCGGCGCCACGTCGCGGTCACCCACTTGATCGTCTCGGCGGCTGCGGCGGACCGAGACGCCTCGGTCGACCGGCGGCCCGGCTCGACGGGACAGCCCGCCTCGACGAGCAGCGCGGGCACGACGATCCCCATGGGGCGCGGGTACGGGGCGGAGGCGCGGTCGTGCATCTCGAATCGCAGAATACGAGGCAATTATGAACGGCAGGTTTCCGAGCTGATAAGACGTGGTAACTATCGACGAACGCCCGTGTGTCCGAGGTTCCGCGCCGGGCCGGAGCGGTAGACTCCGGTGGTGAACCGCGCTCCCTTGGTCGGGATCATGGTTGCGCTCGTCGCGGCGGTCCTCGCGGTTTCGCTTTGGACCATGCGACGTGCGAACCGCTCGGCGCTGCGGGATCTCCGCGGCACGCAGAGCCGTTTCGCCCAAGACACCGCCTCGTCTTTGCGCGGGGCGCTCGACTCGTTCGACCGCGACACGCGGCTGCTCGCGACGCTCGCGACCTCGACGCGCAGCGCGCCCATCGCCGAGCGCGCGCAGGACGACGCGATTCTGCACGCCTTCGAGGCCCTGGCGACGGTCGTCCCGCACTACCGCACGATCGCACTGTTCCACGCGGGACGGCGGCCCCTCGTCGCCGTCGACCCCACCGAGGATCCTGTCGCCATCGCGCCCGCGCTCGTGGCCGCGAGTGAGCGTCTCGCGGCCGAAGCCGCGACGGATGGCGGCACCGCGCGTTCGGGGCCGTTGTCGCTCGGCGGCGGACGCGCCTTTTACCTGCATGCGGCCGCCGACGGCGCCGGCGAGGCCGTCGTCGTCTCGTCGGACGCGGCGATGATGCTCGAGTCGATCTCGCGCCGGCCGACCGACGCGGGCGGTCTCGTGCTCGTCGATCCGAACGGCGCGGCCTGGATCGGCTGCGAACAGCGGCAGCGCTGCCGCCTCGTTCCCCCGGGATCGCCCGGAGCCGCGGCGATCCTCGCGACGATCGACACCGGCACGCGCGGCGAGTCCGTCGTCGCCGATCCCCGCGTCGCCCGACTCGGCCTCCCGGCCCGCGCCATCGTCGGCGTCGCGCCGCGCGCCGAGTCGGCGCTCGGCGCGTGGTCGGTGGCGTCCATCGCGCCGGCGGACGATCTCGATCATCGGCAGCGCGCGATCTTGTGGCAGCTCGTCGCGACCGTCGCGGGTGTCGCCGTCGTCATCCTCGCGATCGGCGTGCTCATCCTCCGCCAGCACGCGCAGGCGGCCGCGCTCCGGGGTCAGCTCCAGGCCGCCGAGCAGGTCGCGCGCCTGCAACGGCAGCTCGTGCGCGCCGAGAAGCTCGTCACGGTGGGCGTCTTGTCGGCGGGCATCGCGCACGAGATCGGGACGCCGCTCGCCGTCGTGCGCGGGCGCGCCGAGCACATGCTCGAGCGGCCGACCGAGAGCCGCGACGAGGAGGATCTGCGGGCGATCGTCGGCGAGATCGACCGCGTCTCGTCGACGATCCGCCAGGTGCTCGAGTTCTCGCGCGAGCAACCGGCGACCGTGGGGCGCACCGATCCGCGCGCCGCCGTCGCGCGCGCCCTCGAGCTGCTCGAGTGGCGGCTCGCGGCGCGGCGCGTGCTCGTCGACGTCGACGTGCCGGCCGAGCTGCCGCCGCTCGCCGCCGCGGCCGACCAGTTCGAGCAGGTGCTCGTCAACCTGCTCATGAACGCCTGCGACGCGTCGCGATCCGGCAGCGGCGTGCGCGTGACGGCGCGCCGCGACGGCATCCATCCTCATAGCTTGCGCTTCGAGGTGGTCGACCGAGGCGGCGGCATCCCCCCCCATCACCTCAACGCGGTCTTCGATCCTTACTTCACGACGAAGAAGCGCGGCGAAGGCACGGGCCTGGGCCTGGCGATCGTGGCACAAATCGTCCGCAGCCACCGCGGCGAGGTCGCGATCCGCAGCGCCATCGGCGTCGGGACGGCCGTCGTCGTCATCTGGCCCATCGCGCGCGAGCACGAAAAAATGACGGAACAAGTGAGGAACCAAGTTGCCTAACCCCAGTGTCCTCGTCGTCGACGACAGCCCCGAGATGGTCGCGACGCTGTCGCGCTACCTTGGCGACCACGGCTGGAGCGTCGAGACCGCGCACGGCGGCGCCGAGGCCATCGAACGCTTCGAGCGAGAACCCGTCGACGTCGTGCTCACCGACCTTCGCATGAAGGGCACCGACGGCATCGACGTGCTCGAAGGCATCCGCCGCGCCGACGAGAAGACGCCCGTCGTCCTCATGACGGCGTTCGGCTCGGTCGAAAGCGCCGTCGACGCCATCCAGCGAGGCGCCTACAACTACGTCACGAAGCCGTTCAAGATGGCGACCGTCCGGACGTTCCTCGAGCGCGCCGTCGCCGACCGCCGCACGCGGAACGAGGGCCGCGAGCTGCGCACGGCGACGCGTGAACGTTTCGCGGCGCGAGGCCTCGTGGGCGCGAGCGCCGCCATGCGCGAGCTCGCGGCTCTCGTCGAGCGCGTCGCTCGGACCTCGAGCCCCGTGCTCATCACGGGTGAGACGGGCACCGGCAAGGAGCTCGTCGCGCGTGCGATCCACTTCGAGAGCGACCGGCGCGACGCCCCGTTCGTCACCGTGAGCTGCGCCGCGCTGCCCGAGCGCGTGCTCGAGAGCGAGCTCTTTGGCCAGGCCGTCGGCGCGCTCCCAGGCGCGTCGGCGCGCCGCGGGCTCTTCGCCGAGGCCGACGGCGGCACGATCTTCCTCGACGAGGTCGCCGACTTACCACTGGCTCTTCAGGGCAAGCTGCTGCGCGTGCTCGAGTCGGGCGAGATCCGGGCCGTGGGCGGCGACGAGCCACACACCGTCGACGTGCGCTGCATCGCCTCGACGCACGCCGATCTGGCCGATCTCGTTCGCGTGCGGACGTTTCGCGAAGACCTCTTCTTCCGGCTCGACGTCATCCCCGTGCGCATGGTGCCGCTGCGCGAACGGCGCGAGGACATCGCGGGGCTCGTCGAGCACTTCCTCACGAGGGCCCAGGAACGCTACAAGGATTCGACGCGGCGCCGGCTCTCGTCCGACGCTCTCCGCGTCGTCGAGGAGCACGACTGGCCGGGCAATGTGCGCGAGCTCGAGAACGTCATCCAACGCCTCGTCGTCACGACGACGCGCTCGGAGATCGACGCCGACGCCGTTCGGACCGCGCTCACGCCGTTGTCGCTGCGCGACCCCACGGACGCGCTCGCGGCCGCGCACCTCAGCCTCGAGGATCTCGAGACCCGCTACGTCGACGCCGTGCTCCGGCAGGCGCGCGGGAACAAGGCCGACGCCGCGGCCATCCTCGGCATCGACGTGTCGACGATCTACCGCTGGCGATCGCGGCAACGCCGGCGCTGACGCGGCTTCAGTGGGTGAGAAAGAGCGGGATCGTCGTCTTCTCGACCAGCTGCTGCGTGACGGAGCCGCGGAAGAGGTGGCGCAGCCGCGAGTGGGCGAAGGCCCCCATGACGATGAAGTCGGCGCCCAACTTGACCGCCGTCTGGAGCAGCGCCTCGGCGAGCGGCAACACGGAGACGACGTTGTGCAGCTGCGCCGCGACGCCGAGGACCTTCAGCGCCTCGACGGCCTCGGTCGCGACCTCCCACGCGATGGCGCCGCTCGCGTTGACGGTCACGACGTGGAGGGGGCGATCGCCCGCGAGGCCGCTCGCCGCGAACGCCTGCAACGCGCGCTTGGCGGCGATGCTGCCGTCGTAGGCGACGACGGCGGCGCGCGTCGGCGGCGCCGGCTCTTCGGGGACGATGATGACGGGCTTCGTCGCGCGGTGGACGACGACGTCCCACGTCCGCTTGTCCGAGGCCTCGGTCTCGAAGCGAAAGTTCGCGTCGCGGCCCAGCAGCAGGAGATCGTGGTGCTCCATCTCGCTCAGGATGGCGTCGGCGGGCCGTCCCGTGATCTCGAGGACGCGCGCCGGCATCCCCGCCTTGCCGCATCGTTCGAGGAACAGCGCCTCGAACTCGCGCGCGCGGCGGTGCGCGTCCTCGATGAGGGCCTTGTCGCGGTCCTGCTTGAAGCTGCTGCCGCCGATGCCCATGGCGGCGCCGGCGGTGATGTCGGGCTCGTCGACGATCGTGAGGCCGACGAGCGTCGCTCCCTTGGCGCGCGCGAGCTCGATCGCGACCTCGGTCGCGCGCTCGGTGCCCGCGGAGTCGTCGAGGCCGATGAGGAAGGTGGCGTCCGGCGATTCAGAAGAAGACATGCGACACGACTCCGAAGAGCGGGATGAGGATCGCGAACGACCAGAGCGTGTAGGCGAAGAACGACGGCGTTCGAACGTGGTGCTGCTCGGCGATCGCCTTCACCATGAAGTTCGGCCCGTTGCCCATGTAGGTGACGGCGCCCATGAGCACCGAGCCACACGACACCGCCGTGAGGAGCTGCGCGCCTACCGGATGCGTCGCGAGCGCGCCGAGGTTGCTGGCGGACAACACGCCTGCGCCGCCATCGGCGACGCCCGTCGCGAGCGAGGCGAAGGTCAGGTAGGTGGGCGCGTTGTCGAGGACGCTCGACAGCGCGCCCGAAGCCCAGAAGAACTGCCAGGGCTTGGTGATGCCGAGCGAGCTGCCGCGTTCGGCGAGAAACGACATCGCCGGGATCATCGTGACGAAGACGCCGACGAACACGGCGGCGACCTCGAGGATCGGCCCCCATGAGAAGCGGTTGATCTCATGGACGCGGGCCTCCGTCGTCCTGTAGGAGAGCGCGGCGAACGCGAGGGTACCGGCGATCTGGACGACGGGGCGTAGCGGCCCGTCGCCCAGCGCACGCTCGCCGAACGAGCCGATGAGGAAGACCAGCACGACCAGGCCGCCGAGCCACAACAGATTCAAGCTGCCCTCGAGGCGGAGCGGCCCCGACGCCTCGAGGACGAGGGGCGCGGGCGTGTTGACGCGACGGCGCGGCGAACGCCGCTCGCGCTCGAACTGAGCCCGATCGATGACGGCGAAGATCGCGAGCAGGGCGCCGTTGACGAGGGCCCACTGCGGAAGAAGCCGAAACGTCCACGTGAACGGCACGCCGCGGAGGAAGCCGAGAAAGAGCGGCGGATCGCCGAGGGGCGTGAGCAGCCCGGCGCCGTTCGAGACGATGAAGATGAAGAAGACGACCAGGTGCGTGGCCGAGGCGCGACGCTCGTTGGCGCGCAGGAGCGGTCTGATGAGCAGCACCGAGGCCCCCGTGGTGCCGACGACGCTGCCCAGGAGCGCGCCGACGGCGAGGAACGCCGTGTTGACGAGCGGCGAGCCGACGAGCGCGCCGCGCAGCACGATCCCTCCGGAGATCGTGAAGAGCGCCGCGAGCAACGCCATGAACGAGAGGTAGTCGAGCGCCGTGCGCCCGAGCAGCGCGCCGCCGCTCGGCACCGCCCAGAGGTGCAACAGCACCGGGATCGAGAACAGCACCGCGACGAGCAGCTTGTTGCGGTTCCGCTCCCAGAAGTGGCCGAAGAAGATCGGCACGAACGCGATCCCCAACAGATAGAAGAGGAACGGGATGACGGCCCACAGTGGCGTCCTGGTCATGAAAGCGCTCGTTGAACCTCTGGGAAAAAGAAGAGCCGGGTCGACTCGACGACGACGAGTCGACCCGGCCGTATGCTAGCTCCCCTCGATGATGATCGGGGCTAGCTGTTGGCGAGCGCCGGGATGGCCGCCTTCGCGGCCGCGACCTCGGAGGCCGGCACCGACTCGACGGGCATCGGCGCGACGAACTCGGGGTAACCGGCCATGCCCATCTCCGGGATGTCGAGGCCCGCGATCTCGACCTCGGCCGACACGCGGTTCGAGCCGAGCAGCTTGCCGATGACGTAGAAGGCGATGCCGCCCACGACGATGTTCCAGCCCGCGCCGGCGACGACCTCGACGAGCTGCGCGATGATCTGCTTCGAGTCACCGTAGAAGATGCCCGTGACGCCCATGAGCGACGCGCCCTTCGTGCCGATGTACTCCGTCGCGCCGACGCCGTTCCAGCCCTGGCCGTAGCTGCCGTCGGCGAAGAGCCCGACGGCGAGGACGCCCCAGGCGCCGTTGACACCGTGGACGCTGATGGCGCCGACCGGGTCGTCGACCTTGATCTTGTCGAAGAAGAAGACGCTCACGACGACCAGCACGCCGGCGACGGCGCCGATGATGAACGCGCCCACCGGTGTGACGAACGCGCAGGGCGACGTGATGGCGACGAGACCCGCCAGCATGCTGTTGCACATCATGCTCGGGTCGGGCTTGCCGTAGCGCACCCACATGTAGAGGACGCCGCTGAGCGTCGCCGACATGCCGGCGATCATGGTGTTGGCCGCCACGATGCCGATGCGGCCGTCCGCGCCCGCGAGCGAGCTGCCGGCGTTGAAGCCGAACCAGCCGAAGGCGAGGATGAACGTCCCGATCTGCACCATCGGTATGTCGTGAGCGAGGATCGGATTGACCTTGCCGTCCTTGCCGTATTTACCGATGCGCGGGCCGATCATGATGGCCGTGATGAGCGCGAGCGCTCCGCCCTGAAGGTGCACCACGCCCGAGCCGGCGTAATCGACGGCGCCGTGGCCGAGGCCCATGCGATATCCGAGCTGCGCGAGCCAGCCGCCGCCCCAAACCCAGCAGCCGAAGACCGGATAGATGAGCCCGCCGACGAGGATGCTGAAGAGGAAGAAGCTCTTGAAGCTCCAGCGTTCCGCACAGGCGCCCGTGACGATGGTCGCGGTCGTGTCCATGAAGACCATCATGAACAGGAAGAGGACGATCGCGGCCGAGTCGTAGCCGGCACCGGTCAGGAAGAAGCCGGTCGTTCCGAAGAGGCCCCAGCCGTGGTCGCCCGCGACGGACGAGCCGACGGCGAACATATGGTTCAGCGTCGGCACGCCGCCGAGGCTCCCGGGCCCTCCGATGTTCGTGCCGTTCATGCCGCCGCACATCAGCGCGAAGCCGCACACGAAGAAGCCGAACATCCCGAGCGCGTAGACCAAGAAGTTCATCGAGATGGTATGCGC
>DASZRT010000081.1:0-7038 GCA_035549075.1 Polyangia bacterium | reverse complement strand
GCCAGGCCTCGCGAACCTGCGCCGCTCGGGGCTCAACCTCCCCGCGCCCGTGCTGCCGCCGCCGACGGCGGCGCCGCAGCCGGTGTTCTCATTCGATTCGCAGCGCGCGGCCTCGGGCGGCGCGTTCACGGCGCCGCCGCCGCCGCGTCCGTCGCGCGCGGGCCGCTACCTCGTGCTCACGATCGTCGCGGCCGCCGTCATCGGTGGCACGGTCTACTGGTACCAGAACGCCAACAAGCCGGGGCAGCTTCAGATCACGACGGTGCCTTCGGACGCCGTCGTCGCGATCGACAACGTCAAGGTCGCCGAGCACTCGCCCGCGTCGATCGACAAGGCGCCGGGCTCGTACACGCTGGCCGTCACGAAGGACGGCTACGTGCGCAGCGAGCAGAACGTCGAGGTCCGCGCGGGCCAGCCGACGTCGCTCACCGTGACGCTCGAGCCGTCGCCCGACACGGGCTTCGAGCTCACGAGCGATCCGCCGGGCGGCCTCGTGTGGCTCGACGGCGCGCCGCTGTCGTCGCCCACGGGGCAGGCGCGCACCGACTTCCGCGCGTCGCGCATCCCGCCGGGCCACCACGTCGTCGAGATCAAGGGCGAGAGCCGCTTCCAGCCGTGGAAGCAGGACATCGAGATCGAGGCGGGCGCGATCCGCAAGATCCGCGCGTCGCTCATCCCGATCGAGGGCGGTGGGCGCGTCGCGCACGCCGAGCCGAAGCCTGAGCCCAAGCCCGAAGCGAAGCCTGAGCCCAAGCCCGAGCCCGTCGCCGAGGCGAAGCCCGCGCCCGAGCCCAAGCCCGAAGCGAAGCCTGAGCCCAAGCCCGAGCCGGCCGTGCACGCGGGCGGCAAGAAGAAGAAGGGCCGCGAGGTCGCGGCGGCCGACGAAGGTCGCCCCGCCGAGTCGAGCGGCGGCGATTGCTCGATCACGCTTGGCTCGCGTCCGTGGGCCGAGGTTTGGATTGACGGCAAGACCACGAACCGTCAGACGCCGTTCGTCGACTTCAAGGTCGCCTGCGGCAAGCACAAGATCACGTTCAAGCGGTCCGACCTCCAGATCGATCAGACGGAGGCCATCACCGTGCACCCGGGCGAGAAGTTCAAGCAGTCGTACTCGCTCCTCGGCGACGAGTAGCGGCGAGCGAAACGTAAAAAGCAGCGAAGACCATGAGCACGCAGAGAGATGTGGTGGGTCGTTCGGTGACGGGAGTGAATGGCAAGCCGCTCGCGCCTTCGCGCGCGGAAGCGCTCGAGGCGGCGTGGCGAGACTATTACGCGCACGCCGACGAAGAGCCGGCGCACCCAGCGGCGCGCACGGCGATGCACCGCGATCTCGAGTCGGCGCTCGCGCGCCTCGTGCCGGCCGACGCGTCGGTGCTCGAGGTCGGCAGCGGCGACGGCGACCTGCTCGCGTCGTTGCCGAACACGGTCAAGGCTGGGCTCGATTACTTGCCAGAGGTGGTCGCGCGCGCGCGCGCGCGTCACCCCGGCCTGAAGCTCGAGGTCGGCGACGTGCTCGCGGGCGCGAACGCCGACGTCGCCAAAGTCGAGGTGGGGCAGGAGGCACGCTTCGACGCCGTCGTGTGCGATCGCCTGTGCCACAGCGTCCTCGACGTCAAGGCGCTGCTGCTCGGGCTCAAGCGCCGCCTCGCGAGCGAGGGCCGCATCTACCTCACGGCCTTCAACTACCTGTGGGAGGTGCCGACGCGCGCCGCCGAGGCCGCCGGCTGGAAGCGCCGCTCGCCCACGGCGAACTGGCTGTCCGACAGCGACTTCCGCAACCTGTTCGACATCACGGGCCTCGAGGTCGTGCGCTTCGAGGACCGCATGATGCTGCCGCTCGAGGTTCCGGGCGCGAGCGACGCCATCAACAAGTACCTCGTGCGCGTCCCGGGCATGCAGGTGCTCTCGCTCTACCGCGTCTACGTGCTGCGCGACCGCGGCACGCCGCCCGTCTCGCAGCGCGCGAGCGTGTCCGTCATCGTGCCGGCGCGCAACGAGGCCGGGAACATCCAGGGCGCCATCGATCGCACGCCCGTCATGGGCAAGGGCACCGAGCTCATCTTCGTCGAGGGCAACTCCAAGGACGACACCTGGGAGACGATCCAGACGGCCATGCGGCGTTACGACGGGCCGCTCAAGATCCGCGCGTTCCAGCAGACGGGGAAGGGCAAGGGCGACGCCGTGCGCCTCGGCTTCGCGCACGCGACGGGCGACCTGCTCATGATCCTCGACGCCGACCTCACGGTGCCGCCCGAGGACTTGCCGTCGTTCTACGAGGTGCTCGCGCGCGGGCAGGCCGACTACGTGCAAGGAACGCGGCTCGTCTACCCGATGGAAGCGGGCGCGATGCGCTTCTTCAACAAGATCGGCAACGTCGCCTTCTCGCAGCTGTTCACGTACCTGCTGAACCAGCCCATCAAGGACACGCTGTGCGGCACCAAGTGCCTGTGGCGCAAGGACTACGAGCGCCTGGCCGCGGGCCGCTCGTACTTCGGTGACTTCGATCCGTTCGGCGACTTCGACCTCATCTTCGGCGCCGCCAAGCTCGGCCTCAAGATCGCCGAGATCCCCGTGCGCTACCGAGACCGCTCCTACGGCGAGACCAACATCTCGCGCTGGAAGCACGGTGTCTTGTTGTTGCGCATGTCGGCGATCGCGGCGCGCAAGATCAAGTTCGTGTAGCTGTGGGGTTGGACGCCGAGACCCGCGCGCGCACGCTCGCGCGCTTCGACGACCACCGGCGCATGTGGGACGAAAACCCCGCGCTGCGCACGCTCTACGCCGATTGGTACGGGCGCATCTCGGCCGCGCTGCCGCCGGCCTCGCTCGGGCCGCGCGTCGAGCTCGGCTCGGGGCCGGGCTTCGCGCGCACCTTCATCCCCGATCTCGAGCTGACCGATCTCGTGAAGGCGCCGTGGCACGACCGCGAGCTGTCGGCCGAGTCGCTGCCCTACGCCGACGGGAGCCTGGGCGCGATCGTCCTCTTCGACGTGCTCCATCACGTGCCGACGCCGCGCGCGTTCCTCACCGAGGCGACGCGGACGCTGAAGGCGGGCGGGCGCATCGTCATGTGCGAGCCCTACATGAGCCCGCTGTCGTGGCCCGTGTACAAGTTCCTGCACGAAGAGCCGGTGGAGATGCTGGGCGTCGACCCGCTCGCGCCCGCCGTCCGCAGCGGTGATCCCTTCGACTCGAACCAGGCGATCCCGACGCTCATGTTCGGCCGACGGCGCGCTGAGTTCGAGGCCGCGTTCCCGAACCTCACGGTTCGTGCGGTCGAGCGCCTCGCGGGTCCGAGCTACGCGGCCTCGGGCGGCTTCTCGCGCAAACCGCTCCTGCCGCTGCCGATCTGGAACGCGCTCCACGCCGTCGAGTCGAAGCTGCCCATGGCGTTCTTCCGCTTGTGCGGCTTCCGCATGTTCGTCGTGCTCGAGAAGCGTTAGCGCGGGGGTTTCGTCCAGGAGGTGCACTGGTAGAGCGCGAGGTCGCGGGGCGCGCCGGGCGGGAAAGCGGCGCGGCGCGCCGGCCTCAGCACGCGCGCGAGCGCCGTCGCGATCGCCGAGGGCGCGCTCACGTGGTGCTCGTTGATCGTGCCGAACCCGATGGCGCGAAACAGGCGCGTCATGAGCGGGCTCACCATGGGGTAGCCGGCGACGAGCGTGCCGCCGGGCGCGAGCGCGCGCGCGAGGCCGCGGGCCGCGCCCTCGGCGTCGGCGATGTGCTCGAGCACCGAGAAGCACACGACGGTGTCGAAGTGGTCGGCGGGCAAATCGTCGTCCTTCAGCAGATCGGCCTGGCGGAAGGTCGCCGCGCACGACGGCGCGACGAGTCCGTCGAGGCCGCGCGCGAGCGTCAGGTCCGTGCCCGTGTACTCGGCGTAGCGGGCCGTGAGCGTCGGGACGAGCACGCCGCTGCCGACGCCGATCTCGAGCACGCGCTTGCCGCCTTCAGGCAGGAGGTTCAAGCCGAGCTGCAGGCGGTGCCGGTACAGCCAGCCGATCCAGCGGTGGTAGTAGTACGGCAGCGGATCGTGCGCGTCGTTGGCCTGGAGCGCGCCCCGCGGCGGCAGCGCGAGCTGGACACCGCTCATCCGCGCGCCTGCCGCTTGCTCGCCGACTTGCGAGCGATGACGACGAGGAAGCCGCCGAGCTCGCGCAGGCCCGGCGCGTCGCAAGCGGCGTGCTCGGCCCACGTGAAGAGGCGCGCGAGCGGCGCGAGCTTGAACACGCTCGACGTCGGCGTCACGACGCGCACGCCGCGCACGCCCACGAACTCGAGGTCGGGCGGCAGGTACGTGCGCGCGCGCTTCGTCGTGTCGTAGCGCGTGAAGACGTCGCTCTCGGTCGTGTTGGCGGCGATCGCGCCCGGGCCGCCGACGCGCTTGGCGAGCGCGCGCAGCGACCAGGGGTTGTAGAACTCGAGCAGCAGGTGCCCGCCCGGGCGCACGAGGCGCGCCAGCTCGGCGACGGCGCGCTCGATGGGCGGCACGTGCGCGAGCACCTTCATGCTGTAGACGAGGTCGAACGACGCGTCGGGCAGCGGCACGTCGGTGAGCGAGCCCTGGACGACGCGCAGGCCGCGCGCGCGCGCCGGCTCGAGCATGCCGCGCGACAGGTCGAGCCCCACGGCCGTGCGCGCGAAGGTCGCCGCCTCCTTTAGCAAGAGGCCCGTGCCGCAGCCGGCCTCGAAGACGTCCTTGCCGGCGCCGTACTTGCGCACGAGCTCGAGCTCGAGCTCGTCGATGAGGCGGTGGTAGCCGTGGTGGCGCTCGGCCTCGTAGTTCGCGGAGAAGCGGTCGTAGTAGTCGCGCGTCGTGGGCGCCTGAGTCGACATCAGAGGGCGCGCAGTATGGCACGGCTGCCGGGCCGCTTGTACAGTGGGCGAGGCCCATGAAGGTCCTGCTGCTGACGCCGCCCATGGTCCAGGTCAACACGCCGTACCCGGCGACGGCCTACCTCACGGGCTTCTTGCGCGCGCGCGCGTCGTCGCGCGGCGTCGTCGCCGTTCAGGACGATCCGGCGATCGCGCTCGTGCTGCGGCTGCTGTCGCGCGCGGGGCTCGCCGAGGTGCGCGACGAGCTGCTCGCGCGTCGCCGTGCGGCGCGGCGCGCGCGCGTCGCCGAGCCGGCGTCGGTGACGTCGTTCCTCGCCGAGGCCGAGCGCTACTTGGCCACCGTCGACGCGACGGTCCGGTTTCTCCAGGGCGCCGACCCGAGCCTCGCGTTGCGCATCGCGGGCCGCGCGTTCTTGCCCGAGGGCCCGCGCTTCGCGACGCTCAAAGAAGGGGACGACGACGGCGACGAGACGCTCGCTTGGGCCTTCGGCGCGCTCGGCGTCGTCGATCGCGCGAAGTACCTCGCGAGCCTCTATGTCGACGATCTCGCCGACGTCGTGCGCGACGGCGTCGACGCGCGCTTCGAGCTGTCGCGCTACGGCGAGTCGCTCTCGGCGAGCGCGCCCACCTTCGACGACCTCGCGGCCGCGCTCGCCGCGCCGCCGTCGCTCGTCGATCGTTGGCTCGACGAGATCGCCGCCGACCTCGTCGCGCGCCACGCGCCCGATCTCGTCGCGCTCACGGTGCCGTTCCCCGGCAACGTCTACGGCGCGTTCCGCATCGCGCGCGCCGTGAAGCGCGCGCGTCCTGGAACGGTCGTCGCGCTCGGCGGCGGCTACGTCAACACCGAGCTGCGCGGCCTCGCCGACGCGCGCGTCTTCGACGACGTCGACTTCGTCACCTTCGACGACGGCGAGGCGCCGCTGCTCGCGCTCATCGACCACCTGCGCGATCGGCGCAAGCCGCTCCTGCGCACGATGCTGCGCGAGGGCGATCGCGTCGTCACGCGCACGGATTCGTCGATCCCCGACGTGCCGCCCGCCGAGACGGGCACGCCGACCTACGACGGCCTGCCGCTCGGTCGCTACTTGTCGCTCGTCGAGATGCTGAACCCGATGCACCGCCTGTGGTCGGACGGGCGCTGGAACAAGCTCACCGTCGCGCACGGTTGCTACTGGAAGAAGTGCACGTTCTGCGACGTCACGCTCGACTACATCGGCCGCTACGATCCGGTCGCGACCGACGTGCTCGTCGATCGCATCGAGGCGCTCGTCGCCGAGACGGGCCAGACCGGCTTTCACTTCGTCGACGAAGCGGCGCCGCCCGCGGCGCTGCGCGCGCTCGCCGAGCGGCTCATCGCGCGCAAGGTCGCCATCACGTGGTGGGGCAACATCCGCTTCGAGAAGACGTTCACGCCCGCGCTCGCCGAGCTGCTCGCGCGCTCGGGCTGCGTCGCCGTGAGCGGCGGCCTCGAGGTCGCGTCGGATCGGTTGCTCGCGCTCATGGAGAAGGGCGTCACCGTCGCGCAGGTCGCGCGCGTCTCCCGCGCCTTCACCGACGCCGGCATCATGGTGCACGCGTATCTGATGTATGGCTTTCCGACGGAGACGCGGCAAGAGACCATCGACGCGCTCGAGCGCGTGCGCCAGCTCTTCGAGGAGGGGTGCATCCAGTCGGCGTTCTGGCACCGCTTCGCCGCGACGGCGCACAGCCCCATCGGCCAGCGCCCCGAGCTGTTCGGCATTCGCTTGCGGAAAGAGCCGACGACGACCTTTGCGCGCAACGAGCTGCCCTTCGACGACCCGACGGGCGTCGACCACGAGGCGCTCGGCCGCGGCCTGCGCAAGGCCGTCTACAACTTCATGCACGGCATCGGCCTCGACGCCGACGTCCGCACCTGGTTCGACGAGCCGTCACGCCGCCCGAGGGGAAAAGCGCGCGTCCCGCCCCCCGAAGTCCCCCGCGACCTCATCCGCCGCGCGCTCGCGGGTTAGTTGATCGGGCTCGCTCGCTGCCGCTCGCATCGCGGTGCGCGGCGTAACGGGCTCGCTTGCTGCGCAAGCATCGCGGCATCACTCCGGTCGTTGGGCTGGAGGTGTTCGGTGACTCGTCCGCGCTCCGCGGCTCGGGCGGGCCCGGCACGGCGCCAGCGGGTGTGAGGTCGAAAGGGCCCTGGAAGCTCCGCGCGGCCGAGTCCCCGAACCC
>DASZRT010000080.1:0-9138 GCA_035549075.1 Polyangia bacterium | reverse complement strand
CCACCGACGGCGGCGTGGGCGACGCGCGCAGCTCGGACGCCGGCTCGTCCGACGCCGGCGTCGGCGACGCGACGTGGACGCGGATCTACAACACGATGTTCGTGAACATGAGCTACGCGTCGAACTGCACGGGCAGCCCCTGCCACGATCCCGGCACGCAGAAAGGCATCGACTTCTCCACGCAAATGAAGGGCTACACGACGATCAAGAGCCACCTCGTCGCGGGCAGCCCGTCGAAGTCGCAGCTCTACACGAAGCTGTCGTCGGGCACGATGCCCCAGGCCCGGCCGAAGATGTCCGCCGCCGATCTCGCGGTCGTGAGCGCCTGGATCACGCAGGGCGCGCTCAACAACTGAACGGGCGCGCGCCGTGTTAGCGTCGCCGCGAGATGAACCTCGCCGCGACCTTGCGCGGGACGACCTTCCGCTTCCGAGACGTCAAGGACGTGCTCGCGAAGGCGAACGAGGAGAAATCGGGCGACCGCCTCGCGGGCGTCGCGGCCGCCAGCGTCTCCGAGCGCGTCGCCGCCAAGCGTGTGCTCGCCGAGCTGACGCTGGCCGATCTCTACGAGCACCCCGTCGTGCCGTACGAGGAAGACGCCGTCACGCGCCTCATCCACGACGATCTGCAGCGGCCCGTCTACGAGGCGGTGCGCTCGTGGACGGTCGCCGAGCTGCGCGAGTACGTTCTCGACGACCGCAACGACGGCCCCGAGCTCTTGCGCCTGTCGCGCGGCCTCACGAGCGAGATGATCGCGGCGTGCGCCAAGCTCATGACCAACCTCGACCTCATCGTCGCCGCGCGGAAGATCCGCGTGGTCGTGCACGCGACGAACACCGTCGGGCTCGCGGGGCGGCTGTCGATTCGGCTGCAGCCGAACCACCCGTCTGATTCGATCGACGGCATCCTGGCTTCGTTACGCGATGGCCTGTCGTTCGGCGCGGGCGACGCCGTCATCGGCGTCAACCCCGTGACCGACAACCCCGAGCAGACGGCGGCGATCCTCAACGCGACGAGCGAGTTCATGCGCCAGTGGAAGGTGCCCACGCAGAACTGCTGCCTGGCCCACGTGACGACGCAGATGAAGGCGCTCGAGAAGGGCGCCGAGCTCGGCCTCATGTTCCAGTCGATCGCCGGCACCGAGAAGGCCTTGCGCAGCTTCGGCGTCACCCTGCCGCTGCTCGACGAGGCGCAAGACATGACGCTCAAGCTCGGCCAGTGCGTCGGCCCGAACGTCATGTACTTCGAGACCGGCCAGGGCTCGGCGCTCTCGGCCGACGCGCACCACGGCGCCGACCAGATGACGCTCGAGTGCCGCAACTACGGCCTCGCGCGCCACTACCGCCCCTTCCTCGTCAACACCGTCGTCGGCTTCATCGGCCCCGAGTACCTCTACGACGCGCGGCAAATCACGCGCGCCGGCCTCGAGGATCACTTCGCCGGCAAGCTCCACGGCATCTCGATGGGCTGCGACGCCTGCTACACGAACCACGCCGACGCCGACCAGAACGATCTCGAGAACCTCGAGCTGCTGCTCACGACGGCCGGCTGCAACTTCTTCATGGGCCTGCCCATGGGCGACGACGTCATGCTCAACTACCAGTCGACGTCCTTTCACGACGACGCGACGTTGCGTCAGCTGCTCGGCTTCCGCCCCGCGCCCGAGTTCGAGGCGTGGCTCGAGGAGATGGGCCTCATGAAGGACGGTAAGCTCACATCGCGCGCCGGCGACGCGTCGGTTTTTGGGTAGCTGATTTTTTAATATTCGCTCGGCGCGCCGGCCACTGACGAGATGTGAAGCCCCCGCTTCGACACGTCGTGCTCGTGTGTGTGCTCTGTGGGTGCAGCGCCGGGTCAATCGGCCACGGCGGCGGAGGCGGGACCGGCGGAGGCAACGTCGCGGCGGGTGGTGGTGAGACGGGCGGCCGCAGCGGCACGGGCAACCCGGGCGGCACGACGGGAAGCGGTGGTGGTGGTGGTGGTGGTGGTGGTGGTGGTGGTGGTGGATCGACGGGCGGCGCCAGCGGCGGCGGAGCTCCCGGCACGGGCGGCGCGACGAGCGGTGGTTCGGGCGGCGCTGGCGGCGCGTCCGGGCCGCCCAGGGCCGTGACCTTCTCGAAGGTCGACCTCGGCGTCGACGGCAAGGGGACCGTGTTCAACGTCGCCGACGATTACTTCAACGACGGGTTCGTGCCGGCGACGCCGGTCGCGAACTTCGGCCTGCACGCGCAGATCACGACGGTCGCCAACGACGACGGCTCGCTCGACGTCGCGTGGCTCGACTACGCGGGCGGCAAGAGCTCGCCGTGGAACGTGAAGACGCGGGCGCCCATCTACGTGACCCACGTCGACGCCGCGCTCGCGACGGCGACGACGGCGGCGACCGGCCTCACGTCGTACAAGCTGCTCGGCTTCGCGACCGACGGCGCTGGCGCCTCGTACTTCGCGTACAACAAGGACCACCCGTTCATCTCGACGATGGCGGGCAACCCCAACGACATCAGCGGCAACGAGCTGCACGTCACCAAGCTCGTCGGCGGCACGCCGAGCTGGGACACGCTCGTGTTCGGCGATCAGGACCAGAGCGTCGACGCCACGCTGGGCGATCCCGCGGGCGCCGCCAGCAGCGTCCTCGGCTACGACCCGACGAACAAGAAGGTCGTCATCTACCTCGGGCACTCGATGCTCTGGACGCCGACGCGCCACCAGGCCGGCTTCCTGCGCCTGCTCGATCCGGCGTCGGGCGCCGTGCTCAAGCCCGCGGGCAGCGACATCATCCACTTCGGCGCCGGCTGGTGGTACTCGCACAACTTCAACCAGCGGCTGCTCGTCGACGGCGGCAACTACTACGTCCTCGCGCACGGCGACGCCTACCCGCGCCAGCTCGGCCTCGCGAAGTGGTCGGTGACCGGCTACGCGAACAAGAACGCCACCGACTTCGACCAACCCTACTGGCCCATCGCCGGCAACGAAGGCGACAACAACACGAACGCGCAGACCGGCCAGTTCATCCACGCCACCGACGGCCGCTTCCTGATGGTGCACACGACGTCGGAAGGCCGCGGCGCGCGCGACGTGCGCATCGTCTACGCCGACGGCACGACGGGCAAGGCCGACCTGGCGCACGCCGCGTGGCTCACCACCAACACGGGCACCGTGCAAGCGACGATGGCCAAGGTCGAACAGCTGGGCTCGTACTTTCTCGTGACCTACGCGCTGTGGGACAGCTCGAAGAAGCACCAGCTCGATTGGTACGCCGTCGTGCTCGACACGTCGCTCGCCGTCGTCGTCCCCGCCGCGGCGATCCCCGGCGTCGAGTTCGTCGACTCGGCGCCGCTCTTCCGCTTCAAGGGCGGCCCGCACGCCGGCGCCGTCGGCTGGGTCTCGGGCAACGCCACCCACACGCTGACCGTGCACGTCGCGGGCTTCTAGATCACGCGTCAGCTTTGCGCGGGCCGAAGCGCGCGCGGTACTCGCGCGGCGACGTGCCCGTATGCCGACGGAACAGCGTGCGGAAGAACGCGACGTCCTCGTAGCCGACGGCCGTGCAGATCTCCTGCACCGAGCGCTGCGCGTTCTCGAGGAAGTGGCGCGCCGAATCGATGCGCAGCCGGTGCACGTAGGCGAGCGGCGCCTCGCCCGTCGCCGCCTTGAACCGCCGCGCGAAGTTGCGCGGGCTCATGCCGACGCGCGCCGCGAGCGCGTCGAGATCGATGGGCTCGCGAAAGTGCTCGAACAGCCATTGCTGCGCGCGCTGGATGCCCTCGTCGTCGTGGCTCGAGCGCGGCGGCTGCGCGGCGTACGTCGACTGCCAGATGCGCGGCGTCTCGAGCAAGAGCGCCTTCGCCGTCTGAACGGCGACCTCGTGCCCGCAGTAGTGCTCGACGAGGTACAGGCTCAGATCGATCGACGCGTAGAGGCCGCCGCCGCAGAACACCTTCTCGGATTCGGTGACGAAGCGATCGGCCTTCCACTGCACGTCGGGGTACATGAGGCGCGCGTGCTCGACGACGCCCCAGTGGGTCGTCGCGGGCCGCCCCTTGAGCAGCCCCGCCGCCGCGAGCAGCGTCGCGCCCGTGCAGATGCCCGCGACCGCCGACTTTTCGGCGCGCGCCGCGATCCACTCGACGACGCGCGCGTGCTGGGCGCGCGCCTGGCCCAGATCCATGCCCGCCGTCGGCACGACGACGAGATCGGTGTCGCCGATGTCGGCGAGCGACGACGTCGGCTCGAGCGCGACGGGCACGAAGTTCTGCGTCTTGCGGCCGTCGATCGTCGCCGTGCGCACGCGGAAGCGCGGCTCGGCCGGCGTCCCCATGAGCATCCCCCACAGCGTGCCCGCGCACGCGAAGATCTCGAGCGGCGCCATCGAAGTGGAGGGCAGCCCGCCCTCCAGCAACACGACCGTGACGTCGACCATGTCCGAATCCCCTCCGATCGTTGGCGAGTATGCCACTGCCGCCCACGCGCCCCGATCTCTAGTGTCGTCGGTGGAGGCAATCACATGAACCCGAATCAGGCGCTTTGGGAAAAAGGGGACTTCACGCGCATCGCGGCGGCCATGCGGCGCAGCGGCGAGGCGCTCGTCGAGACGCTGGGCGTGCGGCGCGGGATGGCCGTGCTCGACCTCGGCTGCGGCGACGGCACGACGGCGCTGCCCACGGCCCGCCTCGGCGCCGACGTCGTCGGCGTCGACATCGCGCGCAACCTGATCGACGCCGGCAACCGCCGCGCGCGCGCCGCGGGCCTGTCGAACCTGCGCTTCCAACACGGCGACGCGACGGCGCTCGTCGAGCTCGGCGATCGGTCGTTCGATCTCGTCGTCACGATCTTCGGCGCGATGTTCGCGCCCAAGCCCAACGACGTCGCGAAAGAGATGGTGCGCGTCACGCGCGCGGGCGGGCGCGTCGTCATGGGCAACTGGATCCCCAACGACCCGACGCTCGTCGCGCAGATCCTGAGGATCAGCGCCGCCTATTCGCCGCCGCCGCCCGAGGGCTTCGTGAGCCCGATGCTCTGGGGTATCGAGGCCGAGGTCACGGCGCGCTTCACGTCCGCCGGCGTCCCGCGCGACCGCGTCGCGTTCGCGCGCGAGACCTTCACCTTCGAGCATGACGGCTCGCCCGCCGAGCTGGTCACGATGTTCCGGCGGTTCTACGGCCCGACGATGAACGCCTTCGAAGCCGCCGAAAAAGCCGGACGCGCCGAACAGCTCGAGCGTGAGCTCGTCGCGCTGTTCACGGCGCAAAACCAGAGCGGCCGCGCCGACGCGACGTCGATCCCCGCGACGTTCCTGCGCGTGACGGTGAGCCTGTGAGCGCCGTCCTCGCGAAGCTCGTCGACGCGGTCGCGCCGCCGCGCGCGCGTCCCGGCCGCGACGACGTCGCCGGGTTCGCCGTCATCGGCCAGCCGTTCTCGTCGGGCGACCTGCTGTGCCTGCGCAAGTTCCCCGCGTCGACGTTCGGCCCGGGCTACACGTCGGTCTGGCACCGCGCGCCCGACGGCGCGTGGACCGTCTACACGTCGGTCGCGCCCGAGCAATCGTGCCCGCGCTTCATCGGCGCCGCGATCGCGCGCGCCGTCGAGACGGCGATCGACGTCGCGTGGACCGGCGCCGCCGAGCTCGACGTGCGCGTGCCCGCCGCCGGCTTGCGCTGGCGCATGCGCGTCGCGGCCACGCCGGTGACGCGCCTCATGAACGTCATGATGGCGCTCATGCCGGCGTGGATGTTCCGCAGCGATCTCGTGCTGTCGATGATGTCGCTCATGTCGACGGCGCTGCTCGCGGCCGGGCGCTTCCGCCTGCGCGGGCGCGTCCCCAACCGGCAGTGGTTTCAGGCGGGCCCGCGTGGCGTGTGGATGGTGCCCGACGCGCAGGCGTCGATCGGCGAGCGCGATCTCGGCGCGCCGCGCCCGCTGCCGACGCAAGCGACGCTGGGCGAGGTCCCGCTGCCGCAGCGGGGCGTGCTCATGACGGGCGGCTTCTCGTTCGAGGCCTACGCGCCCGAACGACATCTGCCCGCGCGCCCCGCGGCGGCGTGATCGCTAGGGCTTCGGCGCCTGCGCCATGGCCTTCATGGCCTCGGCGCTGCGGGCGCGCATCTCCTCGGGCGAGAGATCTTCCTTGTGCTGCGAGATCGCCCAGCGGTTGCCCCACTTGTCCTTGAGCACGCCGTAGCGATCGCCCCAAAACTGATCGGCGATCGGCATCGCGACCTCGGCGCCCGCGGCCGTGGCGCGCGACCACGCCGCGTCGGCGTCTTCGACGTAGAGGTGAATCGACGAGCTCGTCGGCGGGTTCATGAGCGCGTCGCTCACCATGACGATCGAGTCGCCGATCTTGATCTCGCCGTGCACGAGCTTGCCGTCGGGTCCGGGCATGCGCAGGCGCTCTTCGGCGCCGAACGCTTTGACGTAGAACGCGATGGCGTCGTTGGCGCCGACGACGTTCAGGAACGGCGTGACCGTGTGATACCCCTCGGGAACCGCTTTCACCTTCGACATGTCGTCACCTCCATGGGCCTCATAGCACCGGGGCCGTCCGGCGGCGGTGAATTCTCGGTGGAAGGTCTCGCGGTTCCCCGCGGGGCTCGTCCGCGGTACGCTCGCGCGCCGGCATGGTCGATCGCGCGCGCATAGAGGCGATGGTCCGCGAGGCGCTCGCGAAGCAGACGGGCGGCGGGCGCGCGAGCAAGGCGGAGGTCGAGTCGGGCGGCGCGCTGCTGCTCGCGCCCGATCGTGGCGTCGGCGCCGGATTTGGGTTGGGCGAGCCGTTCGACGCGCGGCTCATGCCGTCGCTGCTGGCGTCGACGCCGGCGCGCATCGTCGTAGGGCGCGCGGGTACGCGCTACCGCACGAACACGATGCTGCGCTTCCGCGCCGATCACGCCGCCGCCAAGGACGCCGTCATGTCCGAGGTCGACGCCGATCTGCTGCGTCGGCTCGATCTCTTCGAGGTCACGACGCGCGCGCCCGACAAGCCGACGTTCTTGCAGCGCCCCGACCTCGGCCGCGCGCTGTCCGATGAGGCGCGCGCCGAGCTCGCCAAGCGCGTCCCGAAGGCGCCCACGCTCGTCGTCGTCTACGGCGACGGCCTGTCGGCGGCCGCCATCAACCAGCACCTGCCCGAGTTCCACGGCGCGCTCGTCGCGGCGCTCGCCACGCGCGGCCTCGCGCACCCGCCCGCGTTCTTCGTGCGCCGCTCGCGCGTCAAGGTCATGGACGAGATCGCGCGCCTCACGGGCGCGCAGGCGGCGCTGTTCGTGTGCGGCGAGCGGCCCGGCCTCGGCTTCGCCGATTCGCTCTCGGCTTACTACATCTACCAGCCCGCCGCCGGCGCGACCGACGCCGACCGCGAGGTCATCTCGAACATCAACCCGCGCGGCCGGCCGCCCGCCGAGGCCGCGCGCGACGTCGCCGCCGCGATCGAGCGCATCCTGCGCGAGCGGAAGTCCGGCGTCGTGCTGTGAAGCTCGGCTTCGACTTCCAGCCGGTCGTCGCGCGCGCGCTGGCCGTGCAGCGCATCCCCGACGCCGCGCCCGCGCTCGCCGAGGCGCTGGGCCTGCCGGCTGGACGTCGCGCGATCGGCATCGTCACGGCGACGTCCGACGACGCGCTCTTCGCGGCGCTCGATCAAGGCACGAAGGCCTCGCCCGCCGACGTCGTCTACGCGAAGTCGTTCTACGCCGGCGCCGATCACGCGTCGGGCCCGCTGTCGGGCGAGTGCATCGGCATCTACGCCGCGCGCGATCCCGACGAGATCGACGCCGCGCTCGACGCGTGCCTCGCCTACCTCGAGAACGAGGCGTGGTTCTATTCGATCGAAGCGGCGGGGCCAGGATCGGACGCCGGCAAGCCGGTCGTCTTTTTCCCGCACGTCATCGCGTCGCTCGGCCGCTACCTCGCGCCGCTCGTCGACGCGCCCGAAGGAACCGCGCTCGCGTATTTGATCGCGCCGCCCGCCGAGTCGATCGTCGGCCTCGATCGCGCATGCAAGGCGGCGAAGACGCGCCTCACGAAGTGGTTCGGCCCGCCGTCGGAGACGAACTTCGGCGGCGGCTACCTCGTGGGCGAGCAGGCCGCGTGCGAGGCCGCGGCCCGCGCCTTCGCCGACGGCGTCGCCAGCGTGTGCCGCGCGCCGCGTGGCCAGCGGCTCGACGCGGGCGACGCGATCGCGCGCGATCCGAACGGCAAATACCGGGCGCTCGAGACGGGTGAGCGCTTCGCGACCAAGCCCGATCACCTCACGCACCTCGTCGACGACGCCTCGCTCGTGCGCAAGACGCACCCGCGCATCGTCGCGCGCGGCAAGATCGATCTCCTGCAGTCGGCCGTGCTCGACGCGCAGACGGCCGCCGACGCCGAGGGCGCGAACACGCTCGTGGGTGAGCTGTCGGAGATCCTCGAGCTTTCGCGCGCGCTCGTCGGCGCCGAGGTCACGGGCAAGCCCGCGCCGGCCGTCGCGCTGTTCGGCCTCGGCGACGACGAGCTGCGCGACGCAACCCACCACACCTACGAGCTCTACGGCGTACCGTTCATGTATCCCGACGTGCGGCAGGGGCCCGTCGTCGCCAAGCTGTCGCTGGCGCGCGCCGCCGCGCGCGAGGCCGAGGTCGCGATCATCGCGGCGTTCCCGGCGGCCGCGGGCGGCCCGACGGCGCCGCCTGCGCGCGCCGATCTCGCGCACGCGCTCAACCGCATCTCGTCGGCGCTGTACTTGTGCGCGTGCAAGTACGTCGCGGGCCGCTACGGGGGCTCGCGCCGCGCCCTCGGTCCCGTGCGCGAGTGGAAGCCACCGGCGAAGCACGGAGGCGCGACGTGACGCCACCCGAGAACGCCGCGCCGCCACCGCTGCCCAGCGACGCCGCCGCGCGCGCCGCCGAAAAACAAGAGCGCCTCGCGCGCGCCTACGACGCCGACATCGCGCCGCTCTACGGCTCGCGCTTCGCCGAGCTCGCGCGACGCGCGGTCGCGGCGTTCGGGCCCAAGGCCGGCCCGCGCGTCGTCGAGGTCGGGTGCGCGACGGGCGAGCTCACGCTCGCGCTCGCGGGCCTGCCTGGCGTCGCGTCGCTGACGGCGCTCGACGAGGCGCCCGCGTTCGTCACGCGCGCGCGCGCCCGCGTCGACGCCGAGCGCGCC
>DASZRT010000079.1:0-26616 GCA_035549075.1 Polyangia bacterium | reverse complement strand
TCGTGCCGGCGGCGCCGGTTGTGCCGGCGGTGCCCGTCGTGCCGGCGGCGCCGGTTGTGCCGGCGGTGCCGGTCACGCCTGCCGTCCCCGGATTTCCGCCGTTGCCCGCCCGACCGCTCGAGCCGCTGCTGCCCGCGAGGCCCGAAGCGCCCGCCAGTCCCGAGGTGCCCGCGGCGCCGTTGCCCGCTTGGCCGCCGTTGCCTGCTTGGCCGTCGCTCCCGGCGCTTCCTGAAATCGGTTTACTCTCCGGTTTGACGCACGACAGAGAAAACGCGAAACAAATGCCGGTTAGGACGCGTCGGTTCATGCCAATGCCTCTCTCACGAAGCGCGGCTGGCGACGCGCTGATCGTTTCGGGAAAAAATGGGGGGATTGAGAGCCGTCGCCGCAAACTATCGTCGAAGACCCGCGCGGCCGATGCGTTCGCCCTCCAAGCGATGCACGAGAAACGGGTATGCTACTCGCTAACCTCCGACCAGGATAGTTCATGGGCCTTTTGAACAGAATCGGGTATTTTGCTCTGGCCGGTTTGTGTCTTACCGGCGCCTGTTCTTCCGGAAAGATCGCCGATGGCGCGGGCGTGGGCGCCGCGGGCGTGGGCGGGCCGGGCGTCGCCGGCACCACGGGGACGGCCGGCACGGGCACGGGCGGCGGCGCTGCGGGCTCGACGGCGGGCACCACGGGCAGCGCAGGAACGACGGGCAGCGCAGGAACCACGGGCAGCGGGGGCGGCCAGGCCGGATCCGGCGCGGACGCCGGAGTCGTGGGCAACTGCACGCCGCCCGACGATCTATATGCGCCCATCGAGCAGCTGAGCCGAACCGGTTGCGTCGACCCGAACGACCCGACGAAGCTGTCGCCGCGCGCCGTCCCGTACGAGGTCAACAGCGCGCTGTGGTCGGACGGCGCCGACAAGACGAGGGCGTTCATCTTGCCGGAGGGCCAGAAGATCCACGTCGACGCCACCACCGGTAAGTGGGCCTTCCCCGTCGGCTCCGTTCTCATCAAGAACTTCCTCTTCGACGGCAAGTTCGTCGAGACGCGCCTCTTCATGCACGCCGACGCCGACACGTGGGTCGGCTATGGCTACAAGTGGAACGGTCAGGGCGCGGAGAGGCAGACCGAGGCCACCATCGTCGGCATCGGCCGTGACGACGTGATGTTCGACACCGGCAAGCGCTCGGTGCACTGGTACTACCCCAGCCGGCAGGACTGCATGGACTGCCACAACAAGGTCGCGGGCGGCGTGCTCGGCCCGCAGACGGCGCAGATGTACCGCGTCGCGGCCGGTCACACGAAGAACCAGATGGACGAGTTCCAGACGATGGGCCTCTTCGACACGGCTCCCACGGCGCCGACCGCGGACCAGGTGTGGGTCCCGGCGTCGAGCACGACGGCGAGCCTGGAACAAAAGGCTCGGTCCTATCTGGCGGCGAACTGCTCGCACTGCCACCAGCCGAACGACGGGTTCGTCACGAGCCCGTTCCCGAACTTCGATCTGCGCTATGGGACGTCGTTGAAAGACGCGAAGATCTGCAACGCCGCCGCGGCGAAGGGCACGGTGCCCGGCAGCGACGCGACGATCATCCTCTACCCGGGGCAGCCCACGAAGTCGCTGATCTCCGTGCGCATGAACCAGCCGTACACGTCCGACAACACGTCGGGGCGCATGCCGCAGATCGGGACGCACGTGATCGACACGGCGGGGGCCCAGGTCGTGAGCGACTGGATCACGTCGATCACGGCCTGCCCGTAATCGGCTGCGTCGATCGTCGGATCGCCGAGCGGTTCGCCGCGCGTCAGCCGGCCAGCTCGGCCGCGAGATCCAGCGCCGCGAGAAAGCTGTCCGGCCGCGCGACGCCCTTGCCCGCGATGTCGAACGCGGTGCCGTGATCGGGCGACGTGCGCGCGAAGGGCAGGCCCAACGTGACGTTCACCGCCTCGTCGAAGTGGAGCAGCTTCAGCGGGATCAGGCCCTGATCGTGGTACATCGCCACCACGGCGTCGAAGGCGCCGCCGGCCGCCTGGCGGAACACGACGTCGGGCACGTGCGGCCCCGTGACGTCGGCGTCGACGCCCGCCTTCGCCAGCTGCGCGCGCGCGGCCTCGAGCGCGGGCTCGATCAACCGGTGCTCCTCGTCGCCGAACTTTCCGGCCTCACCGGCGTGCGGGTTCAGGCCTGCGACGGCCACCCGCGGCCGCGTGATACGGAACCTGCGCGCGAGCGCCTCGGCCGTGAGCGTGATCGTCGACGCGATCCGCGCGGCCGTCAGCGTCGTCGGGACGTCGGCGAGCGCGATGTGCGTCGTCGCGACGACGACGCGCAGCTTCGGCCCGGCCAGCATCATCGCGAACTCGGCGACGCCCGCGCGCGCGGCGAGGTACTCCGTGTGCCCCGGAAAGCTGAAGCCGGCGCGCGAGATCCACTCCTTCGAGATGGGCGCCGTCACCAGCGCGGCGCATTCGCCGCGGAGCACGGCGTCCGTCGCCGCCTCGAGGTAGGCGAGCTGCGCGCGGGCCGACGCGTCGTTGGGCCGCCCGGGCACGACGTCGCCGGGCGCCAGCGCCGTCACGACGCGGACGAAGTCGGGCGCAACCCGGGGGACACGCGCGCGGTCGGCCGCCGCGGCCAGCACGGCCGGATCGCCGAAGACCAGGACCCGCCGCTCCGGCCGCGCGGCGAGCGCGCGCGCGACGACCTCGGGCCCGATGCCCGCGGGATCCCCGAGTGAAATCGCGATGGGAGCGTCGGTCGTCACCGCGCCAGCATAAGGTGCCGGCCGCGCGCGTCCAACCGGCATGTGGGTCACCCTCGCGCTCTTCGCCCTGACGCGGCCTGCGGACGTCTGTATGGAGTGGTCGAGCGCGCGCGCCGGCGCGGCCCCCGAGGTGGTCAGCGCGCCCGCGGCGCCGCCACCCGCGGCGCGCCCCTTGCCGCCCGCGCTGGCGCAGGCGGAGCGCGCGCATTACCGCATCGACTACGGCGTGCTCGAGATCGGCGAGCTCGAGGTGGCGATCGCGGCCGCCGTGCCGGGCGCGACGCTGGTGCACGCCGACGGTCACGGCAGCGGCGGCGTGCTGGGGCTCGGCCACATGGACAGCCACATCGCCACCGAGTTCGACGTTCAGCAGCTCGAGTCGCGCCGCTGGGACAACGCGCGCTCGGGCCGCGAGGGCGATCTGCGCGATCGCGCGCAGCAGACGGCGGCGGGGCACGTCGACCTCGTGCGCGAGCGACCCGGCCGCGCGGGCCAGAGGGCCAGCGCCACTCTGGCGGCGCCGCTGCTGGATCCCCTGGGCTTCCTGCTGCGCCTGCGCGTCGAGCCGCCGGGCGCGCGGCCACAGATCCTCTACGTCCTGGACGGGCAGGCGCTCTGGCGCGTCACGATCGCCAGCGTGGGGCGCGTCGAGCCGCCCGAGAACGCGGCGCGCGTGCCCATGATGCGGCTCGACGCCGAGGCCGATCCGGTCCATTGGGACGGCTCGCCTGCGACGGACGGCGATCGCAAGCACCGATCGTTCAAGCTGTGGCTCTCCGACGACGCCGCGCGCGTGCCCGTGCGCCTCGAGATGCCCGTCGGCATCGCCGACGTCGTGGTGGCACTGACTCAGATCAGCCGAAGCTGAGAAGCGCGAGGGTGACCGGCGGGCGCGAGCGGCAGCGAGGCGTACCCCGTCAAGCCGCCCCGCCGGGGCCGGGGGCGCGCAGCTTGTAGCCGACGTGGCGCACCGTCTCGATCATGGCGCTGCCGGGGCCGAGCTTCGCGCGGAGGCGCCGCACGTGGATGTCGACCGTGCGCGTGCCGCCCGCATAGCGATACCCCCACACGCGCGAGAGCAGCTGCTCTCGCGAGAACACGCGGCCGGGCCGCTCCGCGAGGAACTTGAGGAGCTGGAACTCTTGCCGTGGCAGCTTGAGCGCGCGGCCGCGGTAGGCGGCCTCGACGGCCACGGCGTCGATGACCAAGTCGCCGATCTTGATGCGTCCGGCCGCTCGGAACGACGACATGCGCCAGTCGAGCTGGCGGATGCGCGCGTAGAGCTCGGGGCCCACGACGGGCGAGAGCACGAAGTCGTCGGCGCCCGCCTCGGGATCGAGCCCCGCGAGGCGCGAGACCTCGACGCACAGCAGGACGGGGACATCGGCCAGCGAGCCGACCTCCCGCACGCGGCGGATCGCGGCGCGACCCACCTCGAGGTGCGCGCCGGCGTCCACGACGACGACCGACGGGCGCTGCAGCTCGATGTCTTCCGGCAGCTGGTCGATGTCGTAACCGACGGCGACGATCTCGCAGCCGAGATCACTGAGGGCGGCCGCGGGAGAATCCGGTTCGGCCGCCGCCGTTGTCGGATTCGAGGTCACGACCAGAGCTCTCATATGCGACCTACACTATCCGCACTTCCGACGGCAGGGCAACAACCGCGCGCTTGATCACTTCGGCGAAAAATCAAGAGTCGGAAACAAAAATACGGCGCCTCGGAGGTCGCCGCCGCGCGAGGCATAGAAAGGTCGCGGGCGGCGCTTGGCGTCGCGCGGCCCTGATGCAATACTAGGCGGCGGATGGACGATTTTCATTGCTCGTTCTGCGGGAAACGACGCCGGGAGGTGCGCAAGCTCATCTCGGGGCCCCGCGTGTTCATCTGCGACGAGTGCGTCGCGCTCTGCAACGACATCATCGCGAAGGAAGAGGCGGCCGAGCGGCCCAAATACCCTCGCCCGCGCGAGATCTACGACGAGCTGAATCGCTACGCGATCGGCCAGGAGCGCGCGAAGAAGGCCCTCTCGGTCTCCGTCTACAACCACTACAAGCGCGTCGGTCAGCACGGGAAGGCCGGCGAGGTCGAGATCCAGAAGGGCAACATCTTGCTGCTGGGGCCGACGGGCTGCGGCAAGACCTTGCTCGTGCAGACGCTCGCCAAGAAGCTCGACGTGCCCTTCGCGATGGCGGACGCGACGACGCTCACCGAGGCCGGCTACGTCGGCGAGGACGTCGACAGCGTCATCAAGGCGCTCTACCGGAACGCCGGCAACGATCCGGAGAAGGCCAGCCGCGGCATCGTCTGCATCGACGAGATCGACAAGATCGCGCGCAAGGGCGGCGGTCCTTCGGTCACGCGCGACGTCTCGGGCGAAGGCGTGCAGCAGGCGCTGCTCAAGATCCTCGAGGGCAAGCAGGCGTCGATCACTCCTGACGGCGCACGCAACCGGCCCCAGCAGGAGCTCATCCAGGTCGACACGACGGACATCCTGTTCGTGTGCACGGGCGCCTTCAACGGCATCGAAGAGATCGTCCGCCGCCGCGTGGGCGAGCGCGGCCTCGGCTTCGGCGCGCAGATCGCCAAGGGCGAAGAGTCGAAGAACGCGCTGCGCTCGATGACGCGCACCGAGGACCTCATCAAGTTCGGCATGATCCCCGAGTTCATGGGGCGGCTGCCGATCATCGTCGCGGCCGACGATCTCGACGTCGACATGCTGGTCGAGATCCTGTGGAAGCCGAAGAACGCGCTGGCCAAGCAGTACGAGCGCCTCTTCGAGATGGAGGGCGTCAAGCTGCGCTTCACCGAGGACGCGCTCGTGGGCGTCGCCAAGGAGGCGGCGCGCCGCAAGTCGGGCGCGCGTGGCCTCCGCGCCATCCTCGAAGAGGTCATGCTGGACGTCATGTATGAGATCCCGTCGATGACGGGCGTCTCCGAGTGCGTCGTCACGCGCGAGGTCGTCGAGTCGCGCGGTCGTCCCCAGCTCGTCCGCGAGAAAAAAGCGTCCTAAAAGGAAGCTGAAACTTTCGCGAGCCTGCTGTCATCTTCTTCCGCCGGGCCGAGGAGCGCTTAGGTTAAAGTCGGCGCTCTCGCCGGACGAGGAAGTGACGAAATGCTGACGGAGAAAGAGCGGAAGCAGATCCGCGCGGTGCTCGAAGACGAGCAGAAGCGCCTCGCGAAGACGAGCCAGAACGCGCTCGCCTACTCGATGAACCACGAGCGGAACATCGGGCGCGATTCGATCGACGAGTCGATGGAAGAAGAGCTGTTCTCGACCGAGATGCGGCTCCACGACCGCGAGAAGTTCTTGCTGGGCAAGATCGGCAAGCAGCTCGTGCGGCTCGAAGCCGGTGAGATCGACGTCTGCGAGGACTGCGGCGAGTCGATCTCGTTCCGCCGCCTGCTGGCGCGTCCCGTGACGACGCTGTGCATCGATTGCAAGGAACAGAGCGAGCGCGAAGAGCAGGCCGCCGAGCAGGCGGGCCGCGGCGGCTTCGGCGACCTGGGCGGCGGCGGCATGGGCGGCGACGAGGTCGAGCCCAAGCTGACAGGTCTCGAGGAGTAGCGCTCGGGCCGCCACCGGCGGCCAAGCCCACCCTGAATTGCTCGCACCGGCCAACTGAGTTACGGTTTTCGCGGAGCCGGTGAATGCCCGATAGTCGATACCGTATCACCGAGCGCGTGGCCGCCGGCGGTATGGCCGAGGTCTTCCGCGGCGTCGCCGAGTCGCTGCAGGGCTTCAAGAAGAACATCGCGATCAAGCGCATCCTCCCGGCGCTGACGAAGAACAAGAAGTTCGTCGCGATGTTCCTCGACGAGGCGCGCCTGTCGCTCGTCCTGCAGCACGCGAACATCGTCCAGGTCTTCGACATCGCGCACACGGACGACACGTACTTCATCGTCATGGAGTACGTCGACGGCGTCGACCTCAAGGCGCTGACCGAGTGGCGTCGCAAGATCAACCGTCGCATCCCCGTCGCGCACGCGCTCTACATCACGATGGAGATCTGCAAGGGTCTCTCGTACGCGCACGAGCTGCAGAACCCGGACACGGGGAAGC
Source organism: Polyangia bacterium (assembly GCA_035549075.1). GTDB lineage: Bacteria > Myxococcota_A > Polyangia > Fen-1088 > Fen-1088 > DASZFV01. The sequence goes on along the minus strand of DASZRT010000079.1, from coordinate 19,799 downwards.
CGCTCGGCATCGTCCACCGCGACATCTCGCCGCCCAACGTGCTCATCTCGAAGCAGGGCGAGGTCAAGGTCGTGGACTTCGGCCTCGCCAAGGCGACGAGTCAGATCGAGACGACCGACCCCGGCGTCGTCAAAGGCAAGATGAGCTACCTCTCGCCCGAGGCGGCGCGCGGCGAGGAGGTCGACAGCGCGGCGGACATCTTCGCCGTGGGCATCCTCTTGTACGAGATGCTCACGGGGAAGCGGCTCTTCTACGGCGAGACGGACTACCAGACGGTCGAGCTGGTCCGCAACGCGAAGATCCCGCCCATCAAGCCGCAGAACCCGCAGGTCGAGCCCGAGCTCGAAGACATCGTGCGCAAGGCGCTCGCGCGGCGGAAGGAAGATCGCTTCGCGACGGCGACCGACATGCAGGACGCGCTCGCGCAGTACAGCTACTCGCGCGGCCTGAAGGTCATCTCGCGCGACATCGCCGAGCTCGTGCGCCAGTGCCTCGACGATCGGCACTCGCAGTCGAGCGACGGCAAGAAGCCGAGCATCATCGACCACATGCTCCAGGAGGAGCTGGTCAAGATCACCTCGGTCGACTTCGAGGATCCGGGCGCGCAGCCGCTCACGCCCGACGAGGTGTCGTCGGCGGGCGCCGCGCCTGGTGACGATCGGCCGTCGGTCGTCGACGAGGGGGACTTCATCGATCCGCGCGCCTGGGCCGAGGAGCGGCACACGACGCCCGCCGTCGGCGTGAAGGTCGTCGACGAGATCGAGCGCCGCGCGATTCAGGACCAGCAGCGAACCGATCAACAAAGGACGGCCGCGACGCCGCCGCCGCGCGTGGGGCCGCCGCCGGGCCGGCCGCCGACGCCCTCGACCGGGATCGCGACGTCGGGCACCATGACCGCGCAGGCGGCCGCGGCGCGCAAGGCTGCGTCACCGCCGGTCGCGCCCGCTGGAGCGTCGTCGTCGCTCGCGGCGTCGGTCGGCGCGGCGCTCGGCGGCCCGACGCCGGGTCCCGAGGCGCTCGCCAACGCGCTCGAGCCGTCGATTCGATCGTCGGCGCCCGTACCGGCGCGCAAGGCGGGCCGCAGCTTCGTCATCGGCGCCCTCATCGGCGTCGTGCTGCTGGGCGGCGCCGTCGCCGCGCTCGTCATGCACAAGAGCGCCGCGGCGCCCGCGACCCACTCCAGCGCCCCTTAGACTCAGCGCTCGAGGATCCGCCGCACCTTCGCGCGGTCTTCTTCCCCGAACTCGCGCAGCGCGACGAGGGCGACGACGTAGACGACGACGACCGCGGCGATCGCCGCGAGGCCGAGCACCTTGCCGTGCGCCGGCAGCAGGTGACCCACGCCGACGGCGACGCCGGCGCTCAAGGCGACGCGCGCGACGGTCGTGCCCGGCAAGCTGCCGCCGAGCTGCGCTTGCAAGTACACGAGCGCCGCGACGAGGCCCGCGATCATGCCGAGCGACGTCGCCGTCGCGGCCGCCGTCAGCATGGGCGCGCCCGGTGCCGCGCGCGGCACGAGCGCAGCCGCCGCGGCCGCGCCCACGACCACGGTGACGACCATGAGCGCGACGCTCGCGCGCGTGCGGCCCGCGGCGTTGAGGATCGAGCACGCGACGGCGAGCAGCGCGAGGCAGCACTCGCCCGCGACGAGCAGCGGCAGCGCCGTCGCGCCCTCGCCGTACTCGGGCTTGTAGACGATCGCGAGCAGCGCGCCCGGCCGCGCCGCGAGGCCGAGCCCCATCGCCGTCGCGAAGATGAGCGCGTAGCGCATCGTCTGGCGCACGTAGGCGCGCGTCGCCGCGCGGTCCTGCTCGAACGTCGCGCGCGACACGAGCGGGAAGATCACGAACGTGATGACGATGAGCGCTTGATAGGGCAAGAGCGCGAGCGTGCGCAGCGCGAAGTAGTGGCCGGCGACGACGGGCGCGCGCGCGGCGTCGACCTCGCCCGCGAAGTGCTGCAAGAGCGGCTGGTCATAGAGCAGCGCGAGGTTGAGCAAGAGCGCGTAGACGGCGACGGCGCCCATGTACGGCACGAGGCGCGCCGCCGGGAACACCTCGCCCGCCTCGGGCGCGATGCGCATGCGCCGCCAGGCGATCACGAGGATCGCCGCCGCCGCCGCCGCGAACCCCGCGAACGCTCCCGTGACCGAGAACGCGACGGCGAGCCCGACGAGCAGCACCGTCTTGAGCGTCGAGAACGTGATGTCGAAGCTCGCCTGCACGCTGAACTTCCGCTGCCCGTTCGCCGTGCCGACGAACACCGTGTAGAAGGCGTAGAGCAGGGGGATCGCCGCGGCGATGCGGAAGTAGGTCGTGTATTGCGGCGCCTTCTCGAACGCGGCGACGAGCGGCGCGGCCGCGAAGAAGCCGACGCCCACGACGACGCCCAGCAGCGCCTGCATGCGCAGGCCGGCGCGCTGCACGGCGCCCACGCGCCGGTCGTCCTCGGCCGTGAACTTCGAGACCGACTGCACCGTCGCCTGGACCATCGTGTTGTTGACGATCGAGACGACGCTGTTGACGACGCCGAAGGCGCCGAAGGCCGCCACGTCGAGCAGCTTGCCCAGCAGCACCTGCTGCGCGAGGCCGCTCAGCATGAAGTAGATCTTCGCGAAGCCGATGAAGATCGCGCCGCGCCCAGCGGTGACGGCGACGTCTTCGGTGGGGCGGACGTCGGTGGGCTGTGCGCCGGCGCTCACGGGCGCACCGCCGAGACGACGCGCTCGATCTGGCCCAGATCGCGCCGCACGCGCACGTCGGCGAGGCCTGCCGCCGCGCAGAGGCCCGCCGTCTCGCGCGCCTGGCCGATCCCGATCTCGAGGACGATCGCGCCGCCCGGCGCCAGCAAAGCTGGCGCGTCGGTGACGAGCCGCCGCACGAGATCGAGGCCGTCGGCGCCGCCGTCGAGCGCGCGCCGCGGCTCGGCGCGGACCTCGGGCGCGAGCGCGGCGAGGTCGCCCGTCGGGACGTAAGGCAGGTTGGCCGTGATGAGATCGAAGGGCGCGTGGGCCGCGAGCGGCGCCGCGAGATCGCCCTCGAGGAAGGTGATGGCGGCGCCGTGGCGCTCGGCGTTGGCGCGCGCGACGGCGAGCGCTTCGGCCGAGGCGTCGCTCGCGAACACGACGGCGTCGGGCCGCTCTTTGGCGATCGTCACGGCGATCGCGCCCGAGCCCGTGCCGACGTCGACGACGCGCGGCGCGGCGACGAAGTGCGCGGGCGGCGCCTCGTCGACGGGCGGCGCTTCGTCCTCGGCGTCGGCGGCGCGCGGTGCACGCGTGACCGGCGGGCGCGCGGCGCGGCCGATGCGCGCGAGCGCCTCGTCGACGAGCGTCTCGGTGTCGGGCCGCGGCACGAGCACGCGCGCGTCGACGGCGAAGTCGAGCCCCCAGAACTCCTTCTTGCCGACGACGTAGGCGACGGACTCGCCCGCCTGCCGCCGCTTGACGAGCTCACGGATCGACGCGAGCTCCTCGGGCGCGAGCGGGCGATCGAACTGCACGTAGAGCTGCAGGCGCGGCACGCCCAGCGCGTGCGCGACGAGGATCTCCGCGTCGAGGCGAGGTGACGCGAGGCCGCGCTCTTCGAAGCGCGTCGTCGTCCAGCGGAGCACGTCCATCAAGGTCCAGCGCGCGACTTTATCAGCCATTCACGACGGACCCTGCAACCAACTGAGCCAAACTTCGGCGGCGTACCCGACGGTGGCGCGTCCGCCCGCGCGCACGACGGGCGTGCGCAGCAGCAGCGGATCGTCGACGAGGATCTGCTCGATGCGCGGCCCCGTGGGCGCGGCGTACTTGAGGCCCTTTTCGACGTAGCGCTTGCCGGCGCGGTCGATGAGCGCCTCCATGCCGCCGACGCGCGCCGCGACGTTGCGCAGCTCGCCCGCCGACATGCCCTTTTGCGCGAGGTCGACGCTGTGGACGGCGACGCCGCGCTCTTTGAAGAAGCGCTCGGCCTTGCGCGTGTCCTGGCACTTCTTCGTGCCAAAAATCTGGACGGTGAGCCCCGCGGCCGTCACGACGCGCCTCGCAGATCGCGCCGCACGAGCTTGCCGCGATCGTTGCGCGGCAGCGAGGGCCGCAGCTCCCACCGCCGCGGCACCTTGAAGGCGGCGAGGCGCGCGCGCGCGAAGGCGCCCAGCTCTTGGAGAAGAGAATCGCCCTCCGCGTCTCGCGCACGCGGCACGACGACGGCCTTCGGCTTCACGAGCCCAGCCTCGTCCTCGTACGCGACGACGGCGCACTCGGCGACGGCGGGGTGCTCGAGCAGCACGTTCTCGACCTCGAGCGGCGAGACGTAGATGCCGCCGACCTTGAGCATGTCGTCGCTGCGGCCCTCGAAGAAGAAGACGTCGCCCTCGCGCCGGACCTTGTCGCTCGTCGCGACCCATCCGTCCTCACGAAACGTGCGCCGCGTGCGCTCGGGGTCGCCCTCGTAGCGCAGCGCCGCCGAGCCGCCGCGCACCCACAGCGCGCCGATCTCGCCTTCGGCCGCGTCGCCGCCGTCGTCGCGCACGACGCGCGCCTCGTAGCCGGGGACGACGCGGCCGAGCGCGCCGGGGCGCACGTCGTCGGAGTGGTTCGAGACGTGGATGTGGAACAGCTCGGCCGCGCCGAGGCCCTCGACCAGCTCGACGCCGAACGCCTCTTTCCAGCGCGCGTAGAGCGGAACCGGCAGCGCCTCGCCGGCCGACGTCGCGAGGCGCACGCGGGGCAGCGCGCCGCGACCCGTGTCGGGCGTCGCGAGCAGCTTCGCGATGAGCGTCGGCACGAGCGCGAGCACGGTCGCGCCGTGGTGCGCGGCGAGCGCGAGCAGCCGCTCGGGCGTCGGGCGCTCGGGGAAGAGCACGGCGCTCGCGCCCACGGCGAGCGGGAACAGCAAGCTCATGCCCGTCGCGTAGCCGAAGTAGAGCTTCGGCACCGACAGCGTGACGTCGTCGCGCCCTATGCCGAGCACGCCGACGCCGTAGGCGTCGATGCAGAACGCGAAGCTTCCATGCGTGTGCACGGCGGCGCGCGGGGCGCCCGTCGAGCCCGAGGTCGCGAGCCACACGGCCTCGTCGTCGGCGTCCGTCGGCGCGATCTCGAACCGAGGCGACGCCGCGGCGACACGGGCCTCGTACGAAGCGACGCGCCCCGCATCCGTGCCACCGACGATCAACGCCGCCACGCCCGCGATCGCGTCGGCCGCGCGGCGCGCGAGCGCGTCGTCGGCGACGAGCACCTTGGCTCGCGTGTAGGCGAGCTGAGCGGCGTAATCCGTCGCGGGAAGCTCGGGGTTGGCCATCGCGACGACGGCGCCCACCTCGAGCGTCGCGAGGAACGCCGCGACGAACGGCACGCCGTCGGGCAGCGCGACGAGCACGCGATCACCGCGCCCGACGCCGAGCGCGACGAGCACGTTGGCGAGGCGGTGCGTCTCGTCGAGCAGCTCGGCGTAGGTGACGGTGCGCAGGCCTTCGCCGGGCAGGCCGAGGCGCAGCGCGACGCGCGCGCCGTCGCCCGCGGCGACGCGCTCGTCGAGCACGCGCGCCGCCAGGTTGAACGAGCCCCGCGCCTTCTCGATCACCCTGCGGCTCACTTCATGCGCAGGCGTTCGACGGGCACGCCGCCAACGAGGTGCTCGTCGACGATCGCCGCGACGTCCTCGGTGCGCACGCCGCCGTACCAGACCTGCTCAGGGTACACGACGATCGTCGCGCCGCGCGCGCACTGATCGAGGCACCCCGCGCCGTTGGCGCGGATGCGCCCCTTGAGGCCGCGCTCGTGCAGCAGGCGCTTGAGCTCGTCCTTGAGCGCCTCGCCGCCCTTCGAGGCGCAGTCGCCCTTGGGGTTCCCCGGCTCGCGCCGGTTCGTGCAGATGAAGACGTGCTTGTCGAAGTGCGGCTCGGCCACGCGCAGAGCTTATATGACGGCGGACGCGACGTACGCGTTTGTTTGCTTGAAGTCCGTTCGCTCACTGCCATACGGTGCGCCGCGTGAAAACGGCGATGGCGGCGGCGGTTTCGGCGGCGGTCCTCGCGCTCGGCTGCGCGACGCCGTTCGAGCAGGGGATGGCCTACCAGCGCAGCGGCGATCTCCCGTCGGCGGCCGAATCCTTCCAGCGCGCCGTCGGCGAGGATCCGCGCAACGTCGGCGCGCTCGTCGGCCTCGGCACGACGTACAACCTCGAGCGCCAGTACAGCTACGCGTTCGCGCCGCTGCAGACGGCGGCCCAGCTCGCGCCCTCGGATCCCGCGCCGCACTTCAGCCTCGCCGTCGCCTACGAAGGCGTCGGCGATCCGGCGAGCGCGCTCCGCGAGTACCAGACGACGTTCGGTCTCGATCGGCGTTGCTACAAGTGCCTCTACGCGATCGGGCTCATCTCGGCGGGCGTGGGCGACTTCACCGACGCGCTGCCGGCGCTCGACGGCTACCTCGCGATGACCCGAGGGATGCCGAGCGAGCGCGGAGGCTGGCGCCGCGCCTCGGCCGTGCGCGCCGACATCGTCGCGCGCCTAGAGGCGCTCGAGCGCGAGCGTCAGCGCCAGCAATGGCTCGCCGAGCATCCGGCGCCGTCGGTCGCGGTTCCCTCGGCGGGCGACGCCCCTCGCCCCGCGCCGCGCGACGGCACGATCGAAGCGCCGAGCCAGGAGCTGGAGAACCGAGCCCTCGGCGCGCTCGCCGAGGTGATCCTGGGTGAGGGCTTTCGACGAGGCGTCGAAGGGAACGACGACGCCGGATCCAAGATCGTCGGTGTGCTCGCCAGCGCCGTCCGCGACGACGGCATCGAGAAGGGTCTCGCGATTGCGTTTCCGAACGCGACCGACAACCAGATCGGCTTCATGCGGGTCGTCGTCGTCACGTTCGTCGAGGACGATCCCAGCGTCATGAAGCTCGGCCAAGGCGCGTTCCGCGAGTGGGCGGTTCAGCGGCTGAAGGAGAACTTCCCCGACGACCAGCAGGCGATCACCGTCGCCAACTTCCTCTGGGACTTTCGCGTCGTCCTCTCGAACTGAGGATCACCTGCGACCCGCACCGGGTATCCGCTGGAATCCGAGTTTGACGGATACACTGTATCCGCTAAAATTCAAGATCAACGGATACATGGCCTCCTCGCTCTACACCGCCCACAGCCGGCCGCTCACGGTGCTCTACTCGGAGATCGAGCGCCAAGCGCTCGATCAGCCGAAGGCGTTCACCGGCACGGCCGGCTCGGTGATCGAGCGCATGAACGCGGGGAAGTTTCGCTTCTACGCGCGGTCCTACTACGACGCCGATGGCCGCAAGCGCGAGGAATACCTCGCGGGCCCCGTCGGTGACGCGGCGGCCGATGCTGCGGCCGCCGACCTCCGCGCCCGCATCAAAGCCCAACAGGCGCTCAACGCCTCACTGCGGCTGCTCGGCCGCGAGGGCTTCAACCTCGTCGACGCGAAAACCTACGGCACGCTCGCGAGCGTCTCGAACCACGGCTTCTTCACGACGGGCGGACTTCTCGTCGGCTCGCACGCTTACGGCGTCTTGCTGAATCAGCTCGGCGTGCGCGCCGCCGCCTACGCGACAGAGGACATCGACCTCGCGCGGAACGCCGAGCTCGCGATCGATTCCACCTTCGAGGGTGGCCTCCTCGCCATGCTCCGCGAGCCGGGCATCGAGTTCGTCGAAATTCCTCGTCTCGACAAAGACCAGCCGTCGACGTCCTTCAAAGAGCGCGGCCGCTCTCGGTTTCACGTCGACCTGCTCGTTCCGTCACCCACGGAGTCCTTCCCCGTCGTGGCCGTTCCGGAGCTTCACGCTCATGCGACGGGTCTCCCGTACCTCGGGTTTCTCCTCGAGCCGTCTTACCGGACGGCGCTGGCCTCTCGCGGAGGCTGCTGCGCGGTTCGCGTGCCGACGCCCGAGCGCTTCGCCGTGCACAAGCTCGTCGTTTCCCAGTTGCGCGTCGAGCGCGGCGCGAAGGCGGAAAAGGACGTTCACCAGGCGTCGGTTCTCGCGGCCGTGCTGGCGGAGACTCATCCGGGAGCGCTCACCGATGCGATCGCCGAGCTTCCGAAGCGCGCCCTTCGTCACTTCACGGCGGGACGCGCTTCGGCGCGACGCCACCTCGAACACGCCCACCCGCGCGCATGGGAAGAGCTGAACGGCTGACTTTCAGAGGCGCCCGATCTCTTTGGCGCGGACCCAGCCTTCGAGGCCGTTGGCGAGGCGGATGCGGAGCCAGTCTTGGTCGCGCTCGAGCAGGCGCACCTTGAGGCCGGCGTGGATCTGGAAGCCGGTCTTGTAGTTGACGTCGGCGCCTTCCTTGACGGCGACGGCGTCGGGGAGCACGACGCCGAACGGGACGCGCTCGAGCACGGCGCGGCCCGCGAGCGCGGCGCCCGCGAGCAGCGTGACGCCCGCGAGGATCGCGGCGCCGGCGGCCAGCGCGGGGCGCGCGTCCTCGTCGGCGCGGCGGCGCACGAACAGCGTCGCGAAGAAGGCGAGGTAGAGCGCGAGGAAGACCCACGTCTCGGTCGAGGGCGACAGCGCCGTCACGGCCCGGATCCACAGCGCGTCGTGATCCTCGCCCTCGATCTTGTCGCGGGCCTGGCGCGCCGCGAGCTTGCGCGCCTGGTCGAGGTTGAAGCGCACGTCCTCGTCGTCGGGGTCGAGGGCGGCTGCGCGCTCGAACGACCAGATCGCCGGGCCGAGCGCGTTCTTCTTGAAGTAGGCGTCGCCCAAATTGAAGAACAGATCGGGCGAGACGATGTCGTCGCGATCGAGCTCTTCGTAGGCGGCGACGGCGGTGTCGTAGTCGCCGCGCAGGTAGGCGTCGTTGCCGCGCGCCCACGCCTCGTCGATGCGATCGGCGCGCGCCGCGGGCGCGACGAGCGCGGCCGCGAGCGCGAAAGCGGCGGACAGACGCCGCTTCACGACGACGCCTCCTCGCGCAGCGGCGCCTTCTCGACAGCGCCGATGAGCTCATCGGCACGCTCGAGCGCGGCGGCCATTGCGGCGGCAGCCTCGGTGGCGCCGCCGGGGGCGAAGCGTGCCTGGTCGCAGGCCTCGAGCTCGGCGAGCACACGCGATGTCAGCTCGGCGGGCAGCCCGCGCGTCGCGAGCACCTGTTGCAGCTCGTCGCGCCGCAGACCCGTGACGCCGTGGCCGAGCCGCGCCGCGAGCACGTCGCGCAGCACGCGGTCGATCTCGATGTAGAAGTCGCCGGCGCGCCCGGCCTCGCGGTGGGCCTCGGCGGCGCCGAGGCGCTTGCGCACGAGGCGGCGCATGTCGCGGCGGCGCGTGCGGTTCGAATCGGCGGCGAGGCGCCCGCGCACGCGCTCGACGATCGACGTCAGCGCGAGCGCGAACGGCGGCAAGAACAGCAGCCACACGAAGGCGCGCGAGCGCAGGAACGTCGTGCCCACGTCGCGCGAGAGGCGCGAGCGCGCGCGGATGGGCCGCAGCGCCGCGCCGAGGACGTTCTCGACGACGGGGCCGCCGGGCGCGGCGCCTGGCGTGTGCGCCGCGGCGCCCACGTTGGCATCGCCCGTGACGTCGAGGCGCAGCGGGTCGCTCTTGCTCGTCGCGTAGCGCTTCGTCTCGGGATCGAACGTCACGAGCTCGAGCGCGGGGATCATGACGGTGCCCGGCTTCTCGGGCAGCAGCAGCGCCTCGGACGTCTTCACGCCGCCCACGCCGTTCGCGAAGTCGAGCGCGACGTTCTCCTTGGGCGGGTACGCCTTCCAACCCTGGGGCGTCGGCAGCGCGGGCGTCTTGGCGTTGCGCACGTTGCCCGTGCCGCGGACCTCGACGGTCACGGTCACGGCCTCGCCCACGGAGACGGTCGTGCGGTCGGCATGGACCGCGAGCGCGAGCTTGCCCACGGCAACGCTCGCGTCATCGACGCCCGCGGGCCTTCCCTCGCGCGGCAGCGGCACGACCTCTATCGTGAGCGGCTCCGTCTTGAGGTGCTGCGCGCGCACGGCCGAGCCGAAGAAGTCGACCTGCGCAACGTCGGCCTCCATCGGCGTCACGGTGAGCTTGCCGTCGCGCAGCGGGAAGAGCGCGCGCTGCGTGAGCGGCGCCACCTGGTACACGCGGCCGTTGAGCGTCTCCTGCGTGTAGGCGAGGCGTCCCTTCGGCGCCGTCGAAGGCACGTCCTCGCTCCAGAAACCGTCGGTGCGCGCCTCGGTGGTCGTCTCGAACTTGTCGAGCCGCTGCGTCGTGTAGAGCGACCACGTCACGACGACGGGCTCGCCCACGTAGACGCGCGTCTTGTCGGCGGTGGCGCGCAAGAAAGATCCGCCGGTCGACTGCGGCGGCTCGGCCTGCGGTCTCCCGCCGCCGAGCAGGTCGAACGGGAAGCCGGGCGGCATGCCGTTCGGCGCGGTCTGGCGCCCGGCGCCCGCGCTCGCCCCCACGCGCACGGTGAGGGCGTCGGCCTTCACGTCGCGGCCGGCGACGCGCGCGCGTGCGCCGGCGATGACGAACGGCCCCTTCGAGCCCGGCGGCACGGTGAGCTCGTAGCGCCACGAGTAGCTGTTCTGGATGAAGGTCCCGCCGCCGCCCATCGACATCTGCGTCGAGCGGTTCGGGACCTGCGGCGTCGAGAGGATGCGCAGGCCCTTGAACTCGGGCGCGTGGTAGCTCTCGACCTCTTCGTTGCCGACGGTGAGCGTGACCTCGCAAACGAAGGCGTCACCGGGCGCGACGGCGTCGCGATCGAGCTCGATCGTCATCGTCGGGCCGGCGGCGCGCGCGGGGGCGGCCAGCACGAGCCCCGCGACGATCGCGAGCGCGGAGAGACGAAGCGAACGGACGGGCATCGACAGCATCACGATCTACCAGTCGCGCGCGGGCGGGCGGCGACGAACCGCGCGTAGGCGGGCCCGCTCCTTTTCGAGGTCCTTCGGGCTGTGCTCGAGGCTGTCGAGCACGGCGCCCATCTCTTGCTCGTCGGGCGGCGGTTGCTTGGCCGCGTCGTCCTTCTTCTGGTCGTTCTGCGGCTGAGGCTGCTGCTGATCGGTCTTCTTGTCCTGGTCCTTCTTCTGGTCGTCTTTCTTGTCCTGATCTTTCTTGTCGTCCTTCTTCTGATCGTCCTTTTTCTGGTCGTCTTTCTTGTCCTGATCTTTCTTGTCGTCCTTCTTGTTCTTGTCTTGGTCTTTTTTGTCCTTGTCCTCTTGATCCTTTTGTTTGCGCTCGGCGATCTCGAGGTTCCACTTGGCGCGCTCGTCGCGCGGGTCGAGCGCCAGCGTGCGCTTGTAGGCCGCGACGGCCTCCTTGAACTTCTCCTTCTTGAAGAACGCGTTGCCCAGGTTGTAGAAGGCGCTCGCCTTGAGCGCGCCGTCTTTCGCCTCGGTCGCGTGCAAGAACTCGTCGCCCGCCTCGTCGAAGCGCGACAGCGCGTAGAGCGCCGCGCCGCGATCGAAGTGCGCGCCCGCGTCGCCCGGCAGCGCCTTCACGGCGGCGTCGTAGTGCTTGAGCGCCTCCTCGGCGTTGCCGCTCTTCATGAGGGCGTTGCCCTGCTCGATCTCGCCGTTCCGGCTGCGCAGCGGCTCGAAGCCGACGAGCATCGGAACGAGCCCGCCGACGACGACGAGCCACTCGCCGCGCGACAAAGGCTTCACGACGTCGCCTCCGCCTTGATCCGCGCGCGCCGCCGCCGCTCGCTCATGCACGCCTCGCCCACGAGCAGCAGGAACGCCGGCAGCAGCAGCAGCTCGTACACCTCGTCGTACTGCTTGACGACGCTCGCCTCGTTCTCGGTGCGCTTGAGGCCCGCGAGCGCGCGCGCGATCTCGTCGACGCCGAAGCGCTTCGGGTCGGCGTGGAAGTACTCGCCCGAGGTCTTCTGCGCGATCTGCATGAGCATGTCCTCGGCGAGGCGCGACGTGACGTACTTGCCGCTCTCGTCCTTCACGTAGCCCGTGACCTTGCCCGTCTCGTCGTACTCGGGGATGAGCTCGCCCGAGCGCGAGCCGATGCCGACGGTGAACACCTTCACCCCGAGCTTCGACGCCTCGTCGGCCATCGCGAGCGGCTCGCTGTCGGTGTCCTCGCCGTCGGTCAGCAGCAAGATGACCTGCGAGCGCGTCGGCCCGCCCTTGGCGCGCAGGCGCAGCAGCAGATTGAGCGACGCGTGCATCGCCTGGCCGATGGCCGTGCCGCCCACGGGCATGTCCCACGGGTACATGTCGCGCCAGAACAGCTTCACGGCGGCGTAGTCCGTCGTCGGCGGGTACGACAGCGTCTCGCCCGCGAAGGCCACCAGGCCGATGCGATCGCCCGCGAGCTGATCCATGAGCTGCTCGAGCTCGCGCTTGGCGCGCTCGAGGCGCGACGGGTAGACGTCCTTCGCGAGCATCGAGCGCGAGAAGTCGAGCGCGACCACGAGGTCGAGCCCCGGCTGCTTCGTGATGCGCGCGCGCCCGCCCGCCTGCGGCCGCGCCGCCGCGAGCGCGACGAGCGCGAGCGCGAGCACGACGAACGCCGCGCGGGCCTTCTTGCGCGCCACCGACACGTCGGCCGCCATGCGCGCGACGAGCGGCGCGTCGCCGAGCTTGGCGAGGAGCCGCCGCCGCCGCACGAACGACACGACGTACGCCAGCACCGCCGCCGGCACGAGCAGCAGCAACCAGAGCGCGTGTGGGTTGGCGAATCGCATCGTTGCCCTTACGGCAGCCTCCGGAAGCGCGTGAGGCGCAGCGCGATCTCGACGACGAGCAGCGCGAGCGCGACGAGCACGAAGCGCCGGTACAGCTCGGCGTAGAGCACGCCGCGATCCTTGATGCGCGACTTCTCGAGGTCTTCGAGGATCTTCTGGAAGCGCTCGCGCAGCGCGTCCGTGTCGGTCGCGAGGTAGGGCGTGCCGCCCGTCATCGACGCGATCTCCTCGAGCAGCTTCGGGTTCACGGGGTGGCGCTCGCCGCCGTTCGGATCGGCGCCCGCCGCCTCCGGATCGTTGTTGCCGGCGAGGATCGTGTAGACCTTCACCTTCATCGTCTGCGCGAAGCGCGCCGCCTGCTCGGGCGAGATGTTGCCGGCGTTGTTCTCGCCGTCGGTGAGCACGATGATGACCTTCGACCGCGCGTCGGAGTGCCGCAGCCGATTGAGCGCGACGCCGATGCCGTTGCCGATGGCCGTGCCGCGCCCGTCGATGATGCCGAGGCGCAGCTCGGCCAGCATGCGCAGCAGCGTGCCGTGGTCGAGCGTGAGCGGCACGTGCGTGTAGGCCTCCCGGCCGAAGACGACGAGGCCGATGCGATCCGACGGGCGGCGCTTCACGAAGTCCTGGATGACGGCCTTGGCGGCGTCGAGGCGGTTGGGTGCGAGGTCGGTCTCCTGCATCGAGCCCGAGACGTCGAGCGCGATGACGATGTCGATGCCCTCGAGCTCGACGTCGTCGGCGAGGCGCGTGCTCTGCGGGCGCGCGAGCGCGACGCCGAGGAGCACGACGACGGCGAGCCGAAGCACGAGCGGGAGATCAGCGAGGCGCGCGACGAGGCCGCGCTTCTGCGCGCCGAGCTCGCCCGCGCGCGAATACGCGAACACGCCGCGACGGCCCGGCCCGCGCCGCAGGCCCGCCCACAGCACGAGCGCGACGGCGATGGGAATGAGCGCGAGCGCGCCCGGGTGCGCGAAGCGAAAGCCCTCGGCGCCGCGCAAGACGACGACGTAGGCGATCGCGAGCGGCGCGAACACCGCGGCGATGAGCGCCCAGGGCAGCGGCGCGCGACGGGGATCAGCCACGGGCGGCCTCGCTGGGTGGTGCCGCGCCTTGGGGCACGGGCACGGGCGCCGGCTCGGGCCGCGGGCGCGTCGACGTCACGATGCGGATCGCCGTCTCGAGCGCGCCGCGCGCCTCCGACGCCGTGGGGGAGATCTTGGCGAACTTCACGAGGTCGCACGACGCGAGCCACCCGACGACCTCGCCCTCGAACAGGCCCAGGTCGCGGCCCGCGGCGCGCTTGAGCTGCACGACCAGCTCGTCGGTCGTGAGCTCGAGCGAATCGAACCCGAAGCGCCCGCCGAGGTACTCGCGGATGATCTCCGACACTGCGAAGTAAAAAGGCCGGTTGTCGGCGTCGGCGTTTTCGAGGAAGCCGTATTGGCCGAGGCGGTCGAGCTTCTCGAGCGCGATCTCGTGCGCGGGCCGCGGCGGCGGGCCTGGTCGCTTCGCCGCGCGCGCCCGCAGCCGTCGCACGACGAGCCACGTGATGAGCCCGCCGAGCGCCGCCGCGAACAGCCCGGCGCCGATGTAGACGATCAAGAAGTTGTCCTGCATGACCGTCACGGGTCCGGCGGCGTCCTTCAACGCGGGCTCGGGCTCGTTGGCGATGAGGCTCGCGATCTTGATGGGCAGCGGCGACGTCTTCGCCGCGCGCACGGCGCCTTCGGAGCCGAGGTAGGTGACGTCGATGGCCGGGATCTCTTTTTCGCCCGTCTCGTAGGCGGCGACGGTGAGCGCGAACTCGTGGCGCACGCGCCCGTCGCCGAGGTCGGTCTCCGACTCCTTGCGATCGAGCACGGAGAACGCGCCGAGGTCGAGCGTGCCCGGCAGGTTCACGGGCACGTTGCGCCGCGAGATCACCGTGACGGCGACGGAGATCGCGTCGCCCACGTGGAAGACGAAGCCACCTTCGTGCTCCTGCACGCGCGCCGTCACCGTGGGCGCGTCGCGATCGGGCACACCCGCGTCAGCGACGTCCGCCGCGCGCGCCGCCCGCTCGGCGTCACCCGCGGCGGCCGCGACGAGCACCGCGACCGCGAGCCACGCTCTCAAGCCGCCGCGCCTCAATGCCGCATCCTCTTCGCGCGCGCCTCGAAGAACGACGTGAGCGCCGGCAGGTATGGCTTGTCGGTCGTGACGCGCACGGCGTCCATGTCGAGGCGGCGGAACAGGGACTCGCGCGCGGTCTCGGCGCGCTTGGCCGCCGCGGCGAACGCGCGCCCCTCGGGCCCGCTCGTGTCGAACACGACGATCTCGCCCGTCTCGGGATCTTCCAGCTCGACGAGCCCGACGGGCGGCAGCGCGAGCTCGAGCGGATCGACGACGCTCACGGGCACGAGGTCGTGCCGCCGCGCCGTGATGCGCAGCGCGCGCTCGTACGTGTCGGTCGGCGCGAGGAAGTCCGAGATCAAGAACGTGACCGCGCGCCGCCGCGCGATGCGCCCCACGAACTGCAGCGCCTCGGCGATGTTCGTGCGCGGGCTCTTCGGTTCAAACGACAGGATCTCGCTGATGACGCGCAGGACGTGCTTTTTGCCCTTCTTCGGCGGCACGAAGCGCTCGACGCCGTCGGTGAAGATCACGAGGCCGACGCGGTCGTTGTTCTTGATGGCCGAGAACGCGAGCACGGCGCCGATTTCGGCGGCCAGCTCGCGCTTCTGCTGCACGCGCGAGCCGAAGCGCCCCGACGCCGACATGTCGACGAGCAGCAAGACCGTCATCTCGCGCTCTTCGGTGAACAGCTTGACGTAGGCGTCGTTCATGCGCGCCGAGACGTTCCAGTCGATCATGCGGATGTCGTCGCCCGCCATGTACTGGCGCACCTCGGAGAACGCGATGCCGCTGCCCTTGAAGACCGAGTGGTACTGCCCCGCCATCCGATCGCGCACGAGGCGCTCGGTGACGATTTCAATCTTGCGGATCTTCCGCAGCAGATCGCGGGTCAGCATCTCGGGCGCGTCTATGGGACTTCGACGTGCTCGAAGAGCTTGCGGATGATCGTCTCGGACGTGATGTTCTCGGCCTCGGCCTCGTAGGTGAGGATGACGCGGTGGCGGAGCACGTCGACGCCGACGGCCTTGATGTCCTCGGGCGTGACGTAGCCGCGGTGGCGCAGGAACGCGTGCGCGCGCGCCGCGAGGTTCAGGTAGATCGACGCTCGCGGGCTCGCTCCGAACGAGATGAAGTCGCTGAGCTCGCCCAGGCCGTGCGCCTTCGGCTCGCGCGTCGCGTGCACGATGCTCACGATGTAGTCCCGGATCTTCTCGTCGATGTAGACCTGCTGGACGACAGAGCGCGCCTCGGCGATGCGCTCGGGCGTCGCGACGGGCGACGCGCTCACCTTCATGCCGCTCGTCATGCGGTCCATGATGGCGCGCTCGTCCTCCTTCGTCGGGTAACCGACCTTGATCATGAGCATGAAGCGATCGAGCTGCGCCTCCGGCAGCGCGTAGGTGCCTTCCTGCTCGATCGGGTTCTGCGTCGCCATGACGAGGAACGGGTCGGGCAGGACGTGCGTCGTGTCGCCGATCGTGACCTGCCGCTCCTGCATGGCCTCGAGCAGCGCCGACTGCACCTTGGCGGGCGCGCGGTTGATCTCGTCGGCCAGCACGAGGTTGGCGAAGATCGGCCCCTTCTTGGGGATGAACTCGCTCTTGGCCTGGTTGTAGATGACGGTGCCCACGATGTCGGCCGGCAGCAGGTCGGGCGTGAACTGAATGCGCTGGAAGCGCATCCCCAGCGCGTCGGACAGCGTCTTGACGGTGAGGGTCTTCGCGAGGCCCGGGACGCCCTCGAGCAGGACGTGCCCGCCCGTGAGCAGGCCGATGAGGATGCGTTCGACCATCGTCTTTTGGCCGACGATGACCTTGCCGACCTCGGCGGACAGCGATTCGACGAAGGCCGACTGCTGGTGAACCAGCTCGTTGATGACTCTGACATCCATGGGTCGCGGGCTCCTCTGGTCCTGGTGCGGTGGGTCGGGCGGGGCGCGAGCTTACAACCCCGAACGCAACCCAAACCAGTCCGTCCGCTAGGATATTTCCCGTGTTCGTGCTAGCTAATGCGCGCCATGAGCCGTGACGCGGAACCAAAGAACGACCGTCTCTTCGACAAGCGGACCATCGACCGCAACATCAAGAAGGGGCTCGTCGCGCGCAAGGATTACGACAAGCACATCAAGTCGCTCGAGGACGTCGCCGCCAAGGGCGTCTACGGCGGCGGCGCCGGCGTCGAGGACGACGACGATGATGACGAGCTCGAAGGCGGCGACGACGCCGCCGAGTAGTCACGGCCGCGGGCGTAGTCACGGCCGCGGGTATAGTCACGGCCGCGGGCGCCGTTTCGGCGTAGATTTCCGCCCATGAGCGCGGAAGCCAAGGACGACGGCAAGAAAGAGGGCACGGCCGGCCAGGCCGGCTTCACGGTGACCGATCGGCGCATCTTCGCCGACGAGCACGGCACGGCTCGCGTCGAGGAGCCGCCTGCGCCGCCCCCGCCAGAGGCGGGCACCGCCGGGCCGGGCGCCGTCGACTTCCACACGTTCGTGCTGTCGCTCGGCAGCTCGGCGCTCATGCACCTCGGCGAGCTCGAGGTGCCGGGCGCGGGCGCGGCCGAGAAGGACCTGCCGCTCGCCAAGCACACGATCGACATCCTCTCGATGCTGCAGCAGAAGACGCGCGGCAACCTGACGCCCGCCGAGGACAAGCTCATCGAGAGCCTCCTTTACGACCTGCGCCTGCGATTCGTAGAAGCGCGCGCGGAAGGGGCTGCGCCCCTCCCGCGGGCCCACCCCAAGCCCTGATGCTGGCCGGCGCGGCGAAGCCGCGCCTCCCGGCGCCGAACCCGCTCGCTGCGCTCGCTCTGTCGCGGGCAGCAAAATCAGAGCTGACGCCATGGTCAGGACAACTTTGTCGTGGGCCCTTTGAAGGATCGTGGGTCTGCAGGGCCGAGCATCGGAGTCGTTCGTCTCAGCGTTGGCGCGGTGCTTGCGATGACCGGTCGACATGATGCTGACAGGCGCGCGGTTCCTGGTTCTCGGGTTGGCCCTGATGCTGGGCTGTGACAAGGCTTCTTCGTCGACGGACGACGCACCGGGCGGCCACGACGGCGCCGTCACCGACGCCACCGATGCGTCGTCGACGGGCGGCGGCGGCGGCGGCGGTTCAGGCGGGACGGGCGGCTCGTCTTCGACGCTCGACTGCTCGCTGGTCGGGTGCGGTCCTCCGCCGATGTGCGGCAGCCAGTGCAGCACGTCGTGCGGCTGCTGCCCCTGCGGCGAGGGCCAGCGCCAGGACGATCTCGTGTGCCACGGCGGCTGCTGGATGCCGACCGACGCCAGCGTCGATCAGTAAAAAAAGCTCGAGTGCATGACGTCGGCGACGACGTTGCACAGGGCGTGGAAGGTCGCGCCGGCGGCGATCGAGCCGGTGCGGCCTCGCATCCACCCGAACACGAGCGCGGGGAAGAAGACCGCGAGGCGCTGTGGGCTCGGGATGACGGCGAGGTGGCCCAGCGCGAAGAGCGCGCTCGACACGACGAGCGCCTTGCCGACGGGCGCGCCCCAGAGCCGGCGCGTGGGCCGCCACACGCGCTCGAGCCGCACGAGCAGGTAACCGCGGAAGAAGATCTCCTCGGGGATCGCGACGACGACCAGCTGGTTGAGCGCCGAGATCGCGAACCGATCGGGAAAATGCAGCTCGCCGCCGCCGAAGCCGTGCCAGTGGTGACAGAGCCGCCCAAAGAAAGGCGCGAGCCACGCGCCGGCCGGTCCGCAGGCGTGGCCGTAAAAGGCGAAGAAGCCGACGATGAACGCCGGGAATGTCAGGAGGCACGCGACGCCGAGCACCTTGGCGTTGAGCGCGACGGGGTGCAGGCGCAGGCCCGCCTCGTGGTAGTCGAAGCGCCGGCCCGCGGCGCGCGCCGCGAGTGACGGCGCATAGAAGAACAGCACGGCGATGAACGCCTGCAGGTTGTCGCCGACGAACGGAACGCCGTGCCCGACGAGGGCGAGCAGCGCCGCGAGCGCCGTCGTCGCCGCGAAGGCGAGCAGCGGCTCGAGCAAGCCGGTCGGCAGACGCGCCACGCCCCGATTGTGGCCGACTTCGGCCGGTCGAGGCTAGAGGTTGCGCGCCTTTACTTGGCGCGCCCGAGGGCGCCGAGGCGGGCGAGGGCGGCCGAGGCGCCCGCCGTCGCGTCGGCGACGCCGTTCGCGCGCGCGGCCAGAGTTGCCGGGGCCGACCGCAGCGCCGCGAGCAGGGCGTCGAGCTCGCCCTCGAGGTCGGTGAGCGCCTCGCGGCTCGACCGCAGCGCGGCGGCCAGCTGGCCCTGGCGCACGAGCGGCGCGCGGTTGCGGCGGACGGTCATGCGAGACCTCGCGGGGACGGCGCGCGCACGGGACTCCTCCGAAGGAGAGGTCCGTCGGGTCGCCCGCATGACATCGAGGATCGGCCGAAGTCGACAGAAGTCAATTTTTCAGCAAGTGGCGACGCGCGGGATCCACGACGACGGCGTCGCCGAGCGCCGTGCGCCCGATGAGCATCGGGTACTGCATGTCGCCGCGGTTCGTGAGCGTCACGGCGATGCGCTTCTTGAGCGGACCCAGGCACAGCGCCGTCTCGATCACGGGGCGGCGCTCGGTGCGGCCCGAGGTGTCGCGCACGACGGCGTAGCCGCGCACGGCGGCGCGCACGCGGCGCGGCTTGCGACGGCCACCGCCGGGGACGGTGATCTCGAGGATGGGGCGGCGCGACGGCCCGCCCGCCGTGTCGACGGTGCGCATGCGCGTGACGTGCAGCGCCGACGTGCGCGCGCCCGTGTCGAGCTTGGCGGCGAGGCGCGCGATCGCAAGGTCGGGAAGGGCGACGTGCTCGACCCACCCGGCCCGCAGGCGCGCGTCGTCCGGTGCGCTCGCGGTCGTCGCGAGCGCCGCACCGGCGCGCCGCGCGCGCGTGCCCGGTGGCAACGGCGCGAGCGAGAAGAGCAGCGTGCCCCTGCGTGCCGCGGAGCGACCCGGCGCCTCGACGACGAGCGCGTCGACGGGCGCCGTCACGTTCACGGCGCGCCCCGGCAGCGCCGGCGCGATCGCCGCGAGCGCCGCGCCCGCGCGCACGA
>DASZRT010000078.1:0-11265 GCA_035549075.1 Polyangia bacterium | reverse complement strand
CGGGCGCGCGGTCCTCGTCGAAGGCGCCGCCGCGGGCGCCGCATGGTCGGCGTTGGCCGAGCTGCCCGCGGCGCACGCGGCCGACGTCCGCGTGCGCGTGGGCGCGCGGTCCCACGATCTGCCGGATCTCCTCGCGGCGCTCGAGCTCGACCGCGCGGCCGCGGGCGTCGCCGTGCGCGCGGCGCTCGGGCTCGCGTACGTTTCGTTGGCGAACGTGACCGACGGCGCGGCGCTCCTGCCGACGCTCGGGCGGTGGCAGCGGCTCGCGGCTGCGCGCGGCGGCTACGTCGTCGTCGAGGCGGCGCCGCTCGCGCTCGCCAGCCGCGCGGCGCTGCCGTTTGGTTCAGCGACAGGCAGCGCGGCCGCGCTCGGGCGCTCGCTGGTCCAGTCGTGGGATCCGCGCGGCACCATCAACCAGGGACGGGTGCCGTGGACGTGAAGGCCGACCCTGATCGGAACTACTTGGGCCCGCTCGCACCGTCCGGTTCGGGCTTCGCCGGTGCCGGGGCGCCGGCGTTGGCCGATGTCGCGGCCTGCGTCCACTGCGGCATGTGCCTCGAGGCCTGCCCGACGTACAAGGAGCTGCGCGAGGAGGCGGACTCGCCCCGCGGGCGCCTCTACCTCATCCGCGGCCTCGTCGAACAGAAGCTCGCGCCCACGCCGGCCGTGGTCGCGCACCTCGATCGCTGCCTCGACTGCCGCGCCTGCGAGACGGCGTGCCCGTCGACGGTGAAGTACGGCGAGATCCTCGAGAAGACGCGCACGGTGCTCGAGCCGACGCGGCCGCCGTCTCGCGCGCGGGCGCTCGCGCGCTGGCTCGGGTTCCGCGTGCTGTTGCCGTCGCGCGCCGCGCAGACGGTCTTCTTCAAGGTCGTGTGGGTCGCGCAGGCGCTGGGGCTCGTGCGCCTCGGAAGCTGGCTCGCGCGTCGCGGGTGGTTGCCGCGGCCGCTCGCGGCGCTCGCGGCGTCGCCGCCGGAGATCCCCGCGAGCTCGTTCCGCGCGCGCGCCGGCCAGACGTCATTCCCCGCGAAGGGCGAGCGCCGCGCGCGCGTCGCGCTGTTCACGGGCTGCGTCGCCGACCACCTGTTCGCCGACGTCAACGACGCGACGGTGCGCGTCCTCGTCGAGAACGGCTGCGACGTCGAGCTCGTCGCCGACGAGGTCTGCTGCGGCGCGCTCCACATCCACAACGGCGCGCGCGATCAGGCGCAAGAGCTCGCGCGCGCCAACATCCGAGCCTTCGCGGCGCTGGGCGCCGACCGTTTCGACGCGGTCATCTCGAACGCCGCCGGCTGCGGCGCCGAGCTGCGGCACTACGGCGCGCTCTTGCCCGACGAGCCCGAGGCGGCGCACTTCGGCGCACGCGTGCGCGACGTCGCCGAGTTTCTCGCCGAGCTGGGCCTGCGCGAACCGCCCGCGCGTGAGACGCCGCCCGTGCGCGTCGCCTATGACGAGCCTTG
Source organism: Polyangia bacterium (assembly GCA_035549075.1). Lineage (GTDB taxonomy): Bacteria > Myxococcota_A > Polyangia > Fen-1088 > Fen-1088 > DASZFV01. Next base: position 9,805 of record DASZRT010000078.1, on the reverse strand, counting down.
TCACCTGGTCCACGCGCAGAAGATCAGCGAGCCACCCAAGCGCCTCTTGCGCGCGTGCCCCGGCGTCGCGCTCGTGCACCTCGACGAGGCAGATGCGTGCTGCGGCGGCGCCGGCGTCTACTGGCTCACCGAGCCCGAGCTGTCGGCGCGCGTGACGGCGCGGAAGATCGACGCCGTCCGCCGCTCGGGCGCCGAGGTCGTCGCCACGGGGAACCCCGGCTGCCTGCTGCAGATCCGCAACGCCGCGCGCGCCGCCGGCCTCTCGATCCGCGTCGCGCACCCGATCGAGCTTTTGGCCGACGCCTACGCGCGGCCGACGCGCTGACCGTTACGGGATGATCTGACCGGGGCAGCCGAAGACGGCCTGCACGGTCTTGATCGTCTTCGCCTTGACGGCGTCGCACGTCGTACCGTGGAGCTCGACCGACGTCATGCCCGTGCCGTAGTCCCAGCCGTTGGTCGGGTCCTTCTGGATCTTCGTGCCGTCGCCGTAGACGGCGATGTTGCTCGGGTCGGGCGGCGCCTTGCCGAGGCTGAACGTGCACGTCGCGATCTGCCCGCCGATCATCTGGAGCACCGACTCGAGATCGGTCGCACTGCCGACGGGGTAGTAGTGCGTCGTCGGATCCGTCGCCGACATGCGCGGCCGGCCGCCGGCGTCGGCCATCTTGTTGAGCGTATCGATGGCAGACGTCACCGTGCCGATGCCGACGACGTAGACGGGGATGCCCGCGCCGAACGAGGCCGCGACGGCCGCGACGGCGCCGGCGTTGTCGTCCGCGCCCGGATCGCCGTTGTTGCAGTTCGGCATGCCGTCGGTCGCGAGCAGGATGTACTTCGGGTTCGGATCGGTGAGGCCGCCGAGGTACGTCGCCGCCGACATGATCGCCGGCGCCGTCGGCGTCGCGCCGTTGGCCGTCGCCATCGTCATGTTGATCGACGTCGATGTCGCCGTTCCGCTGCCATTGGCGGGCGCGACGGCCGGCGGACCATCGGCCGCGCACGACTGGCTGGCGTCGTCCTGCGGGAAGTACTTCACGCCCCAGCGGATCGTCGCCGTCGTCGCGTCGACGACCATCGTGAGTCCCTTCTGCATGTCGGGCCACTTCTGCACGCAGGTGCCCATGCGGGGACAGGTCTTCTCGTTGTACTGGTGGTTCATCGAGCCCGAACGATCGAGCACGATGAGGAGATCGGGCGGCACGTTCTGAAGGCCGTACTGCTGCAAGCCGCAGTTCTTGCCGTCGGGCGAGGGCGGCGGGCCGCTGCTGCCGTTGCCGCCGCTGCCGGAGCCGGACGTGCCGCTGCCGCCGCCGAACGGGTTACCGCTCGTCGAGGTGCCGGGCTGGCCGGGGGCGTTGAGCGCCGATCCTTCGGGGCCGGGGCTGAACGTGCAGCTCGCGGCCACTCCGCCCGCGAGCGCGATCGCGGCCGCCACGCTCGAGATGGAACGAAGGGAGAAACTCAATCTACGCATCACGGGCCTCCGGGGAGAAAGGTTGTTCTAGTTTGAGCCCGATCACCCCGGGATCGATCAATAAATCTTGCCTGTTGCACTCGACGCTCGCGTCTCACACGCGTGTACATGCGCCGAATTGGCGTTCATGTCGGGTCGAAGGCGCCGCGCCGCTTCAGGTCGTCGTGCGTGCGCCTCGCAAAAATGGCCGTGAAATCCAGGGATCGCGCGTCGCCTCGAAAATCTGAGGCGAAAAACGTCGTCGTCGGAGTCCGAAAATTACGGGACGGTGATCTTGAACGCGATGTGCGCGTGGGGCGAGTCCTCGGGCGTGTCGGAGCAATCGCCGAACATATGGAAGCGCACGACCCACTCGCCCGAGCGATCGAACTTGACCGGACCAATCTTGTACATGCCGCCGCCGAGCTCGGTCATCGTCGTGTTGGCCGTGTTGGCCGCGTGCGTGTCCCCGAACGTGACCTCGACGTAAGGGTTCGCGCCCGTCGCGGGCCCGGCGGGCTCGAGGCCGATCACGGTGATCGTGAAGGTCGCGTCCTGGTTGAGGCGCACGGGCGTCACCGCCGCCATGACGTGGTACTTGCAGTCGTCGTCGAAGCCTTCGCTGCCGTTGAGCGGGTCGCCGTAAGGCTCGGGCGCCCCGGCGTCGGCGGCGCCGCCGTCTCCGCCACCCTCCACGTCGGGCATGCACACGCCGACCTTTTGGATCGTCATGGCGTCGTTCATCGAGCAGTGATCGTCGGCGGGACCCGGCACGAAGCCGCCCTCGGGGCCGGACGGCGCCGAGCTGCCGCCGCAGCTCACGAGCGCGAGCGTGACGATCGAAATCGAGGACAGGCGAGGAGCGAAGCTCATGCGCGGCACACTAGCGCGGCCGCGCCGCGGCGCCGATGCATCAAATTTTCGCAGGCCGAGCGGCCTCGTGGTGATCACTGTCGCGGCGGATCTTTTTTCAGCTTGAGCTGCAGCGTGCGGCGCGTGATGCCGAGCCGGCGGGCCGCCTCGGACACGTTGCCGCCGACGTCGGCGAGGATGCGGCTCATGTGCTCCCCCTCGGCGCGCGCGAGCGTCGGCGTCGACGGCGGGGCGGCCGTCTCGCCCGTGAGCGCGGCGATGATCTCGTCGGCGTCGGCGGGCTTGCTGAGGTAGTTCGTCGCGCCTCCGTGCATGGCCTCGACGGCCGAGGCGATGCTGCCGTAGCCCGTGAGCACGACGATGCGCGTGCCCACGTCGCGCGCCGCAAGCGCGCGCACGACGTCGAGGCCCGAGCCGCCCGGCATCTTGAGATCGACGACGGCGTAGGCGAAGGGCGCGCGCGCCGCCTCGGCGAGCGCCGCCGCGGGATCGGCGACGGCGACGACCTCGAGGCCGCGCTCGCCGAGCGCGCGCGCGAGCCGGCGCCGGAAGGTCTCGTCGTCGTCGACGAGCAACAAGCGCGCGCCTCTCACGGCGCGGCCTCGGCGCGCACGGGGACCGAGAGGCGCGCCGTCGTGCCCGCCCGTGCGGCGCTGTCTAGCGTGAGCGCGCCGCCGAGCCGCTCGACGACGGTGCGCGCGAGGAACAACCCGAGGCCCATGCCTTGCCCCGCGGGCTTCGTCGTGAAGAACGGCTCGCCCACGCGCGCGGCGATCTCGGGCGGCATGCCCGCGCCCTCGTCGCGCACGACGAGCTCGACGCGATCGGCGACGCGCGCCACCGCGAGCGACACGGGCCGGCCGGCGGGCGTCGCGTCTTGCGCGTTCTTGAGCACGCCCTGCAAGGCCTGCCCGAGCGCGCGCGGCGGCACGCGCAGCGCGAGGGTGCGCGCGCTGGCGTCGAAGGCGACGCGGATCTCGGGCCGCGGCTCGAGCCCGCTGACGGCGCGCGCGACGAGCTCGTCGACGGAGATCGTCTCGAACGCCTCGCCCATGACCTCGCCGGCGTCGGCGCACATGCGCTCGAGGATCGCGCGGCATCGCTCCACCTCGCCGCGCACGAGGCCGACGTCCTCGGCGACGCCCGCGGGGACGTCGAGGCGCGCGATGGCGCGCTCGAGCTCCGTGGCGACGACGGCGATCGTCGACAGCGGCGTCGAAAGCTCGTGCGCCGCGCCCGCCGCCAGCGTCGCCAGCGAGGCGAGCCGCTCCTGGCGCGCCGCGAGGTGGCGCGACGCCGCGAGCTCGGCCTCGCGCGCCGCGAGCGCGCGTCGCACCCGTCGCAAGAAGTAGACGATGAACGCCGCCGACACGCCGAACGCGACCCACATGCCGCGCAGGTGCGCCGCCATGTGCGCCGCGTGGGTGTCGCCGAGCTCGAGCGGCCGGTTGAACGCGAACAGCACGGCCGAGCACGCGAGCGACAGCAGCACGAGCGCCCACGTCCACGCGCCCGGCAAGATGAGCGTGCCCAGCGAGATCGACACGAGGAACAGGAAGCTGAACGGGTTGTTCGGGCCCCCCGTGAAGTAGAGCAAACCGGTCAACAACAGGACGTCGAGCGCCATGACGGCGCCGAGCGCGCCTTCGCGCGTGGGCCGCCAGACGTGAAGCGCGACGTTGCTCAGCGCCTCGAGCGCGACGATCGCCAGCAAGGGCGCGAGCGGCAGCGCGATGCCCATGCCGAAGCGCACGACGAGCATCGTGACGAGCTGCCCGCCGATGGCGCCCCAGCGGAGACGCCGCAGCCACGCGAGGTTCGTCGACGACATCGTCCTTAAATGACCGCGAGGCGGGGCCACGCGCATCAAAATTCGTTCGCTGCGAAAATATGACGCACGCGCGTCGCCGCGCGCCCTGGTAGAGACGGGCCGTGCTCGATCGACGGTGGCTCTGGATGAGCGCGATGTTCGCGGCGGCCTGCGGCGCTGGTGGCGCCGAAGGGCCACCTTCTTTCGCCGAGGCGCCGACGACGGCGCTCTCGAGCCTCGCGGGACACTTTCACGTCCTCGAACGCACGTCGCCGTCGCCCGTCGTCCGCGGCCTCAACGCCTTCGAGGTCGAGGTCCGCGACGCCGACGGCGCGCCCGTCGTCGGCGCGCTTTTGTCGGCGACGCCGTGGATGCCGGCGCACGGGCACGGCACGTCCGTCGTTCCGTCGATCGTCGACGAAGGCGGCGGCGTCTACGAGATCGACGAGGTCCTGTTCTACATGCCGGGACGGTGGGAGTTGCGAACGGAGATCGCACAGGCCGGCGCGTCCGATCTCGTCGTCGCGACCTTCGATGTCCGTTGATGCGCGCGCGGTCGCCGTCGCGCTCGCGGCGATCGCGCTCGCGGCGCCGACGCGGGCACGGGCGCAGTCGTGCTGCGCGGCGCCCAGCCTCGCGACGCCCGTCCGCCTAGGGCAGGACGAAGGCTACGCCGTCGGTGTGCGCACGCGGGCGCGGCAGGTCTTCGGCTCGTTCGCCGCCGACGGCACCTTCGCCTCGACGTCGTCGGGTGACTTCGTGACGGCCGAGGATCTCTTCGTGGCCGCGCGCGCGTTCGGCCGCGCGCAGCTGGCGATCGACGTCCCGTTCCTACAAACGCGTCGCCGCGTGCCTGGCACTTCGGCTTGGGGCGGCGGCGTCGGTGACGTGAACGCGGGCGCGCTCGTCGAGCTCACGCGCGCCGGCGAGCGCGGCGCCGCGCCCGGCGTCGCGCTGCTCGCGTCGGTGACGCTCCCTACGGGGACACCGCCGACGAGGCCACGGCCCCGCTTGCCGTCGACGCGACAGGCACGGGCAGCCTCGAAGGCGACGCCGGCGTCGAGCTCGACGTTCGCCGCGAGCGGCTGTTCGCGACGTTCGCCACGACCGTGGGCGGTCGCCGATCTCGCTCCGTCGCCGGCGCATCGCAGTCGTTCGGCCTTCGCCTCGCCGCGGTGGCCACGGCGGGCGCGACGCTGGACGACGACCTGTCGCTGGGCGCGTTCGCGTCGGCGCTGCGGCAGGGCGGGGGGCGCGACGAAACGACGGGCGCCGCCGTCGACGGCACCACGCTCGCGCTCGTGACGGCCGGCGTGGCCGCGACGCGAACGTTCGTCCCCGGCTGGCGCGCGCTCGCCTCGTTGTCTTTCGACGTTCCCATCGCCGGCCGCAACGAGCTCGCAGGCGTCGACGTCGGCGTATCGATCCTCCGCGTTTGGCCCTAAACTCCGGCGCCATGTCGTTGCTCGACCTGATCGGCAACACCCCGCTCGTGCGCCTCGAGTCGTTCGACACCGGCGCGTGCGAGCTCTACGTCAAGCTCGAGAGCCAGAACCCCGGCGGCTCGATCAAGGACCGCATCGGACTCGCGATGATCGAGGCCGCCGAGCGCGACGGCCGCCTGGGCCCGGGCGCGACGATCGTCGAGGCGACGGCCGGCAACACGGGCCTCGGCCTCGCGCTCGTCGCCGCGCGCAAGGGCTACCACCTGGTGCTCGTCATCCCCGACAAGATGAGCCAGGAGAAGATCTTCCACCTGCGCGCGCTCGGCGCCGACGTGCGCCTCACGCGCTCCGACGTCGGCAAGGGCCACCCCGAGTACTACCAGGACATGGCGGCGCGCCTCGCCAGCGAGGTGGGCGGCTTCTATGTCAACCAGTTCGAGAACCCCGCCAACCCTCGCGCGCACGAGGCGACGACGGGCCCCGAGATCTGGCGGCAGATGGACGAGCGCCTCGACGCCGTCGTGTGCGGCGTCGGCTCGGGCGGCACGATCACGGGGCTGTCCCATTACTTCGCGCGCGTCGCGCCCGACGTCGAGATGGTGCTGGCCGATCCCGCGGGCTCGGTGCTCGCCGACTACGTCAAGACCGGCAAGATCGGGCAGGCGGGCTCGTGGCTCGTCGAGGGCATCGGCGAGGACTTCGTGCCCAAGATCGCCGACCTGTCGCGCGTGGGGCAGGCCTTCACGATCCCCGACGAGGAGAGCCTCGTGACGGCGCGCGCGTTGTTGAAAGGCGAGGGCATCCTGGCCGGCTCGTCGTCGGGCACGCTCGTCGCCGCGGCCTTGCGCTACTGCCGTGCGCAGACGGATCCGAAGCGCGTCGTCACGCTCGTGTGCGACAGCGGCAACAAGTACCTGTCGAAGATGTTCAACGACTTCTGGATGCACGATCAGGGCTTCTTGCGCGGCGCCGCCTTCGGCGATCTGCGGGACCTCGTCACGCGCAGCCCGGCCGAGCACACCGTCGTCTCGGTCGCGCCCGACGACACTTTGTCGATGGCCTACGGCCGCATGAAGCTGGCCGACGTCTCGCAGTTGCCCGTGCTCGAGGGCGAGCGGCTCGTCGGCATCCTCGACGAGTCGGACTTGCTGCTCGCCGTCACGGGCGACGCCGCGGCGTTCCGGCGCCCCGCGCGCGACTTCATGTCGACGCGCCTCGAGACCGTGACGCCGTCGACGCCGGTGCCCGCCTTGCTGCCGATCTTCGAACGCGGTCTGGTCGCGATCCTCGTCGAGGATTCGCGCTTTTTGGGACTCATCACCCGCATCGATGTGCTCAACTACCTCCGCCGTCAGGCCTTGACCAAAACATGAACGATCGCTCGCGCAAGCAACCCCCCGGCAAGACCCCCGCGACCATCTCCGTGCACGGCGGCGAAGACCGCACGCGCGCCCACCACGCGCTCACCGAGCCGATCGTCCAGACGGCGACGTACTCGTTCCGCGACACCCGCGCGTTGACCGACTACATGGAGGGCAAGGAAGAGCGCGAGGAGTACGGGCGCTACGGCAACCCCACGGTGCGCGCCGCCGAGGAGAAGCTGGCCGCTCTCGAGGGCACCGAGGACGCGCTCGCGTTCGGCAGCGGCATGGCGGCGATGACGACCTCGATCCTCGCGCTCACCAAGGCGGGCGCGCACGTCGTGCTGTTCAACGATTGTTACCGGAGGACGCGGCAGTTCGTGGCGAAGGTGCTCGAGCGCTTCGGCGTGTCTTCGACGCTCGTGCCGCCGGGCGACCTCGCGGCGCTCGCGAAGGCGCTGCGGCCGGAGACCCGCCTCGTCGTGAGCGAGGCGCCCACGAACCCGTACCAGAGCGTCGTCGATCTGAAGGAGCTGGCGGCGATCTGCCAGTCGCGCGGCGTGAAGACGCTCATCGACGCCACCTTCGCGACGCCCGTCAACATGCGGCCCGCGGCGCACGGCATCGACCTCGTCGCCCACAGCGGCACGAAGTACCTCGCGGGGCACAACGACGTCCTCGCGGGCTTCGTGGCCGGCCCGGCCGGGCTCATCTCGCTGCTGCGCGAGCTGCGCGACGTCACGGGCGCGATCCTCGACCCGCACGCGGCGTACCTCGTGCTGCGCGGCATGAAGACGCTCTCGGTGCGTGTCGCCCAGCAGAACAAGACGGCGCTCGCGCTCGCCAAGGCGCTCGAGGCGCACCCGCGCGTGCGCCGCGTCTTCTACCCGGGCTTGCCGTCGCATCCGCACCACGCCGTCGCGCGCCAGCTCATGACGGGCTTCGGCGGCATCGTGACCTTCCAGGTGAAGGGGACGTTGGAAGACGTCTCGCGCTTCGTCGACGCGTGCAAGATCCCGCGCATCGCGCCCAGCCTCGGCGGCGTCGAGTCGCTCATCGAGCAGCCAGCGCTCATGAGCTACTTCGAGCTGTCGACCGAGCAGCGCGAAGCCGTCGGCATCACCGACGACCTCGTCCGCTTCGCCGTCGGCCTGGAAGACACCGACGAGCTCATCGCCGACGTCCTCCAGGCGCTAGAACGCTGACTACGGCTTGGCGCCGCCGTTGATCCAGTTTTGGATCTTCGTGATCTCATCGGTCGTCATCGGGCCGTTCTGCCCGTTGTCGGGCATCGCCGGGCCGCACTTGTCGGTCTGGAGCGTCGCCGCCGGCGTCGCGATCTTGATATAGAGGTAGCTGTGGGCCGCGTCTCCGACGACGACGCGCTTCTTGCTGGCATCGAGCAACGTGCACGTCTTGTCGGTGCCGGCCGCGACGCCCATCGTCGTGCCGACGAGGTTCGTGTAGCCGGTCGTCGCGTCCTTCATGCTCAGGCCGCCCATCGAGGCCGTCGTGTGGCAGGTCTTGCAGCGGTTCGCGATGATCGGATAGATGTCCGTCGCGAAGCTGATCACGGTGCCGGTCGAGCCGCCGGAGGCGCCGCCGCTGCCGGTCGTTCCGCCATTGCCGGTGGTGCCGCCCGCGCTGCCGGTAGTGCCGCCCGTGCTGCCCGTCGTGCCGCCGGTGCTGCCGGTGGTGCCGCCCGTGCTGCCGGTCGTCCCGCCGGTCGCCTGACCGGTGGTGCCGCCCGTCGACTGGCCGGTCGTGCCACCCGTCGACTGGCCCGTGGTCCCGCCGGTCGCCTGACCGGTGGTGCCGCCGGTCTGCTGGCCTGTCGTGCCGCCGTTGTTGCCCGTCGTGCCGCCGGTCGGGATGTTGCTCGGGGCCTCCGAGTCGGTGCAGCTCGCGGCGCCGAGCGCCAGGGCGAGGGGGACGAGCAGGATTGCAACGCGCGAACGAAACATGGGGAACCTCCTGGGGTGATGCGGCTCGGGGGATCGGGTGCACTCTCTAGTTCCGCCTCGCGGCGAAAACGACTCACGAAAAATTCCAAAAAGAGCAGGTCGTGCGCCCGGGACCCGCAAGCTCGCGTATCCAAACCCGAAACTCCGGCGCGCGCGGTGCGTTCGGGCGCGCGCGGGTGCACCAAGAATGGTGAGCCGATGGCGCCGCGCCCGTTCGGGCTGGTAGGGTCCCGGCCTTCGTGACCCGACCCGCGACCTCCGAGGCCCCGACACCCGGGCGCGCCACTTGCGCGCGGTGCGCGCGGCCGACGTCGGTGTGCGTCTGCGCGTTCGTGCGACCGATCCACACGACGACGCGCGTGCTCATCCTGCAGCACCCGCGCGAGCGGCACGTGCCCATCAACACGGTCCGGCTCGCGCGGCTGTGTTTGCCCGACGCGACGATGAGACGCGGCGTCGAGCTCGAGGACGATCCGGTCGTCGCCGACGTGCTCGCGGGGCGGGGCGGGTGGCCGACGCCGTACTTGCTGTTCCCGGGGCCGCAGGCGATGGACCTCGCGCGCGAGCGGCCGCCGGGGCCGATCACGCTGGTCGTGCTCGACGGGACGTGGTGGCAGGCGGGCAAGCTGCTCAAGCGCAACCCGGCGCTCGCGCGGCTGCCGCAGCTGCGGCTCGCGCCGGCGGCGCCGAGCCGCTACCGCATACGACGCGAGCCGCACGAGCATTGCGTGGCGACGATCGAGGCGCTCGCGATGGCGCTGCGCGCGCTCGAGGGGCCGCCGCCCGGTGAGGGGCCCGCAGCCGACGAGAGCGACGCGCGCTTCGCGGCGCTGCTCGCGCCGTTCGACGCCATGGTCGAGCGGCAGCTGTCGTTCGCGCGCGACGTCGGCGACGCG
>DASZRT010000077.1:0-2340 GCA_035549075.1 Polyangia bacterium | reverse complement strand
GAGCGTCCCGTCCGAGGGCGCGCGCGCGACGCGAATCGGCGCCGGCGCGGGCGCGGCCTTCCCGGAGAAGATCGCCGCGAGCGTCTCGCCGATCTCGGCGGCGCTCTGCGGGCGCGCCGCCGGATCCTTGGCGAGGCAACGCATGATGAGCGCGTCGAGCGGCGCCGGCATGGGCGCGAGCGACGACGGCGGCGGCGGCATCTCGCTTATCTGCCTGCCGAGAATCTGCGCGTAGGTCTCGCCCGTGAAGGGCAGCTTGCCCGCGAACAGGCGGTACATGATGACGCCCAGCGCGTAGAGGTCCGTGCGGTGGTCGACGTCGCGGCCGTTGCACTGCTCGGGCGACATGAAGTGCGGCGTGCCCATGACGGCGCCCACGTCGGTCACGGCCTTGTCGCCCGTGTCGAGCAGCTTGGCGATGCCGAAGTCGAGCAGGCGCACGCGCGGCGCGCCGTTCGGCGACGCGCCCACCCAGATGTTCTCGGGCTTGAGGTCGCGGTGGACGATCTTCTTGCCGTGCGCGGCCTCGAGCGCGTCGCACACCTGCGCGAGCAGCGGCGGTACGTGCGACGGCGGCAGGTCGCCGCGCTCGAGCCGCTCGGCGAGCGTCGCGCCCTCGAGGAACTCCATGACGAAGTACTGCCGCCCGTCGGGGAGCTGACCGAACGAGAAGATGTCGACGATGTTCTCGTGGCCGATGCGGTTGACGGCGCGCGCCTCGTCGACGAAGCGGCGCACGAGATCGGGCGCGCCCGAGAACTGAGCCGAGAGCACCTTGACGGCGACCTTCTTCTCGATGACGGGCTGGACGGCGGCGTAGACGACGCCCATGCCGCCGCGGCCGAGCACGCGCTCGACGCGGTACTCGCCCACCGTCGCGCCGGCCGCGAGGTCGGCGCCCGCGCCCACGCCGGGCATCGTCGCGCCCACCTCGAGTGCGTGCTCCGATCTCCGCCCGTCGTCGCTCATGTCGCGCGCGCCATCATACGCGGGCTAGCGCGCGCAGCTCGAGACGGCCGCTTGCGTCGCGCGCTTCGTGCTCTCGAACAGCGACAGCGTGTAGCTGCCTCGGTAGTTGGTGATCGAGACCTCCCCGCCCTGCGCCGAGCTCAGGACCGTGCCGCCGTTGAGCTGCTTCGACGCGTCGGCGTTGACGTAGAGGAAGCTCGCGCCCGACGTCTCGAGCATGGCGACGCCGAGGCCGCCCGCGCCGCCCGAATCGTCGCTCGCGATCTTGCCGGTGCGCGCTGTCGACGGGAAGCTGAACGTCTTCTCGAGGAAGCGCGGCGCGGGCGCGGCGTCGGCCCCGCCGTCGGCGCCCGCGTCGTCGGGCGGACCCGCGTCGTTGGTGATGCTCTGCATACCCGTGAGGGGCACGAACGTGCCCGCGACGCTCGCCGGCTGATCCGCGAGCACGACGAAGCCGGCGCTCGTGCCGCCCGTCGCGGCCCACGACGACTCGGTCGCGTCGCCCATGCGGACGTAAGGCCCGACCTGCTGGCCGTCGCCGTCGAGCACCTCGAGGAAGACATGGCCGTCGTAGGGCTGGCGGCAGGCGACGCCGAGGTAGGCCGCCGCGGAGCCGACGTCGCAGTCCTGCCATTGGGTCGTCTCGATGGTTCCGCTCGGCGACGCGATCGACGCGGCGTCGCCGCCCGCGGGCGTGCCCGCCGGCGTGAAGCGACGCAGCCGCGCGAACCACCCCGCCGCGGCGTACTTCCAGGAGAACACGAAGGCCTGGCTGCCGCCCGACCAGATCACGCGCGCGATGCCGGACGTGATGCTCTCGAGCTGCACGGCGCGCACGAACGTCAGGGACGGCGTGGCCGCGCCCGCGTCGCCCGCGGCCGGCGCCGTCGGCTTGAAGAAGACGCCGAAGATGGCCTGCGTGCTGGCGTCGGACGGCGTGCCGCGCGTCGTGACGAGCGCGATCTCGCCCGTGGGCGCGACGGCGACGTCGGCGATCGTGAAGGCCAATCCGTCGCTGAGCTGCACGACCGGCGCCGCGGGCGCGAGGCTCGCGCCCGTCGTCGGGTCGAACGGCTGCGCGTAGATCCAGTTCGTCGACGGAGGTGTGCCACCGTCCGCGCCCGCGTCGACGCCGCCGTCGGTGGGCGCCGGGCCCGAGTAGCCGTCGATCACCCAGAGCGTGTCGCCCGATCGGGTCGCGACGCCCGAGGTGAAGCCCGCGTTCGAGTCGCCCTGCGCGATGTTGCCGAAGGTCGTCTCGGGCGTCGTGCACGCGCCCGTCGAGCCGCCGCCGGCGCTTCCGTCGTTTCCGCCACCCGCGCCGCCGAGGCCGCCGTCCGCGCCGCCACCGCCTGCGCCGCCGACGCCACC
>DASZRT010000076.1:0-50709 GCA_035549075.1 Polyangia bacterium | reverse complement strand
CGTGGCGTCGGCTATTGCGAACGGCACGTTGAGGATCTTGGCCAGCGTCTGCGCCAGCAGCGTCTTGCCGCAGCCCGTGGGGCCGAGCAGCAGGATGTTCGACTTGCCGAGCTCGACGTCCTCGGCCCCCACCTTGGCGTCGATGCGCTTGTAGTGGTTGTGGATCGCGACGGCGAGGATCTTCTTGGCGCGCTCTTGGCCGATGACGTAGTCGTCGAGCACGGCCTTGATCTCGGCCGGCTTCGGCACGGGCGCGAGCCCGAAGTTGTCCGACTCCTTCTCGATCTCCTCCGCGATGATGTCGTTGCAGAGCCCGATGCACTCGTCGCAGATGTAGACCGTCGGTCCGGCGATCAGCTTCTTGACCTCCTTCTGCGACTTCCCGCAGAAGGAGCAAGACAGGTTCCCGTGTTCGTCGCGCTTGCGTTCCGTCGGCACTGTCCAGAAGCGTAGCACGATCTCCGCGCGGGCAAACCGCCCGCGCGTCGAAACGTTCGGGCGCTACTTCGCGCCGGGCGTGACGGGCTTCTGAATGAGGACGTCGTCGATGAGGCCGTACTCTTTGGCCTCGCCCGAGCTCATGAAGTAGTCGCGCTCGGTGTCCTGCTTGATGCGCTCGAGCGGCTGGCCCGTGTGCTTGACGAGCAGCTCGTTGAGCTTGTCGCGCGTGCGCAGGATCTCCTTGGCGTGGATGTCGATGTCCGTCGCCTGGCCCGAGAAGCCGCCGAGCGGCTGGTGGATGAGGATGCGCGCGTGCGGCAGCGAGTAGCGCTTGCCCTTCGCGCCGGCGGCGAGAAGGAACGCGCCCATCGACGCCGCCTGGCCCATGCAGTACGTCGCGACGTCGGGCCGCACGTATTGCATGGTGTCGTAGATCGCCATGCCCGCCGTGACGAGGCCCCCCGGCGAGTTGATGTACATCATGATGTCCTTGTCCGGATCCTCGCTCTCGAGGAACAGGAGCTGGGCGATCACGATGTTCGCGATCTGATCGTCGACGGCCGTGCCGAGGAAGACGATGCGGTCCTTGAGCAGGCGCGAGAAGATGTCCCAGCCGCGCTCGCCGCGGTGGGTCTGCTCGATGACCGTCGGAATGATGAAGCCGCTCGTGGAGGGCGGCGGGGCGTCGGCGATCGTCGAGAAGACCTGCGAACCGGTGGGGCGCTTGATCATGGTGTGGGGTCCTTTGTGTCCGTGATCTTAGCCTGCGAGATCAGCATATCAAGCACCTTCTGTTCGCGGATCTGCGCTTCGAGCTGCGGCAGCGCCTGCTCGCGCTCGAAGTCGGCGCGCACCTTCTTCGGCGTCTCGTTGCTCGCGGCGGCGATCTCGGCGATGCGCTTCTGTAGATCGGCGTCGGTCGCCGTGAGGCCCTCGCGCTCGGCGATCGCCTGGATGATGATGTTGCCGCGCGCCTCTTCCTCCGCTCTGTCGCGGAAGTCGGCCAGCATGCGGTTGTCGTCCATTTGACCGACGTCGAGTCCCGCCTGCGCCAGCTGGCGCTTGGCGCGCGCCACCATGTTGCGCGCGTGGCGATCGACGAGCGCGCGGGCGACAGGGAACTCGTTGCGCTTGATGAGCTCCTTGATGGCCTGCTGGATCATCTCGGAGCGGATGCGCGTCTTGTCGGCCTCCTCGAGGCGCTCGCGCACCTTGGCGCGCAGGCCCTCGAGCGTGTCGGCCTCGCCCGTGTCCTTGGCCATGTCGTCGTCGAGGCCCGGCACCTTCTTCTCGCGCGCTTCCTTGATCGTGACGCGCAGATCGACGGGCTTGCCGGCGAGGTCGCCGTGCTTGGGGTCGGCGTCGATCGTGTACTTGAGCTCGATGGGATCGGGCGAGCCGAGCTTCACGCCGCGCAGCTTCGCCGCGAGGCCGGGGAGCGGGCCGCCTTCTTCCTCGTCGAGGTCGACGGCCGTCGTGCGGTGCTTGAGGCGATGCTCGCCCACGCGGCCCGAGACCTCGGCGAGGACGACGTCGCCCGCCTGCGTCTCGGTGCGCGCGGCGTCGACGGGCTTGTACTCGGTGAGGCGCTTGCGGTAGCCCTCGATCTCGGTCGCGACCTGCTCGTCGGTGACGGCCGTGGGGCGGCGCGACAGCGGCAGACCGCTGTAGTCCTTGGGCGTCACCTGCGAGCGCACGGCGACGCGCGCCGAGAACTTGAACGGCGCGCCCGACTTGAGCTCGAGCTTGTCGACGGTGGGCGGCGCCACGGGCTGCAGCTCGTTCTCGGTGATGGCCTGACCCAGCGAGATCTCGACGAGATCGCGCGCGACCTCGTCCTCGACCTGCGAGCGGTACATCTGCTCGAGCACCGACCGCGGCACCTTGCCCGGGCGGAACCCCGCGACGCGCACGTCGCGCTTCAGCGCGCCATAGGCCTTGTCCAGCTTGGGGGCGACGTCGGCCCAGGGGACCTCCATCTCGACGCGCTTTTCGACGGGGGAGATGTCTTCGATCGTGACTTGCATGGCGGGGGCCTTGTCTACCCTCAGGCCCTTTCGTAATCAAGACGCCGCATGGCCGCCACAGGGACGTTGAACGGATAGGGCTTGCCACCCCCGGGGGGTTGCGGTCAGCATAAGGCCCTTCAAATCATGGGCTCTCTCGGTTTCACCCTCGCCGATCGCCTCGGCGTCAAAACACTCCCGTGCACGGTGCCCGGCTGCACCCGCACGTGGATCTCCATGGCCGGTGCCGGCTCGGTCGGCAAAAACCTCAAGCTGGGCGGCCGCGGCGCCGCGAGCACCGACGACCCCGCGTCGTCGATGTGCGATCCGTGCCGCGACAAGCTCGCGAAGACGCGCGACCAAGAGCGTCCCTGCGATCGCCCCGGCTGCACGGGCACGTGGACGTGGCCCGTCTCCGAGCAGATGGAGGCCTTCGCGACGAAGCGCCCCGCGCCGAAAGGTCTGTGCGGAGACTGCGACCAGAAGCTGGCCGCGCTCACCGATCTGCCCGTGCCGTGCTCGGTCGAGGGCTGCACGCGAGGCTCGGTGCTCTCGGGACGCGCGCAGCTGTTGCTCGGCGCGCCCGAGGTCGAGGTCGCGGCGACGCCGACGATGTGCGGGCAGTGCGCCGCCGTCTACGAGAAGCTCAAGGACCGCCAGGTCAACTGCGGCATCAACGGCTGCAAGCACAAGTGGGCGTGGTCGAAGGACGAGCAGATCGTCGCCTACGCCAAGGGCCTGCCCAACGAGCCGCCGCGCCGCATGTGCGACGAGTGCAAGGGCAACTTCGGCGGCATCGCCGACCGCGAGGTGCGCTGCCGCGCCTCGGGCTGCAAGAACACGTGGACGTGGTCGCGCAGCGATCAGCTCGACGCGTGCGTCGCCGGCAAGCCGTCGCCCAAGGCGCCGCACCGCATGTGCGAGAGGTGCATCGGCCTCTACCAATCATTGAAAGACGTCGAGCGCCCGTGCCGCCGCAACGGCTGCAAGGGCACTTGGCTCGACAAGCGCGGCGCGCAGCTGGCGCGCGCGATTCGCGGCAAGACGGGCGATCCGTACCCGCAGTACTGCGAAAAGTGCGAGAAGGAGCTCGGCGATCTCGACGATCGTCAGGTGGCATGCAAGACCGACAACTGCACGGGCACGTGGACGTGGACGAAGGCGGCGCAGCTGGCCGCGGGCGTGCGCCCCATGCCGCGCGTCGAGGTCGAGGCGAACGGCGAAGGCGAGGCCGTCGCCGAGGTGAGCGCGCCTGCGCCGGAAGCCGAGGGCGTCACGATGGCGCACGAGGCTTCGGCCGAGGCGCCGGCGGACGCCGAGGCGAGCTCGCCCGAGGCGCCGGCCGAGGGCGCTGCTGCGCCCGCGGGCGCGCCCGGCGAGAAGAAGCGCAAGCGGAACCGCAACCGCAACAAACGCCGCGAGATCCGCCCGCCCGAGCGCCGTTGCCAGACGTGCCTCGACTTCCTCGGCGAGAAGAAGACGATCGAGATCTCGTGCCAGGGCTGCCAGACGCCGATCTACTGGCCGCCCGAGAGCCAGCTGCAGACGCACCTCGGCGCCTGGGCCGTGCCTACGCTGTGCGGCGCGTGCAAGCGCGACCTCACGGAGGCGCAGCGGGCCGCTCAGCGCGAGGCGCTCCGCCACCCGCACGTCGAAGAGAGCGCGGCGACGGCAGACCCTCAACCCGACCCTCTCCCGCAAGCGGGAGCGGGAGAGGGAACGGGATCTCCGGCGACATGATCTGATCTTTCTCCCTCTCCCGTCCCGGGAGAGGGAGGTGTGAGGGCTCTGCCCTACCCTTCGCTGGCGAGCCGTCGCGCCAACGGAAAATCCGCCGGCAGCAGCTCCATCGCGGGCAGCTTCCCGGGCGCGACCCACGCGATCTCCGCGACGTCTTTCGCGCGCGGCACGCCCCCGACGATCTCGCACGCATAGACGAGCATGACGAGGTCGAACGCCTCGTAGGCGTGGAAGACGACGTCGTAGATGCGGCCGACGCGCACCTCGCAGTCGAGCTCTTCGCGCACCTCGCGCGCGAGCGCGATGACGGGGTCCTCGCCCGGCTCGACCTTGCCGCCGGGGAACTCCCACAGGAGCGGCATGGGCTGATCGGCGCGGCGCCGCGACACGAGCACGAGCCCGCCCTCGCGCATGAGCGCCGCGACGACGAGCTTGCGCGCGCGCGCCGGCGGCGCCGTCATCAGCTCTGCAGCGGCGCCGACACGCCGAAGGCCTCGTCGTTCGCGGCGGCGCGCGCCGCCGCGCCTTCGCGCGACTTGCGCTCGATGAGCGCCAGGAGGTCCTCGACGCGGAACGGCTTCTGGATGACGGCGATGACCGACTCTTCGAGGAAGCGCTTCGCGTCGGGCGAGAACGCGCCGCCCGTCACGAACACGAAGCGATCGGCCAGCGCCGGCCAGCGCTTGTGGACGGCGCTGTGCACGCCCATGCCCGACATCTCGGGCATCTGCAGGTCGCACAGCACGACGTCGAAGGCCGGATCGCGCTCGAGGATGCGCAGCGCTTCGAGACCGCCGAGCGCCGTCGTGACCTCGTGCGTGTCGCCGAGCATGCGGCGGTAGGCCTTGAGGAGCAGCGCCTCGTCGTCGATCGCGAGGACGCGGCGGCGCACGAACTCGCGCGGCGCCGGCGTCACCTCCGACGGCGGGGTCACGAGCGACGCGACGGGCGCGACCGCAGGAAGGCGAACGCGGAAGGTCGCACCCTCGCCCGGCCGGCTGTCGACGGTGAGCTCGCCGCCGAGGCTGCGCACGATGCCGAGCGAGATCGGCAGGCCGAGGCCCGTCCCGATGCCGCGCGGCTTGGTCGTGAAGAACGAGTCGAAGATGCGCGGCGCGACCTCGGCCGAGATGCCGGGGCCGTTGTCGCAGATCTCGACGACGACCGAGTCACCCTCGTCGCGGCTGCGCACGGTGACGACGTTGCGGTGCGCGTGCGCCTCGTCGAGCGCCTGCGCCGCGTTGAGGATGATGTTGAGGAAGACCTGGCCGAGGCGCGCCTGGTTGCCGCGCACGGGGCGCGTCGCGCGCATCTCGCGCTCGGTCTTCGCGCGGTACTTGATCTCGTTGCGCAGCATCGTGAGCGTCGACTCGAGCGCGGCGTTGACGTCGACCGTCGTCGCGCCGTCGTCGTCGACGTGTGAGAACGAGCCGAGGTCGCGCACGATGCGGTGGATGCGCGCCATGCCCTCTTTCGACTCTTGCAGGATCGCCGTCGCCTCGAAGAGCACGTCGGGCAGCCCGAGGCCGGCGACGACCTGGCCCGGCAGCTCGCGCACCTTCTCTTGCAGGAGCCGCAGGTGCCCCGCGAGCGCCTCGATGTTGGCGAGCACGAAGGCCGCCGGGTTGTTGATCTCGTGCGCGACGCCCGCGGCCAGCATGCCGATCGAGGCGAGCTTCTCGGCCTGCAGGCGGCGCACCTCGTCGTCGCGCTCGTCGGTCGTGTCGCGCAGCGAGAGCACGGCGCGGCGGCCCGAGATCGGGTAGGCGCGCAGCGCGTAGACACGGCCGTCGAAGGCCAAGTGACGATCCGTCGTCGCGCCCGACTCGATCGTCTCGCGCGCCGCGCTCACGAGGCTGTCGCGCAATCCCGTCGAGAACAGGCGTCCGCCTCCGGCGTTCGCGACCTCGAGCAGGCCGTTCGAGCCGACGACGCACAGGCTGTCGGTGAACGTGTCGAACGTCTCGCGCAGCACGTCGCGCTCGGCCCGCACGTGGATCGGACCCGTCGGCCCGTCGCCGGCGCGCTCGCGCACGGCGTCTTCGCCGTGACCCGACGATGTGACGAAGCCTGGACGGTGAGGTGCGCTCATGCGGTCAGCTCGAACTTCGGGGCGGGTCATCATCTCTTTTTTGAGAGGCGTCTCGCAAGAGGAACGACGACCGTTTTGATTACGATTTGGTAACAGCGGCCCGAATCATTTCGGCGAGGTTTCGATTTGTCGGGACCTGTGCGTATTCGCCGTCAAGAAGCCGCGCCGCAACGGCGCTCTCAAGCGCACGCGCGATCCTCCGATGGGTGCGTCCATGTCGGTGCTCGCCGTCTCGCGCGTCCTCTACGTCGACGACGAGCCGAACTTGTGCCGCGCCTTCGCGCGCTTGTTCTTCGACGACGCGCGCGTCGCCGTCACGACGGTGTCGGCGCCCGAAGAGGCGCTCGCGCACCTGCGCGCGCAACCTTACGACGTCGTCGTGTCGGATCTGCGCATGCCCGGGATGAGCGGGCTCGAGCTGCTCGCGGCGACGCGCCGCGCGTTGCCGAACGCGCGCCGCCTGCTCGTGAGCGGCTACGCCGACTTCGAATCGGCGCTCGACGCCATCAACGAGGTCGGCGTCGATCGCCTGCTGACGAAGCCTTGGCAGAACGAAGAGATTCGCGGCGCCGTCCTCGCGGCCGCCGAGCGCGCCGCGCTCCAGCGCGAGAACGCGCGCGTCACCGAAGAGCTGCGCCACCGCACCGAGGAGCTCGAGCGCATCAACGAGCGCCTCGACGCGCTCGTCGAAGAGCGCACGTCGAACCTGCTCGACGGGCTCGTGTCGGCGCTCGACCTGCGCGACTCGGAGACGCAGTGGCACTCACGGCGCGTGGGTCGCTACGCGCGGCGGCTCGCGCGCGAGCTCGGCATCGACGGGCGCGAGCTCGACGACATCGAGCGCGGCGCGACGCTGCACGATCTCGGCAAGATCGGCGTGCGCGACGCCGTGCTCCTCAAGCCGGGTCCGCTCGATGAGAAGGAGTGGGCCGAGATGAGGCGCCACCCTGCCCTCGGCTTCGAGATCTTGAAGGACATCGCCTTCCTCGAGCGAGCGCGGCTCATCCCGCTGCACCACCAAGAGCGCTTCGACGGCACGGGCTACCCGGCCGGCTTGCGCGGCGAGGAGATCTGCATCGGCGCGCGCGTGTTCGCCGTCGTCGACACCTACGACGCGATCACGAGCGACCGCCCCTACCGCAAGTGCCGGACCTACGAGGTCGCGCGCGCCGAGATCGAGCGCTGCGCGGGCACGCAGCTCGACCCCGCCGTCGTCGCCGCCTGGCTGCGCATCTCGCAAGCCGAGTGGGACGCGATCCGTGAAGAGCTCGAAGGCGCGACGCCCAAGCCCGGCGTCAAATAGCCGTGTCTTTGAGCGCGGGCGCGAGCAGCGGCTGCTTGAACTTGTAGCCGGTCTCGAGCGTGCGCACGGGCATCGCGCGCTGGCTCGCGAGCAGGAGCTCGTCGGCCATCTGCGCGCCGAGCGCGACGCGCATCGCGAACGCGGGCGCCGTCATGAACGTCGGGCGGCCGAGCGCACGGCCGAGCGCCGTCGTGAGCTCGCCGTTCGTCACTGGCTCGGGCGCGACGGCGTTGAGCGCGCCCGTCGCGGCGTCGGTCGCGATCGCGTGGCGCATGAGGCCGATGGCGTCTGCCTCGTGGATCCACGGCAGCCATTGCTTGCCGGTGCCGACGTGGCCGCCGAGGCCGAGCCGGAACGGCGGCAGCAGCTTCGCGAGGAAGCCGCCGCCCCGTGAGAGCACGACGCCCTGGCGCAGGAAGACGACGCGCGCGCCGGCCTCCGCCGCCTTCTGCCCTTCCGCCTCCCAGTCGCGCGCGAGCTCGGCGAGGAAGCCCGCGCCCGGCGACGAAGACTCGGTGAGCACCTCGTCGCCGCGATCGCCGTAAATGCCGGAGCCCGACGCCTGCACGAGCACGCGCGGCTTCGCGGACGCGCCCTTGATTCCCTCGACCAACGCGCGCGTCGTGTCGATGCGGCTCGCCCGCAGCACGCGCTTCCGCTCGTCGGACCAGCGCTTGCCCGCGATCGACTCGCCCACGAGGTTGACGACGGCCGTGACGCCCTCGAACGCGGCCGTGGGCGGCGGGCCTTTGAGGCCGTCCCACGCGTGCAGCGTCACGCCCGGCAGCTTCGGCGCCGCCCGCGCGACGTCGCGCACGAGCGCCACGACCGAATCACCGTCGCGCGTGCAAGCCGCCGCGAGCGCCGTTCCCAGGAGGCCCGTCGCCCCCGCGATCAAGATCTTCTCGGCCATGCGCGATCAGCCCTCGCCGCCCCGAACGCCGGCGAGCCCGTCGAACAGGCCGTCGACCTTCGCCGCGAGGATGAAGTCATTCTCGGACAGGCCGCCCACGGCGTGCGTCCACAGCGTGACGTCGACCTTGTTGTAGTGGACGCAAAAATCCGGGTGGTGCCCCTCGGCTTCGGCGAGGACGGCCAGCTTCGCGAGGAAGGCCATCGCCGCCACGAAGTCCTTGAACACGAGCTGCTTCGTGATGCGCGCCGGCGTCGCCTCGGCCCGCCAGCCCGCGACCTCGCCCAGCAGCAGCTTCGTCGTCGCGTCGTCGAGGGCCGGCGTACCGCCCTCGCAGGGGACGCAGTGCTTGTCCTTGAGCTTCGTCATGACGGCAGCTTGAATCAATCTCGCGCTTTTGGCACGTTGTCCAGAGACCATGTCGACGGCCATGACGCGCGGGATCCTCGTGAGCGTGAAGAGTGAGTACATCCCCGAGCGCTCGTCGCTGTCTTCGAAAGAGTTCGCATTCGCCTACACCGTAAGCATCGAAAACCAAGGTGACCAGCCCGCGCAGCTGCGAAGCCGCCACTGGATCATCACCGACGCGACGGGAACGGTGCAGGAGGTGCGCGGCGACGGCGTCGTGGGCGCGCAGCCGCTGCTCAAGCCGGGAGAGCGCTTCGAGTACACGAGCTGGTGCGTGATCGCGACGCCCATGGGCTCGATGCGCGGGACGTACCAGATGGTGCGGCCGGGCGGCGAGACGTTCGACGCCGAGATCGCGGCGTTTCGGCTGGGGCTGCCGCACACGCTGAACTGACTTAGACTTGGAGCGGAGGCGCGAGCGACATGACGACCAGCCTGATCGAGCGCAACAAGTCGGAGGCGAAGAAGAAGGGCGTCTTCGCGGCCGCCGCGTGGGGAGGCACGGCGCTCTTCTTCGCGGCGTCCGTACCCCTGCTGTGGGTTCCGGGGGCCGTCGGCGCGGGCTACCTGACGTGGAAGTGGTTCATGTTCCGCGCGAGGAACGGGATTCGATTTTAAAGCGCGAGGCGGCGTAGCTTCGCTTCGAGCGCGAACATCACCTTCGCCTCGACCGGCTTCTTGTGGTCGTGGCCGAAGAGGTGGCAGAGCCCGTGGACGGCGAGGCGTTCCAGCTCGCCGGCGAGGCGCTTCCCGTGGGCGCGGCGCCGCGCCGTCTCGACGGAGATGACGATGTCGCCGAGTGGAATGCCCTCGCCCGCCGGATCGGCTTCGCCCGCGAGCTCTTGCAGGTGAAACGACAGCACGTCGGTCGCGCGGTCGTGCTTGCGGTAGTCGCGATTCAGCTGGCGGATCTCGTCGTCGTCGGTGAAGACGAGCGTCGCCGACGAGCGCGAGCGGCCGAGCGCCCGCAGCGCGACCCGCACGCGCGCGGCGACGCGACGACGGGTCTCGGGGGGCAGCGATCGCGCGCGACCGCGCGCGAGGACGGACACGCTCACAGGACTTTTTTGTAGACCTCGGCCTCGACAAAGACCTTGAACAAGACCGGATCGCACTTGCCCGCCTTGACCTCGCTCTCGATGATGCCGAGCGCGCGATCGATCGGCACGGCCTTCTTGTACGGCCGGTCCGACGCCGTGAGCGCGTCGAAGATGTCGGCGATCGTCATGATGCGGGCCTCGACGGGGATGTCGCCCGCGGGCAGGTGGCGCGGGTAGCCGCCGCCGTTCAGGTACTCGTGGTGCGCGCCCGCGATGCGCGGCACGTCGGCGAAGCGCTTCCCCCACGGGATCTTCTTCAAGAAGTTGTACGTGTGGACGACGTGGCTCTCGATCTCGACGCGCTCGACGTCGGTCAGACTGCCGCGGCGTATTTGGAGCGCGGCGACCTCCTCGCGCTCGATGTAAGGCTTGGGCTCGTTTTCCAGGCCCATGTAGACCATCTGGCCAATTTCCACGAGCCGCTCGAGACCGCCCTCTTCCAACACCGTGGGCTCGTTGGCCTTGAGGATGAAGGCCCACGCGCTGTCGAGGTCGCCGAGCTTACGCGCGAGCTCGGCGTCGGCCTCGGCGAAGCGGGCCGGGTGATCCTCACGCGAAAGCTCGGTCGCGATGCGCAGCTTCCGCTCGGCGGCCTCGCACTCGATCGCCTTGCGGATGTAGGCGAAGCGCATGCGGATCTTCTCGCGGTCCTCGTCGTAGAGCTTCTTCGCTTTGACGAGCACCTTCTCGCGCACGCCGACCTTGCCGAAGTCGTGCAGCACGCCCGCGTACTCGAGCTGCTTGAGCGACGTCGGCGAGAACCGCACGTCGGCGAGCGGCCCGTCGGTGATGGCGTCGACGCGAGCCGCGAGCGCCACCGACAGCGTCGCGACGCGACGCGAGTGGCCCGACGTCGTCGGATCGCGCGACTCGATCGCCTGCACCGACGCGTCGACGAAGCCCTCGAAGAGGTCCTTGATCTCTTCGTAGAGCATCGCGTTTTCGAGCGACAGGCCCGCCTGCGAGGCGAGTGCGAGCGCGAACTCCTCGGAGCGCTCATCGAACGGCACGACCTCGGTGTCGAACTGCGACGGCGACGTCAGCGGGCGCGAAGCGTCCCGCTTCTTGTTGATGAGCTGGATGACGCCGATGACCTCGCTCTCGGCCGAGAGCATCGGCACCGTGAGCATCGAGCGCGCGCGATAGCCCGTCTTCTCGTCGAAGCTGCGGTTGTGCTGAAAGCCCCACGGGTTGTGATTGGGGTCCGACAGCTTGTAGAGGTCGGGGATGTTGATGGGCCGGCCCGTGAGCACGGCCTTGCCGACGATCGACTTCTCGTCGACGCCCAGGGTGAACTCCTGGAAGTCGATCTTGAGCGAGTCGTTCTGCGACATCATGAAGTGCAGCCGCCGCTCGTTCGACGTCGTCGGGCCGGGCGCCGCGACCAGCGCGCCGTCTTCTTCCTCGAGCACGTAGACGCTGCCGGCGTCGGCGCCCGTGACCTGGCGCGACTTCTCGAGGATGAGCGCGAGCAGCTTGCGGATGTCGCGCTCCGACGAGAGCGCGCGCGACGTCGCGACCAGCTCCGCCACCTCGTAGCGGAACCTGTCGGCCAGCTTCTGCAGCGCCTCGCCGTCCACCGTCGTGGACATGTTAACTCAAATACCGGACCACCCGTTACTTCGGGGGCTCAACGGTCGATGTTTGCGACGGTGGCGGCGCCTTCGGAGCCTTCGCGGCGTCGTAAGCACGGATGATCTTCTGGACCAAGGGGTGGCGGACGACGTCGACGTCGGTGAAGTAGCGGAAGGCGATGCCCTCGACGTTCGACAGCAGGCCGATGGCCTCGTTGAGGCCCGACTTGCGGTGGTCGGGCAGGTCGATCTGCGTCACGTCGCCCGTGACGACGGCCTTCGAATCGAAGCCCAGGCGGGTGAGGAACATCTTCATCTGCTCGGGTGTCGTGTTTTGCGCCTCGTCGAGGATGACGAACGCGTCGTTGAGCGTGCGGCCACGCATGAAGGCGATGGGCGCGACCTCGATCATGCCGCGCGCCAGCAGCTGGTCGGCCTTCTCGAAGTCCATCATGTCGTGGAGCGCGTCGTAGAGCGGCCGCAGGTACGGCGAGACCTTCTCCTCCATCGAGCCCGGCAGGAAGCCCAGACGCTCGCCCGCCTCGACGGCTGGGCGCGTGAGGATGATGCGCTTGACCTGCTTCTCGAGCAGCGCGCGGATCGCGAGCGCCATCGCGAGGTAGGTCTTGCCCGTGCCGGCGGGGCCGACGCCGAAGACCAGGTCGTGCGCGCGGATGGCGTCGACGTAGCGCTTCTGCGCGAGGCCCTTGGGCGCGATGGGGCGCGCGCGGCCCGCGACGAGGATCGTGTCGTTGAAGACCTCGTGCAGGTTGACGCCCGCGTCGGCCTGCAGCGCGGCGGCGGCGCGGCCGATGTCGTTCGGGCTCACGGGCGAGCCGGCGCGCGCGAGGCCGTAAAGCTGCTCGACGAGCCGGCGCGCGATCGAGACGGCATCCGGCGGGCCCACGAACGTCAGCTCGTTGCCGCGCGCGTGCACCTGCGCGCCCGTGAAGCGCTCGATGTGACGAAGGTTGCCGTTACGCTCGCCGTAGAGCGCGAGGGCGATGCGGTTGTCGTCGAGGGTGACGCGCTCGGTGACGGGCGCGCCCGAGATCGCGGGAGGCGTGGTGGACAAGTCGTTTCGCAGATAGCACGCGGGGGGACGCCGTTCAACGAGTAGACTGCCGGCGTGTCAGCGACTCCCACGAAACCGCCCGAAATTTCCCTAGCCGACCTGACGCCGCTGCCCGGCAAGCAGACGGGGGCCGAGGTCCAGAAGCTCATGGGCCTCATGCAGCGGCTGCTGGCGCCCGACGGGTGCCCGTGGGATCGCGAGCAGACGCTCGAGACGCTCGTGCCCTACCTCGTCGAGGAGACTTACGAGGTCGTCGACGCGCTGGCCGCGGGCGACGTCGAGGATCACAAGGAGGAGCTCGGCGACCTGCTCTTGCAGATCGCCTTTCAATCCGAGCTCCGCTTCGCGGAGGGCAAGTTCGGCATCGACGACGTCGCGCGCGGCATCGTCACGAAGCTCGTGCGCCGGCACCCGCACGTGTTCGCCGACGTCGTCGCCAAGGACGCCGACGACGTGCTGGCGAACTGGGCCAAGCTCAAGGCGAAAGAAAAAGCCGAGCGCGGCAAGAAAGGCGCGCTCGACGGCATCCCGAAGTCGGCGCCCGCGCTGTTGCGCGCGACGCGCGCGGGGGAAAAAGCCGGCGCCGTCGGCTTCGATTGGCCCGACGCCAAGGGCCCGCGCGACAAAGTGAACGAGGAGCTGCGCGAACTCGACGAGGCCTGGGCGCGCGGCGACCGAGCCGAGATGCAGCGCGAGCTGGGAGACTGCCTGCAGGCGATGGTCAACCTCGCGCGCAAGCTGGGCCTCGACGCCGAGCAGGCGCTGCGCGATTCCACCGATCGCTTCGCGACGCGGTTCCGCTACATCGAGGAGACGCTCGAAGCGCAGGGCCGCGCCGTCTCGGACGCCGACGCCGACGAGCAGGATCGGTTGTGGCGCGACGCCAAGAAATTGGAGAAGCTGCGTCCATGAGCGAGCCGTTCGACTGGATGGTCGCGAAGCGCAGCCCCGACGTCGCGCGCGCGCAGAAGGCAAAATTTGGCGCGATGGTCCGAACCGAGATCGAAGAGCGCGCGGCGCTGCTGCACCGGCTCGGCTACACCAAGGACGACGCGCGCGCGCGGCTGCAGGCGAACGCGCGCTGGGACTTCGAAGGCAGCAAGGCGAACGGGCCCGTCTCGGCGGCCCAAATCGACGCGATCGTCGATCGCACGTTCGGCGGCGGCGCGCCCAACAAGGCCGGCCGCGGCAAGGGAGGCACACGATGAAGGCACGTATCGGATCGGGCGCGACCATCGTCGGCGCCCTCGCGCTCGCGGGCGCGAGCTTGGCCGCGGGCTGCGGCGTCGACGAGAACCTCTACAACGCGACGGTGAAGGATCGCGACGACCAGAAGGCGAAGCTCGCGGCGACGCAGGCCGACCTCGACAAAGAGAAGGCCGCGCACAAGAAAGACATCGACCGCAACGTCGCGCTCACCTCGAAGCTCGCGTCGCTGGGCCAAGACGTGTCGCGCCTCGAGACCGAGCGCACGGGCCTCGGCGGCGAGCTCGACCAGGCGAAGAAGCGCATGGAGGAGCTCAAGAAGGCGCAGGCGCAGGCCGAGGAGCGCGCGGCGCAGTTCCGCAAGCTCGTGTCGCAGTTCAAGGCGCTCACCGACTCGGGCAAGCTCAAGGTCGAGATCCGCGAGAACCGCATGATCATCGCGCTGGGCGACAAGATCTTGTTCGACCCGGGCAAGACGGCGCTCAAGCCCGAGGGCAAGGACGCGCTCACGCAGGTGACGGCCGTGCTCAAGGACATGCAGAACCGCAACTTCCAGGTCGCGGGTCACACCGACAACGACCCCATCAAGTCGAAGCAGTTCCGCTCGAACTGGGACCTGTCGACGGCGCGCGCCGTCGAAGTCGTCGGCTTCATGATCTCGCAGGGCCTCGACGGCAAGCGCCTCTCGGCGGCCGGCTACGCCGACCAATCGCCCGTCGCGCCGAACGACACGCCCGACAACAAGGCGAAGAACCGTCGCATCGAGATCACCCTCGTGCCGAACCTCGACGACCTGCCGCCCATTGACGACGCGCTGAAGTCCGACGCGCCTGCAGCGTCCGCCACGCCTTAGTTTCACGGTTCGCCGAGCAGCCAGCGAACCTCGGGCGTGAACCCGCCGCCGTCGTCGTGGACGACGAGCGGCGGTTCGTATTTGAGGGTGGACGCGCCGCGCACGGCCTCGACGAGCACGCGCCCCGCGGGGCGCTCGACGCGCGGGTGAACGAAGCGGGTGCGCGCGGGCGAGAGGCCCCACGCGCGGAACGTCACGAGCAGCTCGTCGGCGCGCTCGGCGGGGAAGATCGCGGCGACGCGGCCACCCGAACGAACGGCGCGCGCGGCGACGGCGACCCACTCGTCGAGCGCGAGCGCGACCTCGTGGCTCGCCAGCGCGCGCGCGGCGATGGGCGAGACGTTGCCGTCGGCGACGCGGAAGAACGGCGGGTTCGTGGCGATGAGATCGAAGGAAGCGGGCGGCAGCGGCGCCGCGCGGACGTCGTCGGCGACGATCGTGAGGCGCGTTTCGATGTCGTTGCGCGCGCGGCCTGCGTCGGCGAGCGCCGCGAGCGCGGGCTGGATCTCGACGCCGACTCCCGTCGCGGCCGGATCGCGCGCGAGCAACAAGAACGACAGCGCCCCCGTGCCGCAACCGACGTCGAGGAAGCGGCCGAACGGCGGCACGACGAACGCCGAGAGGAAGATCGGATCGAGGCTCGTGCGCAGACCGTCGGTCGGCTGCAGGAGCGTCACGCGCCCGCGCAGGAGCGTGTCGACGGTGAACTCCATGGCGGCCCCCTCAGCGCGAGGGGCTGAGCGTGCCGCGCTCGACCGGGTACATCACCAAACCCGTCGCGAGCTTGGGCTGGAAGTAGGTCGACTTCTGCGGGAGCACGTGGCCCTGCTCGCAGGCTTCGAGGACCTGCTCGACGCTGGTCGCGTTCATGAGGAACGCGGCCTGGATCTCGCCGGCGTCGACGCGCGCGAGCGCTTCGGACGTGTCGTGCGTGTAGGCGAGGTTCGTCTGGTTCGCCATTGCGGCGTCGTCGATGCCGAGCAGCGGCCCGAGCAGCACGCCGTGGAGGACGGTGACGTCGAGCGCGCGCAGCGCGGGCGGGCCCAACGCCGACAGGTCGGCGATCGGCTTGAGCACGAGCCACGTCGGCCCGCGCTTGCCGGCGGCGCGCACGCCGAAGACCACGCGCGGCGCCCCGGCATTCTGACCCTCTTGGCCCGCGCGCAGCTCGGCGAGGCGCGCCTCGCACGCCTGCGCCGTCGTCTCCTCGCCGGGGATGATGTCGAACGCCGCGCTCGCGCCCGACAGGAACGCCGTGAGGCTCCAATCTTCGAGGTTCTTCACCAGGCGATGCGTCGGCAGCACGAGCAGGCCCGGATCCTCGGCGCGCGCCAAGTACATCGCCCCGTAGTCGGCGGGCTCGCGCGCGCCCGCGCCGCCCGCGCCGCGCAGCTCGCCGCGCAGCGAGACCATCGTCTCGTAGCGGTGGTGACCGTCGGCGATGAGGACCTGCTTGTCGCGAATGACGTTGGCGAGGTGGTTGATGCGCGCCGCCTCGGTGACGACCCACAGGCGGTGCCGCGTGCCGTCCGGCATCGTCGCGTCGACGGCCGGCTCGGCCGCCGTGATGGCGTCGAGATCAGCGAGCGCCGCGCCGTCGGGATCGCGGTACAGGCCGAACACCTGTGAGATCTGCGTGCGCGTCGCGAGCAGCAAGCGCCGGCGATCTTCCTTCGGCCCCGTCATCGTGTGCTCGTGCGGCAGCACGACGCGCTTCTCGAACGGCTCGAGCCGAAGCGCGGCGATGAGGCCCTGGCGCGTGTACTCCTTGCCGGCCCACGAAAAGCGCTGCTCGTAGACGTACATCGCGGGCGCGGGCTCGCGGCGCAGGACACCCTCGGCGATCCACGCGCGCAAGAGGTTCGCGGCGACGCCGTAGCGCGCGTCGCCCTCGCCGCGCGGCAGCTCCACGCGCACGATGTTGTGCGCCTCGCGCGCCTCGAGGTCGCTCCGTTCGGCCTCGCCGATCACGTCGTAGGGCGGCGCGAGGACCCGTGCGGCGTCGCCGACGCGCGCGACGTCGAAGCGCAGCCCGGCGAACGGAACGATTTCGGCCATGAGTCCTCCCTACGACGTCGCGCCGAGATCGGCCGCGATCTCCACCGCGCCCGGCCTCAGCACCTCGATACGATTACCACGAACGCACGCGAGCGTGCTCGGCGCGCCGCCCGGCGTCGCTCCTCCGCGCAGGACGTGTACACGCCCGCCGAGCGTCGCTTCGACAGCCTCCGGCGTCGTCGCTGGCGGCTCGCCGGCGAGGTTCGCGCTCGTCGTCGTCACGGGCCCGCCGAACGCCGCGACGAGCGCGCGCGCGATCGGGTGTGGGGACTCGCGCACGGCGACGCAGCCGTCGAGCACGAGCGCCTCGGGGATCCCGGCGCGCGCCGGCAGCGCGAGCGTGAGCGCGCCCGGCCAGTGCCGCGCCATGATGGCGCGCGCGAGCGGCGAAGGCGGCTCGCACAGCCGCTCGAGCATCTCGGCGCCGACGACGAGCGCGCTCGTCGCCTTCTCGCCGCGCCCCTTGAGCGCGCGCAGGCGGTCGAGCGCCGCGAGGTCGAGCGCGTCGACGCCCAGGCCGTAAAACGTCTCCGTCGGGTAGGCGACGATCTCGCCCCGGCGCAGCGCCGCGACCGCCGCGGCGATCGCGTCGTCGATCGCGGCGCTCATGCGCTACTTACTGAATTCCGCCGCGACCTCGGCGTCGCTATCGAGGACCTTCTTCTTGCGCGCCTCGCGCTCGGCGACCAGCTTCTGCGCGAGGGCGGCGTCGGCCGTCGCCGCGATCTGCGCCGCGAGCAGGCCCGCGTTCTCGGCGCCGTTGACGGCCACCGTCGCGCACGGCATGCCCGGCGGCATCTGCACCATCGCGAGGAGCGAGTCGAAGCCCGAGAGCGGGCCGTTGGCGATCGGCACGGCGATCACGGGGCGCGTCGTGTGCGCCGCGACGGCGCCGCCGAGGTGGGCCGCGCCGCCCGCGGCGCAGATGAACGCCTTGCAGCCGCGCTTGGTCGCGTCCTTGACGAACGTCGCCGCCTCTTCGGGCGTGCGGTGCGCCGACAGCACGCGCACCTCGATGGCGAGCCCGAGGCCCAGCAGCACCTTGGCGGCGGGCCGCATGAGCTCGAGGTCGGACTTCGAGCCCATCATGATGGCGACGTCGATCTTCTTGCCTTCGCTCATGTCGATTCTTCCTTATCTCTTGGGTTCTCCGCGCCGGCCGATGTCGGTGCGGTGGTGCTTGCCTTCGAAGTGAATGTCGGCGGCGGCGGCGTAGGCGCGCGCGCGCGCCTCGGGCATCGTGCGCCCGCGCGCCGTGATGCCCAGGACACGCCCGCCCGCCGTCACGAGCCGGCCGTCGCCGTCGGTGCGCGTGCCGGCGTGAAACGCCAGCACGCCGTCGTG
This sequence comes from Polyangia bacterium, assembly GCA_035549075.1. GTDB lineage: Bacteria > Myxococcota_A > Polyangia > Fen-1088 > Fen-1088 > DASZFV01. The sequence continues at coordinate 32,596 of DASZRT010000076.1, read as the reverse complement.
ATCGGCGTCGAGCGGGAAGCCCGTGATGACGTCGCCCGTGCGCACCTTGCCGGGGTAGCCCTCGGCCGCGAGCACGACGCACACGGCGGCGCCGGCGTGAAAGCGCGGGGCGCCCGGCGGCAGCGCGCCGCGCGCCGCGCCCGCGAGCCACGGGTACAGGTCGTCCTCCATGCGCGCGAGCACCGACTGCGTCTCGGGATCGCCGAAGCGGCAGTTCCACTCGATGACCATGGGCCCGCGATCGGGCGTCAGCATGAGGCCGCCGTAGAGCAGGCCGCGGAACGGCCGGCCGTCCGCGGCGAGGGCGCGCACCGTCGGCAGGAAGATCGTCTCGACGATCTTCGCCGACAGCGCGTCGTCGACGAGCGGCGACGGCGAGTACGTGCCCATGCCGCCCGTGTTGGGACCCGTGTCGCCGTCGCCGACGGCCTTGTGATCTTCCGCCGTCGCGAGCAGCGCGACGCGCTCGCCGTCGCAGAACGCCATCATCGAGACCTCGCGGCCCATGAGCCGCTCCTCGATGACGACGCGCGCGCCGGCCGCGCCGAACGCGCGATCCGACATCATCATGCGCACGGCGGCCTTGGCTTCTTCTTTCGAGGATGCGACGACGACGCCCTTGCCCGCCGCGAGCCCGTCGGCTTTGACGACGACGTCGCCAACTTGCGCGTCGATGAACGCCAGCGCCGTGCGCTCGTCGTCGAACGAACCGAACGCCGCCGTCGGCACGCCGGCGCGGCTCATGAGCTGCTTGGCGTAGGCCTTCGAGCCCTCGATCTCGGCGGCCGCTTGCGACGGCCCGAAGAAGTCGATGCCCGCGGCGCGCACGGCGTCGCCCAATCCCGCGACGAGCGCCGTCTCGGGCCCGCACACGACGAGGTCGGCCTTTTCGGCGACGGAGGCCGCGACGATCTCGGGCACGGCGTCGGCCTGGATCGGCACGCAACGGATCTTCGACGGATCGAGCGCCGCGATGCCGGGGTTGCCGGGCGCGACGACGATCATCTCGACGAGCTGGCTCTGGGCGAGCTTCCAGGCGAGCGCGTGCTCGCGCCCGCCCGAGCCCACGAGGAAGATGCGCGACGCCATCGTCTCAGTGCCGGAAGTGCCGCTCGCCCGTGAGCACGAGCGCCATGCCGTGCTCGTCGGCGGCCGCGAGGACCTCGTCGTCGCGCACCGAGCCGCCGGGTTGGATGACGGCGACGGCGCCCGCCTTCGCCGACTCGTCGACGCCGTCGCGGAACGGGAAGAACGCGTCCGACGCGACGACCGAGCCCGCGAGCGGCGCGCGCGCCTTCGACACGGCGATGCGCACCGAGTCGACACGCGACATCTGACCGGCGCCGATGCCCAGCGTGCGCCCGCGCGCCGCGAACACGATGGCGTTCGACTTGACGTGCTTGCAGACGCGCCAGGCGAAGTCGAGGTCGGCGAGCTCGCCCGCCGACGGGGTGCGCTTCGACGCGACCTTGCCGTCGGCCGCCTTCGACGTCGCGGCGTCGCGCGTCTGCACGAGCAGGCCGCCCGCGACGCTGCGCACCTCGAGCGCCGTCTCGCCCGCGACGCCCGAGGCGTCGAGCTCGAGCAGGCGCAGGTTCTTCTTCGCCGAGAGCGTCTGCAGCGCCTCGGGCGCGTACGACGGCGCGATGACGCACTCGAGGAACGTCTCGCTCATCTCGCGCGCGAGCGCGGCGTCGACGGGCCGGTTGACGGCGACGATGCCGCCGAACGCCGACACGGGGTCGGTCTCGCGCGCGCGGCGGTAAGCCTCGGCGACGCCGCCCTCGGCGTCGGACGCGACGGCCGCGCCGCACGGGTTGTTGTGCTTGATGATCGCGGCGGCCGGCGACGCGAACTCGGCGCACAGGCGCATGGCGGCGTCGAGATCGAGGATGTTGTTGTAGCTGAGCTCCTTGCCCTGCAGCACCTCGGCCTTGGCGAGCGAGACGCCCCCGGCGCCGAGACCCGAGTCGAGCGCGTAGAACGCCGCCTTCTGGTGCGGGTTCTCGCCGTAGCGGAGCGCGCGCGCGAGCGACGCCGAGAGGTGGAGCGTGTCGGGGAAGTCGGCGAGCGCGGCCTCGGGCGTCGCGAGGCGGCCGAGGTGCGAGGCGATCGCGCCGTCGTAGGCCGCCGTGTGCGCGAAGGCCTTGCGCGCGAGCGCGTAGCGCGTCGCCGCCGAGACCTCGCCCGTCTGCTGGATCTCGCCGAGCACGCGCGCGTAGTCGGCGGGATCGACGATGACGGCGACGCGCTCGTGGTTCTTGGCCGCCGAGCGGATCATGGCCGGGCCGCCGATGTCGATGTTCTCGATGACCTCTTCGAAGGGCGCGCCGCGCGCGACCGTCTCGCGGAACGGGTAGAGGTTCACGACGACGAGATCGATGTTCACGAAGCCCGCCTGCTGCATCTCCTTGCGGTGCTTCTCCGTCGGGCGGCCGAGGATGCCGCCGTGCACGCGCGGGTGCAGCGTCTTGACGCGGCCGTCGAGCACCTCGGGCGCGCCGGTGAAGTCGCTCACCTCGCGCACGGGCACGCCGGCCTCGGCGAGCGTCTTCGCCGTTCCGCCCGTCGAGAGGATCTCGAGCCCGGCGGCCGAGAGCCCTTTGGCGAAGTCGACGAGACCCGCCTTGTTCGAGACCGAGACGAGCGCGCGCGAGAGCTTCGAGAGGTTTGCCACGGGCGGGTTTTAACACCACGAGGCGCGAGCGTTGCGGCGAAAAGTAGCCCTACGCCTCCAAACCCGCGCGTTTGCGCAGGTCGGCGACTTCGGCCTTCGAGAGCTCGCGCACATCGCCCATCTTCAAGCCTTCGAACGAGATCCCGCCGAAGCGGACGCGCGAGATCTTCAGCAACGTGTGGCGAATCCACTCGCAGCCGCCCTTGAGGGCGCGCGGACGTGTCTCGGCGACCACCATCTCGATCCACGTGTTCTTGTCGGTGGTCGCGATGGGCTCGACGGTCATGGGCTTGATGGGGCGGCCCTCCCAGCGCCAGCCTTTGAGCAGGCGGCCGAGATCCTCGTCCTTCACCTTGCCCTGCAGCTTGAGGTGGTACGTCATCGGCACGAGGCCGCCCTTTTCGCGCTTGCCCTTCGTGATGGCCTGGGCGAGCTCGCCGTCGGTCGTCAGCAGGATCACGCCCTCGGCGAGGAAGTCGAGCGGCGCGACGATCTGCAGGCCGGGCTCGGGCGCGCGCACGTACTTCTTGAGGGTGGGCCGCTCGCCCGTCGCGCCGAAGGTGCTCAGGCACATGCGGGGCTTGAGCATGAGGCGGTAGATCGGCTTCTCGGGGAAGACGCGCTTGCCCTCGACCTCGACGCGCGCGTCGGCGCGGACGCTCGTGCCCAGCGTCGTGACGACCTGGCCGTCGACGCTCACGGCGCCCGCGGTGATGAGCTGCTCGGCTTGGCGGCGCGAAGACACGCCCGCCTGCGCGAGGAAACGCTGGAGGCGCACGGCGTGGCCTTACGATTCGGCGCCGTCGGGCGCGGCAGCGGCGTTGGCCTCGGCGCCCGGCGGCGGGCCCGACGCGCGCGTGGCCGCGAGCGTCGCGTTCTCGAGCTCGTCGAGCAGCTCTTCTTCTTCGGCCGAATCGACGGGCGTGAGATCCGCCGGCTGCGGCGCGAACGGCGAGCGGCCTTGCGCGTGCGCGTCGGCCGGCGGCGGAGCCGCGCCCTCGGGCAGCGGCAGCTGCGCGTCGACGACGGCCTTCTGCTGCTCCGACAGCTCGTGGAACTCGCGCAGCGTCGGGAGCTCGGCGAGATCTTTGAGGCTGAAGGTCTTGAGGAACTCCGGCGTCGTGCCGTAGAGCATGGGCCGGCCGACCTCCTCCTTCTTGCCGAGGATGCGCACGAGCTCGCGATCGAGCAGCGTCTTGAGCACGGGCCCGCAGTCGACGCCGCGGATCTCGTCGATCTCCGGGCGCGTGACGGGCTGGCGGTAGGCGACGATCGCCAGCGTCTCGAGCATCGCGCGCGACAGACGCTGCGGGCGGCCCGCGATGAGCTTCGACACCCATGGCGCGTTTTCCGTCGACGTGCGGAGCTGCCAGCCGCCCGCGACGCTCGCGAGGATGATGCCCGTCGTGGCGTGACGCTCGCGCAGCGCCTCGAGGGCGGCGCCGATCTTCTTGGCGTCGCGCTCGTTGACGAGGCGCTTGAGGTCCGCGACCGTGAGCGCGCGATCGGCGGCGAACAGCAGGCTCTCGATGATGCTCTCGAGCCGCGTCGAATCGACGATGGGCGCGCCCTCTTCGTCGCCTTCGGCGCTCGCCTCGGCCGCGATCTCTTCGGCGTCGGCGCCGCGCTCGGCCGTCACGGCCTCCGCTTCGCCGCCGACATCGACGCGCGCCGACTCGGCCGCGAGGCCGGCGATCTCGGCGTCGTCACCGGCGCGCGTGGGGCCGTCCCACGCGGCGTCGAACTCGGAATCAGGCGTCGACTCGGAGACGGCGACCGGCTCGCTCGACGCGTCGGCGACGGCCTCGACCTCGCCGTCGACGTTCCCTTCCTCGTCCCAGGCGCTCTCGAGCGACGCGGTCTCGGCGGCCTCGTCCGCAGGCGTTTCGCCGGCGGGCGCTTCCGTCGCCGCCTCGACCGCGGCCTTCTGCTTCTTACGCTTCATTCGTCTCCTCGCTCGTGCAAGCTCGCGTCGTCGGCTCCCGCGGGCGCCGGCTCGACGAGCGTCGAGTCGGCGGCGGTCTCTTCATCGAACCCGCCTTCCAAGCCAGATTGCGTGTCCTCGTCGGCCGCGCCCTCGAAGCCGACGCCCGCGTCGGTGACGTCGTCGACGTCACCACCTTCGGCGTGCGTCGTCTCTTCGGGCTCTCCGGCCTCTTCGCCTTCTTCACCCTCTTGCGACGACGTCACGTGCACGCGGCGCGCGGCCTCGAGATCGGTTCCTTCGACGTGGGTCACGAACAGCGTCTCCTCGGTCTGACCATCGTTTGCCTTCTGGAGCACGCGCACGACCTTCATGCGCGCGAGCTCGAGGATCGCCAGCAGCGTCACGACGACCTGGTGGCGCAGCTCCGGCTCGGGCAGCGACAAATCGAAGCAGCTCTCGAAGCGGAACGAGCCGCTGTTGCTCTGCAGGCGATCGACGAGCTGGTTGATGCGGTCGCCGATCGAGACGCGATCGACGACGACGTCATGCGTGCGGCGCGTGCCCGGCGTCGCCTTGTCGAGGATCTTCCCGAACGCCTCGATGAGCTTCCACACCGAGTGCTCGGCGAGCGGCGCCGGTCCGTTGACCACGTCGAGCGGCGCGCCGCGCCCGAACACGTTGCGGCCGTCGATGGGCCGCGCGCCCAGCTGCTCGGCGGCGTCCTTGTACTTCTGGTACTCGAGCAGGCGGCGGATGAGCTCCTGGCGCGGGTCGAGCTCCTCTTCGTCGATTCCTTCGCCCTCACCCGCGACGTCGAGCGGCTCGGGCTGCGGCACGAGCTCGCGCGACTTCAAATAGGCCAGCGTCGCCGCCATGACCAGGTAGTCGGCCGCGACGTCGACCGGCATCGTCTGCATGACCTCGAGGTACTCGAGGTACTTCGTCGTGATGAAGGCGATCGGGATGTTCACGATCTCGATCTCGTGCGTCTTGCACAAGTGCAGCAGCAGATCGAGCGGGCCTTCGAACTCGGGGAGCGCGACTCGGTAGGCCGTGGTCGCCGTTTCGGTGTTCACCGGGCGGGAGCATACCCGAACCGGTCACGCGCGCGGGAAGAACCGATCGTAGAGGGCCCGGAGGTGGCCGCGCGAGAGATGCGTATAAATTTCAGTGGTTCCGATGTCGGCGTGGCCCAGCATCGCCTGCACGGCGCGCAGATCGGCGCCGCGCTCGACGAGGTGCGTGGCGAACGAGTGACGCAGCTTGTGCGGCGAGATGCGCTTGCGAATCGCGGCGACCACGGCGTAGCGACCGAGCAGCTTCCAAAAACCTTGGCGCGTCATGGGGCCGCCGTGATGCGTGAGGAAGAGCGCGTCGAGCGCGCGGCCGTCCGTGAACACGGGGCGCGCCGACTCGACGTACGAGCGCAGCGCCGTGAGCGCCGACTCGCCGACGGGCACGAGGCGCTCCTTGCGCCCCTTGCCGAAGGCCATGAGGTAGCCGGCGTCGAAGTTGATGTCGCGCAGGCGCAGCTTCACGAGCTCGGACACGCGCAGGCCCGTCGCGTACAGCGTCTCGAGCATGGCGGCGTCGCGCGCGCCGCGCGCCGTCTTGCGATCGGGCGCCGCGAGCAAGCGGTCCACCTCCTCGACGGTGAGGAACTCGGGCAGCTTGCGGCCGTAGCGCGGCAGATCGATGTCTTCGGTCGGGTCGCCGGCGCACACGCGCTCGGCCTTGAGGAACTTGAACAGCTGGCGGAGCGCGACGAGGCGACGGGCCTGCGAGCGCGCCGCGAGCTTCCGCTCGGTGAGGAACGCCAGGTAGTCGAGCACGTCGACCGAGCGAACGTCGGGCCCCGCGTCGACGTGGCGGCCGGCGGCGAAGCGCGCGAAGAGCGACAGGTCGCGCCCGTAAGCTTCGACCGTCGCGGGCGTCAGCTCCCGCTCGACGCGCAGGTGGTCGAGGAACTGCTGAATCTGCTCGTCGAGCCTCGACGCCACGGCCTCATGTTCCGCCCGCCCGCGAAACACCGCAAATTTTCGCGTTTTCCGGGAGAGCCGATCAGCCCTTGCGCGCCGCGCGTCGCGGGGCGGGCTTCGGCGCGGCGGCGCGCACGGCGCGCAGGCGCAGCACCTCGCCCAGCTCTTTCTGGACCGACGCCGGCGCGAGCACGGTCAAGTCATCGACGAGGCCGGGGGTCTCGTCGACGGCCTCGAGCAGCAAATCGAGCGCGCGGCGCGAGGTCAGCGTCGCGGCGGCGCCGGTCGCGGCGCGTTCGCCGTCGCGGCCCGGCAGCGCGATCGCGAGGCGCTTTGCGCTCAGGCCCTTCAGCGCCCCCAGCGCCTGCCGCACACCGGCCGCGAAGCGCTTGTCGGAAAAGTCGCGGCGAGGGCCGCCGCCGAGCGCGAGCACGAGCCGCCACGGCAGCCGCTGTCCCGTCGGGAACAGCGTCTGCTCGCCCTCGCGCCCCGTGACCTTGCCCGAGGCGAGCATGGCCGAGAGGCGCCCGCACAGCCGCCAGTCGAGCAGGCCGGCGGCACCACGAAGCGGGCGCACGTCGGTCCACAGCGGCACGCACAGGGCGTCGCCGGGCGCGGCCTGATCCCAACGCGGCAGCTCGAGCGGCAGCAGCGAGATCTGCACGCGCTACCTCCGGACGGGCAGCTCGGCCAGCGCGCGATCGAGGAGGCCGTTGACGAAGGCGGCGCCCTCGGCCGTGCCGTAGCGCTTGCAGAGCTCGATGGCCTCGTTGAGGACGACGCTCGGGGGCACGGGCGGTTCGCCGCCGTAGAGCAGCTCCCACAGCGCGAGGCGGATGATGTTGCGCTCGACGACGGCGATGCGCTCGACGCGCCAGTTGCGCGACAAGCCCGCGAGCGCCTCGTCGATCGCGGCGCGCTTGTCGGCGTAACCGCGCACGACGGCCTCGACGAGCGGGCGATCGAAGCGCGGGTCGGGGCGCTCGACGTCGCCCTCGCCCTCGTCGTCCATGCGGCCCTCGTCGAGCAGGTGCTCGAACGTGCGGCGCAGCGCCTCGTCGGCCGTCTGCTCGGGGCTGACGTCCATCGCGTGCAGCACCTGCAGCGCGATCTCTCGGGCCCGCCGCCGCGGGCCCGCCGTGCTCGTCGTCGTCATCGACTAGGCCTTCTTCTTCTGCGGCTTCGTCGGCTTCCGCGACGTCTTCGGCTTGAACGGCTTCTTCGCCTTGGCCGACGATGTTCGCGACGCGCCGAGCTTGCGGTAAACGGACAGCATCTCGACGGCGACGACCGCGGCTTCGGCGCCTCGGTTGCCCTTGGCGCCACACCGCTCGATGGCCTGCTCGATGTTCTCGCAGGCGAGGATGCCGTTGGCGATCGCGGCGCGGCCTTCGGCGGCGATCGCGGCCACGCCGCGCGTCGACTCGGCGACGACGAGATCGAAGTGAGGCGTCGCGCCGCGGATGACGCACCCGAGGACGACGACGCCGCGGCTCGCATCTTGATCGACGACGCGCCTCACGATGCCGGGCAGCTCGAGCGCGCCCGGGCAACGAATCACCTCGATGTGCTCTTTGACCGCGCCGGCCGCGACGAGCGCCTCCTGCGCGCCCGCGATGAGCTTCGCCACGACGAAGTCGTTGAAGCGCGCGGCGACGATGACGAAGCGCTGGTCCTGGGCGGCCCGAGCTTTGATCTGGGCGGCCGCGATCTGGTCGTAGTCGCTGTCGGTGGGGCGGAACACGCTATCCCTCTCTCTCGAACGGTTCGCGCAACGGCACGACCTTGGCGGCCGCGGCGCCGATGGGCAAGCACTCGACGATCTGCAGGCCGTAGCCCGCGACGCCGACGATGGGCTTCGGGTGGTTCGTCAGCAAGCGGATGCGCCCGACGCCGAGGTGCGCCAGCACCTGCGCGCCGAGGCCGAACGCGCGCAGCCGCGGCTCGGTCGCCGCGGGCAGCGACGTCAGCGTCGTCGGCGCCGTGCCCGACAGCTCGCCGACGAGGCTCGCGCGCGCGCGCGGAAACACATAGAGCAACACGCCCTTCCCCGCCGCCTCGATCATGCGCAGCGGGAGGGCGGCGCCCGGCTCGTCGACGCCCGACGCGGCCGCGAACACGTCGCGAAGCACGTTGGCCGTCTGCACGCGCACGAGCACGGGCTCGTCGGGGCGGATGTCGCCGAGCACGAGCGCGAGGTACTCGGTGTCCTCGACGTCGGTCGTGTAGACGTAGGCGCGGAACTCGGCGCGCACGCCGCCGGCGCGCGGGCTCACCACGGTCTCGGCGGCGCGCCGCACGAGCATCTCCTGCGAGAGGCGGTACTCGATGAGGTCGGCGATCTTCACGACGGTGATGTCGTGCTGCTTCGCGAAGGCCTCGAGATCGGGCATGCGCGCCATCTCGCCGTCTTCGCGCATGATCTCGCAGATGACGGCGGCGGGCTCGCGGCCCGCGAGGCGCGCGAGATCGACCGAGCCCTCGGTGTGGCCCGACCGCACGAGCACGCCGCCGCGGCGCGCGCGCAGCGGGAAGACGTGACCGGGCGTGACGACGTCGTCGGCGGTCGCGTCGCGCGCGACGGCGACGCGGATCGTCTCGGCGCGCTCGCGCGCGGAGATGCCCGTCGTCGTCCCGCGGCGCGCGTCGATGCTCACCGTGAAGGCGGTGTGGCGCGGCGAGCGGTTCTCCGCGGCCGACGTCATCATCGAAAGGCCCAGCGTCGCGACGCGCTCTTCCGTGAGCGACAGGCAGATGAGGCCGCGGCCGTGGCGCGCCATGAAGTTGATGGCGTCGGGCGTGACGAGATCGGCGGCCAGCACGAGGTCGCCCTCGTTCTCGCGGTCTTCGTCGTCGACGAGGATGACCATGCGCCCGTTGCGCACGTCCTCGATGGCGCGCTCGACGGCGCCGAGGCGATCGCGCTCAGACATGGGCGCTGCTCTTTCCAAGGCGTTGGTCGAGGCGCGCGTCGACGAGGCGCGCGACGTGCTTGGCGATGAGATCGCCCTCGATGTTGACGGCGGCGCCGACGACGAGCGCGCCCAGGTTCGTCACGGCGAGCGTGTGCGGGATCAGCGTCACCGAGAACTTCGCGCCGTCGACCGAATTGATCGTCAGGCTCGCGCCCGCGACGGTCACCGAGCCTTTTTCGACGAGCGTGCTCGCGATCGCTTCGGGCGCTTCGATCTCCAGCTCGAGCGAGGCGCCCTCGCCTTCGCCGCGCGCGCGGCGCGCGACGAGGCGGCCCACGCCGTCGACGTGGCCCGACACGAGGTGGCCGCCGAGCGCGTCGCCCATGCGCAGCGGCCGCTCGAGGTGAACGCGCGCGCCCGACGTCAGCGAACCCAGCGTCGTGCGCGCGAGCGTCTCGGGACCGAGGTCGGCGGAAAACCGATTGGCGGCGCGCTCGACGACGGTCAGGCACACGCCGTCGACGGCGATGCTCGCCCCGAGCGGCAGCGACGCGACGTCGAGCGACGTCGTCACGACGAGCCGCGTGCCCGTCCCGGACGGCGCGCGCGGCGTGAGGCTCTCGACGACCCCGGTGGCTTCGATGATTCCCGTGAACAAGGGCCCGACTATATCATCCGCGTCGGAGGCTCGCCCGCGTCACCGACGGCGCCACGCGCCCCGTCACGAGCCAATCCCGGCCGATTTCCCGCGTGCGCAGGCCTTCGAGCGCGAGCGCATCGGCCAGCCCACGGCCCGCGCCGGCGGCGACGGGCACGCCGCCTCCCAGCAGCCGCGGCGCGACGAAGAGCGCGACGTCGTCGACGAGCCCCTCGGCGATGAACGCGCCGTGGATCGCCGCGCCGCCTTCGACGAGCACCGACTGGATGTCGAGCGCGCCCAACGTCCGCAGCACGGCGAGCAGAGACAAACGCCCGCGCGGCGCCGGCACCTCGACGATCTCGGCGCCGCGTGCGCGCAGCGCGCGCGCCCGCGAAGGCGAGGCGCCGCGCGCCGAGAACACGAGCGTCGGCGCCTCGGCGTCGAGCACCTTCGCGCGCGGCGGCGTGCGCAGGCGCCCGTCGAGCACGATGCGCACGAGCGTCGACGGCCGCTTCGCGCCTCCGAGCCTCACGGTGAGCTGCGGGTCATCCGCGAGCACCGTACCCGAGCCCACGAGCACGGCGTCGTGCGCGGCGCGCAGCTCGTGCGCGGCGCGACGCGCGTCCTCGCCCGTGATCCACGCGGGCCCGCGCTGTTTGCGGCGCTTTCCGTCGGCGATGAACCCGTCGAGCGTCGTCGCCGCCTTCAAGGTCACGAGCGGCCGGCGCTCGCGCACCCAAATGGCGAACGCGCGGTTGGCGTCGAGGCATTCGTCCTCGAGGCAGCCCACGTCGACGCGCACGCCGCCGCGGCGCAGGCGCGCGACGCCGCGCCCGTCGACGAGCGGGTTGGGATCGCCGCACCCGACGACGACGCGCGCGATGCCGGCCGCGAGGATCGCCTCGGTGCACGGCCCCGTGCGGCCCGTGTGGCAGCACGGCTCGAGGCTCACATAGAGCGTGGCGCCGCGCGCGCCGCCCGGTGGCAGCTTCGCGAGCGCCGCGACCTCGGCGTGCGCCTCGCCGGCGCGCCGGTGGAAGCCCTCGGCGATGATGCGCCCGCGCCGCACGATCACGGCGCCGACGACGGGGTTGGGCCGGGTCGTCCCGCGCCCGCGCTCGGCGAGGACGAGCGCGCGCCGCATCCAAGCCTCGTCGGCGGCTGCGCTCACCGTTTGCCCTTGGTCTCGACCAAGCTCTTGAGCTCGGCCATGAGCTCGTTGACGTCGCGGAAGGATCGGTACACCGACGCGAAGCGCACGTAGGCGACGTCGTCGATGTCGCGCAGCGCCGCCATGCCCGCGTCGCCGATGCGCGTCGACTGGATCTCTTTTTCGCCCGCCTCTTCCAGCTCGCGCTCGATGCGGTCGGCGGCGCGTTCGAGCACCTCGATGGGCACGGGCCGCTTCGAGCACGCCTTCTTGAGGCCGCTCAGGATCTTCGCGCGGTCGAACGGCTCGCGCCGCCCGTCCTTCTTGATGACCATGGGCAGGATCTCGTCGACGCGCTCGTAGGTCGTGAAGCGCCGGCTGCAGCCGATGCACTCGCGGCGGCGACGGATCACCTGCTCGTTGTCGGACGGGCGCGTGTCGACGACCTTGTCCTCGACCGCTGAACAGAACGGACACCGCATCGGTTATGCTGCAATACCACTCATGACCGACCTCCGCATCACCGTCAACGGCGAGGCGCGCACGGCGCCCGCCGGGACGACCGTCGCCGGCCTCGTCGCGCTCCTCGGCATGGAGGCGGCGCGCGTCGCCGTCGAGCGCAACCAGGACGTCGTGCCGCGGAAGACGTGGGCCGAGGCGCCGCTCGCCGAGGGCGACAAGATCGAGATCGTCGCGTTTGTCGGCGGGGGCTCTGGCGAGCCCCCGTTCGGCGGCGGATCCGACGACGATCCGCTCGTGATCGCTGGCCGCAAGTTCAAGTCGCGGCTGCTCGTGGGCACGGGCAAGTTCGCGACGATCGAGCAAGGGCGCGAGGCGATCCTGCGCTCGGGCGCCGAGATCGTGACGGTCGCGCTCCGCCGCGTCGACCTGACGCCCGGCAAGCCCAACGTGCTCGACACGATCGATCACAAGCGCCACGTCATCCTGCCGAACACGGCCGGCTGTTACACGGCCGAAGAGGCCGTGCGCACGTGCCGGCTCGCGCGCGAGCTGGGCATGGACGAGATGGTCAAGCTCGAGGTCATCGGCGACCAGAAGACGCTGTTCCCCGACGGGGCGGCCACGCTGGAAGCCGCGAAGATCCTCGTCAAGGACGGCTTCACCGTGCTGCCCTACTGCATGGACGATCCCGTGCTGGCGCAGAAGCTGGCCGACGCGGGCTGCGCGGCCGTCATGCCGCTCGCGGCGCCCATCGGCTCGGGCCTCGGCATCCGCAACCCCTACAACCTGCGCATCATCCTCGAGCAGAAGCGGCCGGGCGTGCCCATCATCGTCGACGCGGGCGTCGGCACGGCGTCGGACGCCGCCGTCGCGCTCGAGCTCGGCTGCGACGGCGTGCTGCTCAACACGGCGATCGCGGGCGCGCGCGATCCGCTGCTCATGGCCGAGGCGATGCGCGACGCCGTCGTCGCGGGCCGCAAGGCCTACCGCGCCGGACGCATCGGCAAGAAGCTCTACGCGACCGCGTCCTCTCCGATCGATGGTTTGATTGAGTAGCGCGGCGCCGCGCCTCTATCTGATCACCGATCGCCGGGCGACGAACGGGCGGCCGCTCGTCGACGTCGTGCGGGCGGCGCTCGCGGGCGCGCCGGCCGGCGCCGTCGCCGTGTCGCTGCGTGAGAAGGATCTCGACGCGCGCGCGCTGCTCGACCTCGCGCGCGCGCTGCGGGCCGTGACGCGCGACGCGGGCGCGACCCTCTACGTCAACGACCGCGCCGACGTCGCGCTCGCCGCCGAGGCCGACGGCGTCCACCTGGGCACGCGCGCGCTCGCGCCCGACGAGGTCGCCCGGCTCGCGCCCAAGCTCGCGATCGCCGTCTCGACCCACGGCCGCGCCGAGGTCGAGGCGGCCGCCCGGGCGCGCGACGCCGGCGCCGACGTCCGGTTCGCCGTGTTCGGGCCCATCTGGGACACGCCCTCGAAGCGCGCGCTCGGATCGCCGGTCGGGCTCGAGGCGCTCCGCGGCGCCGCCGGGCTCGGCCTACCTCTCTTGGCGCTCGGCGGCGTCACGGCCGAACGGGCCGCTTCATGCCGCGCCGCGGGCGCCGTCGGCGTGGCCGCGATTCGAGCAATTTGCTCGGCAGAGGACCCGAGCGCCGCCGTCGCCGCCCTCCTTGCGGGGCCTTAAAAACCGTCGGCCAGAATGCATACCGGAAGCACCGTCGGACTTGACACAAAATGCGGGACCTTTACTCTGGCCGACAATTTCGCTGGCGTAGGCCGGCGAAGAGAAGCAGCAACCAACGTCCGTAGGAGGCAGTAGATGGCAAGCGGCAAGGTGAAGTGGTTCAACGATGCGAAGGGGTACGGGTTCATCGCGCGTGAGGACGGACCGGATGTGTTCGTTCATCACACGGCGATTCAGTCTGAGGGCTTTCGCTCGTTGAGTGAGGGGCAGACGGTCGAGTTCGACATCACGGAGGGGCCGAAGGGACTTCAAGCGGCGAACGTCCGCAAGTCCGCCTAGCGACGGACCGAGTTGTAAAAAGAGCGGCCGGGCCTGAACGCCCGGCCGTTTTTTTTTGCCCCGCGCTCTAGGGTGTTCGTTCTAGGACGAGCGTCACTTCGTCTTCGACCGGACGACCGCGGTTCGCCGAGCGGACGCGCCAGCCACGGCCCGAGGCGATCTGCTGCGCGGCGCGCACGAGCTCGGCGGTCAGCGACGGCAGCTCCTCGGCCCAGGCGTAGCCGTCGGCGTCGCCGTCGTAGCTCTCGGGGAAGGTGCAGCGCACCTGAAGACGCAGCGTGAACTCGCGCTCCTCGACGTGGTCCTTCATTCGCCCAGCCAATCCGTTCTCACTTCGGGGCCCATCTTGGCGACGATCTCGTCGCGGAAGCGACGCTTGAGGCGGTCGGCGATCTGCCCCATGCGCTGCTTCGTGACGCCGTAGCGCGCGCCCAGCTCGCCGAGCGGCGCCGGCTCGTCGGCGGCGAGGTGCTCCTTCCACACGACGCGCTCGCGCTCGTCGGTGAGGCTCTTCTGGAACGCGTCCATGAACGAGCGCAGCGTCGACAGCATCTCGGCGCCCTCCGCCTCGGTCTCGGGCGTGCTGCCGCCGCCCGAGATGCGCTCGGCGAGCGGCAAGCCCTCGTCGGCGCCCTCGCCACCGCGCCCCGGCGTCGGGTCGAACGACACCTCGCGCGAGTCGAGGTGCCGGCTCACCTCGGCGAGATCGTCCTCGGTCACGTCGAGCTTCGCGGCCAGCAGCTTCGGCGTCGGCTCGAACCCCGTCGCGAGCAGCTTCTGCCGTTCCTTCTCGAGACGGAAGAACAGCTTGCGGCCCGCGCGCGTGTTGCCGACGTGGATGAGCCGCGAGTTCGTCATGAGGAACTTCAGCACGTAGGCGCGGATCCAGTACGCGGCGTACGTACCAAAGCGCGGGCCCAGCGTCGGCTCCCAGCGCTTCACGGCCTCCATGAGCCCGACGCTGCCCTCTTGAAAGAGGTCGAGGATGTTCGCCCACGCGCGCCGGTACTGGTAGGCGATCGCGACGACGAGACGAAGGTTGTGGACGACGAGCTTGCGCGCCGCCTCGCGGTCGCCGGCCTCGCGGACCAGCTTGCCGAGCGCGCGCTCGTCGTCTTCGGAGAGGCGCGGGTAGCGGCGCACCTCGGCGAGGAAACGCTCGACGCCGCCACCGCCCCGCGTGGGCGCGATCGCCTTGGCCGCGGCCTTCGCGCGCGCCGAGCGCCGCACGACCTCGGGGCGAAGCGCGCCGCCCTCGCCCGCCTCGTCTTCTTCTTCGACGTCTTGGTCACCGCTCGCGCGAACGCCCTCGCCCGCCGCGAGCTCGCCCACGCCCGACTCATCGAGGCCGTCGCCTTCGCGCTCCGTGTCTTCTCGCGCCTCGTCGTCGCGCTCGGCGTCGGCGGCCTTGGCGCGGGAGGCTTTGGTCTTGGGCGTTGGCATCTTGTGCTCGGGTCGCCGCGAGGCTCGCGGCCGGCCGCTATTATGATCTATATTGCTCGCCGTCCATGGCGTCGAAGACAGCGTGGGTCGCGGCGGTCACGGCGGCGCTGGCCGCTTCTGGGGCGTCCGCAGCTCGGGCCGCCGACACGTCGGCCGCTGACGCGCCCGACAAACCCGGCGCGACGTACGAGACGCTCGCGCAAGGCGCGACGCGCACGAGCGACGTCGCGACGCTGCTGGGCGCGTTCATCGATCGCTGCGACGCCGAGAAGCGCGACCTCGAGCGCGCGCGCTGCTTCGCGACGCAGGCCTACCTGCGCGAGATCCTGCCGAGCCGGACCTTCTCGGCCGCGGGCGACGATCCCGCGGTCATCTCCGTCTCCGACTACGACGCGAGCATCAAGGGCTATCACCTCGCGCTCGCCGGCTGCGTCGCGTGCACGAAGCCCGTCGCCGTGGGCCGCGCGCGCGAGCGCCGCTTCATCACGCTGCGCGAGCCCAAAAAGGACGCGGAAACGCTGCCGACGGCGGTGGAGATCTCGCGCAACGCGCTCGGCTTCGAGAGCCTTCCCGAGGCCAAGCGCTGGCTCGAGCGCGTGCGGCCGTTCCTGCGCGCCGAGTTCCTCTTCCAGCCCGCCGACGCCGAGTGGAGCTTCGGCCCCAGCCGCGGCTACGCGCTCAAGCTCGTCGGCGGCCGCGTCTTCAACCGCTGCACGGGCGAGGTGCTCGTGTCGAAGCCGCCGTCGACGGGCGTCGCCGAGCTGCCGGTGGGTGCGGCCGAGGATCCAGGCTGCCTCAAGGCCGGTGACGGCAGCAACAGCGCCGCCGCATCGCCCGACCTCGCGCTGCCCGAAGAGCTGTCGCGCGACGCGATTGCCGACGCGATGACGGCGATCCGCCCGCAGGTGTTCGCGTGTTACCGGCAGCACAAAGAGCCGGGCACGGCCGAGCTCACGTACGTCGTCGCCGGCAACGGCATGGTGCAATCGATCCGCGTCGGCGGCAGCTTCGACGGCACGCCCACGGGCGCGTGCGTGATGGAGGCCGCGAAGAACGCGCATTTCCGTCGCTTCAAAGCCGCACGCCAGCAATTCACGTATCCGTTTTTCCTCAGACCCTGACGCGCCCCACGAATTGATCGTTTCGGGCGTCGAGGCGCTACGTCGGAATCACCGCGTCGGCGCAACGAATCAAGGGCCCATCTTCCTTGATTCCCCCGAAGAAAACGGCCAATGTGACCCGGCCCAAACGGCTCACGCGCTCGGTGCACCGACGTCGCCGCGACTGCAACGCCCGGTGACTTAGGATGCCTGGATTCAGGGTCACCTAGCGCTCGGCCCCCGAGGCGTCACCCCCGACGTTCCTTAACGGACGCTGCAACGGTCATAGGAGGAAGCTCGATGCGATTTCAAACTCTCGGTTTCGCGGCCCTGACGAGCCTCGCGCTCGTCGTCGGCGCCTGTGACAGCGGCGGCGGGAAGAACACCCCGCCGCCCGGCGGCGGCGGCACGACCGGCGGCGGCGGCACGACGACCACGCCGACGGGCGGCACGACCGGCACCGGCGGCTCGACGACGACGCCCACGGGCGGCACGACGGGCACCGGCGGCTCGAGCGCGACGGGCGGCACGACCGGCACCGGCGGCTCGGCCAGCGGCGGCACGACCGGCACGGGCGGCTCCGCGAGCGGCGGCTCGACCGGCACCGGCGGCTCCGCGAGCGGCGGCTCGGGCGGTTCCTCGGCGAACTACGGCGGCATCGCCGGCCTCGAGGATTGGTCGACGGTGAAGCCGAGCGACGCCTGCACGACGAAGCCCGACCTCAAGTCGCTCTACCCGAGCCCCGCCATCATGTTCGGCCAGTGGTCGCCGCCCGACGCGCACCACCAGCAGCTCGACTCGGGCTACATGATCCCCGAGATGGTTCCCGCGGATCACCCGCAGGCCAACATCGCCGGCATGACGATCCAGCGGCGCTACTTCATCCGCGTCCCCACGAACTACGACCCCAGCCACGTCTACAAGCTCATCTACGAGGCGCCGGGCTGCACGGCCAGCGGCACGTCGGTCGCCGACTTCTACGGCACGGCGAACCCCGGGACGACGGGCCCCGGCAACGCCGTCATCATCGGCCTGCAGATGTACCCGAAGGTCTGGTCGGGCGGCCCCGATCCGACCACGTCGGGCATCTACTGCTTCGACGACAAGCGCGGCGTCCACACGATCGAGGCCAACTACATCGAGAGCCTGCACGCGCTCCTCGGCAAGCAGATCTGCTTCGACGAGCACCGCGTGTTCATCTCGGGCCACAGCAGCGGCGGCTGGCTCTCGAACCAGTTCGGCAACGCGTACGGCATGAAGATCTTCCGCGCGATCGCGCCCTCGTCGGGCGGCCTCGCGCAGGGCGATCAGCAGCAGCCGACGGACGGCCTGCCGGTCACGGGCATCTGGTTCCACCAGCTGCAGGACGGCACGAACCCGTACCAGGGCACGAAGGACGCCGTCACGCACGCCCTCATGGTCAACAAGTGCACGCCCGGCTTCGACACGAGCCCGCGCTCGAAGGTCACGACCTTCCCGAACGTCAGCGTGTGCGAGCAGTTCACGTCGTGCCCGAAGGAGTTCCCGATCATCCTCTGCACGACGTCGGGCACCGACCACCGCAACGAGTACGACAACGCCGCTCAGCGTTCGGCGGCTTGGTCGTACCTCGACGCGTTCTAAGCGCCTAAACAAAGCGCATTCGAAAACGACCACGTCGGACCGCGAGGCGGCCGGCGTGGTCGTTTTGCGTTTGGCCGTAAACGAGCGCGCGGCGCGCGTGTGACGCTCGTGGGAATGGTCACGAATCGTTTGCCCTCGCGCGCGAACTAGTGTTATCCAGGCTCGGCACTTCGCTCAGTGAACTCGGGGGCGATTCGATCCCCTTCCCCCGCAACACGGCTAGGGAGACCAGATGAGGCACCGCGGGCTGACGAGCTTGGCGCTGGCGGCGATCGTTCTCGCGCCGCACGCCGCATTCGCGAAAGGTTCGCCCGACAAGGGCGCGGCGAGCGACGACGAAGACGCGCAAGACGACGCAAACCTCGCGTCGGGCAAGAACGCGAAGAACAAGAGCGACGCGAAGGCGGCCGGCAAGTCCGACGAGGCCGACGCCTCTGAAGACGCGGCGCCCGAAGCGCCCGAGGCCAAGGCGGCGCCCGAGCCCGAGCCGACGCCAGCGCCGTCGTCGCCCGTGCACTCGCGCTGGGACACCGAGCTCTACGGCTTCATCGAGCTCGACGGCATGCACGACTCGACGCAGAGCTACGCCGACGGCGCCAACTCGAACCTGCTCGCGCGCCGCGGGACGTACAACGGCGATCGCGGCCAGACGCAGGCGACGGTCAAGAACAGCCGCCTCGGCTTCCGCCTCAACCCGCCCGAGTGGAACGGCGTCAAGACGAGCGGCGTCGTCGAGGTCGACTTCTTCGGCATCCAGCCCTACGACGCGACCCAGAACGACTACTACACGCTGGGCACGGTGCGCATGCGCCACGCCTACCTCAAGCTGCGCGCCGGCGCGCTCGAGGTGCTGGCCGGCCAGTACCACGACCTCTTCGGCTGGGGCGGCAACGGCTTCTACCCGAACACCGTCGCGTACCTCGGCATCCCCGGCGAGATCTACCACCGCAACCCGCAGCTACGCGTGTCGGGCAAGCTGGGCGACGAGAGCGCGACCAACGTCGAGATCGCCGTCGCCGCCGTTCGCCCCGCGCAGCGCCACAGCGAAGTCCCCGACGGCGAGGCCGGCCTGCGCGTCGCCTTCGGCGGGTGGAAGGGCGTGGCCGCGCAAGGCGCCGGTCAGCCGCAGCTGACGCCGCTGTCGATCGGCGTCTCGGGCATCGCGCGCCGCTTCGTCATCCCGCAGTTCATCAGCCAGCCGCGCGCGTCGGAGACGAAGTACGGCTTCGGCGCCGCCGCCGACCTCGTCATCCCCGTCATCCCCGTGAAGAACGTCGAGGACCGCGCCAACGCGCTCACGGTCACGGCCGAGGTCTCGATCGGCACGGGCGTCGCCGACATGTACACGGGCATGACGGGCGGCGGAAAGTTCCCCGAGCTCGACAACCCGAGCAACGACAAGCCGCCGTTCACGTACCCGCAGGACATCGACTCGGGCCTCATCACCTACGACGCCGACCTCAACCTGCGCACCTACAACTGGAACGCGTTCGTCGTCGGCGCGCAGTACTACCTGCCCGTCGCCAAGGGCAAGGTCTGGGTGTCTGGTCTCTACTCGCAGGCGCAGTCGAACAACATCGTCGACATCACGCCGTCGACGAGCTCGGGCGCCATCGTGCGCCTGATGCGCTACTTCGACGCCAACCTGTGGGCGGCGCTCGCGCCGTCGACGCACCTCGGGCTCTCCTTCCAGCGGACACAACAGACCTACGGCGACGAGTCTCTGCCCGTGAACATGCGGGCCGAGATCGCCCTGCTCTTCTTCTTCTAGAGGCGACCATGAACTTCAACTCCATTCGTCGCATCGCGCTCGCGCTCCCGTTCCTCTCGTTCGCCACCGGCTGCTCGGCGGGTCCGCTCTGCAAGTCGCTCGGCGACTGCGGCGGCGACATCAAGAACATCATCGGCCAGTGGACGAGCGACGACGCCAACCAGCCCGGTTGCCTCGACACGCCCTACTTCCAAGGCACGACGCTGACGTCGCCGGGCGCGCCGTCCGACAACACGCTCTACGGGCGACCGAGCCCCACGGCGCGGCAGACGCCGCCCGAGGCGACGAACTCGGCGTGGTGCGCGGGCCTCGGCGTCACGGCCGATCCGATGGATCCGCTCCAGGGCGGCATCACCTTCCTCTTCGAGGATCCGAACGTCACGCAGTTCGGCGAGCTCTACAACGCCGACGGCACGTACCAGGCGGGCTTCACGTACTCGGGCCGCTTCGGCCAGTGGTACTCGCAGACCTGCATCACGCAGTTCGGCTTCAACCCGTACAACTGCCCCTACGCGCAGAACATGCTCACGATGGTCGACACGTCGGGCACGTACGCGGACGCGGCGTGCTCACCCCAGAACGGCGTGTGCGATTGCGCCTACGGCGGCGGCGCGCAGCACCTCGCGGGCGACGCGCTCATGTGCAAGATCGTCGAGCTCGTCGTCACCAACAAAGGTGGCGTCAACGAGAACTTCTCGAACTTCGTGTGCGAGCCCGATCCCAGCGGCCGCGGCGGCTGCCTCTGCGGCTTCGACGCGCACTTCGCGACGGGCGAGAAGGGCTACTACACCTACGACGGCGTCAACCTCATCACGCACTACCCGCAGGGCAACGCGCTCCGCTACGCCTCGAAGCAGGTCGTCTGCCAGCAGGGCGACACGCTGCAGATCACCGGCTTCGACGGCAGCTACCTGCTGAACCGCCCGCCCGTGCGGACGTTCACGCTCCATAAGGCCGCCGCGGCGACGCCCTGACGAGCAGCGCGACGAGCGCGAGCGCGCACGCGAAGCCGAACAGGTCCCCGATGTGGCGGTAGAGGCCGCCACCGGGGAGCATCGCGAGATCGACGAGCAGCGACGCCGGCGGCGCGTCGGGCGTCTCGGCCGGATCGACCGACGACGTCTGCGCGAGCACGCGGCCCGCGGCGTCGACGTGCGCGGACACGCCCGTGTTGACGGCGCGGACCATCTCGAGGCGGCTCTCGATCGAACGGAACACGGCGAGCGCGAGGTGCTGGTGCGGCTCGTCGGTCGCGCCGAACCAGGCGTCGTTCGTGATGTTGACGAAGGCGTTGGGCGAAAGGCGCGCCACGCGGCGCGTGAAGCTCGGCAGGATGTCCTCGTAGCAGATGAGCGGGCCGAGCTTGTAGTCGCGGTCGCGCACGCGCAGCGGGAACGACGCCGGGTCGACGCCGCGGTTGAAGTTCGACGCCTCGGGGAAGATCTTCGTGAACCACGGGATGCTGTCGTAGAACGGGATGTACTCGCCGAACAGCATGAGGAAGACCTTGTCGTACTTCCCCGTGACGTTGCCGGCGGCGTCCATCATGAGCGCCGTGTTGTACGGATAGCGCTCGGCGGGCGGCGACGCCGCGCCCACGTGGCCCGGCGTGTACGTCACGGCGCCGAACATGAGCGGCGTGTCGAAGCCGGCGCGCACGCGGCGCTGGTCACCTTCAGGCAGCTCGTGCGCGATCGTGCGCGGCAGCGCGTACGAGTACGACGACTCCGGCCACACGATGAAGTCGGCGCCGGCGCGCGCGAGCTCGGCCGACACGCGCTGGTGCGTGTCGAGCAGGCGCGCGAACTCCTGCGGGTCCCACTTCTCGAGGATGCCGACGTTGGCCTGCACGAGGCCCGTCTTCACCTTGGGCGCGGCGGCGCGCGCGACGTCGACCTGGTGCAGGCGGATCGCGCCGTAGCCGAGGTCGGCGGCGAACAGCGCGAGCGCGAAGGCGAGCGGCCGGAACGCGACGCGCGCGCCCCACCCGGCGCGCGTGCGCACGTACGCGTCGACGAGCGCGCCGTTGAAAGCCGCCATGAGCGCCGTGACGCCCATGGGCCCCGTGAGGTCGGCCACCTGGATGACGAGCGGCACCCAGGCCTGCGAGATCGCCAAGTAGTAAGGGAAGATCTGCGGCATGACGAGCTCGATCGTCACCATGACGAGCGGCGCGAGCACGGCGAGCGGCACCCCGTCGCCGAGGCGATCACGCGCGCGGCGCACGCCCCACGAGAAGAGCGCGAACTCCAGGCCCTGGTAGCCGGTGAGCAGCATCATGATGGGCACGGCTTCGATCGCCGGCATGTGGCCGAAGCGCTGGAGCAGGCTGCCCATCCACGAGAACGCGAAGGTGTTGGCGACGGTGCCCGTGAGCCAGCCCTGCAAGAACGCGCGGCGCGGCGTGCGCGACGCGAGCGCGACGTCGATCTGCGGCGCGAGCGCGATCCACATGAGCGGCCACGCGTCGTAATGCGGCGCCGAGAGGAAGAGCAGCACGCCCGCGACGGCGGAGAGCGCGAGGCGCGCGACACCGGCGAGACGAGACGATGACGCGCCGGAGGTCGCGCCGTCAGCGCGGGCCTGGGACCGGACGGGCATCGGGGATCTCATACCGCAAAAGGCGGACCTCCAGCGGCCCGTTGAAGAGGCGGTGCGAGACGGTGGGCTTGAAGGGAAGCGCGCGTGAAAAGAGTGGGCTGCCCGACAGCACGACGACGCTCCAGCCCGTGTGGCGCATCAGCGCGCGGCCGAACGCGCGGTAGAGCGCCTCGAGATCGCGCGGCTGCAGGCGCTCGCCGTAGGGCGGGTTCGTGCACACGGTGCCGACGTCGAAGAGCTTCTCGAGCGCCGTCGCGTCGGCCTGCTCGAAGGTGATGGCGTCGTCGACGCCGGCGGCCGAGGCGTTGCGGCGCGCGGCGCCGAGCGCGTCGGCCGAGAGGTCGGCGCAGACGATGGGCGGCAGCGGCGCGCGCGCCGACGCGAGCGCGGCCGCCTCGGCCTCGCCGCGAAGCGCTTCCCAAGCGTCGCGCGTCGTCGCGTCGCCCACGAACGCGGGCCAGCGCTCGAAGCCGAAGCGGCGACGAAGCCCGGGCGCGTGGCCGCGCGCCGCGAGCGCGTGCTCGATCGCGAGCGTGCCACCGCCGCCCATCGGATCGACGAACGGCCGATCCAGCGCGACGCCGCCGAGCGACAGCACGGCCGCGGCGAGCGTCTCCTTGAGCGGCGCGTCCGTCATGGCGACGCGGTAGCCGCGCCGGTGCAGCGGCTCGCCCGCTAGATCGAGGAACAGCGCGCCCGCGCGCCCCGCGACGTGCAGCACGATCGACACGTCGGGCTTCTGCGTGTCGACGTCGGGCCGCGCGCCCAGCGCGTCGCGCAGCACGTCGACGACGGCGTCCTTCACCTTGAGCGCCGCGAAGCCCGAGTGCGTGAGCGCCGGGTTGTCGCGCACGCTCGCGTCGACGGCGAGCGTGCTGTCGGCCGTGAGCCAGCGCTGCCACTCGATGGCGCGCGCGCCTTCGTAGAGGCGCTGCGCGTCGCTCGCGTCGAGCTCGGCGAGCCGCAGGAGCACACGCACCGCCGTCCGCGCCCGCAGACAAACGCGCATCCCCATGACGAGCGGCCCCTCGAACCAAACCCCGCCCCGATCCCCTTTCGCGCCGGCGATCCGCATCGCCGCCAGCTCCTTGCGCAGCGCCCCTTCCGTGCCGCGAGGGCACGTCACGAAGAACCGAAACTTCTCGTCGCTCACGACGGCGTTATGCCACGGGCTGAAGGGGAATCCGAGGCGACCTCTCCGCATCCCTCAGACGGAGAGGGCTGCCCTCAGTGAGGCGTGGCGCGGTCCGCGGCGTCGAGCCGGGCTTGCGCCCAGGCGCGGCGGACGAGGAGCGCCTGGTAGGCGCCGTCGAGCTCGGACTTCCAGTCGTTGAGCTCCTTGTCGGCCTCGACGAGGTCTTTTTGCGCGGCGGCTTTGTCGACGTCGCCGGCGGCGACGGCCTGGTCGACGAGGACGAGGACGCGGTCGTGGGCGGTGTCGTCTTGCCGGGGGGGCGCGACCTGCAGGAAGCCCGGGCCGACGGCGATCGTGCCCGACTTGGACTTGCCGCGGTACACGAGCACGCCGGGCTTGAGGGACGACATGAGCGGCACGTGACCCGGCAGCACGCCGAGCTCGCCGAGCGCGCCCGGCGCCGTGACCTCGTCGACGTCGGTGTCGACGAGGGCGCCGCGCGGCGTGGTGACGGACAGCTTCATGAAGTCCTACGACTCCTTCTTGAGCTGCTCGGCCTTGGCGCGCACGTCGTCGATGCCGCCCTGCATGTAGAACGCCTGCTCGGGCAGGTCGTCGCACTTGCCGTCGACGATCTCCTTGAAGCTCGCGACGGTGTCCTTGATCTCGACGTACTTGCCGGGCGCGCCCGTGAACGTCTCGGCGACGAAGAACGGCTGCGACAGGAAGCGCTCGATCTTGCGTGCACGAGAGACCGTCAGCTTGTCGTCCTCCGAGAGCTCGTCCATGCCGAGGATGGCGATGATGTCGACGAGCTCCTTGTACTTCTGCAGGATCTTCTGCACCTGGCGCGCGACCGTGTAGTGCTCCTGGCCGACGACGGCGGGCGTGAGGATCGTCGACGTCGAGTCGAGCGGGTCGACGGCCGGGTAGATGCCCTTCTCCGAGATGCCGCGCGAGAGAACGGTCGTCGCGTCCAGGTGGGCGAACGCCGTCGCGGGCGCCGGGTCGGTGAGGTCGTCGGCCGGGACGTAGATGGCCTGCACCGACGTGATCGAGCCCTTGTTGGTCGTCGTGATGCGCTCTTGCAGCTCGCCCATGTCGGTCGCGAGCGTCGGCTGGTAACCGACGGCCGACGGGATGCGGCCGAGGAGCGCCGACACCTCGGAGCCCGCCTGCGTGAAGCGGAAGATGTTGTCGATGAAGAGGAGCACGTCCTGGCCTTCCTCGTCGCGGAAGTACTCGGCGGCCGTGAGCGCCGACAGCGCGACGCGCGCGCGCGCGCCCGGCGGCTCGTTCATCTGGCCGTAGACGAGCGCCGTCTTCGACAGAACGGTGCTGCCGTCCGACAGCTTCGACTCCGCCATCTCGTTGTAGAGGTCGCGGCCTTCGCGCGTGCGCTCGCCGACGCCGCCGAACACCGAGAAGCCACCGTGCTTCTTGGCGACGTTGTTGATGAGCTCGAGCATCGTCACGGTCTTGCCGACGCCGGCGCCGCCGAACAGGCCGATCTTGCCGCCACGACGGTACGGCGCGAGCAGGTCGATGACCTTGATGCCGGTCTCGAACATCTCGACCTTGACCGACTGGTCGACGAACTTCGGGGCCGGGCGGTGGATCGGCATCTTCTTCTTCGTGACGACCGGGCCGCGCTCGTCGACGGGCTCGCCGACGACGTTGAGGATGCGGCCCAGGATCTCGCGACCCACGGGCATCAGGATGTTCGCCTTCGTGTTCTCGACCGCCATGCCGCGGACGAGGCCGTCGGTCGTGTCCATGGCGATGCAGCGCACGCTGCGCTCGCCCAGGTGCTGGGCGACCTCGACGACGAGGTTCCCAGGCTTGTCGCTGATCGACGGGTTCGAGATGCGAAGCGCCGTGTTGATCTCGGGGAGGTCGCCGCCCGAAAACTCGACGTCGACGACGGGGCCGATGACCTGGACGATCTTGCCCTGGGAGGTAGCCGCAACAGTTCCGATGCTCATGATGCTTTCCTTTTACCCTTTAACCCTTCAAAGCTTCAGCGCCCGAGACGATCTCCATCAGCTCTTTCGTGATGGCCGCCTGGCGCACGCGGTTGTACTTGAGCGTGAGGTCCGCGATCATTTCCTTCGCGTTGTTGGTCGCGTTCTCCATGGCCGTCATGCGGGCGCCGAACTCCGACGCGACCGACTCCAGCAGCGCGCGGTAGACCTGCGACTCGATGAACTGCGGGAGCAAGGCGTCGAGCAGCTCCTGCTTGCTTGGCTCGTAGGCGAAGTCGATGACCTTCGCCTCCTGGCTCGCGTGCGCCGGCGCCGCCGAGAGCACCTGCGACGCCGTCACGGGCAGCAGCGGCTCGATGACGACGCGCTGCTGAACCGCCGACTTGAACTCGTTGTACAGAACGAAGACCGCGTCGGTCTTGCCGGTCGTGAACGCGTCGACGGCGATGCTCGCGACCTGACGCGCGAGCTCCTGCGCCGTCGGGCCCGACGCGCCCGACAGCTCGTGCCGAACGGCGAGCTTGCGGCGGCGGAAGTAGTCGCGGCCCTTCTTGCCAACGATTTCCAACGTCACCTCGGCGTCCGCATGCTCGTTCACGTAGCGCTGAACGGCGCGGATGATGTTGGCGTTGAAGCCGCCCGCGAGGCCGCGGTCCGACGTCACGGGGATGAGCGTGATGCGCTTGGGCTCGCGGTGCTCGAGCAGCGGGTGCGCGTCGGCGCCCGCGCGCGCCGACACCTGGGCGATCGCCTCGACGAGCGCGTTGGCGTACGGCCGCGCCGCGAGGATCGCGTCCTGGGCCCCGCGCAGCTTGGCCGCCGAGACCAGCTTCATGGCGCGCGTGATCTTCTGCGTCGATTTCTTCGACGCGATCTGCGTGCGTATGGACTTGAGGGACGGCATCTAGATTGAAAACTAAGCGGCGGCCGAGGCGTCCGCCGAGAACTCCTTGCCGAACGCCGACAAGGCCGTCTTCATCGTCGCCGACAGCGCGTCCCAGGCCTTGCCGTTGTTGCCCTTCTCTTTCAGCTCGGCCCACACCTGCGGCTGGCGCGCGTCGATGAACGCGTAGAGCTCGCGCTCGTAGCGGCCCAGCGACTCGATCGGCAGCGCGTCCGTGAAGCCGTTCGTGACGGCGAAGAGGATGAGCACCTGCTTCTCGACGGGCAGCGGCGCGTACTGGCCCTGCTTGAGGAGCTCGGTCATGCGAGCGCCGCGCGCGAGTTGCTGCTGCGTCGCCTTGTCGAGGTCCGAGCCGAATTGCGCGAAGGCCGCGAGCTCGCGGTACTGCGCGAGCTCGAGCCGCAGCTTGCCGGCGACCTTCTTCATGGCGGCGATCTGCGCGGCGCCGCCGACGCGCGACACCGAGATGCCGGCGTTCACGGCCGGACGCTGGCCCGAGTAGAAGAGATCCGACTCGAGGAAGATCTGACCGTCGGTGATCGAGATGACGTTCGTCGGGATGTACGCCGACACGTCGCCGGCCTGCGTCTCGATGATGGGGAGCGCCGTGAGCGAGCCCGCGCCGTCCTTGTCGGACAGCTTGGCGGCGCGCTCGAGCAGGCGCGAGTGGAGGTAGAAGACGTCGCCCGGGAACGCCTCGCGGCCCGGCGGACGGCGGAGCAGGAGCGACAGCTGGCGGTACGCGACGGCCTGCTTCGAGAGATCGTCGTAGACGATGAGGGCGTGCTTGCCGCTGTCGCGGTAGTGCTCGGCCATCGTGACGCCCGTGTAAGGCGCGAGGTACTGCAGCGGCGCCGACTCCGACGCCGTCGCCGCGATGATCGTCGTGTACTCGAGGGCGCCGTGCTCGCGCAGCTTCTCGACGACGGCGGCGACCGTCGACTGCTTCTGGCCGATGGCCACGTAGAAGCAGTGCATGTTCTGGCCCTTCTGGTTGATGATCGCGTCGGTCGCGACGGCGGTCTTGCCCGTCTGGCGGTCGCCGATGATGAGCTCGCGCTGGCCGCGGCCGATCGGGATCATCGAGTCGATGGCCTTGATGCCCGTCTGCATGGGCTCGTGCACCGACTTGCGGGCGATGATGCCGGGCGCCTTGACCTCGATCTTACGCGAGTCCTTCGTCGTGATCGGGCCCTTGCCGTCGATGGGGAGGCCGAGCGCGTTGACGACGCGGCCGATGAGCGCGTCGCCCACGGGGACCTGCGCGATCTTGCCCGTGCGCTTGACGGTGTCGCCCTCGCGGACGTGCTCGTAGTCGCCGAGGAGCGCGACGCCGACGTTGTCCTCTTCGAGGTTCAGCACGAGGCCCACGACGTCGTGGCCGAAGTCGAGCAGCTCGCCGGCCATGGCCGACTCAAGGCCGTACACGCGCGCGATGCCGTCGCCGGCCTCGAGCACGGTGCCCGTCTCACTGACGGCGACCTTCTGATCGAACCCGTCGATCTCTTTGCGGATGATCTGGGAGATCTCTTCGGCGCGAATTTGCATTGGGCTGTGTTCCTTCTGGGGACCGGTTGCTGGTGTCTAGTTGAGGAGCTTGTCTCGGAGCGTGCCGAGCTGCGTGCGGACGCTGCCGTCGAGGACGAGGTCGCCAACGCGGGCGACGACGCCGCCGAGGAGCGCGGGATCGACCTTGGCCTCGAGGACGACGTGCTTGCCCGTGCGGCGCGCGAGCGCGTCCTGAACGCGCGTGAGCTCGCCGGGCGACAGCGGCTGCGCGCTCGTGACCTGCGCGCGCACGCGGCCCATCTTCTCGTCGACCATCTCGCGGTAGGCGCGCGCGATGCTCGGCAAGGCGGCGAGGCGGCGGCGATCGAGCAAGAGCAGCAGGAACTTCTGGACATCCGACGTGGGGGTCACCCGTGGCAGCAGGTTCGACAGCACGTTGCGCTTCTCCGACGCCTTGAACACAGGGTTCGCGAGCGCCTGGCGCAGCTCGGCCGAGCCCGTCCACAGCTCGGCGAACGCGTCGAGCTCCTTGCCGAGCTGCTCGAACGTGCCGCGGTCGACGCCCATCGAGAACAGCGCGCGCGCGTAACGGCGCGAGACCGAGCCGGCCATGGCCGCCATTACGAGGTCCTCCGCGCGGCGGAGGGCGCGCCCACGTCGGTGACGAACGAATCGACGAGGCGCTGCTGATCGTTCTGGCCGAGCGACTTCGTGACCAGCTGCTCGGCGATCTTCACGGCGGCCTCGGCGACCTCGCGCTTGAGCGCGGCCTCGGCCTGCTTGACCTGCTGGTCGAGCAGGAACTTCGTCTCCTCGCCGATGCGCTTGGCGCGCTCTTCGGCGGCGGCGACGAGGCGATCCCTCTCGGCCTCGGCCTCCTGCTCGATGCCGGCGCGGATGCCCGCGATCTCGGTCTCGAGCGAGGCGAGCCGCTTCTCCTGCTCGGCGGCGCGCGCCTCGGCGGCCGCGCGGGCCGCCGAAGCCTCGGCGAGATCGGCCTTGAGCTGCTCGTGGCGCGCGAGGAGCGCCTTGTTGATGGCCTTGCCGCCGAAGAAGACGAGCACGCCCACGAGCACGGCGAAGTTGAGGATCTGCAGGCCGAGCCGGCCCACGTCGAGCTTGGGCGCCTCTGCGGCCTCGGGCGACTGCTGCTCGGCGACGGCGGCGCCCAGCGTCGGTTGACCGTTCTCGGGCTCCTCCGCGCGGGCCGCCGCGGGCGCGCCGATCGCGACGAACAACGCCAGCACCCGCAGAGACGCGACGACGCGGCTCACGCCTGCACCTCGCGGCCGAGGATCTTGCGCGCCGCTTGCCGGCCGACGTCGGCCGCCGTCTGCTGCAGCTTCGCGCGCTCGGCCTGCAGCGACGCCTCGACGCGCACGCGCGCGTCGGCGAGCGCCTTCTGCGCCGCCGCGTTCGCCGCCGCCATGACCTCTTGCTCGCGCGTCTGCGCGACGGCGCGCGCCTCGGCGCGCACGCCGGCGCCCACGCGCCGCGCCTCGGCGAGCGCCGCCTCGGCCTCGGCCAGGCGCTTCGCCGCCTCGGCCTCGAGACGAGCCGCCTCTTCTTTGTAGCCCTCGACGCGCGAGACGCGCTCGCCGCGAACCTTGAGGTAGGGCCGCCAGAGGAACTGGCGGAGCACCACCATCAGCAGGAAGAAGAGGCCGAGCTGGATGAAGAGCGTCCCGTCCAGATCCATGAGCTGAGGCTCATGCGATTGAACCGCGACGTCCGAGAGCGCGAGAAGAGCGGATCCCATGTAAGAAAAACCCGCGCGTCCGTTAACAAATTGAGCGGCTCCCGTCAAGGGGCTCGCGCTCAGTCGACGGTGGCGTCGCTGCTGGCCGAGGCGCTCGCGCGCGCCTTCGACGACGCCAAGCCCGACGAAGCGCCGTTCTGCTCCATCTGGCACTGGCCGTCGAAGATCACGCCCTTGTCGATCGACAGCGACGGGGTCGAGATGTTTCCGCGCACGCGCGCCGGCGTGTGGATCTCCACCGAGCGCTTGGCGTGGATGTTTCCGTGGACGGTGCCCTCGATGATGACGGCGCCGACGCTGATCTCGGCGTTCACCTCGGCGCCCTCGCCGATGATGAGCACGTCGTCGGTGAAGATCTCGCCGGAGAGCTTGCCGTCGACGCGGACGGTGCCCTCGAACGACAGCTTGCCCTCGAACTCGCTGCCCTTGCCGAGGAGCGTCGTGACCTCGCCGGCGCCGGAGGCGCCGCTGCTGGCGGAGGAGGTCGAAGTCAGTGCCATGGGACGCGCTCCTTGGACGAAAACTCGAAAGAGACCGGCAACCTAGCGCCGCCGAACCGCGCTTGTCAATGCGCGAGAAGGGCGACCTAGGGCAGGCCCGGCACGCTGACGGACACGGTGCGCATCTTCGTGCCACCGCCGACGATGAGCAGCGTCTTGCCGTCGGGGCCGCCGTAGGCCGAGTTCGTCCCGTTGTTGCTGATCGTCCCGGCGCAGTCGACCGCGATGCCGTCGCCGCCGGGGGTCGGTCCGCCCTTCTGCCCGGGCACGCCGGCCGCGTCCAGGGTCCAAGTCCCCATGCCGACGACGTAGAGCTTGGTCTCGTCGGGCGAGAGCGCGACGCCGTTGAGGCCGCCCATCTGGATCACCGACGTGACGCCCATGGGGTCGATGCGCACGAGCGCCTCGCCGAGCCCGACGGGCCGGTTGCCGAGCTCGGCCGTCCGGTTCGAGAAGTAGACGTTGCCGTCGCTGCGCGCGATGAGGTCGTTGGGCGAGTCGAGCATCTTGCCGTCGGCCATCGTCGCGACCATGCGGCCCGCCTTCGTCTTCACGTCGTACTCCATGACGGCGCGCGGCCCTTGGCATGCGGCGAGCAGGTTCCCCGAGGGGCTGACGCCGAGCCCGTTGCAGCCGACGCCCTGGAGCCAGACCTCGCACGTGCCGCCCATCGTGTACTTGATGATGTCGCCGCCCTGGTACGTGCCGATGTTGTAGTTCGAGAAGAAGAACGCGTTCTCGCTCGCGATCCAGGTCGGCCCTTCGTTCCAGTTGCCCGACAGCTTGAACGTCGTGCAGATGTCGGTCGACGTGCCGAGCACCTGAGCGCCGAACGGCCCCGCCGGGCAGGTGAACTGTTTCTTCGGCCCGTTCGGTCCCCAGAAGCCCGCGTCGGGCTGACCGCCTCCGCCCGCGTCCAGCGCCCCGCCCTCCCCGCCGTTCGCGCTTGCGTCGCCGCCCGCGCCTGTGTCGCCGCCGGCGCCGCCCGATGCGCCGGCGCCGCCGTCGTTCGTCGCCGTCGTCCCGCCCGAGCCGCCGGTCGTGCCCGCGGTGCCGCTCGCGCCGCCGACACCTCCCGTTCCACCCGTCGCGCCGCCGGCGGCGCCGTCAGGCGCGGGCTTTCCCGACGGCGACGACGAGCACGCGAGGAACGGAAGAACGCACGCGATGATCCGAAGCTCGCCCCGCATGCGGGCATTATCTGAGCGCGGGCGCGCGGCCCGGCGTGCATCCGCCGCGCCGCGGGCGCACGATCGTCGCGTCAGATGTCGACGCGATCGTTCGGATCGACCGACTTCAACGCCTTCGACTTGACCTCTTCCGGCTTCACGGGGAGCGGAGCAAACGCCGGCGCTCCCGGAGGCGTCGGCGGCAAGACCAACCGGCCCAGCAGCTTCGCGAAGTCGCCGAGGCCGTTTTCGAAGCGCGTGTCGTCGTTGACGTAACCGATGACCATGAACGCCGTCGCCCACCGCGGCTCCCGGTCCGTGTTCTTCTGGTACGCGAACTTCGTGACGACGAGGCGAAGCTTCGCCGCGCGCACGTGAAGGTGGTTCTCGAGCTCTTCCTTCGTGGGCTCGCGTTCGATGCCGACGCTCAAGGCGGCCTTCGTGCCGAGCGCGATCGACTTCCTCTCGAGGATGACGGGACGATTCGGGATGTAGAGCGAGGTGACGGTCGTCGCGAAGTTGTCGAACAAGACGTCCAGGTCCTTGGTCGCGTCTTGCGGCCCCAGCGGATACGTCTGGATCCAGACCTGGCCGTTGTCGCGAACGTCGACGAAGTGAAGATCGTTGTCGAAGTCGTTGTGCACGAACGCGCCGTTGGCGTTCCACGCCCAGCCGACGAGCCGCCAGTCCGCACCGAGGAGATCCGGCGTTCCGGCGAGGTAGGGCAACCGCCATCGATACGTGGGATGGTCGAAGCCGGCGCGCGTCCAAGTGAAGTCGACGGGCGTCGGCTCGGCGGCGGGTGGCGGCGCCGCGGGGGTCGTCGTGGTGGCGCAGGCGCTGGCGAACCCCGCGAACACGAGGAGCGTGAGCGCGCGGGCGTTTCGCATGTGCGCATTATCGGACCCCGGTCGCGCGACCGCCAGCGCGGACACGACGAGAACGCCCCTCGTGATGCGGCCGATCTCCCGGCACGTGCGGACATCGCGCTTTACCCGGTGAGTAAGAGCCCGTACAGTTGCCCCGCACAACTCTTTGTGCCCTCCATTTTGACAACAGGAGCTCGCCGAATGACGAAGACGGTGCGGTGTGTGGTGCTCTCGACGGTGATCGCGGCGCTGGGATGCGGCAGCAGCAAGTCGACCAGCAACGACGGAGGCACGGGCGGAACCGGTGGTGCGGGCGGCACGACGAGCACGGGCGGATCGGGCGGCACGACGAGCACGGGCGGATCGGGCGGCTCCACGAGCACGGGCGGCAGCGGCGGGACGACGAGCACGGGCGGCAGCGGCGGGACGACGAGCACGGGCGGCAGCGGCGG
>DASZRT010000075.1:0-110945 GCA_035549075.1 Polyangia bacterium | reverse complement strand
TGAGGGAAGGGGCCCGCTGAAGCTTTTTTTCGCGAGTCCATGGGGATCGGCGCGCTCGCAACGACGAGTCCGAGTCCCTCGAGGCCCGAAAAAAAGTTCAGTGGGAAGGGATCGCCGAGCTGACAGGACCCGTTCCGCGGGATGCACCCCGCCCTCACCCGAAGACGAGTGATCCGGCGAGGTGTGACGGAGGATGAGCGCCGTCGTTACTTGACGGTGAGGGTCGCGGCGCCGGTGACGGCGCCTCGTTGGGCTTGGATCGTCGTCATGCCGGTGGCGAACGCCGTCGCCTGACCGCGCGTGCCGTCGGCGTTGCTGACGTCGGCGACGCCCGTGTCCATCGACGTCCAGGTCACGAGCGTCGTGACGTCGACCTGCGTGCCGTCATCGAAGCTGCCCGTCGCCGTGAACGGCTGCGTGCCGCCCACCGAGAGCGTCGCGTCCGTCGGCGAGATCTGGATCGAAGTCAGCTGCGCCGAGGTCACCTTGACGTCGGTCGACCCCGTGACGCCGGCGTATTGCACCTTGATCGTGGTGCCGCCCGTCCCGACCGTCGTCACGAGACCTTTGTCGACCCCCGCGTCGTTGACGACGGCCGCGCCCGGCGTCGACGACGTCCACGTCGCGAGCGCCGTGATGTTGCTGTTCGTGCCGTCGGAGTAGATCGCCGTCGCCGTCATGCGCACGTCGTAGCCGACGGGCACCGTGGGCTGGAACGGCGTCACCTGGATCTGCACGATCGCGGCGTCGGTCACCGTGAGCGTCGTCGAGCCCACGACGCCCATGTACGTCGCCGAGATCGTCGCCGTGCCCTTGTCGATGGTCGTCGCGAGACCGCGCGATCCACCGGCGTTGCTGACGCGCGCGACGCTCTGGTCGTTCGACTGCCACGTCGCCGTCCCCGTCACGGCCAGGCTCGTGCCGTCCGAGAAGATCGCGGTCGCCGTGTACTGCACGGCCTCACCGATGGACACCGTCTCGGTGAACGGCGTCACCTGCACCTGCGACAGCATGGCCGCCGTGACCGTCACGGTCGAAGTTCCCTGGAAGCCCATGTACGTCGCCGTGATGGTCGCCGTGCCCGCGCCGATGGCCGTGACCTGACCGCGCGCGCCGCCCGCCGTCGCGACTTGCGCGGCGTCCGGCGTGTCGGACACCCACGTCGACTGCCCCGTGACGGCGAACGACGTGCCGTCCGAGCGGATCGCCGTCGCCGTGAACGCGCGCCGCGTGCCCACGGGCATCGTCACCGCGCCCGGCGTCACCGAGATCGAGACGACGACGGCGTCGGTCACGGTGACCGTCGTGCTGCCCGACAGGCCCATGTACGTCGCCGTGATCGTCGCCGAGCCGACGCCGACGGCCGTGACCTGCCCGCGCATGCGCGTCGTCGTCACGCCCGCCACCATGGGCATGTCCGAGGCCCAGGTCGCCTGCTGGGTCACGTTGCGGGTCGTCCCGTCGGAGAGGATCGCCGTCGCCTGGAACCCCGCCATGTTCCCGACGTTCATCGACGGCGCGACGGGCGTGACCTCGACCGACGTCGGCACGGCGTCCGTCACCCGGAGCGTCGTCGACGCCGACAGCGTCATGTAGCTCGCGGTGATCGTCGTCGTGCCGGGGCCCGTGGGCGTCGCGCGCCCCGTGCGCGAGATCGACGCCGCCATCGGGTTCGAAGAGCTCCACATCGCCATCGCCGTGACGTTGCGCTGCGTGCCGTTCGAGAAGATCACCGTCGCCGTGTACTGCACGGCCGTGCCGAGCGGCGTCGACGTCGCGATGGGCGCGATCGACAACGACATGGGCATCGCGTCCGTCACCGTGATCGTCGTCTGCGAGCTGACCAGGCCCAGCGTCGCCGTCACGTTCGTCATGCCCGCGGCCCGCGCCGTCAGCTGCCCCTGCGCGCCGGCGGCGTTGCTGATGGTCGCGACGCTCGCGTCGTCGGTGGTCCACGTCACCTGCGACGTGACGTCGAGCTTCGAGCCGTCGGAGAACGTGCCCGTCGCCGTGTAGCTCGAGCGCAGCCCGGCCGTCGTCGTCGCGTCGACGGGCGAGATCTCGATCGTCGACAACGTCGCCGCCGCGACGCTGACGACGGCGATGCCCTGCACGTTGCCCTCGGTCGCGAAGATCTTCACGGCGCCGGCCGCGACGCCCGTGACGACGCCGGCCGGAGGCATCGGGCCGTTGGAGACGGTCACGGTCTTGGGGTCGCCGCTCGACCACGTGACCTCGCCCGTGACGTCGCGGGTCGAGCCGTCGGAGAACCGGCCGTTCGCCATGAGCGGCTCGGTGAGGCCGACCGGCAGGACGCTCATGACGGGCGTGACCTCGATCGAGAGCAGCGTCGCCGGCGAGACGACGATCGTCGCCTTGGCGACGACACCCGACAGCGTCGCCGTCACCGTCGAGGTGCCGACCTTCAGCGCCGTCGCGACGCCCGCCGTCGCGGCCGCGTTCGAGACGGAGACGAAGCCGCCGGTGTCGACGACGGCCCACGTGACCGTGCCCGTGACGTCGAGGGTCGTCCCGTCGGAGAACATCCCGCTCGCGCGCAACGCCTCGGACGCGCCTGGGCCCAGCGTCGACATCGCGGGCGTGATCGTGAGCGACTTCAGGCTCGCGGGCGTCACCGTGACCGTGCTCGAGACCGTGCGGCCGTTCGTCGACGCCGTGATCGTCGCCGTACCCGCCATCTTCGCGGTGGCGTTCCCCATCGGCCCGACCGACACGACGCCCGGCGACGAGCTGATGAACATCGCCTGCGCCGTGAGATCCGACCGCGTGCTGTCGGAGAAGATCCCCGTGACGTGGAAGGAGAACGATCCGCCGATGCCGACCGTGGGGTCGACGGGATCGATCTGCAACGACGACAGCGTCGCGCCCGTGACGAGGAGCTTCGCGAAGCCGGTCTGGCCGCCGAACGCGGCCGAGACGACGCAACCGCCCTGCGCCGTCGTCTTGGCGACGCCCGCAACGATCGACGCGACCATCGGATCATCGCAAGCCCACGTCGCGACCGATGTGACGTCGGCGTGCGTGCCGTCGGAGAGGAGCGCGTCGGCCGTGAACGTCGCCAGCGTACCGACGCCCGTCTGCACGTAGCCTGGCAACACGTTGACGGAGGTGACGGTCGCCGCCGTCACGACGACGACCGCCTTGGCCGCGACGCCGCCGAAGGCCGCGAGGACGTCGGCCGAGCCGGCGGTCTGCGCGACCACGCGGCCGCCCATGACGGAGACCGCGCTCGAATCGCTCGACCACATCGCCGACGCCGTGACGTCGCTCGTCGTGCCGTCGGACCACGCGGCTGTCGCGGTGATCTGCGCGGCGCCGTTGATCGGCAAGGTCACGATCGGCGGGCTGAGGCCGAGCGACACGAGCGTCACCGTGCCGTTGACGATCACCGTGCTCATCGCCTGGAAGCCGTTCGACGACACGACGATCGGGGTCTTGCCGGGTCGCAAGCCGGTGACCTGCCCCGCGACGACGGCGGCGGTGAGCGGATCGCCCGACGTCCACGACGCCGTCGCCGTGACGTCGGCGGTGCTGCCGTCGTTGAAGAACTGCGTCGCCGTGAAGCGTCCCGTGCCGCCGCTCGCGAGCGTCAGCAGCGCGGGCGAGATGCCGAGCCCCGTCGGTCGGCGCGCCGGGTTGCCGCCCGTGCCGCCGATCGGGCCGACGCCGCCCGTGCCGAAGCCGCCGGTGCCGAATCCCCCCGTGCCGAAGCCACCCGTTCCGTTGCCACCAACGCCGTTGCCACCCGTGCCGTTGCCACCGGTGCCGTTGCCGCCGACGCCGGCGCCGCCATCGGGCCAAGGCGAGTCCTGGCCGATCGTGCGCAGACCGCTGCGGCCGCACGCCGACAGCGAGAGCGCGCCGAAAAGCACGGCGAGCAACGCGAAGGCCGACGCGCTCGGACGAGCGAATGGCGGACGGGGACCCAGGGGGCGCGCCAAAAGGCGGGCGAAGAGGTCACGCATCGGGAAGCTCCTACTAAGAAGAGGGACGCCGAGGCTCCACTGTAACACCGGCGTTCGGCGCTCTGTGCTTCGAATCGCCGATCGTGTAGCCTCCGGCTCGCTCGTTTCCCGACGCTGCCATGCCCTTTCGTGCCTCTCCGCGTGCGCCCCGACACTCCGCCTCCGGGGCGATTCGAGCGACCGGGTTGCTCGTCGCCGCCGTGACGGCGGCCGCGGTGTTTGGCGTGGGCATGCTCGTGCTGCCTCCGATCGAGTCGGCCGCGCCCCCGCCGCCGCCACCCGCACCACCTCCTCCACCACCAGCGCCGCCGCCGCCACCTCCGCCGGCCGATGCGGCGACGGACGCGAGCGCCGACGTGAAGGCGGCGCCTGATGCGGCGGCGCTCGAGGCCGTGGCGCCCGCAGCTGTCGAGCCGGCGCCCGCGCCCGCCAAGCCGGTCGAGACGCCGCCCGCACCACCGCCGCCCGCGCCTGCACCGACGTCGTCGGCCTCGGGAGCAAAGCCCTCCGACAAGGAGACCGCGCGAGAAGCGTGGCGCAAGAACCTTCCCGACATCACGACCGAGCCCGGCAAATCGGCGATCCTCATTCCCATCCGCGGATCGATCGAAGGGGCCGTGTTTCACGTCACGACGAAGCCGCGCAGCGTGCTCGTGACGCTGCCCAAGGCCGAGTCGATGATCACGATGGAGTTCTACGGCATCAAGCGCGACGGCTTCCGCCAGCTGTGGATCAAGAAGACCGACGACGGCACGACGCTGCGTCTCGTGCTCGGCGACGTCAGCGATCCCCAGGTCGAAATCAAAGACGAGTTCGTGCGCGTCACCGTCCGTCGCCCGGTCGAAGGCTCGCCGGCGGCGGCGCCCGCGGCGGCCGACGGCGGGACGGACTGAGCCGCTAAATCCGCCCGTCGCGCGTGCCGAGCCAGCTCTCGACGTCGGCGCGCTTGCGCGCGACGCCCGCCTTGCCGTAGCCGTCGCGCGCCGCCACCGCGAGCGTGCGCGCGCGCGCGCGCTCGCGGTTCGTCTCCCACAACGCGCGCGCGAGCGCGAACGAGGTGTCGGCGCGGCGCTCGACGTCGGTCTCGGTCTCGGCGCGGATCCGCTGCGCGCGCTCGAGCGGCACGATGGCGTTCGCGGCGTCCGACTCGAGCAGGTAGCTCTCGCCGATGCCGGTGAGCGCGTAGGCCAGGATGCGGCTGTCGAGCCCGAGCTCGCGCTCCCAGATGATGCGCGCCCGCTCGAACGACTGCCGCGCTTCGTGCGGGCGGCCGAGCGCGTTGAGCAGCTCGCCGCGGTTCGACACGAGCACCGCGAGCTCGGGGTGCTCGGCGCCGTAGCCGCGCGTCTCGATCTCGATCGCGCGCTCGACGTGCTCGAGCGCCTCCTGGTTGCGCCCGAGGTCCTGGAGGCTGACGGCGACGTTGCCCTCGGAGATGCCGACGTCGGGGTTGTCGCGCCCGAGCACCTTCGCCTTGAGCGTGACGGCGTCGAGGAGGACGCGCAGCTGCTCCTCTGGCGTGCGACCGCCGAGGCCGATCACGGCCTCGTTGTTGAGGAGCCACGCGCGCGTCAGATCGTGACCGCCCACGCGCAAGAGTACGGCCTCGGCGATGTGCGCCCAGCGATCGGCCTCCTGCTTCTTGCCTTGGTCGTAGCCGATCGCCCAAACCAGCTGCGTCGCGACGGCGGCGCGCACGTCGTCGTCGCGCGAGGCGTCCGCCTGCCAGTAGGCCTCCTCGAGCGCCTTGGCCGCGCCGACGCCGTCGCCCGAGCGGATCTCGCTGTTGCCGACGAGCTCGAGCGCCTCGGCGATGAGCGGCTGGTAGCCGAGCTGGCGCGCCTCCGTCACGAGCTCGGGCGCGCCGGCGAGCCCTTCCTTCCACTGCCCCGAGTAGAAGCGCGCGCGCAGATCGGCGAGCCGCCCGCGCAGCACCTCGACGCGGGCGCGTGTCTCTCGATCCTCGGGTGGCCTCACGACAGCGCGCAAGAGCGTGACGTCGGCGCAGCGATCGAGCGACCCGAGCGCGTTCGTCGCGCTCACGGCGTTCTCGACGACGGCGCCGTTGGCCTCGCTGAAGACGTGCGTGAGCGCGTGCAGCCCGCCGAGCCGCTCTTGCAAGCAGGCCATGCGGAGGTCGAGCACCTCGGCCGATTGCTCGCCGCGCACGTGCGTCGCCTCGCAGGCGTCGCGGTACATGCCGGCCCAGTTCTGCGCGTACGTCGTGAGGCCGCGCTTGACCGTCGCGAACGCGTCGGCGGCGTAGGCCTTGCCGGTCGCGAGGAACGCGCGGTGGATCGTCGCCTGGCGCGGCGACTCGGCGCCACTCGGCGACGGCAGCTCCCAGACGTCGGCGAGCCGCGCGGGCCCGCCACCGCACACGAGGTCCTGCCGGCCCGCGAGGCTCTGCCGCACGACGAGGCCGACGGCGAGCGGCAGCAACACGGCCGCGACGGCGAAGGCGCGGCGACGGCGCGCGATCGCGGGATCCTTGCCCAGCGCCTCGATGAGCGCCTTCATCGAAGGGAAGCGCTCCGTCGACGCCGAGCGCAGGCCGCGCAGCAGGATCTTGCGCACCCACTGCGGCACGCGCGCGTTGGCGGGCGCCTCTTTGACGTTGCCTTGAACGACGTTCGCCGTGAGCGCGAAGAGGCTGTTGCCGCCGAAGGGCCGCTCGCCGTACAGCGCCTCGTAGAGCGCGACGCAGAAGCTGAACTGGTCCGTGCGGGCGTCGGTCGCCGTGCCGAGGAACTGCTCGGGCGCCATGTACGCGGGCGTGCCCATCATCGCGCCCGTGCGCGTGAGCTGCGTGTCGAACAGCCCCGAGTGGCTCGAGATCTCCTGCGTGTCGGCCGCGCCCTCGGGCGAGCTGTTGATGACGAGCGTCTCGAAGCCTTCGGCGGGCACGTCGGGCCGGCTCGCGAGGGCGCGCGCCATGTCGACGACCGGCTGCGTGCGCTCGGCCTTGTCGCTGGCCCCCACCTGCCGCGCGAGCCCGAAGTCCATGACGCGCACGGCGCCGTCGCGCCCGACCATGACGTTGTCGGGCTTGAAGTCGCGGTGCACGAGCTCCTTGTCGTGCGCCGCCTGCAGGCCGCGCCCCGCCGCCACGAACACCTCGATGATCTCCTGCCAGGTGCGCGTCTTCGACTGGAGCCAGTACGTCACGGTGTTGCCGTCGACGAACTCCATGGCGATGAAGACCTGGTCCCCGAACGTGCCGACGTCGTAGACGACGACGACGTTCGGGTGCGAAAGGCGGGCGATCGCCTGGGCTTCGCGCAGCGTCCGCGTCCGGCCCTCGGCCTGCGAGACGCCCGCGCCGGGCTTAGGGCGCAGCAGCTTCACGGCGACCTTGCGGTCGAGCTCGTGGTCGTAAGCGGCGTACACCTCCCCCATGCCGCCGCGCCCGACGAGGCTCAGGACGACGTAGCGGCCGATGGCGGCGCCGCGCGGCAGCGCGGCGGCCGCGGGATCGGAAGGGGGAGCGGACGACATGGATCGGTCGGCCTCGGGAATCGACAGGATGGTCGGCCCCTTTGAGCGCGCCGCTGCCGAATTCGCATACATGGAAAGCGCTGCATCCGGCCACCCACACATGCGCCAACGTGGCCCGATCCCCGCTTGTCAAACGAGAGGGACCACGGATAATGAAAGTCCGTACCCCCTCGCCCCCGTGGAGGTCTCGATGCGGTCGAAGTTGTTCGCCTGTGCCGCCATCGCTCTTGTGACCCTGTGCCCTCGGCTTCTGCCGGAGGCGCGCGCCGCGCATCCCAAAGGCAGAGCCTCCAAGGCTGAAAAAGCCGACAAGAAGGCGGCCGCCGCCGAGCTGCACGCCGACGACAAGTCGATGAAGCGGCAGATGCAGTGGGAGGACAAGGTCATGGGCCCCGACACCACGCGCGCCGACGTCGCGCGGGTCGCGCGCGCCCAAGCCCTCGCCGAGAAGGCGAGCAAGGAGCGTGAGGCGCAGGCCGCGCGCGAGGCGGCCTCGCCACCGCCTCCGCAGGTGAAGGCGTCGGCCAAGCGGGCCGAAGTGGCGCTCCCGTCGGTGAACGACGGTATGGGCTCGGGCGCCGCCAGCAGGAACGACGGCGACGACAACGGCAACAAACGCACGCGCGAGATCTCGCCGGCGCTGTCGACGGCCGAGGCGAAGGCCGCGCCCGCGCCCGTCAAGCCGGCCGACGACAAGTTCATCGACAAGCTGCTGCGCGACGAGCAGGAGACGCACAACAAAAAGAGGTCGTCGGCCAGCGACGGCGAGCTCGATCGCTTGCTCGCGAGCGCGAACACGAAGCACGCCAGCCGCAGCGACGACGTCGACAAGCTCATCAAGAAGGCCGACAGCGGCCCCGAGATGCCGGCGCCGCGCGCGCAGTCCGCGATGCCCGCGTGGATGCAGCAGCCCGACATCCCGTCGACGCCGCCGGTCGCGCTCGCGACGACGACGGCGGCTCCCGCCCTGCGCCCGACGGCGAAGCGCCCGGCGAACGACGGCGTCGTCCACGTCGTGCAGGGCGCGAGCCCGCCCGCGCGCCCCACCCGAAGCGCGTCGCGCGCATCGGCCTCGGCGAGCACTTGGAGCGATCCGTTCACGAACGAGCCCGCGCTCGCGGCGCGCGAGGCGGCCGTCCGCAAGCAGACGGCGTCGAAGGCATCGCAGTCAACCGACTGGAACGATCCGTTCGCCGACAAGCCTGACCAAAAGACGACCCGCTCGGCGCCCGCGGCGGCGCCCGCGAAGCGCGGCGAGAAGGCCGAGCCCACGCACCCCGCCGGGTGGAAGGATCCGTTCACGGAGGACGCGCCCGCCAAGACGCGCGCGCCCGTCGCCATGCGCGAGACCGGCCGCCTCGAGAGCGCGCGCTGGGAGTCGACGCCTCCGCGGCACGCCACCGCTTCGAAGCCCGCCCCCACCGCCGACGCTCACCAGGGCTGGGGCGTCCTCAAGAAGCGCGCGCGTTAGGCGCGAAGTCGTTGCTGCGCCGCTCGCAGCTTTGAAACCGGCTCGGTCGAGCGCATTTTGAGACGCTGCGCGTCTGATGCCATCACGCTGGAATCCTTACGCTAATTTCGCGGTCGCGTCATCGCCTCGTCAGTTCGCATCACCGGTTACGAAATTAAAATAAAAAGTATTTTAGATTACCTCGGATTCAGTCGAGGAAGTTAGGTGATGCGGCTCTCGCGAACATTGGCTCTCGCCGCCAGCTTGATGGCGTCGGCCTCGATCGCGAAGGCGGCCGACGGCAACGAGGTCGTCGAGACCGTGACCACGCCCGAGACGACGCCCGCGCCCGACGCGACCCCGTCGCTCCCGTGGCTCGGCCTCATGGCGGACGCCGGCATCCCCGACGGCATGCAGGGATCGATCGTCCTTCGCCCCTGGCGCTGGCTGCGCACGAGCGTCGGCGGCGGCTACAACATGATCAGCAAGGGCGTGCGCGGCGGCCTCTCGATCCTCCCCTTCGGGCGCGGCCCGTCGGCGACCATCGAGGCCGGCCGCTTCTTCGACGGCGACGCCAACCAGACCGCGCGCAAGTACTTCGCCGGCTACAACGACAACAACCCGTTCGCGCCGGCGCTCGAGCGCGTCGGCTACGACTACGCGAACCTGCACCTCGGTCTCGACTTCGGCTACAAGCGCGTGACCTTCTACATCCACGGCGGCATGTCGTACGTGCGCGGCCAAATCCACAACGTCAAC
The DNA here is from genome assembly GCA_035549075.1 of Polyangia bacterium. Taxonomy (GTDB): domain Bacteria; phylum Myxococcota_A; class Polyangia; order Fen-1088; family Fen-1088; genus DASZFV01. The sequence goes on along the minus strand of DASZRT010000075.1, from coordinate 101,252 downwards.
CAGGTCGCGAACTCGAACCCCTCGATCAACGGCGTCGACATGAACGGCCTCGAGGTGAAGTTCGTGGGCGACCCCACGTACAAGGTGATCGGCCCCTCGGCCAAGCTCGGCCTCATCGTCTACCTGTGGTGAACGTCATGCGGATGCTCAATCGGACCTCGACGCTGCTCGGTGCGCTGGCGCTCCTCGCGATCCCGTCGGCGGGCTGCATGGTCTCGGCCGAGGTCAACGTGCCCGAGGTCGAGGTCACGCAGCACGACCTCGTGTTCGACGGCGCGCCGCAGGCCGCCGCGCTCGGCGACGTGTCGATGAGCAAGAGCTTCTCGCAGAAGCACCAGCGCCTCGAGCTGCCGACGGGCCTCGACACCGAGGTCAAGGCGCTCGGCGTGACGCTCACGGCGAAGTCGGGCATCGAGAACTTCGACTTCCTCAAGGGCATGCGCGTGACGATGAGCGACGACGTTCACGATCCCGTCGAGCTCATCGACTACACGCGCGTCGACGGCGCGCCCTCGACGAACGTGCTCACGATGGAGAGCGCGAACCCCGTGAACACGCTCGACGAGTGGAAGACCGACTCGGCGACGTTCACGGTCGAGGTCGACGGCGCGCTGCCGCCGCAAGACTGGAAGGTCGACCTGTCCGTGCGCTTCTCGGGCAAGGTCACGTACAAGTACTAACCGCGCATCTCGCGCAACAGACCGAACAAGATGTGCAACGCGCGCGCGTCGTAAGCGACGATGTGGCGCCGCGACCGCGCCAACTCCGTGGCACGTGTTCTGCAATCTCTTCGACACGCAGGGGACCTCGATGGGGGTCGAGGGGAAGCCGGGGTCGGGGGGCCCCGGTGGCAGTCAGAGACGGCGTGCGCGTGAAGCGGGCGTGGTAAGCGTCCTTTTCGCGCGCACGCCTCTCGCTATCCGATGAGCTCGACGCCCAGGCCGGGTTCATCGGCCATAGTGAGGCGCGCGCCGGACAGCGCATAGCCGCCCGCGAACGGATCGTGCGCGAGCAGGAAGGCGGTGTCGAGGTCGACCCACTCGACGCCGCCGAGCGCGGCGACGACGTGGGCCATCGTGGCGATGCCGATGCGCGTCTCGACCATCGCGCCCGCCATGAGCGCGAGGCCACGGCGGCGCGCCTCGCGACCGAGCGCGACGGCGGCGACGGGACCGCCGAGCTTCGCGAGCTTGAGGTTCACGCCCGTCGCGGCGCCCGCGTCGCACAAGCGATCGAGATCGTCGGCGCCACGAAACGACTCGTCGGCGACGACGGGCACGGCGGCGCGCGCCGCGACCTCGGCCATGCCCGCGAGATCCTCGCGCGCGCACGGTTGCTCGAAGCACTCGACGACGAGGCCCGCGGCGGCGAGTCGATCGAGCAACGTGAGCGCCTGGCGGGCCGTGAAGCCGGCGTTGGCGTCGAGACGAAAGCGCGCGTCGGGCACGGCCGCGGCGACGGCGCGCAGCGCGGCGGTGTCAGCCTCGAGATCGCGCCCGACCTTCACCTTGAAGCACGTAAATCCAGCGGCGCGGTACGACACGGCGAGCGACGCGACGTAGGTGGCTTCGCCGATGGGCAACGTCACATCGGTCTCGAGCGCCGGTGGCGGAGAGGTGCCACCGAGCGCGACATGGAGCGGCGAGCCCGCGAGCTTCGCCCACGCGTCGGCGAGCGCGCCCGCGACGCCCGCACGCGCGACGGGGCTGCCCGGCAACGCCGCGGCGGCCAGCGCCTCGCCCGACGCGAGGTCGGTGAGCGTCGCACCGACGATCTGTGAACGTACGTCGCCGAGGAGACGCAGGAGCTCGGGCTGATCCTCGTGGGTCACGGGCGGCAGCGCCGCGGCCTCACCGAGGCCGGTGGCGCGACGGCCCCGCTCGTCTGCCAGCGTCACGCGCACGAGCGCCGCCCGCGTCGCGTCCATGCGCGCCGTCGCGATCACGAAGGGCTCGCGCAGCGGCACCGTGAGCGCCGTCGCGTCGAAGGCGACGACGCGCGCCGCTCCGAAAGACGGGCGTAACGAATCCACGGCGCGAGCGTATGTCACCCGCGCCTCGTGGCGCTAAGATTCAAAGCGGAAAGCGCCGAAGATCATGTCGGACATGCGCCCCACCCTCGCCGCCCTCCTGCTCGCGCTCGTCGCCGGTTGCGGCGGCTCGCCCGACGAGGCGCCGGACGCGAGCACGAGCGCCCTCTACTCGTGCGCGAAGGAGACGCGCGCGATCCCATACATGGCCGGGCTCTCGCGCACGTCGGCGTCGGGTCACTTCAAGGCCATCTGGCAAGACGCCGATCCCGCGCCGCCCTCGCGCGGCACCAACACGTGGACCGTCGAGATCGACGACGAGAACGGTGCGCCCCAAGACGGCCTCACGATCACCGCGTCTCCGTTCATGCCCGATCACAATCACCCGTCGACGGTGAAGGCGGTCGTGACGCCGATGGGCAACGGCGTCTACTCGATGACGCCACTTTATCTCTACATGCCCGGTTACTGGGAAGTGACCCTGTCCTTCACGCCCGCGGGCAGCGGCGAAGCGGGCAACACCGACGACAGCGTCGTGTTCCCGGTCTGCATTCCTGGTTAGCTACGGCGCGCAGCGCGCGTGCGTCTCCGCGGGCGTCGTCATCGGGCTGTAGCGGCCGCCCGTCACGCACGCCTTCATGAAGCCGGCCGTCGCGTCGGGCTCGAGCTTCGCCGTGGCCGTCGTCCACTCGAGCGCCGCGCCCGCGAGATCGTAGCGCGCGACCTTCGCCGCGACCGCCGCGTCCAGATCTTTCGAGGCGACGAGATCGTCGAGGACGTCGGCGCCGATCGCCTGCAGGTGGACGGCGACGGTGATGCGATCGGGCGTCTGCGCGAGGCCCGCGCCCGTCGACGGGAACGAGCGCCGCCGGTGGCCCGCGAACGAGGCCGGATCGTTGACGTTCGACGACGCCGAGCCGGGCAGCTGGTTGTCCGTCTCGCTCGCCGCTTGCCAGAAGAGGTGCGTCTCGGCGCCGCCCGGATCTTTCAAGCAATCGCGCACGAGCCATAGATCAGGATCGGGTGAGCTCTCGAGCGGCTGGGCCGCGTCGCCGCCGCTCGAATAGATCGACTGCCCGCCCGCGAACGCCTGAACCTCGACCCACGCGCGGCGGTCGGGCGTCGCGCCGCTCGGCCAGCCGTGGCCCGCGCCGACGTTGTCGAGCGTGACCTCGATCTGCTTCGACACCTGGTTCCAGCAGATCGTCGACTGCACCGTCGCGTCGAGCAGCGCCTGCGCGCGCGTGCGCTGCCCGTCGGCGTCGGGCCAAGTCGTGAGCGCGAGGTCGACGGCCGGCAGATCGTGGCGGTGCAAGCGGCGCGTGCGCGTCGAGCCCGCCGCCGCGATGCCGTCGCTGCCCTCCATGTGGCACGCGGGGCAAGACAACCCGACGCCGGGCTTCGAGAACACCGTGCCCTGCCACTCGGTGAACGTGCGCTCGACGTGCGCGCCGTGCGTGTTGACGATGTCGTGGCAGCTGCCGCACATCGCGGCCGAGTCCGGCGTCGTGTCGTCGAAGATCGCCGACGTCTTCGCGACGTGCGGCGCGCCGGCGATGGCGTCGCCGAAGGGACCGAAGAGCGAATCGTCGGCGGCGAGCACGAGCGGGTTGTCGTGCGTGCCCGCGATCGACTCGACGGCATGGCAAAAGTAGCAAGTCACGCCTTTTTCCTTTTGCGGGAGCGTCGCGACGTTGAGGCCGTCGGTCGTGAGGCCGTCTCGCACGGCGACGGGCGCGTGGCAGTTCGCGCACGCCTTGCCGACGGCGCCCGCCGTCTCGCGCTGCGCGCGCGCGTTCATCGCGAGGAACACGGGGTCGTCGCTGGCATAGGCGTGCATGCTGCCGGCCCACTGCTCGTACTGAGTCTGGTGGCACTCGCGGCAGGTCTCGGGGTCGCGCAGCGCCGTCGAATCGAGGCGCGTCGTCGTCCGGCTGCCGCACGCGGCGAGCAGCGAGGCAGTCAGACATCCGACGACGAGGGCGCGCAACGTCAACGTTCGCGATTATGAACCCGGCATCGGGACGTGTCATGATCGCGGGCCGATGCGTGGCAGATGGCGTGGCCTTCTGGTGGGCGTGCTGCTGGCCACGGTGGGCGCGTGTGGGCAGGCGGCGTCGTCCTGTCCCGACGACGAGCCGGCGGCGTGCCCCTCGCCCGCGCCCAGCTTCTCGGGTCAGGTGCAGGACATCTTCGCGCGCAAGTGCGACGCCTGCCACGCGCCCGGCGGCGTCGAGTCGAGCAAGCCGTTCGTGACCTACGCCCAAATCTCGCCGCGCGACACGCGCCTTTCGATCGAGAGCCGCATCGTCTCGTGCAACATGCCGCAGGCGGGCGCTCCTCAGCTCACGGAGGACGAACGGCTCGCGCTGCTCGGCTGGCTCGTGTGCGGTGGCCCGAACAATTGACGCCGCGGTCGTCGCGACCCGCGTGATAATGAAGCGACCCGTGCGTTCGCGAGGTAAAGGCGTCGTCTTGATCGGCCTGCTGGCCGCCGGGCTGGCGTGCGGCACGAAGGCGCCCGCCATCACGGGCGTGACGATCACCGTGACGTTCCCCGCGTCGTCGGGCGTCGACCAGCTCGCGCTCGGCGTGTCGCAGGGCGGGACGACGATCGCCGACATGCCGCGGCCCAAGGGAGCGGGCGCGGCGCTCGCGAGCCCCCAGAGCGTATCGATCTTCCTGGCTGACGCGCTCGCCGACATGGACGTGACCTGCACCGCGACGGGCCTCGCGGGCGGCGTGGCCGTCACGGCAACGGGCACGGCGACGGCGCACCTCGCGCTTCACCAACTGGTGCCCGTGACGATCGATCTCGCGGCGGGTGACGCGGCCGTCCCCGAGGACGCGGGCGGCGACGCGCCCGCGACGGGTGGCGCGGGCGGCAGTGGCGGCACCGGTGGCTCGGCCGGCGCGGGTGGCGACATGGGCGCGGGCGGCAGCGACGCGGGCGCCCTGAAGGCCAACGGCGTCGCGTGCCTCTCGGGCGGCGAGTGCGACAGCACCCAGTGCGTCGACGGCGTGTGCTGCGGCTCGGTCTGCAACGGCAAGTGCGAGTCGTGCAACCAGAAGGGCAACGAAGGCACCTGCACGCCGCTCGCCGCCGGCACGCCGACGACCGAGTGCGTGGACCAGGGGACGGCGACGTGCGGCTTCGACGGCACGTGCGACGGCAACGGCGCGTGCCGCAAGTACGGCGCCGGCACGCCCTGCAAGGTCGCGAGCTGCGACACGAGCACGTACATGCCCGCCTCGGCCTGCGACGGCCAGGGCGTGTGCGTCGCGCCCAACTCGGTGAGCTGCGCGCCCTACCTCTGCGACGCGAGCGGCGGCGCGCCCGCGTGCCGCACGACGTGCCAGGTCGGCGGCGTCGGGTGCGCGACGCCCGCCGTATGCACGGCCGGCAGCTGCGGCGCGCGCGTGCTCAAGGCCAACGGCGACGGCTGCGTCGCCGCGGGTGACTGCACGTCGAACCACTGCGTCGACGGCGTGTGCTGCGAGACCGCGTGCGCGGGCACCTGCATGGCGTGCAACGTGCCGGGCTTCGCGGGCCTTTGCCACGCCGTGCCGGCGGGCAAGACTGATCCGCGCAACGTCTGCAAGGACGCGGGCGCCGCGTCGTGCAAGCAGAACGGCCTGTGCAACGGCGCGGGCGCGTGCGCGCTCTACCCGGCGAGCACGACCTGCTTCGCCGGCGCGTGCTCGGTAGGCATGGTGATCGCGACGCGGCGCTGCGACGGCGCCGGCACGTGCGCCGCGGCCCCGAGCGTCGACTGCGCACCTTACCGCTGCAACCCTGCGACGACGACCTGCTTCGCGTCGTGCACGACGAACGCCCAGTGCTCGACCGTCCCCAAGCGCAAGTGCAACGGCAACAACATGTGCCAATAGCGGCGGCCGGGTGTAATGCCCGCTCGGGTCGCGCGTCAGCGGATCTGAAAGGAGGATCCGTGACCAACGCGTTCATGAACGAAGAGCCCTGCCCTTGCGGTCCCGAATGCCCGTGCGGTCCCAGCTGCCCGTGCGGCTCGTGACTGGTCAGGCTCGAAGGACGCGATGAAAACCCAGGGTGTCACGGCGACGGTTCCCGACGACGGTGGCAACGACGTCGAGGCCGCCGCCGTGTCCCCCTTGGCCCTGCGCGCGCTCGTCGAGCACCACGACCGCTTCCTCGCGTTCCTCGAGCGGCGAATCGGGCGGCGCGACGTCGCCGAAGAGATCCTGCAAGAGGCGTTCGCGCGCGGCATCGAGCGCGGCGGCGGGCTGCGCGACGAGGAGTCGGCCGTCGCGTGGTTCTACCGGCTGCTGCGCAACGCCCTCGTCGACCACCACCGTCGCGCCGCGGCCGAGGCGCGCGGGCTCGAAGCCTTCGGGGCCGAGCCGCGCGAAGGCGACGCCGACCCCGAGCTCACCGACGCGATCTGCGCCTGCGTGACCGGCTACGTCGAGACGCTCAAGCCCGAGTACGCCGAGGCGCTCCGCCGGGTCGAGCTCGGCGGCGAGAGCGTGCGTGACTTCGCGCGCGACGCCGGCCTCACGGCGAACAACGCCGGCGTGCGTCTGCATCGGGCGCGCGAGTCGCTGCGCCGGCGCATCGTCGAGTGCTGCGGCCCGTGCGCCGAGCACGGGTGCTTCCGTTGCGAGTGCGGCGGCAGGCCGCACACTCCCGTTACGTCCGCACCTTGAAGACGAAGTTCACGACGACGCGGTTCTGGTTCTCGCGCGGGTTGCTGCTCGCGTGCCAGATGTTCGAGTCGAAGACGATGGCGCGGCCCTTCTTGGGCGCGACGCGCTTGCGCACGGTGAGCGCCTTGTCTTTGTTCTGGGCCGTCTGCCACGTCTCGTTGAACAGGAACGTGTCGCCGTCGCTGTCCTTCACGTAATAGAGCAGGCTCTTGTAGCCCGGGTCGGGGATGTCGATGTGCGGCGTGTTGTAGGTGTCGGCCGCCGCCGTCGAGCGCAGCAGCATGTTGGCCTTGATGCGCTCGATGGCGCCGAGGCGGATGCCCGTCTTCTCCTCGAGGAAGTAGAACATCGGAAAGATCAGATCGAAGAACTGCGAGCGCTTCGCGCCCTCGAGGAAGAGCGCGTGCACGAGCTGGTCCGACTCGTACGACTGCGCGTCTCGCTTCATGATGGCCGTCTCTTTCTGGTTGTTCGTCGACGGCGTGTAGACCCACGTGAACTCGGGGTTCTTGCAGATGATCTCCTCGAGGATGTTGGAGAATGACTCGGGGATCAGCTTCTCGATCTCGATCATCGCGCTTAGCCTACGTCACTTGCTGGTCGCGACCCAAGTCCCGTCCCAGTCGGCGGGCGGCGGCGCGGCCGTCCAAGCCCGGCAGCGGGCGGCGAGCACGCGTGAGGGACCGTCGTCGAGCCCGTCGACGAGCGCGACCGCCTCGGCGAAGCGGCGCGCCCACGCCGCCTCGAGCGCGCGCCCGTGCGGCGCGAGGCGCGCGGCGGCCGCCGCGACGGCGGGGTCGGCGGCGAGGCCCAGCAGCTCGTAGACGGCGACGCCGCGTGACTTGCCTTTGACGGCGACGCGGTCGACGAGGCGGAACGTGAAGGCGTCGCCAGCCGCGGCGCGCACGTCCTCGCTCGCGAGGATCGTCGTGCCGTAGCTCTTGTTGAGGCCTTCGAGGCGCGCCGCGAGGTTCACGCCGTCGCCCATCGCCGTGTAGCTGAGGCGATCGGGCGCGCCGAAGTGACCGACGAGGACGCGGCCCGTGTGCAGGCCGAAACGGGTGCGCCACGGCGGCAAGCCCGCGCCTCGCCACCACGCCGAAGCGCCGACCTCGGCCGTGGCGCGCGCGCACGCGAGCGCCGCGTGGCACGCCGCCGCCGCGTGGCTCTCGACGGGCGCGGGCGCATTCCACATCACCATGAGCGCGTCGCCGATGTACTTGTCGACGGTGCCGCCCGTCGCCTCGACGGCGGCCGTCGCCGCTTCCAAGTAGCGGCCGAGCGCCTCGGCGAGCCGGGCGGGCGGAAGCGACTCGGCGTGCGACGTGAAGCCCTCGATGTCGGTGAACATGAGCGTGACGTCGTGGAGCTCGGCGCCCAGCGTCGGGTCGACGCCGCTCTCGTAGAGGCGGCGCACGAGCCCGACGGGCACGTACTTCACCATCGCGCGCAGCGCCGTCTTGGCGCGCTCGACGCTCTCGAGCGCGCCGCGCACCTCGGCGAACGGCGAGCGCGCGCCGCGCGCCGAGGGCGCGAAAGAGAAGCGCCGCATCGCCTCGGTCGACGCGACGAGCGCGCTCATGCCGCGGCCGACGGTGCGCGCGCCCACGAGGCCCAGCGCCGCGATCGCGACGACGACCGCCGCGAGCAGCATCAGCAGGCGGTCACGCGCGGCGACGAGCGGGCCGACGTAGGCGCTCTCGGGCATGACGAGCCCGACGCGCCACATCTGCGCGCGCCCTTCGGCGAGCGGCCGCACCGTCACGAACGTCGGCGCGCCCGCGACGACGATGCGCGACGCGCCCATGCGCCCCTCCTTGGCGATCGCCAGCGCGGCGGCGACGTCGGCGGGCAGCGAACGGGGACGGACGCGCAGGTCGCCGTCCTCGTCGGGCGCGCCGTGCTCGTCGACGAGCTCGTACGGGTCGGCGGGATCGAGGCGCGTGACGAGGCGCCCGACGTCGTCGCAGATGAACATGCGCCCCGCCGCCTCGGGCCCGGCCGCCGGCCGCTCACCGACGTGGTCGAGCGCGTCGCTCACGATGCCGGCGCGCAGGACGCCGACGAATCTGTCCTTCGCGCCGTCCTTCACCCAGATCGCCTTCTGCACCGTCATCGTCTTGCGCCGCTTCGCCTCGGGGAGCGCGGCGTCGAGCTCGCTGAACGCGAGGTCGCTCCAGATCGCCTTGCCCTTGAGCGCTTCGTTGGCCGCCGTGCGAAACGTCGGGTGCAGCGTCGGATCGTCGGGCGAGCCAGGCGCCGCGTCGGCGACGACGCGCACGTCGAGGCGCCCGTCGGACTCCCGCGACACGGCGAGCTGCCGGCGCCCCTCGCTCGCGACCACCATCGTGCCTTCCTCGTCGTAGCGCTGGAAAACGCCCATCGTCATCGTGAGGTCGGTCAGCGTCGGCCGCGCGATCGCCTCGGTCAGCAAGTTGCGCCGCACCGACTCGACGTCTCGGTCGTCGACGGCGCGCTCGACGACCGCGCGCTCGAAGTCGCTCACGGCCTTCTCGGCGACCATGAGGTCGGACTCGACGTTCATGGCGACGCGCGCGGCGACGTCGGCGCGCGTCGCTTGGCCCGTGCTGAGGATGGCCTGCCCCGCCGAGCGCACGCCCAGAGTGAGCGCGAGCGCCGCCAGGGCCGCGAGCACGGCCACGGCGAGCGCGAAGAACCGCGGCAGCGTCAGCATCCCCGCCTCGACCGTAACCCCGGGCGCGCCCACGCGTAAAGGACGCGCATGTCGATTCGGTTCATGGCTCCGTTCCTTTTCCTCGCCGCGTGCACGCCCGCCGTCGGCGCGACCACGGACGCCGTACGCGCCCCGACGCGGACGGTTCTGGTCGAGCTCTTCACCTCGCAGGGCTGCAGCTCGTGCCCGGCCGCGGATGCCTTCGTGCGCGACTTCCCATCGCTCGGTCTCACGCGCGCGCGGGTCGTGCCGCTGACCTTCCACGTCGACTATTGGAACGACCTCGGCTGGCCCGACCCGTTCTCGTCGCCGGCGTTCACGGCGCGCCAGCAGCGCTACGCCGAAGCCGGCCACCTGCGCGGCCCGAGCGGCGGCGACGCCATGACCGGCCTCTACACGCCGCAGATGATCGTCGACGGCACGGTGCACTTCTCGGGCGGCCGCCGCGAGACGGGCCTCGACGAGATTCGGCGCGCCGGCGAGGCGCCCGCGCTCATCGAGATCGAAGGCGACGCGATCGTCGAGGGTGACCACGCGATCGTGACTCTGTACCCACGCGCCCACGGGAGCCCTCGAGACTGGGAGGTCTTCGTCGCGCTGGCCGCGAAGAGCGCACGAACGTCCGTTTCGCGAGGCGAGAACCGCGGCGAGACGCTGGAAGAAGCCGCCGTCGTGCGCGCGCTGTCGGCGCCCGTGCGCCCCTCGTTCGTGGCCAACGCGCCACCTCTCCGAATCTCGGTCACGAAGCCGCGCGACCTCGCTTGGTCCGCCGTCGAGCTCGCCGCCGTGGTTCAATCGCCGAAGACGATGCAAGTGGGCGCGGCGCTGTCCCTCACGCCGCGCGAAGGCGCGACCAAAGACGCGAGAGGAGACGCCAAGTGAAACAGAGCAAAGACTACTTCGCCGAACAAGGCCTTCCCGAGGCCGTCGAGCCGCTGTCGCCCGTCGTGCGCAGCCTCGTGGGTCAAAAGGCGATCGTGACCGGCGCGAACTCCGGCATCGGGCGCGCCGTCGCCGTCGCGCTCGGCCACGCGGGCGCCGACGTATGCGTGAACTACGTCTCGCGCCCCGAGGAAGCGGCCAAGGTCGTCGCGCTCATCGAAGAATCGGGGTCGCGCGCGTTCGCCTTCAAGGCCGACGTGAGCCAGGAAGCCGAGGTGCAGGCGATGTTCGCGAAGGTCGTCGAGACGTTCGGAGCCGTCGATATCCTCGTGAACAACGCCGGCCTGCAGAAGGACGCGCCGTTCGAGGAGCTGACCGTCGCCGCGTGGGACCTGGTCATGAACGTGAACCTCAAGGGCCAGTTCCTGTGCGCGCGCGAGGCCGTGCGCGCCTTCAAGCGGCAGGGCGTGCGCAAGGACGTTTCGAGCGCCGCCGGCAAGATCATCTGCATGAGCTCGGTCCACGACGTCATCCCGTGGGCCGGCCACGTCAACTACGCGGCGTCGAAGGGCGGCATCATGATGATGATGAAGTCGATCGCGCAGGAGGTCGCGCCCTGGCGCATTCGGGTCAACAGCATCTCGCCCGGCGCCGTGCGCACGCCCATCAACGAAGAGGCGTGGAGCACGCGCGAGGCCTACAACGCGCTCATGACGCTGGTCCCGTACAAGCGTATCGGCGAGCCGGCCGACATCGGGCGCGCCGCGGTCTGGCTGTCTTCGGACGCGTCGGACTACATCACGGGCGCGACGATCTACGTCGACGGCGGCATGACGCTCTACCCGGGCTTCGAGACGGGCGGTTAAGATTGCGCGGATGCCGCGCGCCGCTCGCCAGAACGCCGACCCGTACGAGCTGATCTACCGCGCGGTCGCGCGCGTGCCGCGCGGGCGCGTCGCGACCTACGGCCAGATCGCGACGCTCGCGGGCCTGCCGCGGCGGGCGCGGCTCGTCGGGCGCGCGCTGCGCATCCTGCCGGCGAATCGCGACGTGCCGTGGTACCGCATCGTCAACGCCGCGGGCCGCGTGAGCGCGCGCGGCGACGCGTTCGGCAGCGAGGACCTGCAGGCGCAGCTGCTCGAGCGTGAGGGCGTCGCGCTCGCGAACGGCCGCATCGCGCTCGAGACATTCCAGTGGAGGCCGCGCGCGTGAGCGACGAAGCTGACGAACGCTCCGGGCCGCGCGTGCGCCTCGACAAGTGGTTGTGGGCGGCGCGCTTCTTCAAGACGCGCTCGGCGGCGGCGACGGCGATCGACGGCGGCAAGGTCGACGCCAACGGCGATCGCGCCAAGCGCTCGCGCCTCGTGCAGGTCGGCGACATCCTCGTGATGCGCCGCCCGCCCTACGAGCACCAGATCGTCGTGCGCGGCCTGTCCGAGACGCGCGGCCCCGCGAAAGAAGCCGCCCTGCTCTACGAGGAGACCGCCGACAGCAAGGCCGCTCGCGAGAAGCTCGCCTACCAGATCAAGAACGCCCCCGTGCTGACCTTCCATGGCGAGGGCCGCCCCACGAAGCGCGACCGCCGCGTCATCGAGAAGCTCAAGCGCGGCTGGTAGCCGCAGGCGGTGCAAACGTCGCGTGCCTGCCGCACGGCGGCCGCGCGTCTTCATCCTGTGAATGCGGTCGCTGTGCCTCGCCGCCGTCGCCGTCTCGGTCGTCTTGGCCGCGGGTTGCACCGGCACGATCTCGTCGTCATCGCCGCGCGCGTCGGGCGGCGGCGCGCAACCGCCCGGAATGACGGCGTCCGGGGGCGGGACCAGCGGCGCGGGCGGCGGCTCGGCGCCCGCCGTCGAGATGCCGAGCCCGCGGCTCCTGCGCCAGCTCACGACCTCCGAGTACCGCGCGACCGTCACCGATCTGCTCGGCCTTTCGGCTCCCGACACGACGGCGATCCCGCCCGACGTCTCGGTCGACGGCTTCACCACCAATGTCACGGGCGCGTTCGTGACCGAGGCGCACATGGACGCCTACGCGTCGGTCGCGACGGCGCTCGCGACGCGGGTCCTCGCCGACGCTGGGTCGATGACGAAGGTCGTCCCGTGCACGACGAAGGACGCCGCATGCGCCGCGAAGTTCGTGTCGAGCTTCGGCCAGCGCGCCTTCCGCCGCCCGCTCACGACCGACGAGCAGGCGCGCTACGTCGCCTTCTTCGACCCTTCGCTCACGAACGGCGACTTCGCGACGGGCGTGTCGCTCGCGCTGCGCGCGATGCTGATCTCGCCCCATTTCTTGTTCCGCAGCGAGCTCGGGCGCGACGCCGGCAATGGGACGTTCACGCTCACGCCTTACGAGATCGCGAGCGCGCTGTCGTACACGTACTGGGGCACGATGCCCGACGACGCGCTCTTCGCTTCGGCCGCCTCGGGCGCGCTCGCGACGCGCGTCGAGATCGAGAAGCAGGCGCGCCGCTTGCTCGCAGACCCGCGCGGCCGCGCGCGCGTCGCGACGTTCTTCTCCGAGTGGCTCGAGGCGCCGCGCGCCTACGTCGCCACGAAGGACCAAGGCACCTACCCCGCCGTGTTCGCGGCGCCGGGCGGCCTCCCGGGCGTCGTCGACTCGATGCGCGCCGAAGAAGACGCCTTCGTCACCAACGTCGTCTTCGACTCGACCAAGAAGTTCGACGAGCTCTTCACGGCCGACTACACGTTCGTCGACGATCGCCTCGCCGCGATCTACGGACTGCCCGCGCCCGGCTCGTCGACGCCCACGAAGGTCGCGCTCGGCGCGGGCGCGCGTCGCGGCGGCCTGCTGACGCTCGGCATGTTCTTGATGGGCCACGCGCGTACGAACGAGTCGTCGCCCACGCAGCGCGGCCACATGATCCGCGCAAATCTTCTCTGCCACGACGTGCCGCCGCCTCCCCCTGGCGTCGACGCCACGGTCAAGCCAGGCACGCCGGGCAAGACGGCGCGCGAGCAGATCGAGGCGCTCACCGGCTCGGGCACGTGCGCCACCTGCCACACGCTCATGAACCCCATCGGCTACGGCCTCGAAGGCTTCGACGGCACGGGCGCCGAGCGCACGCTCGACAACGGCGAGGCCGTCGACACCTCGGGCGTCATCAACGACATCGATCCCGCGGGCCCCGTGACCTTCAACGGCCCGCGCGAGCTGTCGAATTTCGTCGCGAAGTCTGCCGACGCCCGCGGCTGCCTCGCGGCCATGGTCCACCGTTACACGCGCGGCTTCCTGGCCCGCGACGTGGATGAGGGCGCCGTCGACAAGCTGCGCGCGGCGTTCGTCGGCGGCGATCTCGACATCCCCGAGCTGTTCGTGCAGATCGCGCTGCAGGACTCGTTCGTCACGCGCCGCTCGGCCGACACGGTGGATCGATGAACAAGAGAGGTCCCATCATCGAGCGCCGCGGGATCCTGCGCGGCCTCGCGGCGTCGGCGCTCGCGGCGCCGCTCGCGCAGCTGTTCGCGCCTCACCGCAGCCGCGCCGCCGCGGCCGCCGCGACCAGCCCGCCCCCAAAGGTCGTCTTCTTCTACACGCCGTGCGGCCTCGAGCCGCCGCTGTGGCACCCCGCGCAGACGGGCTCGACCTTCACGTTGCCGCGCCTGTCGGCGCCGCTCGCGCCGTTCCAGTCCGAGTGCATCTTCATGGACGGCGTGTCGATGTACCCGCTCAGCGATCACCAGGGCGGCTCGCAGCAGATGCTCGCGGGCGACGATCGCGACGTCGTCACGCTCGATCTCCAACTCGGCGATCTCCTCCAGTCCGCGACGCCCTTCTCTTCGATCCAGCTCGGCATCCAGTCGCGCATCAGCAAGGGTGGCACGCCCACGGTGCCGCACCCCCACTTCACGCGCCGCTCGCTCAAGGAAGAGATCTTCGCCGAGGACAACCCGCTCGCCGCCTTCGCGCGCATCTTCGGATCGTCCACGGGGAGCACGGCGACGTCCATGGCCGACGCCGCGCGCCTCGCGATGCAACAAAAGAGCATCCTCGACGCCGCCAACGCCGATCTCACGGCGCTCACGTCGACGCTGCCCAACTCCGAAAAGCTGAAGATCGGCTCGTACACCGATTCGCTGCGCGCGCTCGAGCGCCGCCTCAGCGACCAAGGCGTGACGTCGACGGCGACGTGCAGCGACTTCTCGGGCTTCAACCCCACGCACTTCGCCGTGCCGCCCGTGGGCGATCCCAACCAGGCCAGCTACAACCAGACCGCCAACCGCGGGGTCGTCGCCGACCTGCAGATGGAGATCGCGCGCCTCGCCCTCGCTTGCGGCCGCACACGCGTCATCACGTTGCTCTACGAGCACACGAACGCGCACAACCCCATCACCGACCTCGGCATCTTCGGCGTGCACGACGCCTCGCACTTCAACGCGCCGCCGGGCCAGCTGGCCGGCAACGCCACGCCCGAACAGCGCGACGCCAAGCTCACGGCCTGGGAGAACTACCGCGTCTGGTACGCGCAGAAGCTCGCCCAGTTCGTGACCATGCTGAAGGCGACGCCCGACCCCGCGGGCGGCACGCTGTTCGACAACACGATCCTCTTCCACTGCTCCGAGCTGGGCGACGGCGCCCCGCACAAGACCGACCGCGTCCCCTTCGTGTTCCTCGGGGGCGGAGCGCTGGGGTTCAAGCTGGGGCAATCGATCAACTTCACGAACACGGTCCCGGCGTTCTCGGGCGGCGCGCACGCCGGCACGCGCAACCTCGCCCATTCGACGCTCTTGACCCTGATCGCCACGAAGATGGGTCTGCCCGTCCAGGGAGCCCAGTTCGGCTTCGGCGGGGCGCAAGCCCTGGATTTCCGGACGCTCGGCCTCGTGACGTAAACGCCGCCGGTCGCCGGCAGGCGGGCCGTTTACGTATACTCGCGGGGCTCCGTTGGGGAACCGGGGTTACGTGAGCGCATGCCTGAAACGTTCCAGATGTCTCCGGCGCGGGGGCCCGGCCCCCCAGGCGACGGCGGGTTCGAGCGCGGCCAGCGCGAGCTGATCGAGCGCATCGCGACGGGTGTCTCCCTGGGACAGGTGCTGGAGCGCCTGGTTCGCCTCATCGAAGCCCAGGCGAGCGACATGATGTGCTCGGTGCTGTTGCTCGATCCCGTCGCCCGGTGCGTGCGCCACGGCGCCGCCCCCAGCCTCCCCGTCCCGTTCGTGGCCGCCATCGACGGCGAGTCCATCGGCCCCGCCGCCGGGTCCTGCGGCACGGCCGCCTACCTGGGCGAGCCGGTCGTCGTCGAGGACATCGCGACCCACCCCGCCTGGGCCTCTTATCGAGACGTCGCGCTCACGAACGGGCTGCGCGCCTGCTGGTCGAGCCCCATCTTCTCGATCGACCGCCACGTCCTCGGGACGTTCGCGATGTACTACCGCGAGCCGCGCGCGCCGCGGCTCGCCGAGCGCGCCTGGGTCGAGCGCGCCACGCACCTCGCGGCGATCGCCATCGAGCGCGACCGCGCGACCGAGACGCTCCGCGCGCAGGAGCTTCGGCTCGCCGAGCAGGCGGCGCTCCTCGACCAGGCCAAGGACGCGATCCTCGTGCGCGATCTCGGCGGCGCCGTGCGCTTCTGGAACCGCGGCGCCGAGGTCATGTACGGCTGGCCGCGCGCCGAGGCCGTGGGCCGCCCCATCAGCGACCTCATCTACAAAAAGGACGAGCTCGCGGCGCTCGCCGAGGCCGAGCGGGCCCTGCTCGCGGCAGGCTCGTGGACGGGCGAGCTCACCCAGGTCACGCGCGCCGGCGTCGAGCTCGAGGTCGAGGGGCGCTGGACGCTGCTGCGCGGCTCGCCGGGCGCGCCACCCTCGATCCTCGCGATCAACACGGACGTCACCGAGCGCAACCGCCTGCACCAGCACGTGCTGCGCGCGCAGCGCATGGACAGCCTCGGCACGCTCGCCGGCGGCATCGCGCACGACTTCAACAACATCCTCGCGTCGCTCACGGCCAACGCGGCCTTCGCGCTCGAGACGCTGCCCGTGGGCCACGGCGCGCGCGAGTTCCTGGGTGAGATCGCGCGCGCCAGCGAGCGCGCCACGGAGCTCGTGAGGCAGATCCTCACCTTCGGCCGCCGCCAAGAACCGAAGGCCGAGGTCGTCCAGGCCGGCTCGATCGCGGCCGAGGTGCGAAAGCTGCTGCGCGCGACGCTGCCGGCGACGGTCGAGCTGCGGCTGCGCGTCGACGACGACGCGCCCGCGATCTTCGCCGACCCGATCCAGGTGCACCAGGTGCTCATGAACCTCGGCACGAACGCGGCGCAGGCGCTGCCCGAGGGGCGCGGCCACGTCGAGGTTCGCGTCGCGCGCCGCGTGGTCGAGCGGCCGGTGACGACGGCGGCAGGGCCGCTCGCGCCCGGCACCTACGCCGAGCTCGTCGTCATCGACGACGGCAGCGGCATGGACGCCAAGACGATGGAGCACATCTTCGACCCCTTCTTCACGACCAAAGGTCCGAGCGTCGGCACGGGCCTCGGGCTGGCCGTCGTGCACGGCGTCGCCAAGTGCCACGCGGGCGGCGTCTTCGTCGAGAGCGCGCTCGGCGTCGGCAGCCGGTTCTCGGTGCTCTTCCCCGAGGCGCGGCCGCGAGCTTCGGCCTCGACGCCGGCGCGGCCCGCGACGACGGCCGCGCACGCCTCGGGCGTGCGCGTGTTGTGCCTCGACGACGAAGAGGCCATCGTGCGCATCACCGTGCGTCGCCTCGAGCGCCTCGGCTACGTCGTCGTGGGCGCGAGCGACGCGCGCGCCGCGCTCGACCGGTTCCGCGCCGAGCCCGACGCCATCGACGTCTTGCTCACCGACTACTCGATGCCGGGGCTCACGGGCGTCGACCTCGTGCGCGCCTTCCGCGCCGTCCGCCCCGACCTACCCGTCGTCCTCACGTCGGGCCTCGTCGATGACCATGCGGCGCGCGCGCTCGCCGAGCTGGGCGTCGATCACATCGTGCTCAAGCCCAGCACGATCGAAGAGCTGGCCGCGGCCCTCGCGTCGGCCGTCGGCCGCGGTCGCGCGACCACGCCTCGTTGAAGCGACACCTCGATGTCACCTGACGTTTTCGACGCCGTCGCGCGCGGCTAGCATACTGGCGGCCGTGAGCAACGAAGCCGAGGCCCCGAATGCCGCCGCGTCGCCCGAGCTGACGGATCGCGCGCTCTACATCAACCGAGAGCTGTCGTGGCTGGCCTTCAACGACCGCGTGCTCGGGCAAGCGCTCACCCCACCCGCGCCCGCCGCCGGTGAGCCGCCGGCCGAGGGCTGGCCGCTGCTCGAGCGCCTCAAGTTCCTCGCGATCCACGCGGCGAACCTCGACGAGTTCTTCATGATCCGCGTCTCGGGCCTGCACGAGCAGCTCGAGGCCAACGCCATCATCGAAGCGACGCCCGACGGGCTCTCGCCTCGCGATCAGCTCACGCAGATTCACCAGGTCGTGCGCAAGCAGGTGCAGCAGGCCGAGCGGCTGCTCGCCGACGAGATCTTGCCGGCGCTCGCGGCGCGAGGCCTCCACCTGCGCGACTGGAAGGACCTGCACGCCGACGTCAAGCGCGAGGCGCGCCGCTACTTCCGCAGCGCCGTGTTCCCCGTGCTCACGCCGCTCGCCGTCGACCCGGGCCACCCTTTCCCGTTTCTGTCGAACCTGTCGCTCTCGCTGGCCGTCGAGGCGCGCGACCCCGACACGGGCGAGCGCAAGTTCGCGCGCGTGAAGGTGCCCGAGAGCCTGCCGCGCTTCGTGTCGCTCAACGCCGTCGCCGCGAGCGTCGCCACCGACGGCAACACGCAGGACTTCCTGCCGCTCGAGCAGCTCATCGCCGCCAACCTCGACGACCTGTTTCCCGGCCTCGAGATCCTCAGCTGCTACCCGTTCCGCGTCACGCGCGACATGGACATCGACATCCTCGAGGACGAGGCGCACGACCTGCTCTCGGCCGTCGACCGCGAGATCCGCCAGCGCCGCTTCGGCGCGTGCGTGCGCCTCGAGGTGGCCGCGGGCGTGCCCGATCGCATTCGCCGCATGCTGCTCGAGAAGCTCGAGATCGACGAGGAGGACGCCTACGCGTCGGCCGGGCCGCTCGGCCTCGCGTCGCTGTTCGAGCTGGCGTCGCTGTCGCGCCCCGAGCTGCGCGACGCGCCCTTCGCCTCGCGTGTTCCGCCCGAGCTCGCCGACGGGCGCGACCTCTTCGCGGCGATCCGCCAGCGCGACATCCTGCTGCACCACCCGTACGACTCGTTCGGCGCCGTGCTCGATTTCCTGCGCCAGGCCGCCGACGACCCCAAGGTCCTCGCCATCAAGATGACGCTCTACCGCGCCGGCACGAACGCCGAGGCCGTGCGCGCGCTCGTGAGCGCCGCCGAGAAGGGCAAGCAGGTCGCCGTCTCGATCGAGATCAAGGCGCGCTTCGACGAAGAGAACAACATCGCCTGGGCGCGCGCGCTCGAGCGCGCGGGCGCGCACGTGTTCTTCGGCCGCGCCGCCTCGAAGACGCACGCCAAGGTCGTTCTCGTCGTGCGGCAAGAGAGCGACGGCCTGCGCCGCTACGTCCACGTCTCGACCGGCAACTACAACGCGTCGACGGCGCGCCTCTACACCGACGTCGGGATGTTCACGGCCAACACCGAGATCGGCGAGGACGTCTCAGACCTCTTCAACTCGCTGTCGGGCTTCTCGAAGAAGCCGCGCTACCGCCGCCTCGCGGTCGCGCCCATCACCCTGGCCGACACGTTCCTCGCGAAGATCGACGCGCAGGCCGAGAAGGCGCGCGCCGGTGGCAAGGGCCACATCTTCGCCAAGCTGAACTCTCTGGTCGACGTGCCCGTGATCCAGGCGCTGTACCGCGCCTCGCGCGCCGGCGTGTCGATCGACCTGTGCGTCCGCGGCATCTGCTGCCTGCGGCCCGGCGTCCCCGGCGTGTCCGAGAACATCCGCGTGTTCTCGATCGTGGGCCGCTTCCTCGAGCACGAGCGCATCTTCGTGTTCGGCGAGCCCGGCCAGGCCGACACCGAGTACTTCTTGTCGTCGGCCGACTGGATGCCGCGCAACCTGCACCGGCGCGTCGAGATCATGGTGCCCGTGCTCGCCGTGCCGTTGCGCGAACGGTTGCACCGAGAGGTGCTCCGCCCCGCCCTGGCCGACAACGCCAGCGTCTGGGACATGGACGCCGAGGGTCGTTACACGCGGCGCACCTGCCCGGCGGGCGCCAAGACGCGCCAGGCTCAGCAAGACGTCCTCACGGGCGCGCTCGACGACGCGCCTGCGGAGGCGCCAGCGGCCGCGCCCGCCGCGAAGCCCGCAAAGCGCGACGGAAAAGCCCGCGATGCCGGCGGCAGCGAGCCCAGCGACCTGACGAACTGACGGCGGTCGCGCGGCGACTTCTGTCCCACATGTGGGCGCGCCCGCGCTTACGTGTTTTCCATCCTGTCGCACGGGACACCGCCCTGGAGCCTTACGCTGGTCCCGAGCGGTAACGCGCATGACGACGGGAGAAGGACCGAACAGCATCGCGCCGCCGCCGGGCGCCGCCGCCCGAGACCTCTACGAGGCCCTGGTCGAGATCACCGAGAACGATCTCGTCACCTCGCACTTCCAGCCGATCGTCGACCTGCACCACGGCTCGACGATCGCCTGGGAGGTGCTGTCGCGCGGACCGGCGTTCATGCCGACGCCGTCCGAGATGTTCGGCGCCGCCGAGCGCCTAGGCTTGTCGCACGACCTCGAGAACGCTTGCCGCCGCGTGGCCTTTCGCACGATCGCGCGGCTGCCGGCCGGCCTGTCGCGCAAGCGTTACTTCCTCAACGTCAGCCCGCACGTCATCAGCACCGAGGGGCCGAACGGCGGCGCGCTGCAGACCGACCTCGCGCGCTACGGCCTCGAGCAGTCGAACCTCGTGATGGAGATAACCGAGCGCGAGTCGATCGTCGACTACGAGGGCTTCGAGCGGCACATCCGCGACTACGTCCAGCAAGGCTTCCGCATCGCGCTCGACGACTTCGGCGCGGGACACTCGGGCCTCGTGACGCTCGTGACATGCTCGCCGCACTTCCTCAAGCTCGACATGTCGCTGTCGCGCGACATCCACCGCCACGCCTACAAGCAGCACTTGCTGAAGTCGCTCGTCGCGTTCGCCGGCAGCGTCGACGCCGCGCTCATCGCCGAGGGCGTCGAGACGTGGGACGAGCTCGAGACGCTGGCGCGCTTCGGCGTCCGCTACGCGCAGGGCTACCTACTGGGCCGTCCCGCGCCCTCGCCCGCCGAGCCGGCGACGAACGTGCGCCTGCAGCTGCGGCAGATCATGCGGCAGTTCAACTATCGCGAGGCCGATCTGAACGAGGCCGTCGGCCCGCTCGTGATCCGCTGCGCGACTCTGCGCGAGCGCGAGAAGCGCGGCGAGGACATCGACCGCATGTTCCGCAAGGAGCCGAACGTCGACCACGTCGTCGTCGTGCGCGACGATCGCCCGACAGGCCTCATCACGCGCCGCGCTTACTACGCGAAGACGGGCGGCCCCGTCGGCTACCACCTCTTCCAATGGAAGCCCGCCGAGGAGGCGGCGAACCCGACGCCGCTCGTCGTCGAGGACTCGATGAGCATCCCGGCCCTCGCCAAGCTCGCCATGGAGCGGCCGCCCGAAGAGATCTACGACCCCGTGCTCGTCGTCAACGCGCAGGGCGTCCTCATCGGGTCGGTCACGATCCGCCAGCTCATCATGCGGTCGACGTCGCTCGAGGTGCAATCGGCGCAGAGCTGCAGCCCGCTGACGGGTCTGCCCGGCAACCGCACGATCGAGCGGTGGATCCTCGAGGCCATCGACCAGCGCGGCGCCTCCGTCGTCTACGCCGACCTCGATCGCTTCAAGGAGTACAACGACTGCTACGGCTTCTTGCGCGGCGACGAGATGATCCGCTGCGCGGCGCGCGTGCTGTCGCGCGCCCTCGCGAAGAACGCCAGCGCCGCGCGGCTCGGGCACATCGGCGGCGACGACTTCGTCGTCGTCTCACCCGTCGAGGTCGCCACCGACCTCGTGCAGGCCATCTGCCGGCAGTTCGACGAGGAGAAGCGCGAGCTGTTCGACGCCAACGATCTGCAACGCGGCTACTTCGTCGCCGTCGACCGCAAGGGCAACACCGTCAACGTCCCGCTCGTCACGCTCTCGGTCGCCGTCGTCCAAGGCGACGTCGTTCAAGAGATGGAGCACCCGGGCGCGCTCGCGCAGCTCGCGTCGTCGCTCAAGCGCAAGGTCAAAGAAAGCACCGCCCGCGAAGGCGTGAGCGGCTACCTGTTCGAACGGCGCCGCTTCCACGCGAGCGTCGAGACGCTCGAGCACGGCGCCGATCACGACGCGCCCGCGCCGGGCACCGCTCAAGGCGCCCAGTAACCCTCCTGCCAGACCCACTGATAACCGTCCCAGACCCATTGGCCAGGCGTCCACACCCAACCGGCGTAGGGACGAACCGTCGGGACGCCGAGCCAAACGCGGACGCCGCCGTGATAGCCCCAGTGGCCAACGGCGGCATGCGGGGCGTAATAGCCGTGCCCGTAACCGCCACCGACGTAGCTGCGACCGCCGTAGGCGGGGGCATGAGTGTGACCAGCGGGCGCGCCGCGCCATCCGCCGCCGTGCGCCGGCGCGGCCGCGTGACCACCGCCGCCACCGCCACGCCAACCAGCGGCCTCAGCCGCGCGAGGCGCCGCGATGCCGATCACGAGCGCCGCCAAGGGAACCGCGAACATCAAGCCGATGCGTTTCATGATGACAACCTCCGATCTTGAGACTCCGGAGGAGCGCGAATGATTCGGCGTTCAGCCGGGCGAGCTCGTCACGACGGGCAACGACTTGCGGCCGCGCTGCCACTGCTTGCGCGCGAGCTGCGCGTCGACGGGCGCATCGAGCTCACCTCTGAAGATGCGCACGTTTTCGGCATAGGCCGGGGATTTGTAACGGTCGAGGTAGTCCACGAAGTGCGCCGAGTCGTAGTAGTAGAGGAGCTGCGCGACGTCGGAGTTGATCCCGCGCGCCGCGAGCCGCGACCACCCCTCACGCATCAGCGCCTGAAAGCGCGCCGTGCCCTCGCGACGGAACGGACGCAGGCGCCACTTGATGAACGCGTTCTCGAGCGCCCCCGAGCGCCGTTGCCGGTAGCGCCGCCAATACGCCTCGAGGCGATCGAGCGCGGCCGTCGTCGCGTAGGCCTGCTCGAACAGGTAGACGTAGCCGTCCATGAGCTGCTCGCGGGTCATGTGGCGCGGCTCGTAGACGACGTGCCGGGTGTCGTAGCGCGCCCAATCCAGGTGGTCGAGCCGGTTCGCGGCGCGGAACTCGTCGTGCAGCGCGGTGCCGGGCATGGGCGTCAGGATGCTGAAGAACGGATACAGGATCGCGTTGTCGTCGATGAACCTCAGCGTGTCGCGGAACACCGACAGCGTGTCCGTGTCGAAGCCCACGATGAAGTTGCCGACGATCGCCATGCCGCGCTCGTGGATGCGCGCGATCGCGTCCTGGAACGTCAGACAAAAGTTCACCTTCTTGTCCATCGTCAGCAGCGTCGCCTCGGAGACGGACTCGAAGCCGATGATGAGCGTGGAGCAACCGGCGTCGCGGAAGAGGTCGAGCATCTCCTCGTCGCGCGCGACGTTGAGCGTCGTCTCCGCCGACCATTCGCCGAGCTCGCCCGCGGCGTAGAGGGGCGCGAAAGCGCGCAACAGATCTTTGGTGTACGGCACCTTCGAGATGAAGTTGTCGTCGACGACGTAGGTCGCCTTCATGCGCTCGCGCAGGCGGCCCGCGCGCGGCAGCGCCGCGAGCTCGCGCACGACGCACTCGACGGGCTTGAAGCGAAAGGTCGAGCCCGAGATGTCGGGGACGCTGCAGAAGCGGCACTTGAACGGACAGCCGCGCGTCGTCTGGATCTGGTGAAAGAGGTACTGCGCGTGATCGACGCCGCGCCACGCGGGCGGCGGGATCTCGCTCATGGGCGGGAAGCCGTCGTCGGGCTGCAGGCGCGGCGCCTCGCCCCGCGCGAAGGCGCGCACGAACGCGGGCCAGCTGCGCTCGGCCTCGCCGACGACGACGTGATCGACGTGCTCGAGCGCCTCGTCGGGCCGCAGCGAGGCGTGGATGCCGCCGAGCACGACCTTGCGCCCGCGGCGGCGAAACTCGGCCGCCACCTCGTAGGCGTGGGTCACGCAGGACGTCTTCGCAGAGAGCGCGACGAGATCGGCGTCCGTGTCGTAGGGAATCGGCTCGAGGTACTCGTCGACGATCTCGACCTCGACGTCCTCGGGCGTGCAAGCGGCGACGGTGAGCAGGCCCAAGTCGGCGAGCGAGCGCTTGAAGCCCAGCACGCGCGTCATGAAGTCCATCTCGTAGAGCTCGCGATCTTCGGGGCGCGAGTTCTTGCGCGTGGCGACGAACAAGATCTTCATGACGGTGCCTCCCAGGGGAATGCGACGTGCTCGCCGGGCTTCGGCACCGTGAACCACGGCGGGAACTCGGCGGGGTCGACGGGTGGCACGCGCACGATCCAGCGCCAAGGCGCGGGCGCCGTCGCGCGGTGCTCGTGGTGGGAGAGCACGGCGCGGCGCGCGCCGAAGCGGCCGGCGAGCGCGATCGCCTCCTCGGGGCTCATGCCGACGCGGCGGCCGAACAGGCGCGAGCGCTCGCCCGGAAGGACGACGAACGGCGTGTCCCCCGCGCGCGCCACGGCCTCGATCTCGGGCGTCAGCTTCGAGTCTCCGGCGAAGAAGAAGGCTCGGCCCTTGCGCGCGACGCGGTAGCACACCTCACGCACGGTGTGCCGGCCCCGCACGACGTCGATCGTGAGGCCGCGCAAGCTCCCGAGCCGCTGGCCCGGCGTGACGACGTGGACCTCGCCGAAGCCGAGCGCGCGCACGGCCCGCGCCATCGCCGCCGTGGGCACGAGCACGGCCGCCAGCGGGGACAGGCGCCGGAGCGCGAGCGGATCGAAGTGATCTTCGTGCGCGTGGGTCACGAGCACGACGTCGGGCTCGCGCGGCAACGGCGACGGCGGCGTGCTGTGGTGGAGCAACCCGTCGGCCGGCTCGCCGAGCCACGGGTCTGTGACGATGCGGACGCCCTCGAGCACGATCCAGTGCGTCGAGTTCCCGATGTGGTGCAGCCCCTCGCGCCAGGGATTGGCGAGCGGCGCCCCCGTCTCGGCGACGGGGTTCACGCGCGCGCCTCGAGGAACTCGGCCAACGTCCGCTCGCGCCCCGTGCGCGGCGTGTGCCCTTGGGAGCGAAGGTGGACGTTCTTCGGCTGGCGCCAGCGGACGATCTTCGCCTGCACGCCGCTCCAGAACCGCGCGCGGGCTTCGAGCGACAGCAGCGCGCCCCGGCGAATTTGCGCCTGCGCGTCGGCCGTGTCGGCGTAGCGCGCGAGCGCCTCTTCGAGCCACAGGCCGTGGTCGATGTCCTGCTCTTGGTGCAGCGTGAAATAGAGGATCTCGGGCTCGGCGAAGCCGGCGCGCCGCAGGCCGCGGACGATGCGCGTGAACATGCGCGGGATCGTCCACTCGTGTCCGGGGCCGACGGCGCCCAGGCCCGCGAGGAACGACTCTTCGGCGCAGATGCGGCGGTGCTCGGTGACGAAGCCGGTGACGTCGGGGTGCAGCGGCGTCTCGCGCTCCTCGCCCGCCGCCGCGCCCGTCGCCAGCAAGAAGCCGCGGTAGAGCTCGGCGTGATCCTTGCCGTCGGAGCCCTCGCCGTACTCGTTGACGAGCACCTTGGCGATCCACTGCTTCGCCTCCGAGTCGGGCGCGCGCGGCAGCAAGCGCTCCAAGTACGACGTGAAGTGTCCCACGAGCGCGTAGTGCTGCAGGCCCATGACCCGGTAGTCCTCGCGCGCGAACGGCACGTGCGCGAGGCGCGCGAGCAGCGGGTGGTTCACGCCGACGTGGCCCTCGACCTCGACGCGCAGGTCGGCGAGAAACGCGCGCGCGTTCACGGCGCCCCCACCGAAGCGCCGTCGCCGACGACCGGCAACTTGCGGCGCGCCGGCGCCGTCGCGGCTGTGATGTTCGCGTCGATGATGCCGACCTCGTCGCGCAGGTGGCTCTCGCCGCTCTCGACGACGGGGCGATAGCGGTTCGCGCGGCGCAGGAAGCGCGCGATGCCCGGCAGCGCGCCCAGGAAGAAGCCGGGGCGGCGGCGCACCGACGCGCGGATGGCGCGTTCGAAGCCGGGCCACGTCGCGCGGTTGTACTCGGCCATCTTCGCGTAGAAGCGCGCGCGCGGGATCTTCGTCGGCAGCACGGCGTGCAGCAGGTCGAACAAGCGCACGTCGCGCGTGAGCAGCTCGTGCTGGCGCTGCTTGAAGAGCTGCGTGCCCGGCAGCGGCGTCAGCACCGTCACGAGCGGGATGGCGATGCCGAGCTCGTTGATGGCCGCGTAGAGCCGGTCGAAGTCGGCCTCTTCGAAGTCGGGCCGCACCATGAAGATGCCGGTCGAGATGATGCCGAGGTCGCGCAGGACGTCGGCGGCGCGGCGGTTGGCGTCACGCGTGCTCTTCTTGCGCAGCGCCTCGAGCGCGTCGTCGTCGTTCGACTCGTAGCCCGACAGCACCATCATGAGGCCGTTCTTCGCGAGGCGCGCCATGAGCGCCGGGTTCTCGGCGATGAAGTCGGTGCGGCCCTGCGTGCCGAAGTACTTCTGGATCCCGCGACGCTCGAGCTCGTCGCACAGCGCCTCGAGGCGCTTCTTGTTGGTGAGGAAGTTGTCGTCGAGCAGAAAGACGAACTTCTCCTCGATGGTCTCGAGGCGATCGCAGATGGCCTCGGCCGACAGGTAGCGCGTGCGGCGCTCGTAAAACTCCCAGATCGCGCAGAAATTACAATCGAAGCTGCAGCCCCTGGACGTTTGCATCGACGCCATCGGGCCAGCGACGGTGAAGAAGTACTCCCGGCGGTACCGTGCGGGGATGAGGTGGCGCGCGGGCGCGGGGAACGAGTCGAGCGTGCGCGACTGCGCGCGCTTCGGCGTCGTGGCCCATCCATCGGCCGTGCGGTGCCGCAGCCCCGCGATCGCGCCCAACGCGCGGCGGTCGCCGCCGGCCGCGAGGTGCGCGACCAGCTGTTGAAACGTCTCTTCACCCTCGCCCAAACAGATGGCGTCGACGGTGTCGTCCTCGAAGTCCTCGGGCGACAGCGTCGGGTGGTGCCCACCGACCAACGTGAAGCAAGCGTCGCCCAGCGTGCCTTTCGCGACTTCGAGGACGGCGCGCGCCTGGTAACAGTCGGTCGTCATCGACGTGACGCCGACGAGCTCGGGCCGCCAACCGAGCAACAGCTCGTTGAGCGCCGTGTCGGGCTCGAGGCGCATGTCGAGCAGCCGCACCTCGTGCTCGGGGATCATGGCGGCGATGCTCGTGAGCGCGACGGGCTCGGAGAGCCAAATGACGTTCTCGAGCCCGAGGCGCCCCGGCTCGAAGGGCGCCGGCTGGACGAGCAAGACCCGCATATGGGATGCAACGCAGCCGCGCCGCGTCCGGTTACCGACGATTTTCGCCGCGGCGCGCGCTCATTGGCGCCAAGCTGTAACCGCGCGGGCCGCCGAGGCGTTGACGGAGACAGACTTGCCGCAGTCCGAGGACGACCACCTCATGGAGCAATTTTGTCGAGGCGACGAGCGCGCCTTCGAGACCCTGTACGCTCGCCACGCGCCGCCCGTGCTGGCCTTCCTGGCTCGCATGGTGCGCGACCAGGCGATGGCCGAGGACCTGTTGCAGACGACGTTCCTCTCGGTCGTGCGCGCGCGCGGGCGGTATCAACCGGGCACGACGGTGCGCGGCTGGATCTTCGCGATCGCCGCCAACGCGGGCCGGGACGCGCTTCGGCGACGGCGCGCGCGGCCCGAGGATCTGGCCGTGGGACGCGTCGTGGTCGACGCCGTCGTGGAACCGGCGCCGTCGGCCGATCCCGCGGCGGCGCGGGCGATCGAAGACGCTCTCATGAAGCTGCCGGTCGATCAGCGCGAGGCCGTCGTGCTGCACAAGCTGCAGGAGCTGTCGTTCGAAGAGATCGCGGCGGCGCTGGGCATCAGCGTCGGCGCGGCGAAGGTGCGCGCGCACCGCGGGTACCAGAAGCTGCGTGCGTTGCTCGCGCCGCTGGGACTGGAGGGACCCTCGTGAGCGCCGTCGAGCGAGAGAGCGGCGCGCTGGAGAAGGCCCGCGCCGCGGCGCTCGCCGAGCTTCGCCGGGCGCCCGTGGCGCGCCCGTGGACGCGAAGGGCGGCCATTCTCGGCGCGGCCTGGGGGGGGCTCTGCGCCCTCATCGCGCTCGGCGCGCTCGCCGCCGGCAGCGCGGCGCCCACGAGCCTCGCGACGCTCGCGGCCTTGCTCGCCCTCGCCGCCGTGGCTTCTGTCGCGGCCGTCGCGCCTGGGACGCGCTGGGCGTCCGTCATCCTCGTCGCCGCGCCCGTCACGATGGGCCTTCTCGCGCTCGCGCGCGGCGAGGGCATACCGTCGTCGACGCCCGGGTGGGTCTGTTCGGTCAGCCACGTCGGCGTCGGGCTCTTGCCCCTCGGATGGGCGATCTGGGCGTTGGGCGACGCGGCCTGGCGCTGGCCGCGCGCGCTCGCGGCCGGGCTCGGGGCCGGCACGGCCGGGGCCTTCGTGGGCGAGCTCGCGTGCCACCAAGGCGCGCGACACGTCTTGATTCACCACGTGGGCGCGTGGCTCTTCGTCGCCGGCGCCTGCGTCGCGATCTCGCGGTACCGGCGGCCGCGCTCGTTCGCGCCCTAACCCTAGATGATGCTGCGGACCATCCCGCCGTCGACCCGCAGCGACGAGCCGGTCGTGCCGCTCGCGAGCGGGCTCGCCAGGTAGACGATCAGGTTCGCGATCTCGTCGACCGTCTCGAAGCGCTGGATGATCGACGTGGGGCGCGCCGTCGCGAAGAAGTCACGTTCGATCTCGGCGTCGCTGAGCCCCCTCTCGGAGGCGCGCTTCCGTACCATCTCGTCGAGGCCCTCCGACATCGTGGGGCCGGGCAGCACGCTGTTGACGGTGACGCCCGTGCCGCGCGCGCGCTCGGCCATGCCGCGCGCGATCGCCAGCTGCGCCGCCTTCGTCATGCCGTAGTGAACCATCTCGGCGGGCACCTGCATCGCCGACTCGCTCGAGACGAAGATGACGCGGCCCCAGCTGCGCGCGAGCATACCGGGGAAATACGCGCGCGAGAGGCGAGCGCCCGACATGACGTTGACGTCGAAGTAGCGCTGCCAGTCCTCGTCGGTGATGTCCTCGAAGGCCTGTGGGCCGTACAGACCGACGTTGTTGACGAGAACGTCGACGGACGCCTCGCGCGCGACGAGCGCGGCGCACCCCGCGGCCGTGCCGACGTCGGCGGCGACGCCGCGCACGCGCGCGCGCGGCGCGTCCTTCGCCAGCGCGGCCATCGCGTCGGCGACGCGCGCCTCGCTGCGGCCGTTGACGACCACCGTCGCGCCCTCACGCGCGAAGAGCCGCGCCGCCGCGTAACCGATGCCCGCCGTCGACCCGGTGACGAGGACCGTCTTTCCCTCGAGCTGCAACTCCACCACTGACTCCTTCTATGAAAACGGAAGCTCGACGGAGAACGTCGAGCCCGACCCTGGCCGGCTCGACACGCTGATGCGCCCGCCGTGCGCGTCGACGAGCCGCCGACAGATGTAGAGGCCGAGCCCGAGGCCGCCCTGGCTCTCGGTGACGCCGCCGCGATCGAAGCGATCGAAGACCGTGCGCTGGTGCTCGGGCTCGATGCCGACGCCCTCGTCGCGTACGACGAGCAGCGCGCGATCGCCCCGCGTGTCGACCCGGACGTGGATGGGCCGGCCGGCGCCGAACTTGAGCGCGTTCCCGAGCAGGTTCGTGACGACCTGATCGAGGCGCGAGGCGTCCCAGCTGCCGACGATCGCGGGCGTCGTCTCGATCGTGATGGCGCAGCCCGAGCGCGCGGCGTCCTCCTCGAAGCGCGCGACGACCTCGCGCGCAAGCTCGCCGAGATCGACGAGCGCGCGCACGAGCACGAGCTGTCCCGCCTCCATGCGCGAGACGTCGAGCAGGTCGCCGATGAGGCGATCGAGGCGCTCGGCCTGGCGCGCCGCGAGCGAGATGCGGCGCGCGTCGATGAGCGGCGCGAGCGGACGGCCCTCCCACGGGCGGCGCTCGAGCGTCTGCAACGACAAGATGAGCGACGTCAGCGGCGTGCGCAGCTCGTGCGACGCCATGCCGAGGAAGTCGTCGCGCAGCTGGACCGCCGCCTGGGTAGCCCGGTAGAGGCGCGCGTTCGAGACCGCGATCGCGGCGCGCGCGGCCAGCTCGCGCGCGACCTCGAGATCGCGAGGGCCGTAGCGGTGCGCCGGCTCGGCCTGCGCGAGCGAGATGACGCCGACGACGTCGCCGCCCGTCACGAGCGGCAGCACGAGCAGCGACGAGAACCCCGCTCCGACGTCGGGATCTTCGAGCAGCAGCGACTCCTTCGTGCGCGCGACCGTGCCCTGCGGCGACGTGGCGTCGAGCCGCGCCGGGAAGCGCGCCGCCAGCTCGGCGAGCGGCGCCTCCGCCGCGGGATCCTTGTGCGCCGCCGCGACCCTGCGGACCTCCGTGCCGTCGACGAGATCGATGAGGCAGACGTCGGCGAGCGACTGCACGGCGAGGCGCGCGAGCCGCGTCAGCTGCGTGTCGGCGTCGAGCGACGCCACGAGCAACGCCGTCGCGTCGGCGAGAAACGCGGCGCGCCGCTCGGCGCCCTCGGCCGCCGCGCGCGCCGTCCGCTCGGTCTCGACGAGGCGCGCGATCTCGAGCGAGATCGCCGCCTGCGCCGTCACGAGCTCGAGCGACGCGAGGCGATCCGAAGTGAAGGCGCCCGTGAGGGCGTTGTTCTCGAGGTAGAGCAGGCCCGCGACCTCGCCGTGCCGCATGATGGGCAACGCGAGCACCGAACGCGGCCCGACGCGCACGACGTACTCGTCGTTCGAGAACGCGCCCGGGCGGCTCGCGTCGTCGAGCAGCACACGTCGCCCCGAACCGAGCACGGCGGCGACGAGCGAGCGCGGCACGAGGCGCGACGTCGCGACCGGCACCGACGGCAAGATGCGCGCGCGCACGCCGCCCTCGTCGAGCCACGCCTCGGCCTCGAGCACGGCCTCGCCGTTGCGACGCATGACGAGAAAGCCTCGCTGCGCGCCGCCCTGCTCGAGCACGATGCGGAACAGCGTCCCCACGAGCTTGTCGAGCGACGTCTCGCTCGAGATCGACTGCGACGCGCGCACGACCGACACGAGATCGATCCACTCGGCGCGCATGGCGAGAGTCGCCGTCGCCTCGGGGCGCGCCTCGTCTGCGGCGCGCGAGGCCGACGCCACCAGGTGCGGATACCTCCGATCGAGCTCGGCGACCTTTCCGAAGGCGCCCCAGCGCACGTAGGCGGCGCGCGACTCGCGCATGTACGTGTCGGCGATGAGCTCGAAGCCGCGCGCGCGGTGGAAGCCGCTCGCGAGCTCGAGGCCGAGCGCCTCGTTCTGCACGAAGCCCGACGCCCGCGCGGCGCGGATGGCCTGCTCGTAGAGCGACATCGCCGGCTCGGCGCGGCCCTCGATGCGCGCCAGCTCGGCGGCGACGAGCGCCCACTTGGCCTCGAAGTTCTCGGGGCACTCGGCCGCCCAGCGCGCGAGCTTGCGCTCGTGCACGCGGATCAGGTCGAGCTGGCGCGGGCGCTCGGCGGCGGCGACCTTGCCGTGCGTCGCCGCGAGCGTGAGCGCGAAGAAGAACCAGAACTCCGGCTCTTGCAGGTGCGCCATGCTCGTCCAGATGAGCTCGCGCGCCCGCCACCCGTCGGCGAGCGCGCCCTCGTGGTCGCCGAGGTAGTAACGCGCCGAGAGCCGCATGATGAAGTGCCAGCACCGGATGATGGGCCACGGGTAGACGTCCATCTCGGCGTGGAACGCGCGCTCGTCGAAGCCGACGTCGTCAGCTTGGTCGTCGGCCTGGAGGCCAGGCTGCGGCCGCGCGCGCAGGTCGCCGCGCGCCTGCTCGCGGAGCGCATCGGGCGACAGGCCGCGCAGCGCGAGCATGAACGCCTGAATGTCGAGGATGATCTTGCAGGAGGCGTCGAAGCTGGCCTTGCGCGCGAAGTCGTAGCGGCGCAGCGACTCGCGGAACACGTCGGCGAGCGGCTCGCCCAGCAGCAAGCGATCGAAGACGATGTGGTTGCAGCAGTAGCAGGCGAACGTGAGGTCGCCCGTCTCGACGGCCGTGCGAAACGCGACGTCGAGGTGATCGAGCGCGCCCAGGAGCGGCCGCGACCAGGGGCCGATGCAGTCGCCGAAGATCAGCGCGAGCTTCGACTTGTAGGCGAGCAGGCCGTGCTTCTCGGCCAAGTCGGCGCCCAGCTTGCCGAACGCGTAGCCCTCTTTGTAGCGGCCGAACTTGGCGCCGATCGCCATGCCGAAGTACGCGTAGCCGATCGCCGACGCGTCGGTGTTGCCGTGGCGCAGGCTGATCTCGACCATGTTGGCGTACACAATGAAAGGCAGGTTCGGATCCGTGCTGTGCGACGGACCGAACAGCACGGCCAGGATGTCGAGCGCCGCGCGCATGCGCGGATCGATCATGCGCGGCAGCGCGAGCAGCTCGTCCATCGTGCGGCCCGCGAGCGCCGCGAACACGCGGTCGGCCGTCGCCGTCAGTTGAGACTCGGTGGGGTGCGCGGACAGCTCGACCCCCAGCTCCTCGAGGCCGCGCACGGCCGTGTCGACGGCCTTGTCGAGCGCGATCTGCGACGTGAAGAGGTCGACCTCGATCTGGTACACGTCGGCGCGTTCGAGGACCGAGTCGGTGTTGGCGAGCACGACGGCGAAGCGCGCCTCGGCCTCGGCGAACCGGCCCACGAGGTACAGCGACTCGGCGTGCTCGAAGTGCAGGCCGTAGGCGACGGCGTGCGAGGACGACCAGGCGTTGGCGTCGAGCAGCGGCAGCCCCGCCTCGAAGTAGCGGATCGCCGACGCGTAGGCCGTCGACGCCTTCGCCTTGCGGCCCGCGAGCAGGTTGAGGCGCGCGAGCACGCGACGCTCGGCCGCGTCGGTCAGCAGGTGCGCGCCGACGTTGAGGTGATCGGTGACGTCGAACAGCGACGAATCGTCCTCGACGCCGTCTCGCGTCTCTTCGCGCGCGTCCTCGTCGGCGCCGCCCGGCTGACGGCTCGCGAGCAGGAGCCGCCCGATGCGCAAGTGGACCTCGGCGCGCTGGGCCTCGGGGATGAGCGCGTAGGCGGCCTGCTGGACGCGGTCGTGCAGGAAGCGGAAGACGCCGCGCCGGCGCAGCAGCACGCCCTCGGCGAGCGCGACCTGCAGCAGCGCCTCGGTGTCGGCTCGCGTGCCTCCGCGCACGATCGCCAGCGTGCCGACGTCGATCGTGTTGCCGATGCAGGCCGCGAGCTCGAGCAGCTCGACGACGGGGCGATCGAGGCGCTCGATCTTGCGCGTCATTAGGTCGACGACGTTGTCGGTGAAGCCGCGCTCCCGGATCTTGGCGACGTCCCACACGAGCCCGACGAGCGGCACGGCCGAGATGAGCCCCTCGTCGTGGAGCGCCGTGAGGAACTGGATCACGAAGAACGGGTTGCCCGCCGTCTTCTCGTGGACCAGCTCGGCCAGCGGGCGCG
This sequence comes from Polyangia bacterium, assembly GCA_035549075.1. Taxonomy (GTDB): domain Bacteria; phylum Myxococcota_A; class Polyangia; order Fen-1088; family Fen-1088; genus DASZFV01. The sequence continues at coordinate 68,300 of DASZRT010000075.1, read as the reverse complement.
CCGTCGCGAGGTCGGCGTGCACGGCGTCGGCGACGAGCGCCGTCGTGTCGTCGACCGACAGCGGCGCGAGGACGACGCGGCTCTCTTCGGTGCCGGCGCGGCGCAGATCCTCGAGCGCGAGCTCGAGCGGGTGCGAGGCGTGGACCTCGTTGTCCCGGTACGCGCCGATCGTGAGGACGCGCGGCGTGTCGGGATGCGCGAGGACGCGCGTGAGCAGCCGCAAGCTCGCGGCGTCGGCCCACTGGAGATCGTCGAGGAACAGCACGAGCGTGCGCTCGCCGTCGGTGAGCACCGACAGGAACTGGCGGAACACGCGGTGGAAGCGCGTCTCCTCCTCGCTGCGCGCGAGACCCGGCACGGGCGGGCGTGAGCCGAGGACGCGCTCGAGCTCGGGGAACATCTGCACGATGAGATCGGCGTTGGGGCCGAGCGCTGCGTCGAGGTGCGCGCCGAACGCGGCGACCGAGGCCTCGTCGGCGTCGAGGCGCGCGACCACCTCGTCACGAAACGCGCGCACGAGCGTCGCGTACGGAACGTCGCGCCGCACGAGATCGAACTTGCCCGCGAGGAACAGCGCGCCGCGCACCGAGATCGGCGTCTCGAGCGTCAGCACGAGCGAAGACTTGCCGATGCCCGAATAGCCCGACACGAGCACGAGCTCGGCGCGGCCGGTCTTGGCGACGCGCTCGAAGGCCGCCTCGAGACGCGCCGCCGGCTCGGCGCGGCCGTAGAGCTTGCGCGGGATCTCGAACGTATCAGCGGCGTCGTGGCCGCCGAGGTCGAACGGGATGATGCGCCCGTTGCGATCGAGCTGCGCCGCGCAGGTCGACAGGTCGTGGAGCAGCCCCGTCGCCGTCTGGTAGCGCTCCTCGGGCCGCTTCGCGAGCAGCTTCATGACGATCGCCGCGAGCACGTCGGGCACCGCCGGCGCGACCCAGGCGAGGGGCGTGGGCTCGCGCGCGAGGTGCGCGTGGATCCACTCGAGCGCGTCCTCGCCCTTGAGCGGCAGCTGCCCCGCGAGCAGCTCGTAGAACGTCACGCCCAATGAATAGAGGTCGCTGCGCTCGTCGACGGTGCGGTTCATGCGCCCCGTCTGCTCGGGAGACATGTACGGCAGCGAACCCTCGATCAAGGGCGCCTGGTTGGCGAGCGCCGACGCCGCCGGCGCGCCGGCGGTCCCCTGCCCCGGCGCCGTCGCGATGCCGAGGTCGATGATCTTCGCGAGCGTCGTGTCCTCGCGCACGATGATGTTGCCGGGTTTGATGTCGCGATGAACGATGCCGTGCTTGTGGAGGTCGGCGATCGCGCCCGTGACGGCGACGGCCAGCCGCAAGAACCGGCGCGGCTCCATCGGGCCCGTCGACAGGCGGTCGAGCGACTCACCGCCGAAGTCCTCGAGCACGAGCATCGGCACGCCGTCGACGCTCTCGAGCGCGAGCGGCCGCACGACCGAACGCACGTTCAGACCCACGCCCACCTCGTACTCCCGCCGCAGACGTTCGAGCTCGTGAGCGCGCGGCGGCTTCCTCCGTAGCGTCTTGAGGATCACGGAGCGATCGTCGGCGACGCGCGTCACCCGGTAGACGCCTGTCGAGGCGGTCTCCTGGAGCACGGCCTGAACTGTATAGGCGGCGCCACTGCTGGCCGAGGCCGCCTCCTGGCCCTTCCGCGGACGCTGGCTCACCGATCCCCCCAAGGACGTCCTCCGCACTTTCTGGCCAGCGATGCCGGCCGTCAAGGAGAAGCGTCACAAAGGGAGCGCCCGAGGCCGGGCCTGACGGGCGCGGACGCTAAGGCGCTTTCTGACGGATCCGTACGCGGCGGCGCTCGTCGACCTGGTCGACGACCGAGACCAGCTCGTCGAGGTCGAACGGCTTCGTCAGATATTGAACGGCGTCGTCTCGCACGGCGCGCGCGGCGTCACCGAGCGAACCGTAGGCGGTCATGAGCAGGACCTCCGTCGAGGGGAACTCGCTTCGGACCCGCTGCAACAGTGTCATTCCATCGACTTCGGGCAACCGGACGTCACTCACCACGAGGTGGAAGGGGCGAGCGGCGAGGCGGTCGAGCGCCGCCTTGCCGTCCCCCACCAACTCGACCTCGTGCCCTTCTTCACGCAGCGCTTCACCGAGCGAGTCTCTCAGCTCGGGCTCGTCTTCCACGAGCAGGATGTCGAGCATCACGCGGCCGCGGCCTCGAACGGCACGGCGTCGCCGAGCGTGGCGGCGAGGTGGCGGCGGAGGCGCGTCTTGAGGTGCTCCTCGAGCTGACGCACACGCTCGCGGCTCACGCCGAACTGCTGGGCGATCTCGGCGAACGTCGCCGTGTCCTCACCCGAGAGGCGTCCGTCGAAGATCACGACGTCGCGGCCCTTGAGGGTCTCGCGGAAATCGTGCACCGAACGAAGGAACGCCTCGTTGAACTCGACGGTCTCGCATTGGACGTCGGGCCGCCGCGTCTCCTCGGCGACGAAGGCGTCCGAGCGCGACAGGCCGTCACCCATCTGGTACGAGGCCGCGTCGAGGGACGCCTCGCGCGCCGCCAGGCGGCGATCCATCTCGACGACCTCTTTCTCGCTGACGTCGAGGCGCGCCGCCAACGTCTGCGTGTCGACGGTGCCGCCCTCGAGGCCGGCGAGGCGCGCGCGCTCGCGGCGCAGCCCGAAGAAGAGCCGCCGCTGCGCCTGCGTCGTGCCGAGCTTCACGAGGCGCGCGCTCGACAGGATGTACTTCAGCATGTACGCGCGCATCCACCACGACGCGTAGGTCGCGAGGCGAACGCCGCGCTTCGGATCGTACTTCTGCACGGCATGCACGAGGCCCAGGTTGCCCTCCTGCACGAGGTCGAGCAGGTTCGCGCGCGACGTTCGGTACTCGAAGGCGATCTTCACGACGAGGCGAAGGTTCGCCTGCACCAGTTTGCTCGCGAGCCGCGGGTCGTGCGTCTCGGCGTACTTCGTCGCCACCTCGTGCTCTTCGGCGCGCGTCATCACGGGGTGCCGCCGCAGATCGCGGAGGTACGCCATGAGGGCCGATGATCCGTCGCTTCGCGTGCCGGTGCGCGAGCTCGCATGAGCCGCCGCGCGTTCAGTCCGCTCACCCAGGGGAACCTTGTGAAGCGGCGCCCCTTCCCGCCGCATGTGCGCTGTATTTGCCATGCCTCGTCATGAAGCAAGGCCCTTGCCACGACGAAAGTGCCCAGATTTCCATACCCGGCCCCGCGTCTCGCCCGACGGCTGGTTACTTTCGAGTATCGCTCGACGACGGTGCGTCGGGCGCTGGTAACTCCTAAGGTTAAGTCGCCCGCGGCAGCGTGACCGAAAAGATCACGCGGTTGTCGGGCGTTCTCTCGACATCGATGCGCCCGCCGTGCGCGAGCACGATCTGCCGCGTGATGTACAACCCGAGGCCGAGGCCGCGCCCGCCCACGCGCGCCCCCGAGGCGCGCCCGCGAAACGGCTCGAAGACGAACTGCATGAGCTCGTCGGCGATCTGGCCTTCGTTCTCGACGGCGATGCGGACCTCGTCACCCTCTCCGGTGAGCCTGAGCGCGACGCCGGGCCGTGACGCGTGGTCGACGGCGTTGCCGACGACGTTCGACAGCACCTGCGCGAGGCGGTCGGCGTCCCACTGACCTTCGAGCGCGCCGCGCGCCTCGATCGTGATGGGCACGTCGGGCTTGCGGGCGCGCACCTCGCCGACCACCTCGGCGGCGATCGCGCCCAGGTTGCACGACGCGCGCACGATCTGGACGTGGCCCGCCGCGGAGCGCACGCGCGTCCAGTCGAGGATCTGCTCGATCATGCGGCCCATGCGCTCGCTGCTCGTGACGATGCGCGCGGCGATCGTGCGCTCGCGCTCGCCCTCGGCGTTGCGCAAGAGGCGCGCGTTCATGATGACGGCCGCCAGCGGGTTCTTGAGATCGTGGGCCAGGATGCCGGCGACGATCTCATTGAAGCGCAGCTGGGCCTGCGCCTCTTCATAGAGGCGCGCGCGCTCCATGGCCGTCTCGCAACGTTCGGCGAGCGTCGTCAGGAAGGTGCGTTCGCCCGCGTCGAAGGCATGCGCCTCGGGGAAAGCGAAGCCGATGCCCGCGACGACCTCGCCGCGCACGCGCAACGGCAGCGCCACGAGGGCCTCGCGCGCGATCGAGTCGCCGACGGTGCGCACGAACTCCGGAAACCGGGACGCCAGCTCATCCGGGGTGGGGGCCCACACGGGCTGGCCGTCGCGCATCGCGACGGCGACGGGCAACTTCGAGTCGGCCGCGAGGGTCGCCGCCGCGCGCGCGACGTCGTCGGGGATGCCGACGTGCGCGACGAGCAAAGGCCGCCCGTCCTCGGGCGATGTCACGTAGACTACGGCGGCCGAGGACGCCAACACGCGGCTGCCCTCATCGAGAATCGATTGCAGGATCGCGTCGCGCGTCGCGGCCGACGACAGGCCCGCCGTGACGCAGTCGAGCGCGCCTTCGCGCCGCGCGTCGAGGTCGCGGTCTCGCGCGGCATCGCTCATTCGCGGGCACCCGCGCGTTTCGAGCACGACACCGCGGCCACGACGCAACATTGCACCCGCTGAGGTCGCTTGACCAGCCGTGACCCGAAATTCGCACAAACGCCGCCATCAACGTCCCCCTTGTGCTACAGGGAGACGACCCTAGGATTTCGCCGTGGACATCCTCCTCATCGATGACGAGCCCGAGTTGCGTGAAGCGCTTGCCGAAGCCATGCGCGGCGCCGGACACGCCGTGACCGAGCAGGGAGACGGCGCCGCCGCCGCCAAGCTCCTGATCGACAAGTCCTTCGATCTCCTCCTCAGCGACGTGCGCCTGCCCGGCCTCGACGGGCTTGCGCTGCTCCGTCACGTGCGCAAGGAAGCTCCCCTCACCGACTTCATCTTGATGACGGCGTTCGCCGACGTCGGCGAGGCGGTCGCGGCTTTGAAAGAAGGCGCCTCCGACTACCTCACGAAGCCGTTCGACGTCGAAGAGCTGCTGCACCACCTGACGCGCATCGACGGCGAGCGCACGATGCGCCGCGAGCTCACCGAGGCGCGCCGCGCGCTCGCGTCGCGCGGCCCGAAGAGCCGCCTCATCGGCAACTCGACGCCGATGACCAAGATCAACACGCGCATCGAGATGATCGCGCCGTCGGACGCGGCCACGCTCATCATCGGAGAGAGCGGCACCGGCAAAGAGCTGGTCGCGCGCATGCTCCACGAGCGCAGCGCGCGCGCCAGCAAGCCGTTCGTCGCCGTCAACTGCGCGGCGTTCCCCGACACGCTCATCGAGGCCGAGCTGTTCGGCTTCGAGCGCGGCGCCTTCACCGGCGCCGTGCGCAAGCGCGAGGGCCGCTTCCGCGCGGCCGACGGCGGCACGTTGTTCCTCGACGAAATCGCCGAGCTGCCGCTGCCGGCGCAGGCCAAGCTTCTGCGCGTCCTGCAGGACGGGACGATCGAGCCGCTCGGCACCGATCAGTCGGTCAAGGTCGACGTGCGCCTCGTCTCGGCGACCCACCGCAACCTGCGCGAGCACGTCGCGCAGGGGCTGTTCCGTGAGGATCTCTTCTATCGCATCAATGTCCTCGACGTGAACCTGCCGGCGCTGCGTGATCGCGAAGGGGACCTGCCTCTGCTCATCGAGTTTTTCCTGCAGGGTTTCGCCAAGACCGATTCGGCCGGCAACCGCCTCACGCCGACGTTGTCGCCCGACGCCTATGCGGCGCTGTCGGCGTATCGGTTCCCAGGCAACGTGCGCGAGCTCGGACACGCGATCGAGCACGCCGTCGTCCTCGCGGGAGGCGGCGAGATCACGCTCGATCACCTGCCGGGCGCGATCGCCGAGGCCGCGCCGTCGGGGCCTATCGTCACCTCGACGATCCCGGACGCAACCGATGTCGCGGGCCCCGTGGCGCCGCTCGCGGTCGCCGCGCGTGAGTTCGAAAAGGGACATCTCCGACGTGCCCTCGCGGCCACGGGTGGCAAGCGCGTGAAGGCGGCCGAGCTGCTCGGCATCTCGCGCAAGAGCCTCTGGGAAAAGCTGCGCATGTACGATCTCGAAGAGGCCGAAGCCAAGCTCGCCGCCGGGGAGCAGCCGAAGCGTTAGCTCGCGTACGGCGTGGCGGCACGCCACGCCGCCGTAACCGCGTTACCCCTCCGTAGCGAGCGCGAGCCCGCGAAACGGCCGAAGCCCACGTACAGCGCGGGTTTCGGCCGTTTCGGCGTTGGCACGATTCTCGAAGACCTTCCGCGGCGAGACAGGAGACGACCGCCGTGAATCAACTTCAAATCGAGAATCAGGAGCCGACCTCATCGCCGCCAGTCGCGACGCCGATCGCGCTTCCGACGCCGACGCCGCTGTTCGCGAAGGACGAGATCCTCGACAACACGTACCGGATCGTCGACGGCCTCGCCGCGGGCGGAATGGGAGAGGTCTACCGCGCCGTTCACCTGCGCTTTCCGCGCGCGCTCGCCATCAAGACGTTGCAGCCGGAGTTCGCGGCGCGTCCCGAGTGGGTCACGCGCTTTTGCCGTGAGGCCTGCGTCCTCGCGCAGCTGCACCACCCGAACATCGTGCAGGTCGTCGACTTTAACGTCGCGGCCAACGGCGTGCCCTACATCGCGATGGAGCTCATCGAAGGCGAGGACCTGCGCATGGCTCTCGATGCCGGGCGGCACTTCGACGCCGGCGAGATCGTCGCGATCGTGCGCCAGGTCGCGAGCGCGCTCGACGCCGCGCACGCGGCGGGCGTCGTTCACCGCGACCTCAAGCCCGAGAACGTCGTGCTGACGCCCGCGCCGGGGCAGGCGCCCGTCGTCAAGGTGATCGACTTCGGCGCTTCACTCTGCGAGTGGACCGAGCGGGTCACGGGTGACTGCGCGGTGTTCGGCACGCCCGACTACATGGCGCCCGAGCAGGCGCAGGGGCTACGTGACCAGGTCGACGGACGCACGGACCAGTTCGCGCTCGCGGCGCTGACCTACACGCTGATCACGGGTCGCGCGCCGTTTGCGCGCGCGACGCCCGTCGCCGTGCTCTATGCGATCGTCCACGAGAACCCGGCCGAGCTCGGCGTCGAAGCCGACCGCGACATGGCTCCCGTCGAGCGCGTGCTCCGCAAGGGCATGTCGCGGGACCGCGAGAACCGCTACCCGACGGTGCTGGCCTTCGCCGAGGCGCTCGAGGCGGCGCTCATCGACGTCGGCGCCATCGCCCGCCGCTCGCAGCCCGTTTCGCTGCGCCTCATGCCGTCGACGGATCGGCCGACGAAGCGGCTGCGCCCGACGGCGCGCCGCACGCTCCGTCGCACGATGCCCGCTGTCGTGCTGTCGCTGTCGCTGCTGGGCGCGCTCGGCTGGCAGCTCGGCTCGGTGCGCTCGACCGTCTCGAGTCAATGGACGCGCTTGCGCGGCTTCGGCGCGCGCGTCGCCGCCGTCGTCCCCTCGCCGCCCGCCACCCGATTGGAGACCCCATGAGAAAGCCGCCCAAGTCCGTCGCTTCGTTCGCCCCCACGCCCCCCGAAAAAGACGATCCGAACGCGCCTTGGGCGATCCTTCTCGCCGCGGGCCGCGGCCAGCGCCTCGCGCGCCTGACGCGTGCGCTCTACGGGCGCGATTTGCCCAAGCAGTTCGCGGCGCTCGAAGGCGACGATCAGACCTTTCTCCAGCGCACGATGGCGCGCGCCGCGCGCCTGTCACCGAGCCAGAAGACCATCGTCGTGGTGTCCGAAGAGCACGCCGACCTCGCGCGCGCGCAGCTCGCGGCCTACGAGGGCGTGCGCATCGTCGAGCAGCCGCGCGACGCCGGCACGCTGCCCGGCCTGCTGTTGCCGCTCGCGCACGTCCTCGACGCTTCGCCGCGCGCGCGCGTCGTCGTGTACCCGTCGGACCACCACGTCGACAAGCTCGCGCCGTTCCTCGACGCCGTGACGGCGGCGCTCCGCGGCGTCGATCGCGCGCCGGCGCGCACGGTGCTGGTGGGCGCGCGCGCCGATCGCGCCGCGACGGACCTCGGCTGGATCGAGCCGGGACACGCGTTGCGCGGCGGCTCCGCCGTCAGCGAAGCGGGCGAGCTCGCCGTCGAGCGCTTCGTCGAGAAGCCGAACGCCGCCGTGGCCGAGGGCCTGTTGGGCGCGGGCGCGCTTTGGAACACGCTCGTGCTCGCGCTCGACGGACAGACGTTCTGGCACGAGGCCCTCGAGCGTCACGCCGCGCTCACACAGCCGTTCACGCGCTACCGCTCGAGCATCGGCAAGGCCGACGAGCGCGCCGTTCGCCGCGAGATCTACGCGGACATCCCCGCCGTCGATCTTTCGCGTGATTTGCTCTCGTCGCTGCCGGGCCTCGCCGTCGTCGAGATGGCGGACGCGGGCTGGTCCGATTGCGGCACGCCCGAGCGGCTGCTCGAGGTGCTGCAGCAAAGCGGCGCGCTCGGCGGGCTGCTCGCGCGCCTCGCGACGGTTGGGCTCCTTCCGAGCGACGACGCGCGCCTGCCGCGAGACGGCTGGCAGCGCGTCGCGCTCTGAGGGGGCGCTCGTGGCGCCAACCGCGGGCGCCCGAGCGGCGCCGGTGGCGACGTATCGCCTCCAGCTGTCGGCCTCGTTCAAGATCGCCGATGCCCGCGCGCTCGTGCCGTACCTCGCCTCGCTCGGCGTGAGCCATCTCTATCTGTCGCCCCTGCTCGCGGCGCGCGCGGGCAGCACCCACGGCTACGACGTCGTCGATCACGGACGCATCGATCCGGCCCTCGGCAACGAGGACGACCTCGTCGCGCTCGCGGCGGCGGCGTCGGAGCGCGGCCTGGGTCTCATCATCGACGTCGTGCCCAACCACATGTGTGTCGCCGATCCCGCGAACGCGCGCTGGCGCGACGTGCTCGAGAACGGCATGGGCTCGGTGTGGAACGACTTCTTCGACATCGACTGGGGCCCGCCCAAGCCCGAGCTCGTCGGCAAGGTGCTGCTGCCGATCCTCGGCGAGCAATTCGGGCGCGAGCTCGAGTCGGGGCGGCTGCGCGTCGAGGTCGACGACGGCGCGTTTCGGCTGCGCGCGGGCGACACCGAGCTGCCGCTGACGCCGCCGTCGTGGCGTTGGTTGCTCGAGCCGTTGTGGACGCGCGTCGTCGCGCGCGCGGGCGGCGAGGCGCAAGCCGCCGTCGAGCTCGAGAGCCTCGTGCGATCGCTCGAGCACTGGCCCACGCAGCGGGCCCAGGCGCGCGGGCGCCGCCACGAGCGCGACACGTTGACTCGGCGCTTGTCGGCGCTGCTCGCGCGCGAGCCCGACGTCGCCGCCGACCTCGAGGCCGTGCTGCGTGACTTCAACGGCACGCCCGGCGACGCACGCAGCTTCGACGGTCTCGAGCGCCTCGTCGAGCAGCAGAACTACCGCCTCGCGCACTGGCGCGTCGCCGCGCACGAGATCAACTACCGTCGTTTCTTCGACATCAACGACCTCGCCGCCATTCGCGTCGAGCGCGACGACGTGTTCGATGTCGTGCACGAAAGACCGCTCGCCTGGGCGGCGCGCGGCCTCGTCGCCGGCTTCCGCGTCGACCACGTCGACGGCTTGCTCGATCCGACGCGCACGCTGACCCGGCTGCGCGAGCGCTCGTCCGACGCGCCCGGCGGTCCGGCGCTCATCTACGTCGAGAAGATCCTCGCGCCTGGCGAGGGCTTGCCCGCGGAGTGGCCCGTCGACGGCACGACGGGGTACGAGCACCTCGCGGCGACGGCCAACGTGCTCGTCGACGCCGACGGCGCGCGCGAGGTTCGCGAGGCCTGGCGCGCGCTGGTTCCCGACGCCCCACCCTGGAGCGAGGTCGCGCACGCCTCGCGCCGCCTGATCCTCGAGACGGCGCTGGCGGCCGAGCTCAACGTGCTCGCGCGTAAGCTCGACGCGATCTCCGAACAGCACCGCTACACGCGCGACTTCACCTTCGCGAGCCTGCTCGAGGCGCTGCGCGAGGTGCTGTCGTGCTTCCCCGTCTACCGCGCTTACGTCGCCCCCGACGCCAAGGAGGTCGCGTCGCGCGATCGCGCGGTCATCGCGCGCGCTGTGCGCGAGGCCGCGCGCCGCAACCCGGTCATCAACCGTTCGCTCTTCGACTTCATCGAGAGCCTGCTGCTGCTGCGCGATCCCGAGGGCTTGTCGGCCGACGAGCGCGCCGCGCGCCGCGACTTCGTGCTGCGCCTGCAGCAGCTCACGGGCCCCGTCATGGCCAAGGGCCTCGAAGACACGGCGTTCTACCGGCATTTTCCGCTGCTCTCCCTCGCCGAGGTCGGCGGCGATCCCGATCGACTCGGCGCCTCGACCGCCGAGTTCCACGCCGCGGCCTCGGCGCGCGCGGCCGCGCAGCCGCGCGGCCTCTCGGCGTCGGCGACGCACGACACGAAGCGCGGCGAGGACGCGCGCGCCCGCCTGCACGTGCTGTCCGAGCTGCCGCGCGTGTGGCGCGACGCCGCGCTCGCCTGGCGCACGCTCAACGCCCCGCTCCACGCCGAGGGCGAACCGCCCGATCCGCTGACCGAGACCTTCATCTACGAGGCGCTCGTGGGCGCGTGGCCCGCGGGCGGCCCGTCGCGCAACCCCGACTTCGGGCCGCGCTTCGCGGCGACGGTCGCGAAGGCCATCGCCGAAGCGAAGCTCTTCACGAGCTGGATCAACCGCGACGCCGCCTACGAGGACGCCGTCGGCGCCTTCGTGACGGCGCTGCTCGATCGCGAGCGGAGCGCGGCGTTCCACGACGCCGTCGAAGGCTTCGTCGCGCGCATCGCGACCGCCGGTCACCTCAACAGCCTCGCGCAGACGCTGCTCAAGGTCGCGGCGCCGGGCGTCCCCGACATCTATTGGGGCGGGGAGCTGTGGGACTTCTCGTTCGCCGACCCCGACAACCGGCGGCCCGTCGACTTCGAGCGGCGCCGCAAGCTGCTCGACGACGTCCGCCGGCGCGCCGATGGCGATGCGAGCGCGACGGCGCGCGCGCTCGCGGCGCGGCCGTCCGACGAGGCGCTCAAGCTCTTCGTGCTCCACCGCGCGCTCGCGGCGCGGGCCGCGCGGCGCGACGCCTTCGAGAGCGCCGCCTACGAGGCGTGCCGATCGAACGGCGCGCTCGCCAAGCACGTCGTCGCCTTCGCGCGCGGCATCACCGGTTCCCGCGTCATCGCCGCGACCGGCCGGCTCTTCGTGCCGCTCACCGAAGGCGGCCGGCCGCCCGCGGCCGCCGACTGGCGCGACACGACGATCTCGTGGACGGCGCCGCCGGGGGTCGCGCGCTACCGCGAGGCGCTCACGGCGCGATCGCTCGCGCCCGCCGTGCGCGACGGCCGATGCGAGCTGATCCTCGCCGAGGTGTTCGCCGACCTGCCGGTCGCTCTCGTCATCGAGGAGGCCGCGTGACCGCGCGCCGACGGCTGTGGGGCGCCGAGCCCGACGGACGCGGGGGCGTCTCGTTTCGCGTCTACGCGCCGGACCGCGCCGCCGTCGACGTCGTCGTCGGCGACGGCGCGGGGGCGCGCCTCGTGCCGCTCGCGCGCGACGATGCGCCCGGCGCGTGGTCCGGCGTCGTGCCCCATCTCTCCGCGGGCGCCACTTACCGCTACCGCCTCGAGGGCGAGACCGAGCCGCTGCCCGATCCCGCGTCGCGCTTCCAACCGTCGGGGCCCGAAGGTCCGTCGCAAGTCGTCGACCCGACGTTCGCGTGGACGGACGCGGCTTGGCGCGGGATCCCGCGGCGCGGCCGCGTCGTCTACGAGCTGCACGTGGGCACGTTCACGAAAGAAGGCACGTGGGAGGCGGCGCGCGCGCGCTTGCCCGATCTCGCGCGCCTCGGCGTCACCGTCGTCGAGGTCATGCCCGTCGCCTCGTTCGTGGGCGAGCGCGGTTGGGGCTACGACGGCGTGCTCTGGTGGGCGCCTCACCACGTCTACGGCCGCCCCGACGAGTTTCGCCGCTTCGTCGACGACGCCCACCGGCTGGGCATGGGCGTCATCCTCGACGTCGTCTACAACCACATGGGCAGCATCGGCAACGTGCTGCCGCGCTACTCGCCCGAGTACCAGCGCGCGGGCGGCACCGAGTGGGGCGACGGCATCAACTTCGACGAGGGCGCGCGGCCCGCGCGCCGCCTCGTCACCGAGAACGTCGCGATGTGGATCGACGAGTACCACCTCGACGGCTTCCGGTTCGACGCGACGCAGACGATCTTCGACAGCTCGCAGCCGCACATCCTCGTCGACGCTCTCGCGACGGCGCGCAACGCCGCGGGCGGGCGCGCGCTCTACTTCGTCGCCGAGAACGAGCCGCAGGACGCGACGATCGCCCGCCCCGTCGAGGCGGGCGGCCTCGGCCTCGACGCGCTCTGGAATGACGACTTCCACCACACGGCGCGCGTCGCGCTCACAGGCCACCGCGACGGCTACTTCGTCGACTACTCGGGCCGCGCGAGAGAGCTGGCCGCCTGCGTGCGCCACGGGTTCCTCTTCCAAGGTCAGCGCTACCGCTGGCAGAAGAAGGCGCGCGGGCGTTCGACGCGGGGGCTGCCGCCGCGCTCGTTCGTCGTGTGCCTCGAGAACCACGACCAGATCGCCAACTACGGGCTCGGCGCGCGCACATGGACGCGCGTCGCGCCGGGGCGCCTGCGCGCGCTCACGGCGCTCATGCTGCTCGCGCCCGCGACGCCGATGCTCTTCCAGGGCCAGGAGTGGAACGCGACGGCCTCGTTCACGTACTTCGCCGAGCCTGGCTCGCAGATCGAGGCGTCGGTGAAGGCGGGGCGCGCGCAATTCCTCCAGCAGTTCCTGCGCTACGCCGCGCCCGACGCGCGCGATCGCTTCCCCGATCCCGCGTCGCCCGAGACGTTCGCGGCGTGCCGCCTCGACTGGGACGAGCGTGAGGCGCCGGTCCATGCGCGCGCGTTCGCGCTCCATCGCGACTTGCTCGAGCTGCGGCGCACCGATCCGACGCTGGCGCGCGAGGGCGAAGGCGACGTCGAGGTCGACGCCGTCGCCGTGAGCGACACGCTGCTCGTCGTGCGCTACTTCGACGACGCCGACGCGCGCGGCCTGGGCGACCGGCTGCTGCTGCTGAACCTCGGCGTCGACCGCGAGCCCGCCTCGCTCTCGGAGCCGTTGGTCGCGCCGCCCCACGGTACGCGCTGGCACCTCGCGTGGTCGAGCGACGATCCCCGCTACGGCGGGCCCGGCGTGCGCGGACCGCGCGAAGATCACGATCTCTTCTTTCCCGGCGAGGGCGCCGTGCTGCTCGCCGCTCGACGGGAGGACACATGACGAAGGCGCACTCGGACGCGACGCTCGTGGGGTTCGTGCGCGGGCAAACAGCGCCTGCGGCCCTGGCCGAACGCGAATGGATCGTCGGCAACGGCATGGGCGGCTACGCCTCGGGGACGATCTCGGGACGGATCACGAGGCGGTTCCACGGCCTGCTCGTCGCCGCGCTCCGCAACCCGCTCGGCCGCACGATGATGCTCAACCAGCTCACCGAGTGGGTCACGTTCGCGGACGGCCACACGATCTCCCTCGGCGGCGACGGCGCGGCCGCGCTCGCCGAGTTCCGCCTCGAGCTCGGCCTGCCCGTGTGGCGCTTCGAGAGCGACGGCCTCGTCCTCGAGAAGCGTTTGTATCTCCCCGCGCGCCAGAACACCGTCATCGTGCGCTACGAGATCGTGTCGGCGCCCCAGGGCGCGACGCTCTCGCTACGTCCCGCCGTCCACGTGCGCGCGCACGAAGGCTCGGTCGCGTCGGCGATCCCCGCCTACACCGTCTCGCTCACCGAGGATCGCTTCGAGCTCGACGCCGGCGCGCCCTACCCGCCGCTGCGCCTCTACGTCCATGGCCCGCGCACGAGTTTCGTCTTCGAGCGGTCCGAGACGAGCGACATCGAGTACGCGACGGAAGCCGCGCGGGGCTACGATTCGCGCGGCGCGCTGTGGTCGCGCGGGCGCTTCGACGTCGTGCTCGAGGCGGGCACGACGGCGACGTTCGTCGCGTCCGTCGAGGACTGGGAGGTGCTGCGCGGGATCGACCCCGACGAGCTGCTCGCGAGCGAGCGCGACCGCCGCCGCTTCCTGATCTCGCGCTCGTTGGGCGAGACGCCCGACGAGCGAACGGCGACGCTCGAGCTCGCCGCCGACCTCTTCGTCATCTCGCCCGTCGGCCGCACGATCGACGCCTTCCGCGCGCGCGCCCGCGGCGAGAGCCTGCGCACCGTCATCGCCGGCTACCACTGGTTCACCGACTGGGGCCGCGACACGATGATCTCCCTCGAGGGCCTCTGCCTGCTGCCGGGGCGGCACCGCGAGGCGCGCTGGATCCTGCGCACCTTCGCGAGCTACGTGCGCGACGGGCTCGTGCCCAACCTCTTCCCCGAAGGCTCGCACGAGGGCCTGTACCACACGGCCGACGCGACCCTCTGGTTCTTCCATGCCATCCACCGCTACCTCGCCTACACCAAGGACCTGGCCTTCGTGCGCGAGCTCTTGCCGCTCATGGAGGACATCGTCAAACGCCACGTCGCGGGCACGCGCTTCGGCATCCACGTCGACGCGGCCGACGGCCTGCTCACGCAAGGTGAGGACGGCTTCGCGCTCACGTGGATGGACGCGAAGTGCGGCGACTGGGTCGTGACACCGCGCCGGGGCAAGGCCGTCGAGATCAACGCCCTGTGGTTCAACGCGCTCTCGGTGCTCGCGGGCTGGGAGCGAACCGTCGGTCGCGACGACGTGGCCCGCGATCTCGAGGCGCGCGCCAGCGAGGTGCGCGCGCGCTTCGACGAGCGGTTCTGGTGCGAGGCGCGCGGCCATCTCTATGACGTGCTCGACGGGCCCGACGTGCGCGCCGACGCGTCGCTGCGCCCCAACCAGCTGCTCGCGATATCGCTGCCGCACGCCGTGCTCGAGCGTCGTCGCTGGCCCGCGGTTCTCGCCGCGATCGACGGCGCGCTCGTGACGCCCGTGGGCCTGCGCTCGCTGGCGCCGCGCGACGCCGGCTATCAAGCCAACTACCACGGCGATCTGCGCACGCGCGACGCCGCGTACCATCAGGGCACGGTGTGGAGCTGGCTCGTGGGCCCCTACACCGACGCGCTCCTGCGCACGCACCCCGCGCGGCGCGAGACGGCGCGCGCGTCGTTCTCGGGCCTGCTCACCAACACCGAGGAGGCGTGCCTGGGTCAAGTCGGCGAGATCTTCGACGCCGAGCCGCCGTTTCGCCCGCGTGGCTGCGTCGCGCAGGCGTGGGGCGTCGCCGAGCTGTTGCGCGCGCTCGATCGCACGTCGTCGGCGCCGCGCGCGCCCTCGATCGAACCGTCCGATTCGCCGCGCTGAGCGCGTCACGGCTCGGGGACACCCCTGGCCGACGTCACGGCTCGGTAACCCGCGCGAGCAGCGCGGCGAGGCCGAACCGCGGAAAATCGCGCCGATTTTCACCTTGGAGGCTGGCACGTCGCTCGCTCTAGGAAAACACAGCCCATGCACGCTTCCGCCGCCAACGACACGATCCCGAGATCACACGCCTCGCGCCGCGCTCACGCTCACACGACGCCGTCGCCCCGACCGCGTCAGCGCGGCCGATCGATCGAGGTCTCGCCGCGCACGATGCTCGTCGCGGCGGCGCTCGTCGGTGGCGTGTGGCTGTTCGTGCGGCTCTGGCCCGTGCTGCTCGCGGTCTCGGTCGCGCTCATCGTGGTCGGAACGCTGAACCCCGTCGTGGGCGCGCTCGAGAAGCGCGGCCTCAAGCGCGGCCCCGCCGTCGCGGCGGTGCTGTTCGCCGTCGTCGCCGCCACCGCGGGCATCGCGCTCGTGACGCTGCCCGCGCTGTGGGCCGAGCTGACGCGCGTGCTGCACGACCTGCCGACGATTCAGCAGCAGGTCGCCACCTACTTCGAGCGGTCGGCGCTCACGGCGCCGCTCGCCGAATCGATTCGCCACGCCGACCCCAGCAAGCTCTTCGTCGCGTCGAGCCGCGAGGCCGTCCAGGTGTCGAGCCGCCTCGGCGTGTGGCTCGGCTGGGCGGCGACGTCGCTCGCCCTCGCCGTCTATGTGCTCGTCGATCCCGAGCGCTCGCAAGGCACGCTCTACGCGATCGTTCCGCGCCAGTACCACGTGCGCCTCGCGCGCATCATGCTGAACCTCGAGGCGATCGTCGGCGGCTACGTGCGCGGCCAGCTGCTGACGTCGGCGGCGATCGGCGTCTACGTCTTCGCGCTCCTGACGGCCTTCCGCCTGCCCAACGCGACCGCGTTCGCGACCTTCGCGGCCGTGGCCGACGTCATCCCGTTCGTGGGCGGCGCGCTCACGCTGGCGCCCCTCGCGCTCGTCGCGCTGCCGCACGGCACGGTCATGACGATCTCCCTCGTCGCGCTCGTGATCGTCTATCAAGAGATCGAGAACCGGCTCATCGTGCCCCGCGTCTATGGCCGCGTGCTGCGCCTGTCGGCCGTCGCCGTCACGCTCGCGCTCGTCATCGGCGGCGAGCTGCTGGGCATCATGGGCGCGCTGCTCGCCCTGCCCATCGCGGCGGCGCTGCGCATGCTGGTCGAGGAGCTGCGCGTCGAGCTGCCGGGCCAGCCGCTCAGCGAGACGCCCGAGGAGCGCGCCGCCGCGGAGCGCGCCGAAGAGACCTACGCCGCCCTCACCGAGGGCGCCCCCGCAGAAGAGGCGGCCGCCATCGCGGTCGCCATCGCGAAACAGTGACGTTCAACCCCCGACACCCACTCAAGGAGACATCGTCATGCTCTACACCATCGCACTCATCTTGCTGGTTCTTTGGGCCATTGGGCTCGTGGGCTCATACACGATGGGCGGGTTCATTCACCTCTTGCTCATCGCCGCGGTCGTGATGGTCCTCGTGCGCGTCGTCCAGGGTCGGCGGCTCTGACGCGGCCATGAGGTCGACGTCGCAAGAACGGCCGGCCGGCTTCGCGCCCCTCGTCGAGAACGTCGTCGAGGGGCTCGGAGCCCTCGTCGCCGGGCACATCAAGCTCGCGCGGGTCGAGCTCGAGGAGACGGCGCGGGTGGAGACGCGCCGGATCGGGCTCATCGCCCTCGCGGGCGCGCTCGGGGCGTTGGGGTATGCGCTCGTCGCCGTGGCGGCGGCGCTGGCGCTCGCGGGCCCCTGGGGCGGCGCGATCGCGTTTCTCGTCGTCGGCGGCGGGCACCTCGCGCTCGGCGCGGGCGCGCTCTTCGTCGTCCTGAGGCGCGCGTCCAAGCCGCCGCTGCGCGAGACGCTCTCGCAGCTCGACCACACGGTGAGCCTGCTCGTGCCGCGAAAGGACGAGGCTCATGTCGGTCACTGACACGAGCCTCGTGCGGTCGTCGGATCGGGCTTCGGAGATCGACGACATCGAGGCCGAGATCGCCCTCGCGCGCGCGCGGGTGTCGACCTCGGTGCGCGCGCTCGGCAACGAGGTCGCGCGCGTGACGGACTGGCGCGGCTGGGTCCGCGCGCATCCGGGCTGGTTGGTCGCGGGCGCGTTCGCCGCGGGGCTCTGGATCGGGCGCGGGCGCTCAAAGTGAAGACGTGATGAAGCGAACGGAGGAGGGATCATGACGACGATGGACATTTCAGAGGCGAGCGAAGAAGCACCGAAGAACGGAGCGGCTTCGATCGACGCCGCCGCGGCCGACGCCGAAGAAGCAGCGGGCAGCGCGGTCGAGAGCGTCGCGACGGCGGCGGCCGACGTCGGCAAGATCGTGAGCGCGATCGTCGAGGCACATCCGGTCGCGACGCTCGCGACGACGCTGGGCCTCGGCTATCTCATCGGCGGCGGCCTCGGTTCACCCGCGGGGCGCAAGCTGCTGGGCGCAGGTGTGCGGTTCGGCGCGCGCCTCACGCTTTTGCCCGCGCTCGAGCGCGTCATCGCCGAAGCGGCGGGCGCTCCCGAAGCCGCGGGCGCGGCGTCACCTGCGGGGGCCGGCGAGGCCTGAGCGAGCGCGCCATGGGCTCCGCCAATCGCCACGAAATGCGCGCTCCGAATCGTGAGCCACCCGGCCGTCACCGAGACGCCGAGGCGGCACTGCGCGAAGCTCGCGCGCGGGAAAAGGAAGCGCGCGCCGAGGCGGACCGCAGCGCGCGCTACAACGAGCTGTTCGCGGGGATGCTCGGCCACGAGCTGCGCAACCCGCTGTCGGCGATCACGACCGGCGCGAGCTACATCGCGCGGCTCAACGCGAGCGCCAAAGCCGACAAGGCCGCGGGCCGCATCCTCTTGAGCGCCCAACGCCTCGGACGCATGATCGATCAGCTGATCGACTTCACGCGGCTGCGCACGGGCGATGGCCTCGATCTCGCGCTGACGCGCTTCGCCCTCGACGACGTCGCGCGCGAGGCCGCGCACGCGGCCGACGCCGCGCACCCCGAGCACACGATCGTCGTCGATGCCATCGGCGACGCCGCAGGCTCGTGGGATCGCGAGCGCGTGGCGCAGATCTTGTCGAACCTCCTCGACAACGCCCTCCAGCATGGGTCGCCGAACGCGCCCGTTTGCGTGCACATCGACGGCCGCGCGCCCGAGCGCGTCGTGCTCACCGTCGAGAACGCCGGGACGCTCGCGTCCGAGCTGCGCCCCCTGCTCTTCGAGCCGTTCCGCGGGAACGAGCGCGACCCGCGCACGCGCGGCCTCGGGCTGGGGCTTTACATCTCGCGCGAGATCGCAACGGCGCACGGGGGGGCGCTCGACGCCGATCTCGGCGGGGCCGCCCGGACGATCTTTCGGCTCACCCTGCCACGCAACGTCGTCCGGCCGCACGGTCCACCCTTGCCACCCTTGGCGGCGGCGCCATGACCGCCGTCGACAGCGTGCTCGCGCCACGGCGCACCGTCGTCATCGTCGACGACGAGGAGACGATCCGCGAGACCCTGCGCGACGTCTTCGAAGAGGAAGGCTACGCCGTCGAGCTCGCGACCAACGGCGTCGACGCGCTCGCGCTGATGCGGGCGCTCGACGAGCGTCCCCACGTCGTGATCCTCGATCTCATCATGCCGCGCATGGATGGCGGCGCCGTCTATGCCGAAATGAAGGCCGACCCGGCGCTGCGCGAAATTCCCGTGCTCATCTCGACCTCGGATCCGTCGCGCGCGCCCAGCGGCGTCCTCATCATGCGCAAGCCCGTCGACCTGGCCGTGCTCCTCGACGCCGTTTCGCGCGCGTAAACGACGTGGCGTCGGCGTGACCGCCTCGGCCGCCACACCCCAGAAAAGCCCACACATCACAGCTCCTTCGCCTGGCACACCCATTGAATTCACAGAAGGTCACAACCACAGGAGGTTCCCCATGAACGCCAAGTCGTCGATCGCCACCATCGCCAACGAGATCGAGAAGATGCCCGAGCGTGTCGAGGACGCCCGCAAGGCCCTCGACGGTTACCGCTCCGACGCCCTTCGCATCGTGAAGCGCTACCCGGGCCGCTCGTTGCTCGGCGCCTTCGCGATCGGCTTCGTGATCGCCAAGATCACGCGCTACGTCTGAGCGGCACAGCGGTTGGGCGACGCGGCTTTTGCCGCGACGACCAGCGGGGGCAAGGGGGGACGCAGAGGCGCGGGTGGCGGTTGCGACGAGCAACGCGACGCCGAAGGCGCCGGGCGTTCCCCCTTTAGATTGGCTTGAAACGGCCCACAATTTCGATGAGCTCGTCGAGGTTCGGCGGCTTGCGCAAGAGCGCAGCCGCGCCCAGCGCATCGGCGTGCTGCGCGATCTTCGGGTTCGCCGAGAAGATCACGACCGGGATGTCGGCGATCGCGGCGTCGCCCGCCTGAACCGAGCGAAACTGCCACGCGTCCATGACCGGCAGCATCAGGTCGAGCACGATGACGAAGGGCCGCGCGGCGCCTTCGGCCCGCAATTGCTTCAGGCCCTCGGCGCCATTCGACACGGCGATCGTCTCGAAGCCCTCGTCGGCGAGGACCTCGACGACGATCTCGCAGATGTCGCGATCGTCTTCGATGAGGAGGATCGGGGCCGACATCTCGCTCACCGTTGAGGTTGCGTCGGCGCGCGCGCCACCCTCGGCGCCGCCGAGTCTCGCTTCGCGTCGGCGCCGACCTGGGCCGCGCGGGGGATCTCGACGGTGAAGGTCGACCCGACACCGGGGGCGCTGTCGACGCGAACGCGCCCGCCGTGTGCCTCGGCGATTTGACGAACGATCCACAGGCCCAGGCCGAACCCGCCGAAGTGCCGCACGGAGATCAGGCGCTCGAAGCGGTCGAAGATGCGCTCCTGATCCTCTGGGGAAATGCCGAGGCCGTGGTCGCGGATCGAGACGCTGACCGTCGGCCCCGTGTCGGCGACCGCGATCTCGATCTTCTTTCGCTCGCCGCCGTACTTCATGGCGTTCGACAGCAGGTTGCTCACGACTTGATCGAGGCGCAGGCGATCCCACGCGCCCATCGTGGGCGCGCCGAGGTCGACGGTCACGTCGTGGCCGCCCCAATCGAGCTCTTGTTGGAAGCGCGCGACGACCTCGCGCACGAGCGCGCACAGGTCGAACTCCGACACCTCGAGGTCCATGCGCCCGACGGTGATGCGAGAGACGTCGAGCAGCTCGTTGATGAGCGTGTCGAGCCGTCCCACCTGACGCTCCATCGTCTCGAGCTGGGTCGCGAGGGCCTTGGGCATGGGGGCCGCGGGGCCCACTCCTTTGCGACGGAGCCGCTGAACCGTGAGGCGGATCGGCGTGAGCGGCGTGCGCAGCTCGTGCGAGGCGATCGAAAGAAAGTCGTCTCGCGCGACGATCGCCTCCTCGAGCTCGCGCACGAGGCGCCCGCGCTCGCGTTCGATTTGGAGGCGCTCGGCGACGTCGCGAAACACGAGCACGCTCGCGATGTCCGAGCCGTCGGAGATGAGCGTGCCGAGCCCTTCGATGGGAATGCTCGAGCCGTCGCGCCGCCACAGGACTTCGCGTTCGATGGGCCGCGCGGCGCGCCCGCGCATGACGTCGTAGAGGTCGCAATCGGCGCCGCCGCAGTGCCCGCCGTCGGCGCGCGTGTGGTGAAGCAGCGCGTGGCCCGGTTGACCGAGCAGCTCCTCACGCCGGAAGCCCGAGAGCCGGCAGGCGGCGGGGTTCACGAAGGCGACGCGCCCGTCGGCGTCGAAGCCGAAGATGCCCTCGCCCACGGCGTTGAGGATGAGCTCGTTCTGGCGGCGGACCGAATCGAGCAGGTCGGCCGAACGGCGGCGCTCTTCGAGGATGCGCAGCTGCTCGGCCTGCCGGCGCACGTGCTCGCGGTTGCGGTACAGCTCGACGAAGACGTTGACCTTCGAGCGCAGGATCTCGGCGTCGAAGGGCTTGAACACGTAGTCGACGGCGCCGAGCGAGTAGCCCTGGCGCACGTGCTCGGCCGCCTTGCTGATGGCCGTCAGGAAGATGATGGGGACGTGTCGGCTGCGGTCGCGCTCGCGCACCATGGCCGCCGTCTGGAAGCCGTCGAGGTCGGGCATCTGGACGTCGAGGACGATGACGGCGAAGTCGCGGTTCAGCAGGTGCCGCAACGCCTCGCGGCCCGAGCGCGCCGCGACGATCTCGCAGCCGGGCGCGTCGAGCACGGCCTCGACCGCCAACAGGTTCTTGGGCTCGTCGTCGACGACGAGGATCGCGACCTCGTCGTTGGGCGTCGCGCTCACGTGAGCTCCGCCTCGCCGAGGCGCGTGACGAACGGCGCGATCTCGGACAAATGGAGGACGGTCGCCGCCGGGAACGACGCGACGTCGGTCGCGCCGTCGGAGGTCGCGGTGCGAGGGTCTTGCACGATGACGAGGCCTCCCGAGGCGCGCACGCGGGCCGCCCCCGCGCACCCGTCGACGCCGTCGCGCGCCGACAGACCCAGCAAGACGCACACGGCGCCCTCGCCGAACACCTCGGCGACCGACTCGAGCAGCACGTCGATCGAAGGCCGCGCGCCGTTGACGGGCCCGTCCGTCGACAGGATGAAGGCGCGGCGCTCGACGAGCACGTGGTAGTCGGCGGGCGCGAGGTGGATGCGCCCCGCGAGGATCGGATCCTTGTCGTCGATCTGACGCACGGGCAACGCGCAGTGCGCCTGGAGCGCGACGCAGAGATCGCGGTGGTCGTCGCGGTGATCGTCAGCCTCGGCGCCGACGATGAGCACGAGCGGCAGCTCGAAGTGATCGGGCAGCCCCACGAGGAACATCGCCGCCGCCTGCGCCGCCGTGGGCGCCGCGCCCACGACGACGATCTCGGGCGCCACGCGAGGCCGCGTCGCGCGCGCGCCGACGTTGCTGAAGTCCGTCGACGGCACCATCAGCCGATCCTCCGAAAGAGCCGCACGTCCGGGTCGAGCGCCTCGAAGTGATCCTCGTGTCCGCTGCCGCGCAGCGACTCGCGCGCGCCGAGGCCGAGCACGCCGAGGCGGCACAGGCTCTCGTGCAAGAGCGCGAGCACGTTCGTCTGCAGCTCGCGTGAGAAATGGAGCAGCACGTCTCGGCACAAGACGAGGTTGAACTCGTTGAACGACCGGTCGGTCGCGAGGTTGTGCTGACCGAACACGACGTTGTCGCGCAGCGACGCCGCGACGGTCAACCCGCCGGGCCCGACGGTGACGTAATCAGACAACGAGCGACGGCCGCCCGCGCGGGCGTAGCGCGACTCGGCGGCCGCGAGCGCGCTCGCGACGTAGACGCCCGCCTTGGCGCGCGCGAGCACGGCCTCGGAGACGTCCGTCGCGTAGGTGCGCACGCGCGTCGTGAGCCCCTCCTCGGCGAGCACGATCGCGAGCGCATAGACGTCCTCGCCCGTCGAGCAGCCGGCGTGCCACACGCGCACGAACGGGTACGTGCGCAAGAGCGGCACGACGCGCCGGCGCAGCGTCAGGAACAGCGACGGGTCGCGAAACAACCCGCCGACGCCCGACGTGACGGCGCCGACGAGGCGGGCCATGGCCGCCGGATCGTGCAGCACGCGCTCTTGCAGCCCCGACACCGTGCTCAGCCCTTCGGCGCGCACGCAGCCGAGCACGCGCCGCTTGAGCGTGGGGCGCGCGTAGCCGCGCAGATCGTGCCCCCAATGGCGCGAGAGGCCCCCGAGCAGGAGCTCGATCTCGAGGTCCTCGAGCGAGGGGTCGCGCGTCGGTTCCGTTGTCCCTGCCACCGTCATGAACGCCTCAGCGGTACAGCCACACGCGCAGCAGCGAGAGCAGGCGCTCGACGTCGACGGGCTTCGCGATGTAGTCCGACGCGCCCGCCTCGAGGCACTTCTGACGGTCGGTCTTCATGGCCTTCGCCGTGAGCGCGATGATGGGCAGGTTCGCGAAGCGCTCCTGCGCGCGGATGGCGCGCATGACCTCGAAGCCGTCCATCTCCGGCATCATGATGTCGGTGAGCACGACGTCGATGCCCTCGGCCTTCTCGAGCGCCGCGAGCCCGTCGCGGCCGTTCTCGGCGTAGGTGACGACCATGTCCTGCCGCTCGAGCGCGCTCGTGATCGCGAAGATGTTGCGGAGATCGTCGTCGATGACGAGCACGCGCCCGCCCGCGAGCACGGGATCTTTGTGGTGCAGCTGCTGCAGCAGCTTACGCTTCGGCTCGGGCAGCGACTCCTCGACGCGGTGGAGGAACAGCGCCGTCTCGTCGAGCAGCCGCTCGGGCGACTGCACGTCCTTGACGATGATCGACTCGGTCAGGCGCTTGAGCTCGGCCTCCTGCGCGCGCGTGAGGTCCTTGCCCGTGTAGACGATGATGGGCAGCTCGCTGAGCTCGGGCTGCTTCTTGATGCTCTCGATGAGCTCGAGGCCCTTCATGTCGGGCAGCCCGAGGTCGAGCACCATGCAGTCGAAGCGCTTCTGCCCGAGCAGCGCGAGCGCCTCTTGCCCCGAGGCGACGGCCGTCGTCTCGACGTCTTGATCGGCGACGAGCTCGACGATGCTGGCGCGCTCGCGCTCGTCGTCCTCGACGACGATGAGGTTCTTCACGCGGCGATCGATGAACCCGCCCAGCTCGGAGAACGCCTTGCGCACGGTCTCCTCGCTCACGGGCTTTTGCAGGTAGGCGACGGCGCCCAGCTTGAGGCCGCGCTGGCGGTGGTCGTCGGCCGAGATGATGTGGACGGGGATGTGGCGCGTCGCCGCGTCGTGCTTGAGGCGGTCGAGCACCATCCAACCGTCGGTGTCGGGCAGCCGCAGGTCGAGCGTGATGGCCGCGGGCTTGAACTTGCGCGCGAGCGCGAGGCCCGTGTCGCCCTCGAGCGCGACGAGCACCTTGAAGCCGTTGACGCGCCCGACGTCGCGCAGGATGCGCGCGAACACGGGCTCGTCCTCGATGATGAGCAGCACGCGGTCGCCGGGCGCGATGGCGTCGCGGTCGTCCTCGAACGGCTGCGACACGACGACGAGCGGCTGCGACGACGGCTCGCTGCGCACCTCGGGCAGGCTCAGCGTCGACGTCGGCCGCGCGAAGACCTGCGGCGTGTACGTGCGCGGCAGGTAGAACGTGAACTTGCTGCCTTGCCCCGGCTCGCTCTCGACGCGGATCTCGCCGCCGAGCAGGCGCGCGATCTCGCGGCTGATCGACAGGCCGAGGCCCGTGCCGCCGTACTTGCGGCTCGTCGTGCCGTCGGCCTGCTGGAAGGCCTCGAAGATGATGCGCTGCTTGTCGCGCGCGATGCCGATGCCCGTGTCGGTCACCGAGAACGCCACGACGACGTCGGCGCTCTCGAGCGTGGGACGATCGTGGCTCCAGCCCGCCGTCGCCACGGCCATCGTCAGCGTGACGCCGCCGCGCTCGGTGAACTTGAAGGCGTTCGACAGCAGGTTCTTCAGCACCTGGTGCAGGCGCTTGACGTCGGTCTCGATCGTCGACGGCAGGCCGCGGTCGCGCTCGATCGTGAAGGCGAGGTTTCGGTTCTCGGCGACGTGGCGGAAGCTCTGCTCCACCTCGCGCTCGACGTCGCCGAACACGACATCGCCCGCGTCGACGGTCATCGTTCCCGACTCGATCTTCGACAGGTCGAGGATGTCGTTGATGAGCGTCAGCAGGTCCGAGCCGGCCGAGTGGATGTTGCGCGCGAACTCGATCTGCTTCGCCGTGAGCGTGTCCTCGGCGTTGTCGAACAGCAGCTTGCTCAAGATGAGCAAGCTGTTGAGCGGCGTGCGCAGCTCGTGCGACATGTTGGCGAGGAACTCGGACTTGTAGCGCGACGTGAGCGCGAGCTGCTCGGCCTTCTCTTCGACGTCGGCCTTGGCCAGCTCGACCTCGCGGTTCTTGACCTCGAGCAGGCGGGCCTTCTCCTCGAGCTCTTGGTTCGTCGTCTGCAGCTCCTCCTGCTGCTCGCGCAGGCGCTCTTCCGACTCCTTGAGCGTCGCCGCCTGCCGCTCGAGGCGGTCGTTCGTCTCTCGGAGCTCGTTCTGCTGCGACTGCAGCTCTTGCGTCAGCGACTGCGACTGCTTGAGCAGCGCCTCCGTCCTCATGCCGGCGGCGATCGTGTTGAGCACGATGCCGATGCTCTCCGTGAGCTGGTCGAGGAAGGTCTGGTGGATCTCCGAGAAGCGGTTGTACGAGGCCATCTCGATGACGCCGTTGACCTGCCCTTCGAAGATGACCGGCAGGACGATGATGTTGAGCGGCGGCGCCTCGCCGAGACCCGAGCTGATCTGAATGTAGTTCGGCGGGACGTTGTCGAGCAGGATGCGCTGCTTCTCGAAGGCGCACTGACCGATGAGGCCCTCGCCGACGGCGAACTTGTTCGAGAGGTGCTTGCGCTCCTTGTAGGCGTAGCTCGACAGCAGCTTGAGCGTCATGTCGCCGCCGGCGTGATCGGCCTCCTTGTCGCTCTCTTTTTCGGCGAGGTAGAAGACGCCGTGCTGCGCCGACACGAGCGGCGCCAGCTCCGAGAGGATCTGCTGCGTCACCGACGCGAGATCGCGCTGGCCCTGCATCATGCGCGTGAACTTCGCGAGGTTGGTCTTGAGCCAGTCCTGCTCGGTGGTCTTGCGCGTCGTGTCCTTGAGGTTGCGGATCATCTCGTTGATGTTGTCTTTGAGCGACGCGACCTCGCCCAGCGCCTCGACGGTGATCGACCGCGTGAGGTCGCCCTTGGTCACGGCCGTGGCGACGTCGGCGATGGCGCGGACCTGGGTCGTCAGGTTCGCGGCCAGCTGGTTGACGTTGTCGGTGAGCGCGCGCCACGTGCCGGCGGCGCCCGGCACCTTGGCCTGGCCGCCCAGCTTGCCGTCGACGCCGACCTCGCGCGCGACGCTCGTGACCTGGTCGGCGAACGTCGCCAGCGTGTCGATCATGTTGTTGATCGTGTCGGCCAGCTCGGCGATCTCGCCGCGCGCCTCGAGCGTCAGCTTGCGCTTGAGGTCGCCGTTGGCGACGGCCGTGACGACGCGCGCGATGCCGCGCACCTGCGACGTCAGGTTGCCGGCCATGAAGTTGACGTTGTCGGTCAGGTCCTTCCACGTGCCGGCGACGCCCTTGACCTGCGCCTGGCCGCCCAGCTTGCCCTCCGTGCCGACCTCGCGGGCGACGCGGGTGACCTCCGAGGCGAACGAGTTCAGCTGATCGACCATCGTGTTGATGGTGTTCTTCAGCTGGAGCACCTCGCCCTTGACGTCGACGGTGATCTTCTTCGACAGATCGCCCGTGGCGACGGCCGTCGTGACGTCGGCGATGTTGCGCACCTGCGTCGTCAGGTTGCCGGCCATGAAGTTGACCGAGTCGGTGAGGTCCTTCCACGTGCCGCCGACACCCTTGACGAAGGCCTGGCCGCCGAGCTTGCCTTCTGTGCCGACCTCTCTGGCCACGCGAGTCACCTCGCCGGCGAAGGCGTTCAGCTGATCGACCATCGTGTTGATGGTGTTCTTCAGCTGGAGCACCTCGCCCTTGACGTCGACGGTGATCTTCTTCGACAGGTCGCCGTTGGCGACGGCCGTCGTGACGTCGGCGATGTTGCGGACCTGGCCCGTGAGGTTCGAGGCCATGAAGTTGACGTTGTCGGTGAGGTCCTTCCACGTGCCGCCCACGCCTTCGACCTGCGCCTGACCGCCCAGCTTGCCTTCCGTACCGACCTCTCTCGCGACGCGCGACACCTCGCCGGCGAAGGCGCGCAGCTGATCGACCATGGTGTTGATGGTGTTCTTGAGCTCGAGGATCTCGTTGCGGACGTCGACGGTGATCTTCTTCGACAGGTCGCCGCGGGCGACGGCCGTCGTCACCTCGGCGATGTTGCGCACCTGCGCCGTGAGGTTCGACGCCATCGAGTTGACCGAGTCCGTGAGGTCCTTCCACGTGCCGGCGACGCCTTTGACTTGCGCCTGACCGCCCAGCTTGCCTTCCGTGCCGACCTCTCTCGCGACGCGCGTGACCTCCGACGCGAACGAGTTCAGCTGACCGACCATCGTGTTGATGGTGTCTTTCAGCTGGAGGATCTCGCCTTTGACGTCGACGGTGATGAGCTTCGACAGGTTGCCCTGCGCGACGGCCGTCGTGACGTCGGCGATGTTGCGGACTTGCGCCGTGAGGTTCGACGCCATCGAGTTGACCGAGTCCGTGAGGTCCTTCCACGTGCCGGCGACGCCGGGCACGGCGGCCTGACCGCCGAGCTTGCCTTCCGTGCCGACCTCGCGCGCGACGCGCGTGACCTCCGACGCGAACGAGTTCAGCTGATCGACCATCGTGTTGATCGTGTTTTTCAGCTGCAAGATCTCGCCGCGAACGTCGACGGTGATCTTCTTCGACAAGTCGCCTTTTGCGACGGCCGTCGTGACGTCGGCGATGTTGCGCACTTGCGCCGTCAGGTTCGAGGCCATCGAGTTGACCGAGTCCGTGAGGTCCTTCCACGTGCCGGCGACGCCGGGCACGCCGGCCTGGCCGCCCAGCTTGCCTTCCGTGCCGACCTCGCGGGCGACGCGCGTGACCTCCGACGCGAACGAGTTCAGCTGATCGACCATCGTGTTGATCGTGATCTTCAGCTGCAGGATCTCGCCTTTGACGTCGACGGTGATCTTCCTCGACAGGTCGCCCTTGGCGACGGCCGTCGTGACGTCGGCGATGTTGCGCACCTGGCCCGTGAGGTTCGAGGCCATCGAGTTGACCGAGTCGGTGAGGTCCTTCCACGTGCCGGCGACGCCTTTGACCTGCGCCTGGCCGCCCAGCTTGCCCTCGGTGCCGACCTCACGGGCGACGCGCGTGACCTCCGACGCGAACGAGTTCAGCTGATCGACCATCGTGTTGATCGTGTTCTTGAGCTGGAGGATCTCGCCTTTGACGTCGACGGTGATGGTCTTCGAGAGGTCACCGTTGGCGACGGCCGTCGTGACGTCGGCGATGTTGCGGACCTGCGACGTCAGGTTCGACGCCATCGAGTTGACGTTGTCGGTGAGGTCCTTCCACACGCCGCCGACGCCTTTGACCTGCGCCTGGCCGCCCAGCTTGCCCTCGGTGCCGACCTCGCGGGCGACGCGCGTCACCTCCGACGCGAACGAGTTCAGCTGATCGACCATGACGTTGATCGTGTTCTTCAGCTCTTGGATCTCGCCTTTGACGTCGACGGTGATCTTCCTCGACAGGTCGCCCTTGGCGACGGCCGTCGTGACGTCGGCGATGTTGCGCACCTGCGCCGTCAGGTTGCCGGCCATGAGGTTGACGTTGTCGGTGAGGTCCTTCCAAGTGCCGGCGACGCCTTTCACTTGCGCCTGACCGCCTAGCTTGCCTTCGGTGCCGACCTCGCGGGCGACGCGCGTGACCTCCGAGGCGAACGAGCCCAGCTGATCGACCATGCCGTTGACGACCTTGGCCGTGCTGAGGAACTCGCCCTTGATGCGCCGGCCGTCGATGTTCATCGCCATCTTCTGCGAGAGATCGCCGCTGGCGACGGCGCCGATGACGCGGCCGACCTCCGTGGTCGGCTGCACGAGGTCGGCGATCAGATCATTCACCGACTCGATGCAGGAGCTCCACGACCCCCCGCCTTCGCGCAGCGTCGCGCGTTGCGCGAGCTTCCCTTCCTTGCCGACGACCTTGGCAATTCGATCGAACTCATTGGACATGCCTTCGTTGAGCTCGATGATCTCGTTGAGCGTCTCGACAATCTCCAGCGCGACGCCCGAATATCGCTCGGACATGCGCACCGAGAAGTCGCCCTTTTTGAAGGCGCGGAGCGTGCGGAGCAGCGCTCCCGCGTCGAGGTTCGACGACAACGATTGCTTGGCGACCTGCATGGTTCCCCCCACGGGCTCGGGTTGCGGCGGTCATCTGGCCAGCACGGGGCGTGCCGCCCCCACGGCGATGATCGACGCCGCAACCACGCGGGGTCAAGACGCAACTCATTGAAATCACGTTACGTTTTGGTAACCACCCGGGGCCCATGTAGAGCCACGGTAACGTCCAGCGAGCACGGGTCGACGGGCGTTCCTCAGCCTTCGAACGCTTTTGCGTCCTTTGCGAACCCCTTCATGCCCTCGTCGCTCAGCGGGTGATCGGCCACGCCGGCGAGCAGCGGGGCGGGGATTGTCAAGATGTCGGCGCCCGCGAGCAAACAGTCAGTTATTTGCGCTGGGTTACGAAGGCTCGCCGCCAATATTTCGGTCGTGATTCGATAATTCGCAAACACGGCGGCAATTTCGAAAATCAAACGAGCGCCGGCGTCCTTCAAGGGTCCGCCGGAGGCCACGTATGCGGAATTGTGGGCCACGGGCGCCGCTTGCGAGTCTTCGATCCAATAGAGCGAGTTGCCGGGCGCGCGCTCGGGCTTGTCGCTTTTTTTCGCGTAGTCGGCGAGCCGTCCCATGAACGGGCTCACGTACGTCGCACCAGCGTTCGCGGCCCAAAGAGCCTGCGTCGTGTTGAAGACGAGCGTCGTGTTCACCTTGATGCCCATCTGGAAGAGCCGGCGAATCACCTTGAGGCCCGTGTACGGATCGGCCTTCTCGTCGAGCGCGCGGTAACCGCCCACCGGCACCTTGACGACGGCGTTGTCGCCGAGCGACGCCAGCTCGCGCGCCTGCTCGACCATGGCTGACTCCTCCAACGCCGTCAGCTCGAGCGACACCGGGTGCGGTTTGAAGAGCTCGCAGAGGTCGTGCATCGTCGCCTTCGCGTGTTCCCACGAATCGGCGCCCGATTTCTTGAGCAGCGTCGGGTTCGTCGTGAGGCCATTGATGACGCCGGCCTTCAACAAAGGCTCGACGTCGGCGCGCGTCGCCGAATCGGCAAAAATGCGAGGCGCGCGCGCCGCCGGGTGACGTGGCGGCGCGCCCGGCACCAGCGGTGGCTCGGCGTCGGCGTTCGTGATCGGGAGCAGCGCGCGACGGTGAAAGAGCGCAGCCTGTCCAACGGGTGGTGTGAACATCATGCCCTCTGATCGGCGGGGCCATCGGAGCCCAGCGTCCAAGGCGGCGGGTCGCTCGCCGGAAACGACTCGCGCCCCACTTCGTCGATCGCTTCGTCGACGGCTTCGTCGGCGACGCCCTCATCCTGCGTCACCGTTTGCCGCACCGGCGTGGGGGCCTGGTGACCTTGCGGCGACGGGCTCGTCGACGGTGCTTCGCGCTTCGCTGGCTTCTTCGCTGTTTGCCCCATGGGATGCCTCCTGGCGCCATCGATCAGTGCAACGCGAATGCCCAGCGGCGCGACGTTCGGCGCATCGCGCGTGTGACTTGTGCTCTTGGGAGACGACCCCACATTTTGTAAGCAGGAGGATGTCATGATGATTTCTGCATGGGTCACGACGGCGGCGATCGCGGCGGCCCTTTCGGCCACGCCCGACGCGCCCCGCATTCTCGAGGCGCCAGATCGCGGGACGCTTCAAACGATTCACGACGCGAACCAAACGGCGATTCAGGTCGGCCAACTGGCGCGCGACAAGGCCGGTGCGTCGAAGGCGGTTCGCGATCTTGGGCGACGACTCGCGGTGGATCACGCCGCGGCCGAGAAGCGCATCAGCGCGCTCCTCCAGGCGCGCGGCGCCGACGCGCGCGTCTTCGCGAGCACGACGAGCGCCGATCCCGATCACGAGCTGCTCGCGACGAAGTCGGGCACCGAGTTCGATCGGGCGTTCGCGCTGCAGGTGATCGCCGACGACACGAAGCTCATCGAGCGGCTCGAGAGCGCTCGGCTCGAAACCGCCGACGGCGGCCTGCGTGACTTCTACGACGGCTTCCTGCCGATCGTTCAGGCGCACAAGCGCGCGGCGCAAGACATCGTCGTCACCTCGGCGAGGTCATAACCCACAGATGCGCCTCGAAGAGCTCGGGCTCGTCGGAAACTGCCAGTTCGCCGCGCACGTCGAGCGAACGGGCTCCGTAGTCTGGGCGTGCTTGCCGCGGTTCGATTCGGAGCCGATGTTCGGCGCGCTCCTCGATGAGAGGGAAGGTGGTCGGTTCACGATCGCCCCACCCGAGGGTGAGCCCGGCGTTCAGGAATACCTCGAGAACACGAACGTCCTCTCGACGACGTTCGAGACGAAGACCGGGCGATTCCGCGTGCTCGACTTCGCGCCGCGCTTCCCGCAAGTCGAGGGCATGTTCCACCCGGCGCAGCTGCACCGGGTGATCGAGCCGCTCGCGGGCACGCCTCACGTGCGCGTCGATCTCGATCCGCGCCTCGGCTGGTCGAAGCAGGTTCCCGGGTTCGTGCCCGGCGGCCAGCACGTCCGCCTGGAAGGCTTTTCCAACCCGGTGTGGTTCGGCAGCGACATCCCCGCCGCCGACGTGCTCGAGCGACGGCCCTTCCCTCTCACCGAGCGCAAGCACCTCGTCCTGAGCTGGGACACACCCGTCACCGAGCCGCTCGGCCCGACGTCGGAGCGCATGCTCGACGCCACGGTTCGTTACTGGCAGCGCTGGGTCAAGCACTGCAACATCCCGCCGCTGTGGCAGCGCGAGACGATTCGCTCGGCGCTCACGCTCAAGCTGCACTGCTACGAGGACACGGGCGCCATCGTCGCCGCGACGACGACGTCGATCCCGGAATCGCCAGGCTCGGGCCGCACGTGGGACTACCGCTATTGTTGGCTGCGCGACTCCTACTACGTGCTGAGCGCGCTGCGGCTCGTGGGCCATTTCGAAGAGAGAGCGCGCTTCGTGCGCTTCTTGCTCGATCTCGTCGGCGACGCGAATGACCTCTCGCTCGCGCCGCTCTACCGCGTCGACGGCACGTCCAACCTCGACGAGCACATCATCGGAGGCTGGTCCGGCTACGCGGGTGAAGGCCCCGTGCGCGTCGGCAACGGCGCCGCCGTCCACACGCAGAACGACGTCTTCGGCGAGATGGTCCTCGCGCTGTCGCCGCTCTACCTCGACGAACGTTTCGCCGACGAGCGCTCGCCGGCGGCGCTCGCGCTGCTCGAGCGGCTCACCGATCGCGCGTGCGCCGTCGTGGGGGCGCCCGACGCCGGCATCTGGGAGTACCGCACCGAGTGGAAGCCACAGACCTTCTCGAGCCTCATGTGCTGGGCGGCCGCCGATCGCATGGCGGCGATCTCGACGCGCCATGCGACCGGCAAGCGCGACAAGTTCGAGCGGGCCGCCGGTGACATCCGAAACCTCATCGCGGCCGAGGCGTGGGATCCCTCGCTCGGCAGCTTCGTGGGCGCGCACGGCGGGCACGACCTCGACGCCGCGCTCTTGCAGATGGCGCCGTTGCGCTTCCTGGGTCCCAATGATCCCAAGCTCGCGGGCACCGTCGACGCGCTCAAGAATTCGCTGACGCACGACGGTTGGCTCTACCGCTATGGCCTCGACGACGGCTTCGGCAAACCCGAGGTCGCGTTCGTGCTTTGCACGTTCTGGATGGTCGAGGCGCTCGCGATCTTGGGTCGCGCCTCCGAGGCGCGCGCGCTCATGGACCAGGTCGGCAAGACGCTGTCGCCCCTCGGCCTCATCGCCGAGGACTATGCGACGGGCACGCGCCGGATGTGGGGCAACTTCCCGCAGGCCTACTCCCACGCGGGTCTCATCCACGGGGCGTTCGCGGCCAGCCCGCGCTGGCTCGATCTGATGTAGCCAAACTAGCGGCGGCGCCCGCGGAGCGCCGCCGCTTTCTCGGATCAGCTCTCGAGGTTGAGCGAGTCGTCGACGACCGTCGGGTCGTCGTGGCTCTTCCCGGCGCCGTTCGGCATGGGCGGCGGCGGAGGGGGCGTCATCTTGTGCGCTCCCGTCGCCGACATGGCCGCCGCAATCCCGTTGACCGGCGTGGCGCGCACCGAGGCGCTCGCCTTCTCGGCGTGCTGCAGCCGCTCCCGCACGGCCGTGATCTCCTTGAGCTCGAGATCGAGCGCCGCGACCTCGCGCCGCCGCGTCTCGAGCTGCCGCTCGAGCTCGGCGATCTGCGCGTGCCCCTGCACGATGCGGTCGTGCGTCGCGCGTTGCTTGCGGTTCGCGTCCTCGATGATGTCGGCCAGGCGCACGTTCAACGACGCGAGCGTCGCGCGCACGATGCGCACGACGAGATCGCCGTTGTGCTCACCCGGCAGCGAACGCAACAGCTCGATCGTCTCGGCGATGCCATAGCCGCTCTTGGGCGCGGCCGGCGGCAGCGCCACCGGCCCCGATCCGCTCGCGGCCGACTTGACGTCACCCTCGGGCTTCTTGGCGAAGATCGACATGAGCGCTAAACCGTCGGCACGTGGGGGTGGAGGCGGTGATGCATGTGCACGCTGTACGCCCACGGTTCAGGCACGGCGACGAGCGCGACGACCGCGCCCAGCAACCCGACGTTCTTCGTGAAGTTCACGAAGTCCATCATCCGGCGCGTCCCTTCCTCGTGCCAAAACGGATGCATCATGAACGTCACCGGGACGAGGAACAGCGCGATCGCGGCGACGCCGAGCTTGGGCATGAGCCCGAGCAGCAGCGACACGCCACCGACGATGAGCAGCACGCCCGCGACGATCACGGCCACCGACGCCGCCGGCACGCCTTGATGCGCGGCCGCCTCCGTCATCGCGGCGAGGTTCGTGAAGTGGTGGGAGCCACTCAAGAGGAAATAGCCGCCGAGTAACACGCGGCCGAGAAGAAACAGCTCTTTCATGGGAAGCCTCCGGTCGCAAAGCTAGGCACGCGGCCGGCACACACAAGGGCCCACCCTTGCGCCGTGGCCGCGCGCACCCATGTTCCGGGGGGAATGACCACCCTCGCCGAAGCTCCCGCCACCAGCCACATCGGCTGGCGCGCCCCGTCCGAGACCATCTCGCACGGGCTGGCACGCCTGGTCCGGCGGCTCTACACGAGCTACTTCGAGCACGGCGTCTCGCGCAGCGCCGCGACGCTCAGCTTCTATTTCCTGTTCTCGCTGTTCCCGCTGATGTTCGTGCTCGTCGCGCTCACCGAGTACCTGCCCGTCTTCAGCCCGTCGATGCAGCGGATTCTCTGGGCCGCCAACGCCGTCGTCCCGAAGTCGGCGATGTCGGTCATCAACGAGCACCTCACGGGCGCCGGCGGTCGGCACGACGCGCTGACCATCGGCATCCTCGCGACGCTGTACTCGGCGGCGCGCGGGATGGACGCCGTGCGCGCCGCGCTCAACGCCTCATGGGGCGTGCGCGAAACCCGTTCTTTCTGGCGAACTGAAGGGCTGGCCTTCGCGGCGACGTTCGGCGGCGCGCTGCTCGTGCTCGTGAGCGTCGGCGTCGCGGTGTTGGGCGGCGACGCGGGCTTCTGGCTGTCGCGGCACCTCGGCGTCGACGCGCTCTACGTTCACGCGTGGCGCTGGGCGCGCTGGCCCGTCACCGTCACGCTCACGATGTTCTTGGCGGCGCTCGGCTACGCGCTGCTGCCGAACGTTCGAAAGCCTTTCCGGCTCGTGACGCCGGGCTCGATCGCGGCGACGGCGGCGGCGCTCGTCGCGAGCTGGGGCTTCGGCGAGTACGCGACGCACTTCGGACGCTACGACGTCGCCTACGGATCGATCGGCGGCGTCATCGTTCTCATGACGTGGTTTTACATCCTCGGGCTGATTTACATCCTCGGCGGCGAGCTCGACGCCGCCCTTCACCCAGACGAAAACGCACAACCAAAGGAAGGGAGACGAACATGACGACGACTCGGCAACCTGCGGCCCTCAATCCCTGGGCGCGCGTGTGGGCGGCCCTCGCGTTCGCCGCCGCGCTCGTAACGCCCGCAATTTCGGCGACGGCGTCGGCAGCGCCCGCCCCCGTCGTTGCACCCGCACCCGCCTCGCCGATGTCGCCGGCGCGCCAGCGCGACTACGCCGCGCGCGAGGCCGCGAGCCCGCAAACCGCCGACTTCCAGGGCAACGGCGCCGGCATCTACATCGGCGGCTCGACGCTCGCCGTCGTGCTGCTGATCGTTCTCATCATCCTTCTGCTTTGAGACGCGAGCCTCTCTGGCTCGGGCTCGCCGCGATTGCGCTCGGCGCGTGCGCTCACGCGCGCGCCGACGCGCCGGTCGTGGCCCCCGACGGCGGCGGGTGGACGGTCGTGCCGCACGTGCGCCCCCTCGCGCAGACGGGGGACGCCGACTGCGGCCCCGCCGCGCTCGCGACGGCGCTCGGGCGGTGGGGTCTCGCGCCGGGTCCTCATGCCTTCCCTCACGGGCCCACGCGCGGCGACGGCGCGTCGGCCGGCGAGCTGCGCGACGAGGCGCGCCGGCTCGGGCTCGCGGCGTTCGTCATCGAGGGCAAGCCCGGCGATCTGAAGGCCGAGATCGACGAAGGTCATCCGGTCGTCGTCGGCCTCATCGTCGTCGCGCGCGACGCGCGCATCCCGCACTTCACGGTCGTCGTGGGCCACGACGCCGAGGCCCAGCGCTGGCTCGTCGCCGATCCCGCGCTGGGCGTGCATACGATCAAAACCGGCGCGCTCCAGGAAGCCTGGGCGCGCGCCGGGTGGGTGACGCTCGTGATGGGGCCGCGCTAGAACGAGCGGCGCAGCAGCGCAATCCGGTACGTCGGCGCGGGATCGGTCGGCAGGTTCGACGACGTTGCGCGATCGAGACGGCTCTCTTCGCTCACGACCTGCGCGACGCCGACCGCCGTGCCGACGAGCACGCCGCCCGCGCCCCAGTAGAGGATGCGATCGCCGTGCGAGCGGTTGTCGTTGAGGTAATAGATCGCGCCACCGACGACGATGCCCGCGACACCACCCATGAGGGCGCTCACGGCAATCGTCGACATATAGTTGTGCGGCTCGTGCTCGATCACCGTCTCGTGCCGAGGCTCGACGACGGGCGTGGGCGCGGCCGTCGCTTGCGGTTGAACGACGACCGGTGCCGGAGCAGGCGCGGGCGCCGGCTGTTGCGCGCCGTTCACGACGACGTCGGCGAGGAGCTGCACGCGCTCCGGCTCGGGCGCGGGCTGGCGCGCCGTCGCGTCTTCCTTGGCGAAGGCGCTCGTCGAGATGAACGAGGCAACCATGAGGATCAGCGCGCCGCACTTGGCGCCGGACGACGAACGCGGGGGCATCGGGATTCGAATGAGACGCATGGGCATCCTCCTTTTCGCTGCACCCGAGCTGCAGCGGCCGTGCCACGCGCAATCGCGCGGTGATGTCGGGAGGACAACGGACGAGTCCGTCACCAGTCGTTCCCCCTCGTCACGGCGACGTGACGGCGCGAACCGTTTTCGCACGCGAGCTGCCGCGATGTTCGCGGTCAGCCGCACGTCGGCGGCTGGCACTCCACGTGAATTGCAGAAGCCCATGACCATCGGCCCGGGACACCCCCATCCTCTCGGCGCGACGCTCGCCGACGACGG
This sequence comes from Polyangia bacterium, assembly GCA_035549075.1. Taxonomy (GTDB): domain Bacteria; phylum Myxococcota_A; class Polyangia; order Fen-1088; family Fen-1088; genus DASZFV01. The sequence goes on along the minus strand of DASZRT010000075.1, from coordinate 31,632 downwards.
CGTGAACTTCGCCGTCTTCTCTCGCTTCGGCACGCGCGCCTTCATCTGCTTGTTCGACCCGAACGACCCCAACCGCGAGCTCGCGCGCCACGAGCTGCCGGGCCGCACGGCCCACGTCTTCCACGGCTTCATCCCCGGCGTGAAGGCAGGCGCGCTCTATGGCGTGCGCGTCGACGGTCCCTACGAGCCCAACAACGGACACCGCTTCAACGTCCACAAGCTGCTCCTCGATCCGTACGCGCGCGCCATCGCTGGACGCGTCGATCTCAAAGGACCCATCTGCGGCTACCGTCCCGACGATCCCGAAGAGGATCTCTCGTTCGACGAGCGCGACAGCGCGCTGGCCGTGCCTCGTTCGGTCGTCGTCGACGACGCCTTCGATTGGGGCGACAGCCCGCGCCCGAACCGCGCGCTCTGCGACTCCGTCATCTACGAGCTGCACGTCAAAGGCTTCACGCGCCGCCACCCCGAGATCCCCGAGGCGCTGCGCGGGACGTACCTCGGCCTCGCGCAGCCCGCGGCGATCCGCCACCTCAAAGAGCTGGGCGTCACCGCCGTCGAGCTCCTTCCCATTCAGGCGTTCGACAACGACGGCGCGCTCGCCGATCGCGGCCTCGTGAACTACTGGGGCTACAACACGCTCGGGTACTTCGCGCCCCACGCCGGCTACGCGTCGTCTAAGGCGCCCGGCGCGGCCGTCGCCGAGGTCAAGCAGATGGTGCGCGCGCTCCACGAGGCCGACCTAGAGGTCATCCTCGACGTCGTCTACAACCACACGTGGGAGGGCAACCACAAAGGCCCGACGCTCTCGTTTCGCGGCCTCGACAACGCGTCCTACTACCTGCCCTCGTCGGAGAGCCCGCGCTACAGCATGGAGTTCTCGGGCTGCGGCAACATCCTCGACCTGCGCTCGCCGTACGCGCTGCAGCTCGTGCTCGATAGCCTCCGCCGTTGGGCGATCGACTTCCGCGTCGACGGCTTCCGCTTCGATCTCGCGTCGGCGCTCGGGCGCGAGGGCGCGCCTCCCACCTTCGACGCGGCGGCCGGCTTCTTCCGCGCCGTTCATCAAGATCCAGTTCTGTCCCGCCTCAAGCTCATCGCCGAGCCTTGGGACACGAGCGACGGCGGCTACCAGCTGGGCCACTTCCCCGTGCGCTGGTCCGAGTGGAACGGTCAGTTCCGCGACGCCCTTCGCCGCTTCTGGAAAGGCGACGAGAACCTCGCGGGCCAGGTCGGCTACCGGCTCACGGGCTCGGCGGATCTCTTCGAGGAGTCGGGCCGGTGCCCGTCGGCGAGCATCAACTTCGTCACCTGCCACGACGGCTTCACCCTGCACGATCTCGTGACGTACGGTTCGAAGCACAACGACGCCAACCGCGAAGGCAACCGCGACGGCGCCGACGACAACCAGTCGTGGAACCATGGCGTGGAGGGCGAGACCACCGACACCGCCATTCGCGAGCTGCGCGCGCGTCAAGAACGCAACATCCTCACGACGCTGTTCCTCGCGCGCGGCGTGCCGATGCTGACGGCGGGCGACGAGATGCTTCGCACGCAGCGCGGGAACAACAACGCTTACTGCCTCGACGACGAGACGACATGGATCGACTGGACGCTCGACGACGCCAAGCGCGCGCGCCTGGGGTTCGTCAAACGCCTGATCGCGCTGCGCGCCGAGCTCGAGGTGGTTCGCATGGACCGCTTCTTCACGGGCGAGATCTGGGACAAGAACCACAAGGACCTCGCGTGGTACCGCCCCGACGGCACCGACACGCCCAAGGAAGACTGGGAACGCCCGTTCGTGAAGTCGCTGCAGGTGCAGTTCGGCCACACGAGCGGCCGTCACCTCCTGTTCCTCATCAACGCTGACGCGGAGAGCAAGATATTCACGATCCCGCCCGAGACGGGTGCCTGGATCGCGCGCATCGACACGCGCGCTCCCGACATGCCCGACCCAACGCCCAAGCGCGCGGGCGACACCGTCGAGCTGCTCGGCCGAGCGCTCGTCGTCCTCGTGGCCGCGCCGGAGGGGGCGTCGTGATCGAGCTCGGCCAGACCGTCGGCAACTACCGCATCGCCTCGAAGATCGGAGAGGGCGGCATGGGCACGGTCTACCTCGCCGAGCATCCGGTCATCGGCCGCAAGGCCGCGCTCAAGGTGATCGACCCCAAGCACAGCCGCAACGCCGACGTCGTCGCCCGCTTCGTCAACGAGGCGACCGCCATCAGCCGCATCGGGCACGAGCACATCGTCGAGGTGACCGACTTCGGCCGCACGCCCAAGGGCGACTTCTACTTCATCATGGAGTACCTCGAGGGCGAGACGCTCGCCGACGTCATCGCGCGCGAGGCGCCGCTCGATCCGGCGCGCGCCATCGGCATCGCCGCGCAGATCGCCGACGCGCTCGCGGCCGCGCACGCGAGCGGCGTCATCCACCGCGACCTCAAACCCGACAACATTCACCTCGTGACACGCGGCGAAGACACGGCCTTCGTCAAGGTCCTCGACTTCGGCCTCGCGAAGCTCGTGCACGACGATGGCTCGCCCACGAAGACGCGCGCCGGAATGATCATGGGCACGCCCTACTACATGTCCCCCGAGCAGTGCCAGGGCGCGCCCGGGCTCGACGCGCGCGCCGACGTCTACTCGCTGGGCGTCGTGCTGTTCGAGATGCTCACGGGCAAGCTGCCCTTCGGCGGCGGCGGCTACGCCGAGGTCTTCATGAAGCAGATCTCGATGCGCGCGCCCGTCGCGAGCAGCTTGGTGTCTTCGGTTCCGCGCGAGCTGGATGCGCTCCTGCACAAGGCCCTCGACAAGAACCCCGACGCCCGATTCCAGACGATGAAAGAATTTCGGGACGCGCTGCTGTCGCCGGAGTCGGCGCTGCCTCACGCCGTCGTCCACGACGACCGCTCGCGCCGGCTGCGCGCCGCCGGACCCATGTCGCGCACCGAGCTCGCGCAGCGCGAAGGCACGGTCGACTGGCACATCCCGCGTCGACGTGGACCGCGCAACTTCATCATCCTCGCCGCGGCCACGCTCGTCGGCACGTTCGTCGCCGCGCGCCTCACGCGCGGCAGCCTGGAGCCGCGTCCGCCGGCCGCGGTGACGGCAGCGCCGGCACCCGCTCCTGCTCCCGCCGCGCCGCCCACGGTCGTGGCGCACGAGGTGGTGCCGTCTTCACCTCCTGCGGCGGAGATCGATGACGATCCGCCCGCGCCCACGCCTGCCGCCGAGGCCCCGCGCGCGGCGACGGCGCCCGCGGGGCATCACCACCACCGCGAGCGCCGTGAGCCGGCTGTTCCGATCATCGATGACGGCGCCGATGAGGACGCCATCCTGCCGCCGTCATTTCGCTGATTGGCCGCCGATGTCCTCGAGGAGCGTCTTCATATCCTCGGCGTGCTCTTCTTCGACGGCGAGGATCTTCTCGAGCATCCGGCGCGTCGTCGGATCTCCGTCCCCGATGTAGCGGATGATCTCCGTGTACGACTCGATGGCGACGCGCTCGGCGACCAGATCCTCGCGGATCATGTCGACGAGGCCCGTGCCCTCGACATACTCGGAGTGGCTGCGCGTCGCGAGCCCGCGCGGGTCCAGCTCCGGCTTGCCGTCGAGCTGCGTGATGCGCTCGGCGATCAAGTCGGCGTGCGCCTGCTCTTCGTTGGCGTGCTCCAGGAACTCCGCGGCGACGGCCTGTGAGTGAATGCCCGTCGCCATGAAGTAATGGAACTTGTAGCGCAACACGCACACGAGCTCGGTCGCGAGCGCCTCGTTGAGCAGCTTGATGACCGTGGCGCGGTCGCTGCCGTAGACGGCCGTGACCGCGCCCTTCTCGATGTGCTCACGCGCGCGGCGTCGCAGCTCCGTGACGTCCGACAGGAAGGCCGCGCCGTGGCTCTTGTCTTTGTTGGGCTCTTTGTCGCTCATTTTGATGCCGCCTTCTCCTCAGCTTTCTTTTCCTTCACGCCCGCCTTCTCGGCCTTGTTGCCGGCCTTCTCCATCGCCTCGGCCGAGTCGCCACGCGCCTCGGCGGCCTTCATCTTGGCCTTGCCCTTCTTCTCGAGGCGCTCGCCCTGGGCCTTCTCGGCCTTGTTGTCGGTCTTGTCGCCTTCGTCCTTCATCGCCTTGCCCTTTTTCTCGAGCTTGTCGGCGCGGGCCTTGTCGGCGTCGGCCGCGTGCTCCTCGGCGTTGCCCTTCTTCTCCATGTGGTTGCCTTCTTTTTCCGCGGCCGTCGGCTCGGCGGCGCCAGCAAAGCGAAAGGGGAGCACCATCAGGCCGAGGACGAGCGACGCACGAACGAGGGTACGAACCATGGGGACCTCCAAACGGGGTTGTTTGGTCCCAAAGTTGGTCACGATGTGTCGCTTGGCAACCCGTCCACGCAACCTTACATGGGCCGCAGACGCTTCGATGCGTCGGGAGGATCGTCATGAAAGGGAACGCCATGAAACGTTGGATGGGAATTGCAGTCGCCTGCGTGAGCCTCGGCGCTGGAACCGCCTCGGCGGCACCGACCTCGGGCGAGGTCCTGCAGAAGCTGCACGAGTCGAACCAGAAGGAGATCGCCGCCGGCAAGGCAGCGGCCGACCACGGCACATCGAAGGAAACGAAGGCCTTCGGACGCATGTTGGTCAAGGACCACACGGCGGCGGACGCCAAGGTCACGAAGCTGGCCAAGGAAGAAAAGGTCGACCTGACGTCGACGGCGCCGATGTCGGATCTGCCGGCGGCGGGCGCGTCGTTCGACGGCGACTTCGCGAAGATGATGCTCGAGGATCATCAGAAGGACATCGGCGACGTCACGGCCGCGCGCGACGCGACCGACGATGCCAAGCTCAAGAAGCTGCTGACCGACATGCTGCCGACGCTGCAGAAGCACCAGGACACGGCCCAGCGAATCCTCGACAAGAACGCCAAGTCGTGACACCAGCGGGGCGCCGTCGCGCGGCGCCCCTTTCGTTCGAGCGCGATCAGCTCTTCGGCGCCGACGGTCGCGCGCGGTGGGGCAGCAGCTTCGCGACGACCTCCGAGAAGGTCCGATGGATGATGCCGCCCTCGTCGGGATCGCCCTTGAGCAGCGCCGACGTGTAGTGCTTCGCCTGCTCGAGCGTGATGTGCGGCGGCAGCGGCGGCACGTCGGGATCGGTGATCGCCTCGACGACGACGGGCCGATCGGCCGCGAAGGCGGCGTCCCACGCCGCGCCTATCTGGTCCGGCGACTCGACGCGGATCCCACGCAGACCGACCATCTCGGCGTAGCGCGCGTAGGGAAAGTCGGCGAGGTCCTGCGAGGCGGCGAGCTTGGGATCGCCTTCGTTGGCGCGCATTTCCCACGTGACCTCGTTGAGATCACCGTTGTTGAGCACGAGCACGACGAGCCGTGGATCGCTCCACTCCTTCCAGTAGCGGGAGATCGTGATGAGCCCGTTGTTGCCGAGCATCTGCATGGCGCCGTCGCCCATGAGCGCGACGGCCACACGATCCGGGTGGGCGAACTTCGCGGCCACGGCGTAAGGCACGCCCGGGCACATCGTCGCCAGGTTGCCCGAGAGACTGGCCATCATGCCGGGCCGAATCTTGATGTCGCGCGCGAACCAGTTCGCCGCCGAGCCCGAATCCGCGCTGACGATTGCGTTGTCGGGCAAGCGTGGCGACAGCTCCCAGAACACGCGCTGCGGGTTGATCGGCTTGGCATCGGTCATCGCGCGCGCCTCGAGCAGCGCCCACCACTCCTCGACGTTCGAGGCGATCTCGCGCCGCCACGCGCCGGTCTTCTCGCCGTCCGTCTTGGCCTCGAGCAACGGCAGCAACGCACGCAACGTGGCCGCGCTGTCGCCCGCGAGGTTGAGCTCCATCGGGTAGCGCAGCCCGAGCATCTTGGGATCGAGATCGATTTGCACGCCGCGCGCCTGACCCTCGGGCGGCAAGAACTCGGCGTACGGGAAGCTCGAGCCGACCATGAGCAGCGTGTCGCAGCGGCGCATCATGTCCCAGCTCGGCTTCGTGCCCAGCAGCCCGATCGAGCCGGTCACGAATGGAAGCTCGTCGGGGACGACGGCCTTGCCCAGCAGCGCCTTCGCGATGCCGGCGTCGAGACGATCGGCCACGGCGAGCACCTCGGGCCCTGCATGGAGCGCGCCCGCGCCGACGAGCATGGCCACGCGTTTCCCCGCGTTGAGAATCTCGGCGGCCTTTTGCAGATCGCTGTCCGTGGGCACGACCTTGGGCGCGCTGAACGCGTGACTCGAGTGCACCGTGCCGTGCGCGCGCGGGGGCGTCTCGACGGCGTCGAGCTCCTGCACGTCCGTCGGCAGCACGACGCACGTCACCGTGCGCTCGGCCTTGGCGATGCGGAACGCGCGATCGACGACGTGCCGCACCTGCGCCGGGTCGACGACCGTTTGCACGTACGTCGCGACGTCGCGAAACAGCGCCGGTAGGTCGACCTCTTGTTGATAGGCGCCGCCCAGCGCTTTGCGCGACGTCTGCCCGACGATCGCGACGACGGGCTGGTGATCCATCTTTGCGTCGTAGAGACCGTTCAAAAGGTGAATCGCGCCCGGCCCCGAGGTCGCGACGCACACACCGACCTCGCCCGTGAACTTCGCGTGCGCGCAAGCCATGAACGCCGCCATCTCTTCGTGGCTCGTTCGGACCAGCTTGAAGCGCTCGCCCGCGCGCCCGAGGGCGCCCATGACGCCGTTGATGCCGTCGCCGGGGTAGCCGAAGATCCGCCGGACGCCCCACGCCGCGAGGCGCTCCACCAAAAAGTCGCTGACGTTCGCCATCGTCAGTGCCGCTTGAAGTACTGCACATCGCGCTCGTGCTTCTCGGCCGCCGCCAGCGTCGAGAACGTGCCGAGGTTGCGCTTGCGACCCGTCTTCGGATCCGCCTTTCGCGAATAGAGCCTGAACTGCCCCGACGCCAGCTTGCGGATCATTTGACCGCGTCCCGCGGGAGCGTCTTAGGCAGCGCGCGGTAGTGACGCACGCGCACGAGGTGGAGGATGACGGCGACGACCGTCAACCCGATGAGCACGTGAATCGACGCCGATGCGACGTGGAACGCGCCGACCGCGATGAGCCACGAAATCGCCAACAAGAAAGCCAACACCAAAAACATCGCGGCACCTCCGTTAGGAAAACATGGGGCTCCGCGCGAGCGCGTCAACGGCACCGACGGGACACGCGTCGATGTGAAAATCGCGGATGAGGTCGAGCGACTGAACAAATTGGCCGTAAACTGCTCTTCGTATGATGCCGCCGTCGCATCTCGCGCCCGCGCCCGTCGAGCTCAAGCCCGCGACCGGGCGGCGCTGGCCCGAGTGGATGCGTGGCTTGCTGGCGCGTGGCGCGCCGCGCGCCCGTGTCGTCGCGCCGCCGGAAGTTCGGCTGGGCCAAGCGATCGAGATCGAGTGGGGCATCGACTGTCCCGCCGGCAACCTCGCCAGCGTTTCCGTGTCGCTCGTCGGCAGCGAGGTCGCGCACCAGCGCATCAGCGCGCGCACGGGCATCTCGATCGTCTCGCACACGAGCGTCTTCGAAGTGCGCGAGCTCGCGCGCGCCGTGGGACAGGTCGGCGTGCGCGTCGCCTACGGGCGAGGCTCGGGCGTCGTGCCCGCGCGCGCCGTGCCGTCGTTCGTCGCGCGCCACAACGAGATCGCCTGGGCGATCCTCGTCGCCGCCGACTTCCGCGCCGGCACGAGCGACCGCGAGGTCCCGCAGCTGCGCGAGTCGTTCCCCCTCGTCGTGCGAGGGCCCGCGTGAGCGGTTCGGCGCTGAAGCTCGAGATTCTGCTCGACGAAGGCCGCACCTCCTTCGAGCCCGGCGCGCGCCTCTCCGGCGTTGCCGCCTGGACCGCGCCCTCGCCCCCGCGCGCCCTCGAAGTGCGTCTCACGTGGACGAGCCGCAGCGGCGCCGGCCGCGACGTCCGCATCGAGCAGACCTTGCCCCTCGACGCCCCGAGCGCCACCGAGCGCCGCCCCTTCGCCTTCACCCTCCCCGCCGAGCCTTACAGTTTCCGCGGCCAGCTCGTGTCGCTCACCTGGTCCGTTGAGCTCGTCGCCCAACCCGGCGACGACACGATCACCGTGCCCATCGTCGTCGCCCCCGGCGCCGCCCCCTTAGAGCTCGTCGCCGTCAGATAGCTGCGATCCCCTCGCGCCGCGAAGCGGGGCCGAGGGTCGGGTGAAGGGTCTGCCAGCCTACTGCGCAGGATCCGCCACCGGAGCCGTCGCAACCGCCTCACCCGCCGCCGACGGCTGAGCCCCCGCCGGCACCGCATCATCCTTCTGCAACATCTCCCGCCGAGCCGCCGCCTCCGCTTCGATCACGGCGCGCTGCTGCGCCCGCGCCAATTCCAGCGAAGCCTCGCCCTCCGAAATCGCCTGCGCCACGAGCGCCTTCGCCCGCTCCGGATACAGCGGAATGTGCTGCGCGTACTCAAAGTCCGACTTCGCATCAGCCAACTTCCGAGCCGCATCCGTCGACGAGTCCCCGACCCCCGACGCCTCCGCCGCCGCGACGACGTCGTCGAACCGTCTCCGGTCCTGCGCCGTCACGACCGACGGAGGCCCCGCCGTCGCACACCCCATCCCAACCAACCCCACCGCGACCACCCAAAGCTTGCCGCTTCTCATGGTCGCTCCTCTTTCAAGGACCGTGCCCGTCGCGAGGTCGCCGATCGCGGCACAAAGTCGCGGCAAACGCGAACGCGCCCCATCAGCATCGTCACCGCAAGGTTTCATCGGTCACGAGCGCGGATCGCGGTTCCAGACGAGCGACCTACTTCGTTGGCTCGTGTCAGCCTTGGAACATGTCGACCCTGCACGCACGAGTCGAAGGGGGCCACATCGTGGTGGACGAGGTGACCGATCTGCCGGAAGGCACCCGGCTCACGCTCGTGATGGTCGAGGTCATCCTCGCCACAGATGAAGTGTGGATCGTCGCGGTCCGGGGCGCGGTCCAACGGCGGCGGCCACAGGCGGCACGCTGAGCCGAGCGGCGTCACGTCGTAGGGCCGAGGCGGTCCGGAGCGTCGCGGACTGTGCTACGGGCGCGATACGGAGAAATCGGCTTCGATCCGCGGAGTCGGAACTTCAGTGAATCTAGCGGGATGGACGGGACTTGAACCCGCGGCCTCCGGCGTGACAGGCCGGCGTTATAACCAACTTAACTACCACCCCAGAACTTGCGAGCGACGTATCTACATGGGCTCGGCTCGGGTGTCAACGGCGTGATACGGTCCGGCGCATGCGCAAATCGAAGGTCGTCCTCGGCATGGTCTTGGGTGCGGCGGGCGGGTTCGCGGCGGGGGTGGTCGCACGGTCGGCGCGCGCGGATGGCGCGGCGGCGCCGGCGGCGGCCGCGATCACCTGCAAGGCCCACGACGGCAAGAAGTGCTGCGATCCGGCGGTGACGGCGCACCTCCCCCTTTCGGCGGTGTTCTCGGCTTGCGGTGAGTCGGACGCGACGTTCGCGGGGGAGGAAGGCTCGAAGGAGACGTGCAAGTACGTCTTCAAGGTCCCCGGGCAGAAGGAAGATGAGACCTTCGTGCAGGTCTACGCGCCCGCGCAGAAGGAGGTCCCGGCGGCGCCGGCCGACCCGTTCTTCGTGTGGAAGAAGCTGGGCAAGGCGTTCGTCACGGAGCGCGCGACGTCGCCGAAGTCGGCGCCCATGCTCGCGAGCGCGACGGGGCTGTGGCTGCCGGGCAAGGGCTACTTCGTGAGCGTGAACGCGTCGACGAAGGTCTGTGAGAAGGCGCAGGCGAAGAAGCTCGCCTCGTCGCTGAAGTAGTCAGCCCTTCTCTTTGGTGCGGAAGATCGTGTCCATCAGGGGCACGGTGACGTTGAAGTTCACGGCGGACATTCGCTTCAGCACGTGATGGTGCGCGTGGTGGGCGCGCATGCGGCGGAAGACGGCGCTGCGGCCTAGGCCGATGTGGTCGAGCGTGGCCTCGGGCAGATGGTAGAGGGCGTGAGTGGTCTCGTAGGCCAGAAAGTAGAGCGCGGCGGCCAGCAGGAAGACGCCGGCGAGGCCGGGGCCGCGCAGCGCCGCGGCCCCGATCATCACGGGCGACGCGACGACGAAGAGCCCGAGCATCGTGTACCAGGGCATCATCACGAGGCCGAGCTCGCGCGGCTCGGCGATGGGCATGTTGCGGTCGGTGAAGGCGATGTGATGAAGCATCGCGTGGTTCTTGTACATGATCCGCGGCGTCATTCTCATGGGTCGGTGCATGGGGTAACGGTGGACGGCCCACTCCATGAAGTTCGCGACGACGAAGAAGATCGGCATGAGCGCCCAGTCGAGCGGGCGCGCGCGCGAGGCCAGCGCCGCCGCGACCGCCGAGATCGCCGCCGCGATCGTCAGCGTGAGCCGGATGTGCCGCCACGGCGAGTAGGCGGCCGGCAGGTGAGCGGCGCGCACGAAGCGGTCGGCGGCCGTCGTGTGCGAAGCGACGTCCTCGGGCGGCGCGAGCGAGACCGCGGGGGCTGCGGACTGCATGATCCATTATGGCCACGCGCGGGCGCCGCCCGCCAGGGTCTCCGGATATACGCGCGCGCCACGAATCTGGCGTAAAAATACCGCCGATGCCCTCGTTCGACGTGGTCTCGAAGGTCAACCTCATGGAGCTCGACAACGCCCTCAACACGGCGTCGAAGGAGATCGCCCAGCGCTACGACTTCCGCGGCGCGCCGACGACGCTCGAGCGCACGCCCGAGGGCATCATCCTCAAGTCGGCCGACGAGCCGCACGCGGTGGCGGCGCTGTCGGTGCTGCGCGAGCGCATGGCGAAGCGCAACGTCTCGCAGCGCTGCCTCGACCCGAAGGACGTCGAGGCGGCGGGCGGCCAGACCGTGCGCCAGCTCATCCTCATCAAGCAGGGCATCGAGATGGAGACGGCCAAGAAGATCGTGAAGGCCGTCAAAGACGCCAAGCTGAAGGTGCAGGCGCAGATTCAGGGCGACGAGCTGCGCGTCACCGGGAAGAACAAGGACGACCTGCAGGGCGCGATTGGCCTGCTGCGCCGGGGCGACTACGGCATCGACCTGCAGTACGTAAACTTTCGCGACTGAACGGGTTCGCTAGACTTTCTCGGGTGAAGAAGCGGTTCTCGTCGCGCTCGGCGCTCATGGTGGCGTCGGCGGCCCTCGCGCTCGGCGCCTGCCGGAAGCGCGCGCCCGAGGTCAAGGTCGCGGCGCCCGCGCCGTCGCCGCCCAAGCCGGCGCGCCCGGCGATTCCGAAGCGCCCCGCCCTGGCCGCGCTCGCCGACGGTGAGACCTACCGCTACGAAAAAGGCGTCGCCAAGAAGGCGACCATCACCGAGGCGCGCGCCGCCGGGCTGCTCGACGTCGATCTCGGCGACGCGTGGGCGCCGTTCATCTTCCAAGATTCGTCCGGCGGCGATCCCAAAGTGGATCCGCCGAAACCGAACGCCTACCGGGCGACGTTCGTCGCGCTCGCCAACGACCGCGTGAATGAAGACGGGCAGCCGCCACGCGCGGGGGAGCACAACTACCTCGAGGTGTTCGGCATCCCGCCCACGCTGTCGGTGCTGTTGCCGCGCATGGAAGAGGCGTTCGCGGCCGCCCGCGAGGCGTGCGTCGACGGCACCGACCGCAGCGGGCTCGAGGCGTGGGAGGGCAACAGCGTCGGCTTCCTCGATCGCGATCGCTCGAAGCGCGAGTACCTCGAGGCGCTGCGTGACGCCGATTGGGTGCGCAAGGAGACCGAGGCGCGCGCGGCGGCCGCCGCCGACGCGGGCGCCCCCGCGACGCCTTCGCGCGACGAGGTGCTGGCGGCGCTGCGCGTGGGCGCTGGGCTGACGCCTCCGCAGCAGGCGAAGCAAAGAGCGCGCGTCGATCGCTTTCAGCGCGGCCAGCTGCGCCTGCGTGCCGTGCGCGCGTTGCAGGCGCGCCTCGTGTGCGAGGGCTTGCTCGGGCCGAAGAGCAAGTACGTCGACGGGCAGTACGATCTGCCGACGCACGAGGCGCTCGCCGTGTGGGAGCGCAAGCACGACGTCTTCGGCTGGGGCCTGCTCGGCGGCGAGACGCTCGACGCGCTCCTCGCGGACACGCGCGGGCTCGAGCTCGAGACGCTCCGCCGCGTGCTCGCCGAACGCGTCGCCGACGCCGCCGGCATCGTCGAGGACGGCTCGGTCAACCAGTGGCGCAAGACCCACCCACCGACCTACCGCGACGCCGCCGGCGTGTCGCACGTCGTGCCGGACCTCGTCGACGATTTCGTGAACGCGCTGCTCGCGGCCATCGGCGTGTCGACGCCCGAGGACGCCCTCGCCTTCCTGCGCGCGCACGGCGGCGGCCTCGCGAACCTGCACGTCGCCTTCAAAGCGCCGCCGCTGCCTCCTTACTATCTGGATTTGGCCGAGCCGATGGCGCTCTCGGCCGAGATCGATCGCGGCGACATCTGGTACGACGTGCCCTTCGATTCGCGCGGGCGGCCCGTCGTGCAGCGCCGCGACCACTACCCCAGCCTCACGCTGTTCACGACGTGGCGGAAGCAGAAGATCCCGCTCGCGCGCTGGCGCACGACGATCGGCTCGTGGCGCAGCGAGCTGCACGCCGACGGCCACGTCTACTTCAAGTACAAGAACTCCGACGTCGGCCCGCGCGTGTGGAAGAACATCGTCGCCGCGCCCGTGTGGGTGCCGCCCGACGGCACGCAGCCGAAGGACCTGCTGACGCGCAAGGTGTTCGACCGCAACGTGGGTCCGGTCACCGTCGTCAACACCGACGTCATGGGCCCGGGCTTCCAGTCGGCGTACGGGCTCGTGCTGGCGATCCACGTCGACCCGAAGCGCGGCGGCTTCGACAACCAGATTCGCACGCACGGCTCGGTCGACTACACGTCGATCGCGCGCCGCTTTTCGCACGGGTGTCACCGCCTCGTGAACAACCGCGCGGTACGTCTGTTCGACTTCGTGCTGCGCCACCGCGAGTTCCAGCGCATCGGGAACATGGCCATGAGCCTCAAGAAGCGCTTCGAGGTCGACGGAAAGCCCTACCGTTACGAGCTGACGACGCGGGGGTACTATTACGAGCTCCGTGACCCCGTGCCCGTCAACGTCCTCGAAGGCCGCGTCATGGGCGCCGTGAAGGCGCCGATCGCGTCGTACGTGCGCAAGCCGGGCGTCGACTACAGCGACGTGGTCGACCCTGCGTCCGATCAGACGTCCGGCGACGCGACGACGACGACGAAGCCCGCGGGCGACCTGCCGCCCGAGACCACCCCCGAGCTCGGCCCCTGAACCTCTCGCACCGTTTTCCCGCGCGGCTCGTCGGGGCGGCGGCGCTGCTCGCGCTGACGCTCGCGGCCCGCGCGCGCGCCCACGCGGCGGCCGACGTGGTGACGACCCTCGACGTCACGCTCGATCCTGATCGCGGCCCGCTGTTCGGGCGCGCGCACCTTCAGATCCACAACACGAGCAACGCCACGCTGCCGAGCGTGCCGCTGTGGCTCTACCCGAACCACTTGGCCGAGCGGCCCGCGTCGCTCGGTGACGTGAATTACCACTGGCTGTACCCGGGGCTTTTCTCGCCGGGCGGCATGGAGATAGGCGACGTCCACGTCGACGGCGTCGCGACGGAGGCCCCCACCGAGGACACGGAAGCGGGCCCGCGCACGCTCGCGCGCGTGAAGCTGCCGCACCCGCTACCGCCCGGCGACACGACGACGATCGAGGTGGCGTTCGAGGTGAAGCTGCCACGGCGCTTCGGCGGCTTCGGGTGCCTCGGGACGCGCTGCCGCTTGATGGGCGGCTTCTACCCGACGCCGGCGCACCTCGGCGCGGGCGGCTGGGAGCTGGCGGCGGCGCCCGATCGCACGCAAGCGCGCGTCACCGTGCGCGCGCCCGCCGAGCTGACTCTCGTCGTGGATGGCGAGCTGCAGCCGCGGCGCGGCGCCGAGGCCGTCACGGTCACGAGCGCCGACGTCCCCTACGCCACGATCGTGAGCGAGCCCGTGCTGCGCGACGCGAGCCTCGACGCCGCGGCCGTGCACGTCGACTATCTCCACCGCAAAGAACGGCCGCCCAGCAGCGAGGACCAGCCGTTGCCCTACGTGCGCGAGGACGTGCCGGGCCTCGTGCTCGCGGCGGCGCGCGACGCGCTCGAGTTCCTCGCGGCGCAGGGCCTGTCCACGCACGCGACGCCGCGGCTCACCATGGTCGAGGCGCCGCTGCGGCACGAGCTGGTGCAGGTGCACGGCGATCTGATCCTCGTGTCGGATCAAATCTTCGGCATCTTCCCCGTGTCGCGCGTGCGCAAGTACCACCGCTTCGAGCTCGTGCGAGCCGTGCTCACGGCCGTCGTCGGCGACGCGCTGGGCGCGGCCGAGCGTCCCGACGATCGCGACCTGGCCGCGGGCGTGCTCGCCGCGTACCTCATGGACGTCTTCACGCTGCACGACGCGAAGAAGATCGAGTTCGCGCGCGACCTCCTGCGGCCGTTCGACTTCATCCCCGCCGTCGACCAGCTCATGTACGCGCCGCTCGTCGCGTCGTCGTCGACGTACTTCGGCGACATCGACGACGCCGATCCCGTGCGCGACGACGTGCGCCGCTTCGCCCACAAGAACGCGAGCCCGCGCCTCGTCTACAGCAAGCTCATGGATCTGCTCGGCCCCGCCGGCATGACGCGGCTGCCGCGGCTCGTGCTCGGCGAGGGCAAGCCGTTCCGCGCGGCGGCCGCCGAGATCTTCGCGCCGGGCGCGGGGCCCGCGGCGCTCGATTGGTTCTGGGCGCAGTGGCTCGGGCCGCGGCCGCGCGTGAATTACCGCCTGGTCGGCGTGCGTGTCACGCCGCGCGGGGCCGGCGTCCACGTCGCCGTCGATCTCGCGCGCGAGGGCGAAGCCGTGCGCGAGCCCGTCGAGGTGCGCGTCGACGATCGCGGCGGCGGCACGCGCACGCTGACGTGGGCGGCGACCGCGACGGAAGCTTCGACGACGCTCGAGGCCGACCTACCGGCTGGCCTCAAGTCGGTCGAGATCGATCCGCGCGGGCGCCTCGTCGAGACGGCCGTCGGCAGCCTGCGCGCGTCAGACGATCCGCGCTACGACAACCGCGAGCCCCGACGGTGGCGACTCATCTACGAGGGCTTCGGCGCGCTCCTCAACGTCACGCAGCTGACGGCGGCCTTCGAGGCGGCCTTCGCGCTCAAGCCGCAGTACGACCTGCGCCACGCGATCCTGTTCCGCGCGTTTCACTCCGAGGCGACGACGATCGGCATCGGCGGCGGCTACGACTGGTTCTTCGGGCGTCAGGCCGACCGGAACCACACGACGAGCGCCATCGGCGCCGGCCTCACGGCGTCGCGCCTCGACCCGTCGTTCGGCGTCGCGCTCGGCGAGAAGCAGCAGCCCGGCTACCGCATCGGCGCGAGCGTCGGCCTCGCCCACGACACGCGCGACTACCTCATCGATCCGTGGATGGCCGTCGCCTTCAACGCCGGCGTCAGCTCGGCCGTGACGGCGCTCGAGGACGGCACGACCCTCACGCAAGTGGGCGCCGGCGTCGAGGCGCTCCGTTTGTTCGAGCTCTTGCCGGGCCACGTGCTGGGCATCGACGTCTCGGCGAGCGCGCAGTTCGGCGACCTGCGCCTGCGCAGCCAGCTCACGGCCGCGGGTGGCGTCGACGGCCTGCGCGGCTACCAGCTGTCCGACCTGCTGGCGCGCGCCAACGCCATCGGGCGCATCCAGCTGCGCGACGACTACATCACCGACTTGAACTGGGACCTCTTGCACTTCACGACGGTGCGCACGCTCGCGGGTACGCTGTTCGCCGATGCGGCCGCGATCTCGTCGTGCGACGGCTACGGCTTCTCGAAGGACCGCGTCTTCACCGACGTCGGCTACAGCTTCCGCGCGCTGCACGACGCGTTCGGCGTTTACCAGCAATTGTTCTCGATCGACGTCGCCTTCCCGCTCACGAGCCGCCCCGCCGGCGACACCTGCTTCGGCCACGCCCTGGCGACGCTCCCGCGCGGCTCGCTCGGATGGCACAACCTCGGCCAGCCCACGGTGCTCGTGACGTTCCTTCCGAACTTCTAGCCAAGGTCCGCCCGACGTTCGAGACCGTGACGAAGATCGGGCCCCGCAGAAGGACGAAAATCGAACAGCGGCAGCCGCGTCGTTAAGGAAATGAACTCCGCCTCGAGTGAACGCGGTGCGAGGCGGCCCGGAACGGCCCTTGCTGCTGCGGGTGAGGCGTGGATAGCAAGATCACGGTGCTCCTGCTCGTCGCCGCCTCCCTGGTAGGGAGCGCAACGGGGCGGGCGGCCCCTGACGCGACCGCCGCCGTGTCGGCGGACACAGCCCGAGATCCAATCGTCACCACCTGTCCCGGCAGCGCCGTCGAATACGAGCTGGGCGATGCTCAGAACCTCGCCTACGTGCAGCGCGATCGCCTCGACAGCGTCGACGTGCAGCTGCGGCGCCGTGGCTCGCGCCTCGACGGCCGCATAAAACGCCTGCGCGTCGAGCTCGAGCTGAACGACGGGCAGATCGTCGGCGTGTTCGGCGACCGATCCATCTCCCTGCGGACCGAGCGCCTTCGAGGGCAACTTCGCATCGACGGCATGTTCGGGGCGCGCGCCATCGCCCTGACGCTCGATCCCCAGGCCCTGCTGGGCGAGGTGGGGCTGTGTCGCTTCAGCCTCGCGCAACGTCGAGGCTCGTACGTCGGACATGTCTTCTGCGGTGGCGATCCGCTCCGGGTCAGGCTCACGATCCCCGTCTCGCTCGCCGCCCGGGGCGACGTCGAGCTCGCGGCGATGCTGACGTCGCTGCTCGTGGCCTGAGCCCTGTCGACCGACCGCCCCTCTCGACATGCGCCGGCTCGCCAACATCGGCTCTCGCGCGGCGATCGGCTTCGCGCTCGCGTGGACGATCACGGCGGCCACGGTCGTCTGCTCGGCGCTGTTGGCGAGCAACGCCTCCGACGTGCTGGAGAAGACGCTCGTCGCGCACGCCGACGACTTGATGCACGCGTCCCGGGCCGAGATCGCGGCGGAGCGGATGGTCGCCATCGGCCGTGGGTACCTGCTCACGAGAGACCCGGCCGCGTTGGCGCGGGTTCGGGCCGCGGAGGACGAGCTCGATCGCTCCCTTCAGGCCCTCGACCGCGACGGCCTCCTCGCCTCCGAGGTGGCGCAGTTGCGGGAGGTCCAACGCACGGCCGCCGACTACCGCAGCCTCCTCGACAGCGCGTTCACGTCGTCGGCGGCGACCGACGCTCGGCCCGAACGTGCCAACCAGATCCGCGAGCAGCTGTTGCTGGCGCGAGAGGCCCTCGGAGGCGATCTCGAGAGCCTCGTGACGCACGAGCAGCAGCTGCGCGTCGCCGCGCGCCGGCGGGCGGCGGACGCGGCGGCCCGGTCCGTGCGGGTCACGATCGGCATGGGCGCGACCGCGCTCGTCCTCGGCGCGGGCCTCGCGGGATGGTTCACGGCGCGGCTCCGCGAGACCTCGGCGCGAGAGCAGGCGAGCGCCCGCCGAGCGGTGCGCGCGCTCGCGACGCGGGACGAGCTGCTCGGCGTGGTCGCGCATGATCTGAGGAGCCCACTGGCGTCGATCGCGCTGCGCGCTTCGCTGATCGCCCGCGGTCACGGCGACGAAGAGACGACGCGTTCGACGACGGCCATCCAGAGCGTCTGCTCCCGCATGTCTCACCTCATCGAGAGCCTGCTCGACGCCGCCGGCATCGAGCAGGGAGGCCTCAGGCTCGTGCCGGCGCGCATGCCCGTCGACCCCCTCGTCAGGAGCGTGGTCGAGACCTTTTCGCCGGTCGCCGGCGAGAAGGCCATCGGGCTCTCAGGCACGGTGACGCCCACCGACCTCGAGGTGTGGGCCGATCGCGAGCGGATGTTTCAGGTGTTGTCGAATCTGGTCGCCAACGCCATCAAGTTCACGCCCGAGCACGGGAGCATCACCCTCGTCGCGCGCGCCGAGCTTCGGGGCGTCCGATTCGACGTCACCGACTCGGGGTGCGGCATCGAGGCGTCGATCGTCCCACGGGTGTTCGAGCGCTTCTGGAAAGCAGATCCCCAGAGCCCGCGCGGCGCCGGGCTGGGCCTCTACATCGCCAAGGGGATCGTCGAAGCCCACGGCGGCCGCATCTGGGTCGAGAGCACGCCGGGCGTCGGCAGCTCGTTCCGCCTCGAGATCCCCGCGGCGCCGCCCGACGAGGCACGCGCGATGCACGTCCGTCCATCATGCCGCGCGCAAGCCTCGGGGCCGCATTGAGCGCATCGCTCGTCCTTTCGATGTCTCCCGGGGCGCTGGCCGCCGAGCCGAGTGGCCCATGGTGCTCCGGCACGTACGCCGATGACTTCGCGGCGCTGACCGCGCGCGCGCGCGACTTCGACGAGCACCCAGACGCCGCGTTCTCGTACTGCACGCGCAGCCGCGCCGAGTACGAATGTCTCTCGTACAAGAGCGACGGCGCGATCCGCCACGAGCGACGCAGCGTCTTGGCGCACGGCACCGCGTTCGCCTACAAGCGCCTGAACGGGGACACGCTGCTCGTGACCAACGATCACGTCGCGAGCTGGCCCGCCGTCACGGACGCTCAACACCCCGTCGACGGCGTCCCCGCGGGGTGCAAGCGGGTCTCGGAGTCGCTGACCTTGGTCGACGACGAACAGGACAGCTACCCGCGCGACGACGTGCCAGCGACGACGCTGGTCACGGACCCGCAGCTCGACGTCGCAATCCTCAAGGCGCACGGCGAGCTGCACGTCCTGCCCTGGAAGATCGGCCACAGCGCGGCGCTCAAGGAGCGAAACATGGTCGAGGTGCGCGGCTTCCCGCTCGGGGCCTTCCGCGCGACGAGCGTGGGGAAGGTCATCTCCGCCCACGACCACGACGATCAGGGTGACTGGAACCACGACGACTTCGTCATCGACGCGCTGCTGTCCGCCGGAAACTCCGGCTCGCCCGTGCTCGCGATCTCGTGCGCGACGGGCGAGTACGAGCTGGTCGGCGTCTATCACGCGGGCTACGTGGGCGGCAGCGCCTTGAACGTCGTGATCGGCATCGATCAGGTGCGCGATCTCATGACGACGCTCAAGCGCGCGCCCATGACCGCGGACTCGAGCGGCGTCCCGCTCGACGGCGCGGCGCGCGGTCGGCTGGCGATGGCGCTCGGACCGCTGCACGAGGCCTTCTTTCCTTTCGGCGGGCAGACCGCGACCGTGACCGAGCGCGCCGATCGCGCCCTCGTCTTCACGCTCTACGGAAAGGACTTCCCGTTCGACGCCAGGCCGACGCTCGCGCTCGAAGACCTCGAGGTTCACGATGCGGCGTCGTTCGGCGCCGTCGGACGCGTGTGGTTCGGGACCGCGCGCGGCCTGAAGGTCCCGCCCACGGGCGCGCTCGACACCGACGCGCAGGCCATGCTCGAGAAGCTGATCCTGGCGCTGCGCACGGACGCGGCCGCCCACCTGGCCTTTCGAGCCGCCGCCGACGCCGACAGCGCCTCGCGGCAGGTCTCGGACAAAGAGCGGAAAGCTGGCCGCGCGCTCCAGAGGACGGCGGCCGCCCGCACGGATCTCGTGCAAGCGGTCGTCGATCTGGCCGAGCGGCTCGGCCCTTCGACGGGAGATCGAGGCGAGACCCTCGCCGGCGTCTTCGCCGAGCCGCCGAGCGCCGGCGCGCCGCGACCGAGCGAGGTCGCCGCCGCCGGATCGTCGGTGCTCGAGCAGACACGTCCCATGAAGCCGCCAGGGCGACCGTGACGCCGACCCCGCGACGTGCAGAAAGTTGCCATCGCGCCGCCCATCGTTCGTTCCATTAACGACGGGGGGGCGCAGCGGAGACGGTGCGTCGCCGGGCCGGCTGGTCTGGCGGTTGCTTTGCACGGCGCCGTGACCGCAGGCCCCAGAGCGACGATCGGCGCTCGCCTCACGAGCGCTAGCCTCCTCCTCGCGACCTTCGCGTCTCCGGCGTGCGGTCCCGCGCCCGTCGCGGCCGCCGAGCGCGCGCCGTCCGAGCCGACGTTCTCGGTGGTCGCGTTGCCGGACACGCAGTACTACGTCGCGCTCCGCCCGGAGATCTTCGACGCGCAGACGCGATGGATCGCCCGACGACGCGTGGCCGACGACATCGCGTTCGTCGTCCACGAGGGCGACGTCGTCGATGCCGACACGCCCGAGCAATGGGCGCGCGCCGCGCACAGCCTGCGGATGCTCGACGGCGTCGTCCCCTACGTCCTCAGCGCGGGCAACCACGACTACGACCGGGTCGGGAGCCACATCACGCGCAGCACGCTCATGAACGTCTATTTCCCGGCGGCGATTCGATCGACGGAGTTTCGACAACAAGGGACGTACGAGCCCGGCCGGATCGAGAACAGCTGGCAGGTCATTCCCGCGCCGGGTGGCAGCTGGCTCGTCGTCTCGCTGGAGTTCGGACCGCGTGACGCCGTGCTCGCGTGGGCCGACGCCGTCGTGAAGCGGTTCGCGCCGATGCCCACGCTCGTGCTGACCCACGCGTACCTCGCCGCGGACGGCACGCGCTACGACCACGTTCGACGCCCCGAACAGCTCTGGAACCCGTATCGCTACCTGCCGCGCGCCGTCGGCGCCGTCAACGACGGCGAGGACATCTGGCGAAAGCTCGTGCTCCCCAACGACAGCGTCCGCGTCGTCTTGTGCGGGCACGAGCTCGGCGACGGCACGGGCGTCCTGACGAGCGTCCGCCCCGACGGGACGAAGGTCGTGCAGATCCTCGCGAACTACCAGACCGACGCCGCGGGTGGCGACGGGTACCTGCGCCTCATGCAGTTCCGTCCGTCCGAGCGCGAGGTCCGCGTCCGCACGTACTCGCCCTACCTCGATCGCTTCAAGAACGACGAGAGCAACGACTTCACCGTCACCTACTGACCCCATCACCAGACCCAAGGAGAACCGAACATGAAACGCACATTGATGATCCTCGTCGCCGGGCTGGCGCTCTGCACGACCTCGATCGCGTCCGCCGCCGACGCCGGAGCCAAAGCCGATTGCGCGGCGAAGCAGAAGGACGCCGACGACGCGGTCGCCGCGCTCAAGGCGACGGCGAAGCCCGATCTGTCGGCCTGCAAGGACAAGAAGGCCAAGGAGAAGACGGACTGCGAGAAGCCGATCAAAGAGAAGGCCAAGGCGGACGCCAAGGCAGCCAAGGACAAGGCCAAGGCGGCCAAAGACGCGCTCGCCTGCTGCAAGAACCCGAAGAAGAAGGGCTGCAGCTCGTAGCGACCTCGATCCACCGCCGGCGTTCGGTGACGCCGGCGGCCCCGCCCGAAGCGCGCGCGCCGCTGACGTTCTACGGCCGCTGCGGCGCCGGCTTCGGCTCCCACGTCGATCTCACGAACGCGGCCGCCGCGTTCTCGTCGGCGCGCGGCTGGCGGCCGTAGCCCGACAGGGGCAGCAAGACGATCGCCGCGATGACGAACGCCGCGCCCACGTGCGTGAGCCAACGGCGCGCGCCGGGCTCGGGCCCAGCGAGCCCGGGCGCGAGCGCGCCGACGACGAGCAGCGCGAGCGGCAACAGCGACCACGCGCCTCGCAACCCGAGCAGCCACCCGAGGCTGTACGGCTGGTAGCCCGCGCCGATGAGCGGGAAGGTCAGATCGAAGACCGGGTTGTCGAAGACCTCGGGGTAGTGCGGGTACAGCGCGCCCGACACGACGTTGAGCAACACCGACGGGATCACGAGGCCCGCGACGAGCTCCGACACGACGAAGCGGTCGACGAACCGATCGGGCAGCCGACGCCACGCGAGCGCGAGCGCCCCGGTGAGGAACGGCGCGACGACGGCTACGTAGCGCGGCCCCACGCACCACCCCGCGTGCCAGTTCGGGACGCCCGTGAGGAACAGGACCATGAGAAACCCCACGGCGAGGATCGTGAGCCCCTCGGCGCGCGCGCGGCGCGCGGCGAGCCACAGCGCCGCGGCGACGCCCGCGAGCAGGTACGGCGAGAAGACGAAAAGACCGAGGCTGGGCGAGAACAGCACGGCGCCGAGCGCTTCCGCGCTGGGCAGCCGCATGCCGAGGAACTTCTTGCCGTGGTGCCACGCCGCGAACGCCTGGTTCTCGATGTGGTTGTACGGCAGGTCCCACGGCTTGCCGAACACGGCCGTGTGGTAGGCCGCGAGCGCGAGCGCGGGCGGCACCGCGCCCAGCGCGAAGAACGCCACGCCACGCCGATGCCGCGCCAGCGCGTAGACGGCGATGGGCAGCGCCGCGAAGAGGATCTGGTACTCGAAGACGACGGCGAGCCCGACGAGCGTGCCCGCGAGCGCGAGCGCCCAGCGGCGCGCGCCCTCGCGCGGCTCGAGGTTCAGCAGCATGAAGCCCGAGAAAGCGAGCGCCGCCGCGAGAGCGTGCCCCACGAAGATGACGCCGTACGGGAACAACATCGTGCCGAGCCCCAGCGCCGCGACGAGCAGGTCGCGCGCCTGCGCCGAGCCCGTGACCCGCTCGGACCAGCGCGCGAAGGCATACAAGAACGCCGACATGGGCAGCCCCACGCCGCAGAGCCGCAAGATCAGCGTGAGCGCGCGCTTCGACAGCGGCGCCGCGCCCGCGACGCGCGCGACGGCGCGCGCGACGTAGTAGATCGGCACGCCCACGAACGACGCGCCCGGCGCCTTGCCCGAGTACAGCCTGCCGTCGACGATCGCCTTGTCGTTGACGTAGCCCCACTCGTCGCACACACGCCCGATCTGCAGCGTTTGGTGATCCACGATGGCGCGCACCAGGTAGATGCGGACGTTCTCGTTCGGGTTGTTGACGCGCTCGTAGTACGGAAACACCGAGAGCATCGCCAGGCTCACGAGCAGCCACACGAGGTGACGCGCGCCCGGCGCCTCGCGCGGCGGCGCGAACGGCGCCTCCGTCACGGGGCTCTGACCTTCGGGCATCCGCGGTCAATCTAACCCGATTCGCCGCGGCCCGCGCGGCCGCCGCTCACACGCGGTGGCGCGCCTCACGCACCGGCTTGCGCGGCGCGAGACGCTCGACGAGGCGCTCGATCTCTGACTGGACCACGGCGGGCGCGAACGGGAAGAGCGTCACGTTCGCGGCGCCCGCCATGAGCGCGCCGCGCTCGATCTCGGGCGTGAGCGTCGCCGTGCCCGCGACGACGCGGCACCGCCGCTGCGAGCGGCTCGGCAAGCCCGACAGCACGTGGCACGCCTCGAAGGCCTGCACGTTGGCGAGGCCGAGATCGACCAGCACGAGGTCGGGGCGGTGGCGCTCGGCGAGGCAGAGCCCGAGCGCGAAGCTCGACGCGACGAGCGCGCCCACGGACGCGTGGGGCGCGCGCTCCTGCGTGCGCGCGAGCGCCGTCGCCAACGCCGCCCGACCGTCGCCCTCGGCGGCGATGAGCAGCACGAGCCCGCGCAGCTCGGCGTCGAAGCGCTCGGGATCGATCGCGAAGCGCGCGACGTCGGCGGCGTTCTCGGCGCCCGGCGGCGTCGCGGGCCGCCCGCGCCGCCCTTCGCCGTTCGTCTTCGTCACGCGCGCGCGTGACCGCGCCGTTTGCTCGGCGCTCGACGTGCCCGCGGCGAGCCCGACGAGCGTCATCGTGTCGACCTCGAGCGCGTCGGCGAGGCGCACGAGGTACTCGGCCCTGTCGACGTACATCTGCCCTTCTTTCCAGCGCACGGCGCGCGAGTGCTCGAAGCCGAGCAAGTTTGCGAGGTCGCGTTCGCGCGTGTCGGCGCCGCGGAGCTCGCGCAGCCGATCCATGCAGAACTTCCACAGCTCGCGCGAGGGCGGGTGCCGCTGCGTCTTCGTCATCTCGCCGAAAGCGTGGACATTCGACGCCCAACTTTCCACACGAAAACAGAGTGATTGTCGCACTCCGGTCTCGACCGTACGGTGCGGTTGTTGCGGTATGTCAACGTTCGGGCTTACACTCGGGGCCCGTCATGTCTACAAAGCGCCTCTCACGTCCTATCCTGATCGGACTCACGACGATGAGCGCGCTGTCGGCGCTCGGTTGCGGCCCCGTCATCAAGCGCGACTTCTCGACGATCCCGCCGGGACAGATCGGCTTCGACGACATGTGCGGCCTTCAGGAGTACTTCGATTCGCTCAACGCCGGCGTCGCCAAGCCGCCCGTCGTCGTGTCGTCGCTCGACCTCGAGGGCGGCGACGGCATCAAGACGGTTCGGGGCGGCAGGGCGCTCATCGAGTTCCAGGGCGCCTTCCTGCTCAAGAACCTCAAGCGCGTGCTCGACGAGAACTGGCGCCGCCTGCCCGAAGAGCTCGCGAGCGCCGACAAGGTTCAGCTCGACGTGCGCTGGGTCGAGCGCGCCGGCGTCCGCCGCGTCGTCACCGATCAAGATTCGCTGCTCATCATCAACGGCGACAGCTGGAGCCTGCCGACGCAGCCGTGCCTCTCGGAGTTCCTGTACGGCGAGCCGCTCTACAAGCAGCGGCGCGAGATGTGGGCGCCGCAGTCGTCGGGCCCGATCCCTGCGGCCGCGCCGGCGCCCGCCGCCACCGACGGTGGCGCCCCGCCCGCGGCCCCCGCGACCCCGTAAAAAGCCGCTATAGTCCGTGGCCGCAAACGCCATGGCCTACGATCACCGCGCCGTCGAACCGAAGTGGCAGTCCCGCTGGCGGGACGCCGGGCTCCACCGAACGCCGACAGACCCGAAGAAGCCGCGTTTCTACGCGCTCGACATGTTCCCCTACCCTTCGGGCGCCGGGCTGCACGTCGGCCACTGCGAGGGCTACACGGCGACCGACATCATCACGCGCTGGAAGCGCATGCAGGGCTTCGCCGTGCTGCACCCGATGGGCTGGGACGCGTTCGGTCTGCCCGCCGAGAACTACGCCATCAAGCACGGCGTGCACCCGCGCATCACGACCGAGAAGGCCGTCGCGAACTTCCGCCGCCAGATCGACGCCGTCGGCTTCGCCTACGACTGGGAGCGCGAGGTCGACACGACCGATCCGGCGTACGTGAAGTGGACGCAGTGGATCTTCCTCAAGCTGTTCGAGCGCGACCTGGCCTTCGAGGGCGTCGTCGCCATCAACTGGTGTCCCGTCGACAAGACGGGCCTCGCCAACGAGGAGGTGAGCCAGGGCCGCTGCGAGCGCTGCGGCTCGCTCGTCGAGCGCAAGGACATGCGGCAATGGGTGCTGCGCATCACCCGCTTCGCCGATCGGTTGCTCGAGGACATGAGCGAGCTCGACTGGCCCGAGTCGACGCTGGCCATGCAACGCAACTGGATCGGCCGCAGCGAGGGCGCCGAGGTGGTCTTCCACACCGCGTCGCCCGTCGCGGGCCGCGAGCTGCGCGTGTTCACGACGCGCCCCGATACGCTGCACGGCGCGACGTACATGGTGCTGTCGCCCGAGCACGCGCTCGTGGCCGAGCTGACGACGCCCGAACAGCGCGAGGCGGTGACGGCGTACCAGGCGAAGGCGCGCCACAAGAGCGACCTCGAGCGCACCGACCTCGCCAAAGAAAAGACGGGCGTCTTCACGGGCGCGTTCGCGACCAACCCCGTCAACGGCAGGCAGATCCCGATCTGGATCGCCGACTACGTGCTCGCGAGCTACGGCACGGGCGCCATCATGGCCGTGCCCGCGCACGACGAGCGCGACCACGCGTTCGCGAAGGCGTTCGGCCTGCCGATCATTCAGGTCGTCGCGCCCGCCGACGGGCGCGCGCTGAAAGACGGCGAATGCTTCGCCGAAGACGGCGTCGCCATCAACTCGGGCGCGCTCGACGGCAAGACGACGGCCGTCGCCAAGAACGCCGTCGTTCACGACCTCGTCTCGCGCGGCCTCGGCAAGCACACGGTGAGCTACCGCCTGCGCGACTGGGTGTTCTCGCGCCAGCGCTACTGGGGCGAGCCGATCCCGCTCATTCACTGCCCGAAGGACGGCGTCGTCCCCGTGCCCGAGGACGATCTGCCCGTGCGCCTGCCCGAGGTCGAGCGCTACCAGCCCACGGGCACGGGCGAGTCACCGCTGGCCGCGATCGAATCGTGGGTGAACGTCCCCTGCCCGCTCTGCGGCATCCCGGCGAAGCGCGAGACCAACACGATGCCGCAGTGGGCGGGCTCGTGCTGGTACTACCTGCGCTACCTCGATCCGAAGAACGCCGCGCAGGCGTTCTCGCCGGAGGAGGCGGCGAAGTGGCTGCCTGTCGATCTGTACGTCGGCGGCGGCGAGCACTCCGTGTTGCACCTGCTGTACGCGCGCTTCTGGCACAAGGTGCTCTATGACATGGCGCTCGTGCCTTCGAAGGAGCCGTTCAAGAAGCTGCGCCATCAGGGCACGGTGCTCGCGTACTCGTACAAGGACTCGATGGGCCGTTACCACGAGCTGGCGGACGTCGAGCTCCGCGGCGACGAGGCCTTTTTGAAGGCCACGGGCGAGAAGCTCGAGGTCGCCGTCGAGAAGATGGCGAAGTCGAAGCTCAACGGCGTCAACCCCGAGGACGTCATCCGCGACCACGGCGCCGACGTCATGCGCCTCTACGAGATGTTCATGGGCGAGTTCGAATTGCCCAAGCCGTGGGACCCGCGCGCCATCGAAGGCTGCAGCCGCTTCGTCAAGCGCGCGTGGCGCCTGGTCGATGAGTTCGTCGCCGCCAATGGAAAAACGTCGCCCGCGAACGATCCGCACAGAGTGCTGCGCCACAAGACCATCAAGCGCGTCACGCTCGACCTCGAGCGCATGCAGTTCAACACGGCGGTCGCCGCGCTCATGGAGTACGTCAACGCGATGACCGAGGGCGGCGTCTCGACGGCGACGCGCGAGGATCTGATCGCGCTCGTGAAGCTCGTCGGCCCCTACGCGCCCCACCTGGGCGACGAGTCGTGGGAGAAGCTGGGCGAGAAGGGCTTCCTGCTCGAGGCGTCGTGGCCCACGTTCGACGAGGCGCTCACGGTCGACGCGACGGCGACGGTGGGCGTGCAAGTCGACGGCAAGATGCGCGGCACCGTCGAGCTCGCGCGCGACGCCGACGAAGCCACCGCGCGCGCCGCCGCGCTCGAGCTGCCCAACGTACAAAAGCACCTCGAGGGCCGGCGCGTCGCCAAGCTCATCTACAAGCCCGGCAAGATCGTCGGCCTCATCACCGCCCCGGCCTAGGGCATGTGTGCGGCGACGTTGCTGAAGGCGTTGTTCACCTTCTTGCCCAGCAAGAAGACGACGACGATGATCAGCCCCGCGATCGCCGCCACGATGAGGCCGTACTCGACCGCCGTCGCGCCGCTCTCGTCGTGCCAGAGGGATTTCAGTTTCGTCAGCACGTGACGTAAGTCATCGGACGGTCGCCGCGCGCCCTTGAGCGCACGCGGCCGGCCGCGTCGCGGTGGGGCCTCAGGGCAACGTAGGCGCGCCGCTCTCGATGTAGGACGTCAGAAACGCCGTCCAGTCGGCGATGGCGTCGGCGTTCTTGGACGCGACGAAGTGCCCGTCGTAGTCGGCGCCCGAGGTGTAAGGGACCATGACGGCCGTGACCTTCGACGACGCGGCGTCGCCGCTCGCCAGGTTCTGCGTCGCGGGCCGCGGCGTCGTCGTGAGGTAGTAGTCGGGGGGCGCGGTACCAGCGACGGGCAGCCCCAGCGACAGGCCATTTGCGTTGAGCGTCGACGGTGGGGTGTAGGTGTCCTTCGTCCCCCATGACATGTACACGTTCTTCGCGTGCAGGCCCGTGGGCGGCCGCTTGATGACGAGCGGGTTGTAGCCCAGCGGATCCGAGCGATCGAAGAAGCTCTGGAACAGCGTGAGCACGGGGTGTTGATCGTCGAGCGGCTCGCCGATGAGGAACACCATCCCCGCGGCGATGTTGACGGGGTTCGTCTTGTCGAGCAGCGAGTGCGTGAGCCACGACCCCGCGCCCGAGAACACGGCCGTCGGCGCCGCGTCGGTCACCGACACCGCGAGCGCGCCCGACGTGCTGCCTTGCGAGTGCCCGAAGAACATCTGCGTGCCGCTGAACGCCACGCTGCGCCCGCCCGTGGACACGAGCAACGGCCCCGCGCCGGCGACGCGCAGCGCTTGCAACACGTCGGCGGCGCCTTGCAGGAAGTTGTCGCGCGCCGCCTCCGGGTTCAACGGGTTGAACACCAGGTCGTCGGGCTTCTTCGTCGATGCGCCGCGCCGCGCGCCGTGCTCGACGGCGTCCCAGCCGAAGACGACGGCGGGCGAAGACGCCTTGGCCATCGCGGCCGCGACGCCGTCGTCGAAGATCGACCGCATCGAGCCGCCCGTGCCGTGGTGGTACACGACGAGCGGCCACCCTTTGGCCGGCGCCGTCGCCTTGGGCACCGACATCGCGAAGCAGACGTCCTCGGTGCGCTGCACGATCGGCCCGTTCGCGTCTTCGACGATGCCGCCGGCGCCATCGACGGGCAGCTCGTACGGCTCGGCGCCCTTCTGGAAGATCGGCACGCTGAAGCGCCCGTGGATCTCGTCGAAGGCCGGGTCGGCGACGGCCGGGCATTCGCGCGCGGGTGTGCCGTCGTCGCACGGCGACTTCACGCCGGGCGCGCACAGCGTGAGGTCCTTGAACGTGGGCGCCGGCGCCTTCGCGACCGCGGCCGCGAGGCGCTGCAGGCGCGCGGGCGCGTCTTGCACCGTGAAGACGGCGGCGGCCGCGACGGCGGGCGCCGCGGCGCCCTTGCTCGCGAGCCACGTGCGCAACGGCTGGTACGCCGTCCACGCGTGCATGAGCGTGGCGTCTGTCGGCGCCGTCGCCGAGAGCATCGCCTGCATGTCGGCGTCGACGACCGGCGTCTCGCCCATCTTCGACTTGATCGCCGTCGTGAGGATGACCGCATAGGTGTGCCCGCCCACCAAGGGCGCGTCCGGGGTGACGCGCTCGCTGAAGCGGTTCTCGCACGAGTACTTCGTGCGGCTGGGCGCGTAGACCCAGCTGCGCGCGTACTCGACCTGCTTCGCGTCGGGCGCGAGGTCGACGATCATCGTCGCGCCGTTGCCGACCGTCGTGTCGTCGATGGGCGCCGAGAAGCGGAACGTCGCGGGCGCGATCACCGAGAAGCCGTCGAAGTCCGCCGTCCACGTGTCGACGTAGAGCTTCACGAGATCCACGCCGAGCGGCGTCGGCCCCGGCTCGGGGAAGTCCGAGATGTCGAGCTTGCCGTCGGTGACGCGGATGTCGTTGGGGAACGGCAGGCGGAAGAAGTCTTTCGGCGGCGTGCTCGGCCTCGGGATCTCGAAGTACACGCGGAACGGCCCGTCGTCGGCGCACGCCGCGCCTTTGAACGGCGGGTAAGCCTGCGCCGGCGGCAAGCACGAACCGTTCGGCGCGCACAGCAGCCCCGCGACGCAGTCGGAGGACTTGGTGCATGTCGCGCCCGCCGTCGCCGTGCCCGCGGCCCCGCAGGCGCCAAAGAAGCCGTCGAAGTTGCAGCGCATGGGCGGCGTGCAAACCGCGTCCGCCGTGCACGAGCCGCCCTCGGCGACGGTGCCGCCCGTGTCACACGCGCCGAGCGCGTTGCAGTACAGGCCGGCCGCGCAGTTGTACGTCGCCGTGCAACCGTCGCCCTTCTTCGTCGTGCCCGGCGGCGTGCACACGCCCGCCGCGCACGTTTCGCCCGTCGCGCAGTCCGAAGCGGCCTTGCACATCGCGCCGCCCCCCACCGGCCCCGACGAGTGCCGCGCGCACCCAAACGCCCCCACCACCAAAAGCACCGCGACGCCCGCCCCCACGCGACTGAGCCCGGCCAGCCGATTGATCATGTCAGATCAGCTTATCGGGAATCCGGAGCCGATGGACGGGATTGAACCGTCGACCTACGGTTTACGAAACCGTTGCTCTACCACTGAGCTACATCGGCGAACGCGGGCGCATGTATGCCGCGCCCGGGGGGGCTCCGTCAAGACATAGGAATGCCTCAGTGTTACCAGGCCGCCCGCTGGTCACCGGGGCGGAACCGCCGCGGCGCGCGGGGGCCGTGAAAATCGCGGTAACAGATGGTCCGGCGGTTGCTGTTCTACAGGACGTCTTTCAGGAGGGACGTCATGAAGAAGCTCGTCATCAAGAAGCTCATGGTCGGCATGATCGCGGGCGTCGTGACGACGCTCGCGCTCGCGGTGGCGGCGCCCAAGCCCGCCGCGGCGAAGGTGGTCGCCGTCTATGCGAGCGGCTCGGGCGGCGTGCAGAGCACGGGCACGCAAGACCCCGGGCTCGGCGTCACGGTCGGCGCGCGCGTGCTGATCTTCGACGGCTACCTCGACTACGTCGGCTTCGGAAACGGCGAGGCGGTGTCGCGCGGGATCCTTGGTCTGCGCGGGGGCTTCGGCACGCGCGCGTTCCGGCTCGTGCTCCGCGGAGGCGGCGGCGCGATCCACGAGGAGCGCGGCGCGCTCACGGGCTGGGCCGACGCGCCCTCGCGCACGGGCGTCGTGGGCCGCCTCGGCGCCGCCATCGAAGGCGAGATCAACCCACTCTTCTATCTGGGCTTCGGCTTCGACGGCGAGACGTGGCGCTTCCCGAACGGCGTCCCCGGCGATCCCACGGTGGGCTCCGACGTCTTCGCGTCGCTGCGCCTGACGTTCGAGCTCGGGATCTAGAAGCGGCCGCCGACGAAGGCCGTGGCGCCGCCGCCCGGTGACGGCGCGATCGCGACCGAGACGGGCAGCGACGGCACCTCCCAGTCGCGCGTGAAGTACGCGGCCGCCGCGAGGCCTGCCAGCGTCGAGGGAACGAGCGCCTTGTAGTACGTCGTCCAGCGCGTGCCGCTGCCGCCGATGATGGCGACGACGCCCAAGCCCGCGAGCGCGCCACCCATGCCGCCCGCGTCGATCATGAGCGCGTGGCCGCGGCTCAAGGGGAAGCCCGCCGCCAGCAGCGAGCCGGCGGCCAGGCCGAGGTCGCTCGTCGTCGCCATCGCCGCGAACGAGACGTCGTCCGTCGTCGGCAAATCGCGCGCGCCGCGCCCGAACCACGTGAGGACGCCGGTCCAGAGACCCACCGTCGTCGCCAGCGACACTTGACCCGCGGTCGGCCGCGCCGTCGCCGAGGCGACGCCGCCGAGACCGATGCCCAGGCCCTCGCCGAGCATGAGGTAGGCCATGCCACGCTCGAGGGTCACGCCCTTGACCTCGTCGAGCGCGACGGCGTTCCAGGCGCCCCACAGGAAGCCGCTCTCGAGCGCGGCGGCGGTGCCGGGACGAACGCCGTTCGGCGTGGAGACGAGGGCGGCGGCGAGGCTGGAGCCGCCGACCAAGAAAGAGAGCTCGAGCACAGCGTCGCCGCTGCTGCAGCTGACCGCCGCGCACAGCTCGGCGCCGACGGCGATGCCGCCGAGGGTCGCGAACGCGGCCAGGCCCGCGCGCGAAAGCTGCGTGCGCTTCTCTTCGTGCGAGGGGCTTTCGTCCTCCGCCTCTTCAGGGTTCTCGGGCGTCTCGTCCGACGCGACGTCGGTCGGCGTTGCGACGTTCGTCGACGGCACGCCGCTCGGCCACAGGCGCAGCAGCTCGCGGGCGCGCGCCGTGGCCGGGTGCCCGTCGGCGCGCGCGGCGAGGCCGTCGACGAGGCGGCGCGCGTCGGCGCGGCGGCCCTCGACGAGCGCGCGGAAGGCTTCGTCGTAGATGCGCCAGGCGTCGTCGGCCGGCGCGCGCGCGGTTGCG
>DASZRT010000074.1:0-13732 GCA_035549075.1 Polyangia bacterium | reverse complement strand
TCGCCGTCGACGATCCGGCGCGCGCCGAGGCGCTCGCGGCCGCGGGGCGCGCGGGCGAGGGGGCGACGCTGCTGCGGCGGCTCGCGGCGGCGGCGTTCGACGAGGCGAGCGCCGCCGCGTGGCTCGAACGCGCATCGGCGCTCCTGCCTGGCGCGCTCGACGCGCGTGAGGAGCGAGTCCTCGCGACCGGACTCGGCGTGCGCGGGCGCTACGCCGAAGCTGCGAGCGCCCTCGATCGTGCGGCGGCGTTGGCGCGCGCGAGCGTGGCGCAGGCCGACGAAGGCGGCGCCGTCGCCGAACGTCGCGCGTGGTTGCTCGCGCGGACGGGTGACCTGGCGGGCGCCGCCGCCGTTTTGCGCGAGGCGCTCGCGGCGGGGCCGTCGCACGACGTCGAGACGGCGCTGCGGGCGCGGCTCGGCCGCTTGCTCGTGACCGCGGGCCGCGCGCGTGAAGCGCTCGACGCGCTCGGGCCGCTGCTCGCGGCCGACGCGCGCGCGCCCGTCCTCGCCTTCGAGGCCGCGACGCTCGCGCACGCGTACGCCGGCGCGTCGACGGAAGCGCGGGCCGCCGCCGCGGCGTTCGCGGCGCGCGGCGGCGATCCGGGGCGTCACGCGTATCTCGAGGCGCTCGTCGCGCAGCTCGCGGGCGACGGCGACGGCGCCCGCGCCGGGTATCGCCGCGCCTACGAGCTCGCGTCGGCGGCCGGCGACGTTCACACCCTCGCCGCCGTCGCGCTCAACCTCGGCGCGCAGCTGGCCGACGAAGGCGTCTTCGGCGAGGCGCTCGCGGCGACCGAGCGCGCCGTGCGGACGCTCGGCCAGCTCGGCGCGACGAGCGAGCTCGGCACGGCGCTGGGCAACGCCGCGAACCAGTTCCTCGAGCTGGGCGATTTGCCGGCGGCGCGTCGCGCGCTCGATCGCGCGCGGGGCGAGACGGCGCGCTGGGGCGGTGAGGCGGCCGTCGGACTCGTGGCGTTCGTCGACGGCGACGTCGCGCGCCGCGAGGGTCGCTTCGACGACGCGCTCGCGCGCTACGCCGAGGCCGAGCGGACGTTCGCGGCGTCGCGCCAGACCGCGCGTGCGATGAGCGCGGCGCTCGCCGCCGTCGAGGCCCTCGCGGTCGCGGGCCGGGCCGAAGAGGGCACTCGGCGGTTGGCGGCGCTCTCGCCGCCCGCGGACGAGGCCCTGGCGGCACGCGCGCGGCTCGCGCTCGCAGGCGCCGACCTCGACGTGCCGATCGCCGACGTCGCCGCGCGCGCGGAAGCGGCTGCGCTCGCGTCGCGCGCGCACCGACCCGCCGCATGGCGTCTCGCCGTCCTCGCCGCTCGCCTCCACGCGCGCGCCGGCGCGCCCGATCGCGCGGCCGCCGCGCTCGCCTTCGCTCGAACCCTCCACGAGGAGATCCGCATGGCCACGCCTCAACATCATCGCGCCGGTCTCGATTCCGATCCCGACGCAGCATGGCTCTCGGGCCTCGCGCCATCAGCGCCCGACACCGCGCTCGCCGCGCGCGCCGCCGAGACCGAGGCGCGCCTGCGCCGCCTGCTGCGCATCAACAAACGCCTCAACAGCGAGCAACGCTTGCCGCGCCTGCTCGAGACCATCATCGACACCGTCATCGAGGTGACCGACGCCGAGCGCGGTTTTCTGCTGCTCGAAGACGAAACCGGCGAGCTCGCTGTGAAAGTCGCGCGCAACATCGACCAGAAGACGCTCGAGGCGCCGGAGCTCGCGCTCTCGCGCTCGATCGCGCGCGAGGCGGCGGCGAAGGGCGAGCCCATCGTCACGATCGACGCCGCGGGCGACGCGCGCTTCAAAGAGGCGCTGTCCGTGTCGGACCTGCACCTGCGCTCGGTGCTCGCCGTCCCGCTCGTCGTCAAGGGTCGCGCCGTCGGCACGATCTACGTCGACCATCGGCTGCGCAAGGGCGTGTTCGGCGAGGACGACGTCAAGCTCGTGCTCGACGTCGCCGACCAAGCCGCGATCGCGATCGAGAACGCGCGCCTGGTGGCCGAGCTACGGCGCCGCGAGCGCCAGGTCGAGGCGCTCAACCGCCGCCTCGAGCACGAGCTGGCCGCGCGGCGCGAGGAGCTCACGGGCATGAAGGTCGAGCTGCGCGAGAACCGCGAGGCGCTCGCCGTGCGCTACGACTACCGAAACATCGTCGGGCGCACGCCGCGCATGCTCGACCTCTTCAGGCTCCTCGATCGTGTGACCGACACGGCGCTGCCCGTCGTCATCCAAGGCGAGAGCGGCACGGGCAAGGAGCTCGTCGCGCGCGCGCTGCACTTCAACGGGCCGCGCAAGGATCGCGCGTTCGTCTCCGAGAACTGCGCGGCCATCCCCGAGACGCTGCTCGAGTCGACGCTGTTCGGCTACGTGCGCGGGGCCTTCACGGGGGCCGACCGCGACGCGCGCGGCCTCTTCGAGGTGGCCGACGGCGGCACGCTGTTCCTCGACGAGATCGCCGAGATGTCGCCGGGCATGCAGGGCAAGCTCTTGCGCG
Organism: Polyangia bacterium; assembly: GCA_035549075.1. GTDB lineage: Bacteria > Myxococcota_A > Polyangia > Fen-1088 > Fen-1088 > DASZFV01. The sequence continues at coordinate 11,227 of DASZRT010000074.1, read as the reverse complement.
TCCTGCAGGAGGGCGAGCTGCGGCGCGTGGGCGCCGAGCGCACGCGCAAGGTCGACGTGCGCGTCGTCGCCGCGACCAACCGCGATCTCGCGCGCCTGGTCGAGGAGGGCAAGTTCCGCGCGGACCTCTACTTCCGCCTCAACGTCGCGCGCGTCGCGCTGCCGCCGCTGCGCGATCGCCGCGACGACATCCCGGCGATCGTCGCGCACTTCGTCGCGCGCTGCGCGGGGGGCGGGCCCGCGAAGCCCGTCGAGCCGGCGGCGCTCGCGCGGCTCGTCGCCTACCGCTGGCCCGGCAACGTGCGTGAGCTCGAGAACGAGATCACGCGCGCCTACGCGCTGTCGGGCGAGCGCATCACCGTGGCCGACCTCGCGCCCGCGATCGCCGCGGCGGGCGAGGGCGTCGCCGCGCCCGTCGAGGACGCCGACAGCTTGCTGCTGAAGCCGCGCGTCGAGCGCCTCGAGCGCGCGCTGCTGCGCGAGGCGCTCGGGCGCAGCGGCCAGAACCAGACGAAGGCCGCCGAGCTCCTCGGGCTCTCGCGTTTCGGCCTGCAAAAGAAGCTCAAGCGGTACAAGTTCACGTGATGCGCACGTCTCCCACACCCGCAATGGGGTTGTGCGCTTCGCCAACCTGGTTGACGATCCGAACCATGAACCCCGCGCGTTCTGCGGTCCGCGGCTTGGATCGCGCCTTGCTCACAACGTCTCCTCGGGAGTCCGTGTGAGGGGACCAACCGCACGTTTCGTTCGTCTCGCAGCCGCGCTCGTCGCGACGGCGACGCTGTGGGCGTGCGCCGCGCCCAACTTCCCCGTGCCGCCCCCGGGTGACGTCTCGTTCTCGAAGCAGGTCGTCACCGACAACCTCGGCGCCTCGAAGACGGTCTGGATCACGTCGCGCGGCGCCGATGACAAGGCTTCGAGCGCGGTGTTTTACATCCTCGACGTCACGCGCGAGACGGGCGTCATCGCCGGCGCGGCCGCCAACGGCAGCTTCTCGGCGCCCGCGATGGACGGAACGGCCGGGGATCGCGTCGAGATCCACTACGAGACCCCCCTCGGCGACATCAGCCCGACGGCGTGCGTGCTCCTGCAAGAGGGCGCCTCGCCCCCGGCTTGCCAGTAAGCGACGGCTACGCGCGGCTCTTGGGCGCGCTCGGCGCCGGCGTCACGGACGAAGGTGCGCCCGCGGCGCTCGGCAGCTTACGGACCTCGTCGCGCGACATGCGCCACGCCGCCTGAATGATCCACGAGATCGAACGATCCTGGCGGATCGCCTCTCTCTGCGTCTCTTCCAGCATCCCCGCGCTGAAGTAGAGCGTGACCTTTTTCTTGGGCGCGGGCACGCCGACGCCCTTACTTCGAGATGACGGCCGTCGAAGGCAAGTACACGACGAGATTCGCCGCGAAGAGGTACGTCGAGGCCCAGTTGCGGTCCGCCGTCGTCGCGACGTTGTCGCCGTTGACGTCGCGGCCCGACGGGTTGATCTTCGCGAGGATGTCGCGCAGCTCGAAGTCGAGCGCGAGCCACTCCTTGATGAACGCGTGCATGCCGAGGCTGACCGTGCCGCCCGGGACGAGGCCCGAGGTCGTGCACGAAGGCGCGTTGCCCGAGCTGGAGCAAGCCGCCGCCATCGACGAGTCCGTGGGCGCGACGACGAGGAAGCCGAAGCCGCCCGCCGCATAGAAGTCGTAGTGCGCGAACACGCGCCCGAACATGCCGAACTTGCCCGTGAACGGCGTGAACTCGAGCTGCACGGCGCCCATGTCCTTGATCTTCTGCATGGTCGCGAGCGCGGCCGCCTGCGTCGGCTCACGCGTGGCGGGGCCTTGCTGCGGGTGGAGCGAGTCGACGAGCTGGTGGGCGTAGCCCGTCTCGACGTTGGCGACGCCGAGGCCGCCGACGAAGCCGACCGACAACCAATCGTTGAGGTGGTAGTCGAGCTTCAGGTTCAGGAACATCGAGTGGTAGTAGTCCTGCCCCAGCGTCGTGCCGAAGCCGACGCCGCCCTCGAACCGGCTCTCGCGCAGCTCGACGCGCTTGCGAATGGCCGGCGCGTCGGCGAGCGGGCTCACGCGTTGCGCGTGCGCGGCAACCGGCGCGAGCAGCGCCACCGACGAGGCCACGAGGAGGGCGAACCGTTTCATCGAGTTGTTCGTCATCGTCGTGTTCTCCTAGCGGGGCGTCTTGTAGGTGAACTTCGTCGGCAAGTAGAAGCCGACGCCGGCGTAGACCATGAAGTTGTTGACGAGCTGCGAGTCCGCCTGCGTCTTCGCCGTCGCCGCGTCCTGCGCGCGCGTCGTCGACTCGTACTTGTCGAGGACGATGTAGTCGCGCAGCGCGAAGTTCACGGTGAGCCAATCGAACAGGAAGAACCGCGCGCCGATGCCCGCCGTCGGCGTGAGCAGGTTGTTCTTCCACGGCTGGTTGCGCGAGTCGCGCGGGATGACCTCGGAGACGGTGAGGCCGACGCCGCCGTTCACGAAGACCTCCCAGTGCATGATCTGCTTGTTGAACCAGGCGTACTTGCCGTAGATGGGCACGTAGCCGAAGTCGAGGACGCCGCTGTAGAGGTAGCGGTTGAGCGTCGGGATGCGGTTGTACTGGAGGCCGACGTTCTCGTCGGTCGTCGTGAACTGCTTCACGAAGTACTGACCCTGCACGCCGATCGAGAAGACGTCGGACAGGAAGTAGGTGATCTCGCCGCCGAAGCCGTAGTGGCGGATGAGGTTGTCGTTGATCGAGACACCGGCGAAGGGCTCGAGCTCGACGCGGCCGCTCTTGATGAAGGCCTTGCGCGGAACGACGATGACGTCCTGCCACGAGAGCGTCGTCGGCGCCTTGGGCTTGGCGGCCTCGGTGCCTTCGGTCGGCAGCGGCGCGTTCAGATCGACGTCGGGTGAGACCGGCGTCTGATCGGCGGGCGCGGCGTTCGGGTCCGCGGCGGCGGCGTTCGGATCAGCCGCGGCCTGATCGGCGGGCGCGGCGTTCGGATCGGCCGCGGCCTGATCCGCGGGCGCTGCGCTCGAATCCGCGGCCGGCTCCGCCGCGGGGGCCGCCGCCTTCGTCGATGCCTTCCCCTTCGCAAAACCCACGCCCGCCCAGCCGACGATAGACAAACACAAACAGAAGCAGATGGCCGGTCGCTTCATGATCCCTCGCTGTCCCTGGGGTGTGTAGAGCTGAAGGGCTAAAAGCTAATAAGTTTCAACGAGTTACGGCCGAAACTCAGATTTTGCGCACTATAGCATGACGATTTTTTTCGAGGCAACTAAAAACCTAGAGGTAGGTCACGCGATTCTGTCGTGAGCACGCCGGCTTTCCTGCAAATCAGCCGGGGTTTTCGCTGGTGAGTGGCCTCATCAAGCCGTCGCCGTGGGCGCTTCGAAGAGGGCGTCGACGAACTCTTCGGGGTCGAAAGCGCGCAGGTCTTCGACCCGTTCGCCGACGCCGATGTAACGAACCGGCAACTTGAGCTGGTCGGCGATGCCGAGGATGACGCCGCCCTTCGCCGTGCCGTCGAGCTTCGTGAGCACGATCCCCGTCGTCTCCATCGCCTGCGTGAACACCTGCGCTTGCGCGATCGCGTTCTGGCCGCTGGTGGAGTCGATCACGAGCCACGTTTCGTGCGGCGCGCCCGGGCTCGCCTTCGAGACGACGCGCCGAACTTTTTGCAGCTCCTGCATGAGGTCGGTCTTCGTGTGGAGGCGGCCGGCCGTGTCGGCGATGACGACGTCGTAACCTTCGGTGGCGCCGCGCTTGACGCCGTCGAAGATCACCGACGACGGATCGGCGCCTTCCTTGCCGCGCACGAGCGTCGCGCCCGTGCGGCCGGCCCAGATGTCGAGCTGCTCGGCGGCGGCGGCGCGGAACGTGTCGCCCGCCGCGAGCAGGACTTTCTTGCCTTCGCCGGCGAGCTTCGCGGCGAGCTTGCCGATCGTCGTCGTCTTGCCGCTGCCGTTGACTCCGATGACGAGCAGCACGAACGGCTTCTGGGCGCCGAAGTCGACGGGCGGAATGTCCTGAGCGAGGATCGCGGCGCTGCGCGCGCGCAGGAAGTCCCAGATCGCCTCGGGGTTCTGCAGCTCCTTGCGCGAGAGCGACGTACGGATCTCTTCGAGCAGCTTCTGGCTCGTGCGCACGCCGATGTCGGCCGTGAGCAGCACCTTCTCGATCTCCTCGACGAGAGAGGGATCGATCTCTTTCTTGCCGGCGAACAGCTTGCCGAGGCCTGCGATGAAGCCGGTCGAGCGCGTGCGCGCGAGGCCCGACGAGAGCGCGGCCGTATCTTTCTTTCTCTTTTCGACCGGCGCCGGCTCGGCGGCTGGCGGCGGCGCGACGGGCTTGTCGCGCGGGGCGGGCGCGGGCGAAGGGAAGGGCAGGACCTGGCCCCGGCGTTCGGGCTCCGGCGCGCGCGTGGCCTCGGGCGCGCGGCTCGGCGCGGGAGCGGCGGGCGGAGCTTCTTTGACCACGGGCGCCGGCTTGGGCGCGGCGGCGGCTTTCGCGACGGGCACCGGGGCGGGCGGAGGCGCCGCTTCCTCGTCCTCGTCAGCCTCCGGCTCAGCCGGCTCGCGCTCGAGCTCGCGGGCGCTCGTGCGGCGGCGCGGGAGCTCGCGCGATCGCGGCTCGCTCGTCTCTTCGATCTGACGCCGCCGCGAGGCCCGCGCGCTTCGCACGAGAAGAAAGCCGACGAGGCCCGTTCCCAGCACGCCGCCGCCGACCACGAGCAGCTCGGTCAGGTCAGCCGGATTGATGCCGCCGAGGTCCATTTTGGGTGTGGGACACTATCACCAAACGTGGGTGCCGGCGGGCCGATCGTGAGCCCGATCGGGCCCGTATCTCCGTCGGACATATGAAAAATTTGCTTTTCTCGCGGAGCGCTCGGAGCGTGATTTACAAGCACCGCCCCGAGGTGGTAAGTCAGACACCGGGTCGTGACGATACGTCAGACGTATTGTCACGCCGCATTCAGCCGGCCGACCGCTGGAACAGACAGGCGATTGGCGCCGCCGGCCGTGAACCGATTCTGGGGGTGACCGTTGAAGATCAAGCGCATCGAGATTTGCGGCTTCAAGTCGTTCGTCGACAAGACGGCGATCAGCTTCCCCGATCCGATCACGTCGATCGTCGGTCCCAACGGCTGCGGCAAGTCCAACGTCGTCGACGCCATCCGCTGGGTCATGGGCGAGCAGTCCGCGAAGCACCTGCGCGGCCGCGCCATGGAAGACGTCATCTTCTCGGGCTCCGAGTCGCGCGGACCGGCGGGCCTCGCCGAAGTGTCGCTCACCTTCGACGCCCGCGGGCTCGCGACCGACGTCTCGCCGGACGGCGTTCCGTGGGGCATGGTCGGCCCCGAGGAAATCGTCGTCACGCGCCGTTTGTACCGCGACGGAGAGAGCGAGTACCTGCTGAACGGCGTGCCGTCGCGCCTGCGTGACGTCGTCGAGTTCTTCCTGGGCACGGGCGTCGGCTCGAAGGCCTACGCCATCATCGAGCAGGGCCGCATCGGCTTCATCGTGTCGAGCCGCGCCGAAGATCGGCGCGGCTTGATTGATGAAGCGGCGGGCATCACGAAGTACAAAACGAAGAAGCGCGCGGCCGAGCGGCGCATGGAGTCGACGCGGCAGCACCTGCTGCGCGTGTCCGACGTCATCGGCGAGATCGAGGGGCGCCTGCGATCCCTGCGCCTGCAGGCGCAGAAGGCCGAGCGCTACAAGCGCTACAAGGCCGAGCTCAAGGACTTGGACCTGTGGTCGTCGGCGCAGCGCTTCCTCGGTCACTTGGCCGAAGAGAAGTCGCTCGCGGCCGAGCTCGAGGTCGTGCGCGAGCAGCACGGGACGGTCTCGGCGACGCTCGAGGTCGAAGAGGCCACGATCGAGGCCGAGCGCCTGTCGGTGACGGAAGAGGCGCACGAGCTCGCTACGGCGAAGGACGAGCTGTTCGCGCTGTCGAACAAGGCGCAGCTCGGAATGCAGCGCGCGCAGCACGAGGACGACGAGGCGTTGCAGCTCACGGCGCGCGCCGAGGCGGCGCGACGCGAGATCGACGAGCTCACGGCGCGCGCGACCGAGGACGGCGCGCAGATCGAGGAGCTCGACGGGCAGCTGGCGCGCTTCGAGGACGACGCGCGCGACAGCCAGTCGGCCTACGCCGAGAAGGGCGCCGAGCACGAGGCGCTGCGCGCGGCGCTGGGCGACGCGCGGCGCGAGCTGGACGCGGCGTTGTCCGAGCTCGGCTCGGCGCGCGCGCGCATCGCGCGCCACGAAGCCGAGCGCGCGGCCGCCGAGCAGCGGCGCGACGATCTCTCGGGTCGCCTCGAGGGCCTCGCCGCCGAGGCGGCGACGGCCGACGAGCGCGTCGCGGCCCTCACGGCCGACGACGAAGGCTTGCGCGAGAGCCTGGCCGCCGTGCGCGCGCGGCGCGACGAGCGGACGGCGCGCAAGCAGGCCGCCGCCGAGCGCCAGGCCGGCCTCAAGACCGACGTCTCGCGCGGCGAGCTCGAGCTCGAGACGCTGCGCGAAGAGGCGCACCGCCGCCGCTCGCGCCTCGCGTCGCTCTCCGAGATCCAGGATCGCTACGAGAGCTTCCAGAAGGGCGTCCGCGCGATCATGCAGCACCGCGAGGACCTCGGACCGACGGCGGGCGAGGGCATCCGCGGCGTGGTCGCCGACATCGTGCAGCCGCCGCCCGACCTCGAGACGGCCGTCGAGGCCGTGTTGGGCGAGCGCCTCGGCAACATCATCGTCGAGTCGCACGAGGTCGGCCTCGAGGCGATCGAGTTCCTCAAGCAGAAGAGCGAAGGCCGCTCGTCGTTCATCCCCGTCGGGCTTCGCGGCGCCGCGCCGTTCGCCATGTCGATGTCGGCGGCCCCCGCGGGCGAGGTCGTTTTCGACGCCGGTGTCGCCGTCGAGGCGCCGGCGCCCACGCCGATCTTTGCGCCCACGCCCGACGCGATGGCGTGGCCGACGGGCGACGGCGTGCGCGGCCCGATGCTGGACCTCATCGGCTACGACCGCCGCTATGACAAGATCGCGACGTACCTGCTGGGCGACGTCGTCGTCGTCGAGAACCTGCGCCGCGCGCTCGAGCTGTGGCGCGAGACGCGCACGACGAAGACGATCGTGACCCTCGAGGGCGAGGTCATCGATCCGCAGGGCGTCGTCACGGGCGGCGCGAAGGAGTCGGCGACGGCGGGCGTGCTCGAGCAGAAGCGAGAGATCCGCGAGCTGGAGGAGGTCGTCGCGCGTTTGGAGTCCGACACGCAGGCGGCGCTCGCGCGCCACGTCGAGAAGAAGCAGGCGCTCGCCGACGTCACGGCCGAGCTGGACCAGCTCGCGGGTGAGCTGCGCGCCGACGAGATGGAGCTGTTCGGACAGCAGAAGGATCTCGATCGCGCGACGGAGGAGCTTCGCCGCTTCGTGGCCCGCCGCGCGCAGCTCGAGACGCAGTCGGCCGACCTGCAGCGCTCGCGCGAGGACGCCGAGGCGCGCGCGGCGACGGCCACCGAGGCGCTCGCGGCCGACACGGCCGTCGTCGAAGAGACATCGAGCCGCGGCGACGAGCTGCGCATTCGCTCCCAAGAGCTCGGCGGCCAGCTCGACGCCGTCGTCGAGGCGCTGACCGCTCTCAAGGTGGCGGCCGCGCAGGCCGAGGACCGCCGCCGGAACGCCACGACGACGATCGAGCGCCTGCGCACCGAGAAGGCCGCGCACGAGGCGCGCGCCGAGCGGCTCGCGCAGACGATCGCCGAGGAGACGGCGCGCGCCGAGACGCTGCGCACCGACGCCGTTCGCCTGCGCGACGAGGCGTCGCTGTGGCAGGCCGAGGCCGAGGCGCGCGCGCGCGCCCACCACGAGCGGCAGGACGCGCTCGAGGAGCGGCAGACGAGCCTCGCCAAGCGTGAGGCCGAGCTGCGCGTCACGCGCGCCGACGACGCGCGCCTCGCGCAGACGCTCAACAAGCTCGGCATGCGCCACCAAGAGGTGGCCCTCAAGCGCACCTCGCTGGAAGAGCACGTCTCCGATCGCTACCGCGACGTCACGCTCGCGGCCGTCGTGCAGGACTACCACCTGCGCCCGCTGTTCGCCGACGTCGAGGAAGAGCGCGCCAAAGAGCTGCGCGGCCTCATCGAGCGCATGGGCGAGATCAACCTGACGGCGATCGAGGAGTCCGAAGAGCTGCAGACGCGCTTCGACTTCCTCACGGCGCAGAAGACGGACCTCGAATCGGCCATCAGCCAGCTCGAGACGGCGATCGAGAAGATCAACCGCGCCTCGCGCAAGCGCTTCCGCGAGACCTTCGACGCCGTGAACGCGAAGTTCAAGGAGGTCTTCCCGCGCCTGTTCGGCGGCGGCCACGCGCACCTGTCGCTCACCGAGCACGAGGACTTGCTCGAGGCGGGCGTCGAGATCATCGCCAACCCGCCCGGTAAGAAGGTCAGCCAGAACATCGAGCTGCTGTCGGGCGGCGAGAAGGCGCTCACGGCCGTCTCGCTGCTCTTCGCGATCTTTCTCATCAAACCTTCGCCGTTCTGCGTGCTCGACGAGGTCGACGCGCCGCTCGATGAGGCGAACGTCGGCCGCTTCAACCAGGCGGTGCGCGAGATGACCGACCGCTCGCAGTTCATCATCATCACGCACAACCGGCGCACGATGGAGATCGCCGACCGGCTCTGCGGCATCACGATGGAGGAGCCGGGCGTGTCCAAGCTCGTCGCTGTGAACCTCAAGGGCTCGCGGAAGCTCCAGGCGGCGTAGACGTGACGTCGCGCGTTCGTCGCGCCACAATTGATTTCCGCGAGCGAGCGCAATAGAGTTCGCCGGTTTTACGGAGACGAAATGGCCACCTACATCACCGAAGAGTGCATCAACTGCGGCGCGTGCGAGCCCGAGTGCCCCAACGAGGCGATCAGCGAGGGCGAGGACATCTACGTCATCGACCCCAAGCTCTGCACGGAGTGCGTCGGCTTCCACGACCACGAGGCCTGCCAGGCGGTGTGCCCGGTCGAGTGCTGCCTGCCCGACCCGAACCACGTCGAGACGGAAGAGCTCCTCATCATCCGCGCGAAGTCGCTCCACCCGGACAAAGAGTTCCCGGAGAGCTACCCGTCGCGCTTCCGCAAGGCCTAGGGCCTTGGACAAGGTTGTCGTCGCCATCGACGGGCCCGCGGGAGCGGGTAAGTCGACGACGGCGCGGCTGCTCGCCGAGCGGCTCGGCTACGACCTCCTCGACACGGGCGCGATCTACCGCGTGATGGCGCTGCTCGCGCGGCGCGCGGGCGTCGCGTGGGACGACGGGCCGGGCGTCGCTTCGTTCGCGAACGGCCTCGACCTGCGGTTCCACCTCGAGGGCAACCTCAACCACGTGATCATCGGATCCGCCTCCGGGTCGGGCGAGGACGTCTCGAAGGACATCCGCACGCCGGAGATCTCCGACGGGGCGTCTCGCGTGTCGGCGTTGCCCGAGGTGCGCGCGGCGCTGCTCGACGTGCAGCGCCGCCTGGGCGCTCGCGGTGGCGTCGTCGTCGAGGGCCGCGACATCGGCACCGTCGTGTTCCCCGACGCGGGCGCGAAGTTCTTCCTGACCGCCAACGACGACGAGCGCGCGCGCCGGCGCGTCGCCGAGCTCGTGGCCGCAGGCCGTCCGGCCGACTTCGCCGCGACGCGCGCCGAGATGCGCGCCCGCGACGAGCGCGACACGACGCGCGCCCATGCGCCGCTCAAGCAAGCCGACGACGCCGTCGCGATCGATTCGTCGTCGATGAGCATCGACGAGGTCGTCGCGAAGATGGCGGCGCTCGTCGAATCACGCACGCGGCGCTAGCCGGGCGGCGCTTCGAAGACGCGCTTCACGGACGCGCTCGCGAGGTAGACGGCGCCCGCGCCGCTCGCCAGCACGCGCAGCGCCAGGAAGCACACGTTGACGACGACGCCGGTGCGCGCCGTGATCTTCGTGAACGACGTCATCGACGTCGTGAAGGGGTTGGGCGGGTCCGACGCCTCGTCCATCAAGTTGGTCATGTACGAAAGGTTCGCGTCCGAGATCGCGATTTGGTAGCGGACCTCGGCCGGCGCGAGCGCGGCGTCGCACGCGACGAGCGCGACGAAGCCCGCGAGCAGCGCGACGCGCGCGCGGAGCTTCAGGCGGTAGCACCCCACGCCGGCCACGATGACGAAGGCCCCGACGATTCCGCCCGCGAGAATCAGGACGAAGTGGTCGGCGAGGTAGCGGTTCGAGAGGTCGGCGATCGTCTCGTACATCTCGCGCTGCAGCTCGCCCGCGCGCCCCGCCGGATTGCGGGCCCCGAACCGTTGGGTCGCCGCGACGACGTTGCGCATCGTGAACGAGCTGACGGTCCCCATCAGCTTGAAGGCGCCGAGGACGATGGCGCCGATCGCCGTGGCGGTCAGCCACCCGGGTCGTTTGCGTGCAGGGGCCTCGGGCGCTGCGTTGGGGGCGGGGGGAACCGCACCGGTCGTCATTGACCCAAGATACACCAGCGGTGCCAGCGTCCTGGCCGCGGGTGGCGTTGACAATCCCCAGGTCCGACGCTAATTTTCGCGCTCTTCGCCTCCCGGATGGTCGGCGTGCGCGGAGAGATCGACAACCACCTCACCCAAACCCCTCGCAGACCGGTTCGCCGTCGAGATCGGCGACCGCCCATTGAGGGAGCCTGAAGGCCCGCGCTCGGGCCGAGAAGGTCCAAGGAACACGAATGGTCCCCAGCACATCGTCGACTTCTACGAAGTCCACCGCCGCCCCCGATCCCGAGAGCTTTGCCGCGCTCTTCGAGGAAGAGTCCCTCCGGCACGTCGTCAAAGAAGGCGACATCGTCAAGGGCAAGGTCATTCACATCGGCAAGGACCATGTCGTCGTCGACATTGGCTACAAGAGCGAGGGCACGATCCCGCTCTACGAGTTCACACAGGCCGACGGCACCGTCGGCATCAAAGAGGGCGACGAGATCGACGTCTTCCTCGAGAGCCGCGAGGACGAGAACGGCCTCTGCGTCCTCTCGAAAGAGAAGGCCGACCGCCTCAAGGTGTGGGACGAGATCTCGGGCGCGTGCGAGCGCGACGAGCTCATCGAAGGCACGATCAGCGCGCGCGTCAAGGGCGGCCTCTCGGTCACCATCCGCGGCGGCGTGAAGGCCTTCCTGCCGGGCTCGCAGGTCGACCTGCGCCCCGTGCGCAACCTCGACGCCTTCATCGGCAAGGCCCACCGCTTCAAG
>DASZRT010000073.1:0-3579 GCA_035549075.1 Polyangia bacterium | reverse complement strand
GAGGGCGGCCTCGGCCACCGCCTCGACAACGGCACGAGCGGCGTCCTCCTCGCGGCGCGCAGCCGCGTCGCGTGGGACGCGCTGCGGGCCGCGCTGCGCGCCGAGACGTGCGTGAAGACGTACCTGGCCGAGGTGACGGGCGCGCCGCCCGACGCCGGCGTCGAGACCGCGCCCATTGGCCGCGCCGGCCGGCGCGGCGGGCACGTGAGGGTCGGGGCCGGGCGCAGCCCGCTGCCGGCGCGCACCGAGTGGCAGGTCCTCGCGCGACGGGCGTCGACGGCGCTCGTGCGCGCGCGCCTTCATGCCGGCCGCGCCCACCAAGTTCGCGCCCACCTCGCGGCCGCAGGTTTCCCGATCGTCGGCGACGACGTCTACGGAGAAGCCCCGACCGGCGCACGCCTTCACCTGCACGCGCACACGATCCAATTGCGCCACCCGTTCACCCAGACGCCGCTTTTGATTGAAGCGCCGCCTCCCGACTGGGCGATACTCGCTCCGTGAAGCGCGCGATCGTCCTGCAGCACACGCCGACCGAAGGTCCCGAACGCGTGGCCGAGCTGCTCGCGGCCCGCGGCCTCGCGATCGACGTGCGCCACGTGTACCGCGGCGACGCCGTGCCCGCGCACGTCGAGAAGGACGAGCTCGTCGTCGCGATGGGCGGCCCGATGGGCGTCGGCGACGTCGACGATCCGCGCTACCCGTTTTTGGCACCCGAGATCCTCCTGCTGCGCGAGGCGATCGCGCGCGATCGGCCCGTGCTGGGGATTTGCCTCGGCGCGCAGCTGCTGGCGGCCGCCGCGGGCGCGCGCGTCTACCCGAACACGCGGCGCGGCGCCGACGGCGCGCTCGTGCCCGCGCGCGAGGTGGGTTGGGGGCCCGTCGACTTTCAAAACGTCGCGCGCGAGCCGGCGCTCGCGGGCATGCGCGCGAAAGAGATGGTTCTGCACTGGCACGGCGACACGTTCGATCTCCCGCGCGGCGCCACGCACCTCGCGTCGACGCCCGTGTGCCGCAACCAAGCGTTTCGCCTCGGCTGGAAGGCCTTCGCGCTGCAGTTCCACTGCGAGCTGTCGGCCGACGCCGTCGGCGTCTGGGTGCGCGAGGACGCCGCCTACGTGCGCGAGGCCAACGGCGACGAAGGCGGGGCGCGCATCCTCGCCGACACGGCGACCTACTTCGCCGAGGCGCGCCCGGTGTGGAACCGCCTGCTCGGCAACATCATCGGCGAGATGGTCGGCGCCTAGCGCCCGCTTTCATAACCGTCGCTTGAATTTTCCGACGCGCCGACAATAGTAGGGCGCATGTCAGCCCCGCAGAAGGTCGTTCTCGGCCTCGTGCAGATGCGCTGCGCGGTCGATCCGCGCGAGAACCTCGAGCGCGCCGTCGAAAAGGTGCGTGAGGCGGCCAAGGCGGGCGCGAACCTCGTCTGTCTGCCCGAGCTCTTCCGCTCGCAGTACTTCTGCCAAACCGAAGACCACGCCAACTTCGATCTCGCCGAGCCGATCCCGGGGCCGAGCACCGAGGCGCTCGCGCGCGTCGCGAAAGAGGCGCGCGTCGTCGTCATCGGCTCGCTGTTCGAGCGTCGCGCGGCGGGGCTCTACCACAACACAGCCGTGGTCTTCGACGCCGACGGGAGCACGCGCGGCCTCTACCGCAAGATGCACATCCCCGACGACCCGGCCTACTACGAGAAGTTCTACTTCACGCCGGGCGATCTCGGCTTCAAGGCCTTCGACACGGCCGCGGGCCGCGTCGGCACGCTCGTGTGCTGGGACCAGTGGTACCCCGAGGGCGCGCGCCTCACGGCGCTCGCGGGCGCCGACATCCTCTTCTACCCGACGGCGATCGGCTGGCACCCGGCCGAGAAGGCCGAGTTCGGCGCGGCGCAAGCCTCGGCGTGGCAGACGATCCAGCGCGCGCACGCGATCGCGAACGGCGTCTACGTCGCCGCGATCAACCGCGTGGGGCTGGAGAAGCCGCGGTCAGGTGATGGCGCGGGCATCGAGTTCTGGGGCGGCACGTTCGTCGCCGATCCGTTCGGCGTCGTGCTGAAAGAAGCCGGGCGCGTCGACGAAGAGATCCTCATCGTGCCGTGCGATCGCAAGCACCAGGAGCAGGTGCGCCAGCACTGGCCGTTCCTGCGCGATCGCCGCATCGACGCCTACGGCAACATCACGAAGCGGTTCATCGACGAATGACCAGAAAGAGCTCGTCTCGAAGCGCGGCCTCGCCGTCGGCGACGCCGGCCGCGCTGGGCTTCCGCATGCCCGCCGAGTGGGAGCCGCACGAGGCGACGTGGCTCGCGTGGCCGCACGAGCCGGCCGATTGGCCCGGCAAGCTGCCGACGATCCCTTGGGTTTACGGCGAGGTCGTGCGCCACCTCGCGCGCGGCGAGCAGGTGCGCATCCTCGTGCCCGACGCCGCCGTCGAGAAGAAGGCGCGCGCGCTCATCGCGCGCGTCGGCGTCGACGACAAGCGGGTCGAGTGGTTTCGAATTCCGACGGATCGCAGCTGGACGCGCGACACGTGCCCGCTCTTCGTCGAGGACGGCGCCGGCACCGTCGCCATGACGAACTGGCGCTTCAACGGCTGGGCGAAGTACCCCAACCACAAAAAAGACGACGCCATCAACGATCGTCTCGCGAAGACGCTGAAGCTGAACCAGTGGAAGCCGACGGCGACCGTCGCGGGCAAGCCCTGGCGCGTCGTGCTCGAGGGCGGCTCGATCGACGTCAACGGCCGCGGCACGATCCTCACGACCGAGGAGTGCCTGCTGTCGCCCGTGCAGGAGCGCAACCCCGGTATGTCGCGCGCCGAGATCGAGCGCGCGCTGTGCGATCACCTGGGCGCGCGCCAGGTGCTGTGGCTCGGCAACGGCATCGCCGGCGACGACACGCACGGACACGTCGACGATCTCGCGCGCTTCGTCGACGCGCGCACCGTCGTCATCGCGCACGAGCCCGACCCGAGCGACGCGAACCACGCGCCGCTGCGCGAGAACCGCGCGCGCCTCGAGAGCATGACGAACGCCGACGGCGAGCGCCTGCGCGTCGTGAGCCTACCGATGCCGGCCCCCGTCGTGCTCGACGGCGTGCGCTTGCCGGCGAGCTACGCCAACTTCTACGTCGCGAACGCCGTCGTGCTCGTGCCGACGTTCAACGACCCGAACGATCGCGGCGCGCTCGCGACGCTCGCGTCGCTGTTCCCCACGCGCGAGGTCGTCGGCATCCACGCCGTCGATCTCGTGTGGGGCCTGGGCACGTTGCACTGCATGACGCAGCAACAGCCCGCGGGCCCGAACAGCCTCTTGTAGACATCCGATCGGGCTCGCTCGCTGCCGCTCGCATCGCGGTGCAGGGCGTAACGGGCTCGCTTGCTGCGCAAGCATCGCGGCTCGTCTCCGATCGCTGGGCCGGACGGGTTTGGGGATGCGTCTGGGCTCCGCGGCTCGGGCGGGCCCGGCACGGCGCCAGCGGGTGTGAGGTCGAAGGGGCCCTGGAAGCTCCGCACGGCCGAGTCCCCGAACCCCTCCAGCTCTGCACTCGCTACGTTCTGCCGTCGAAGTCAGGCAGGGGCTCG
>DASZRT010000072.1:0-11947 GCA_035549075.1 Polyangia bacterium | reverse complement strand
CGAGCCCCTGCCTGACTTCGACGGCAGAACGTAGCGAGTGCAGAGCTGGAGGGGTTCGGGGACTCGGCCGTGCGGAGCTTCCAGGGCCCCTTCGACCTCACACCCGCTGGCGCCGTGCCGGGCCCGCCCGAGCCGCGGAGCGCGGACGAGTCACCGAACCCCTCCAGCCCAACGACCGGAGTGATGCCGCGCATGCTTGCGCAGCAAGCGAGCCCGTTACGCCCTGCACCGCGATGCGAGCGGCAGCGAGCGAGCCCGATCGTTAGGAATCATCGCCGAGCCAGCTTTTCTCGATCCAGGCGAGCGAATCGGGGCTGGCGCGCAGCTTGACGTCGATGGTTCGCACGGCGGCCTCGGCGGCGGGATCGGGGCGGGCGTAGGCGCGCGAGTAGAGGATCCAGTTCGAGAGCTGGTAGTGGTGGAGCAGCGGCGCGAAGCGCGCGCCCGCGAGGCCCTCGAGCACGACCTGCGCCGCGGCGGCGTCGGCGCAGGCGGCGAGCGCCGTGCCGGCGTCGACGAGCAGCGCGCGCAGGTCTTCGAACGCGCGCTCCGGCGCGGCGCGCACGCCGTCGATGAGGCGCGCGAAGCCGGCCTCGTCGACGCCCGCTTGCTCGGCGGCCTCGGCCATGATCGGCACCTGCGTCGCGATGAAGTCGCTGTCGGGCGCGAGCTCGACGAGCCGGCCTACGAGGTAGAGGTCGAACGCGCTCGCGATCGACTCGGCGAACAACAACCCCAGCGGCGTCGTCGCCGCGCCCTCGTGCGCGCGCGCGAGCTCGCGGCCCACGACGTGGTGGAGCGCCGTGTGCGCGACGACGTCGGCGGCGACGCGTGGCTCGGTGAGCACGCTCGCCTCTTCCGTGGGCGACCAGTAGGTCAGGTTCAGGAACAGCGCGCGATCCCAGCTGGCGGCTTCACCCTCGCCCGGCACTTGAAAAACGTGTCGCGCGCGCCTCAGCTCTTCGGCGAGGCGCGCGTAGAGCGCGACGCCGCGGAAGTCCGAGGCGTCGTCGATCGTGAGGTCGTCGAGAAACAGCCGGCGAAGGGGCATGGACGCACCTTACGTCATCGGGCCAAAATTCGACCGTGATGACCGACGACGACGAGCCAGCGTCGACGCCCGAGCACTTCGGGCGCTACCGGCTCATCCAGCGCATCGGCCGCGGTGGTATGGCCGAGGTGTTCCGCGCCTACGTCGACGGCAGCCAACACTTCGCGAGCACGTTCGTCATCAAGCGCATCCGTCCCGAGAAGTCCGACCTGCCCGAGCTGGTCTCGATGTTCTGCGAGGAGGCGCGCATCACGGCGCTGCTGCAGCACCCGAACATCGTCGAGGTCTACGACTTCGGGCAGATCGGCGGCGCGTACTTCATGGCGATGGAGTACCTGCGCGGGCGCGATCTCGCCGCCGTCATGCGCGCGCTGCGCGCCGAGCTGGCCTCCGTGCCGTTCGTCGTCGCGGCGCGCGTCGCCCGCGACGTGGGCCTCGGGCTCGAGCACGCGCACGGCGCGCGCTACGCCGACGGCCGCGCCGCCGAGATCGTCCACCGCGACGTCACGCCGTCGAACGTCATGTTGCTGCGCGCGGGCGGCGTCAAGGTGCTCGACTTCGGCATCGCCAAGGCGGCCGCAGCCGCGCGCCCGGAGACGCCGGGCACGGCGCGCAAGAGCCGCGTGCGCGGCAAGCTCGCGTATCTTTCGCCCGAGCAGGTGCGCAACGCCGAGCTCGACGGGCGCTCCGACGTGTTCTCGCTCGGCGTCGTGCTGTGGGAGATGCTCGTGGGCCAGCGGCTGTTCGCGGGCGAGAGCGAGTTCCAGACGCTGCGAAACGTGCTGACGATGCCCGTGCCGCCGCCTTCGGAGCGCCGCGAGGGCGTGCCGCGCGTGCTCGACGCCGTCGTCGCGCGGGCGCTCGCGCGCGAGCGGGACGAGCGCTTCCCGTCGGCGCGCGCCTTCGTCGACGCGCTCGAGCGCGCCGCACCCGAGGCCTCGTCGCCGTCGGCGGAGATCGCCGTCGGCGAGCTGCTCGGCACGCTGTTCGGCGACGGCGATCTCGGCGTGTCGACGGGCCGCTTCACGTCGACGTTCACGGCCGTGACCGAGGAGAGCCTCAGTCGAGCAGCGCCAGATCCGTCTCGACCAGCAGGTACAACGAACGAAGAAAAGTGAGGCGCTCCTCGGGCTCGGAGAAGTGGTCGAGCCACACGCGCAGCGTGCGCTGCCCGTCGAGCAGCTCGCTCACTTCGCGCGGCGTCGGCCCGATGCGGAAGGCCTCGGGCTGCACGCGCGCGCGCTTGGTCGCGATGGGCGTGTAGTCGAGGAGCGGCCCAAACTTCTGCTCGAGCAGCTCGGCGGGCAGGCTCACGACGCCCGCGCCCAGGATCTCGAACGTGTCGAGGCCGAGCGGGAAGCTGTCCTTGGCGTTGGTGACGCCGCGGTAGAACGAGAACGTCCCTTCGGTCCAGCCGAAGACCTCGATGACGCGATCGCGGACCTGCTGCGACAGCAAGCGGAACACGTCGAGCGGGCGCAGCAGGCCCAGCGCGACGAGCGTGTCGCCGAGCTTGCCGTTGTAGTGCGGCAGCATGCTGAGCGTGAGGTCGAGATCGCCCTGACCCAGCACGCCCTTGGCGACGAGGTACTCGCCGAAGCGCTCGGACGGCAGGCTCGAGTTCACCGACTCGGGCGCGCCGCTCACGAGGAAGATCTCCTTCACGGTGCCGGCGAGCTCGAACTTCAGCAGGCCGGTTTCACCGGCGACGGCGAGATCGCAGAACAGGCGCATCGGCGTGATGACGCTGACGTCGCCTGCGCTGTCGGGCGGCCGCTTTGGCGCGCCCGACACGAAGCGTCCGACCTCTTTGCCGCCGCTCGCGCCCGAGACGGGCAGCACCGGCACGCGCTGCGGCCGCGAGATCGGCGTGAAGCCGCGCACCGACGAGCTCTCTTTCTGTTCGTCCTCGGGCCATCCCCCGCCGAGCTCGTCGACCGACGTCAGCGCGACGTGCGACGTCGGCGGCTCGACGGGCGGCTCGGCCGCGAGCCTCGCCTCGGCGGCGAGCAGCGGCGCGATCTCGGGCGGCATCTCGCCCGTGGGCCCGTCGTCGTTGGCGGGCATCGACGGGTCGGCGTTCGTCTGATCGCCGCCCGCGAGCTCGGCGGCCACGACGACGGGAGACGCGGGCCCGGCGGCCGCCGCCGACGCCAGAGTCCGCGCCTGCTTCTGCAGCCGCTCGAGCGCCACGGGCGTCTCGTCGAACAAGTCCTCGACGAAGGCGCGCAGATCGGGCGGCCCCACGCGCTGGCCCGTCTCGTAGAGGTAGTCGCCGATGGCGTCGCGGAACGCCGCCGCCGTTTGATAGCGCTCGCGCGGATCCTTGCGCAGCGCGCGCCGCAACAGCCGATCGAGCCCGGGCGGTAGATCGCGCGCGTACTTGCCGAGCCGATCGATGCGCGCGTCGCGCACCATGAGCAGCACGTCGAGATCGTTGGGCGCCGTGAAGAGGCGCCGCCCCATGAGCAGCTCGGCCAGCACGACGCCCACGGCGAAGAGATCGCTGCGCCCGTCGACGGGCTGTCCCACGACCTGCTCGGGCGACATGTAGCCATATTTGCCTTTGAGCGTGCCGGCCTGCGTCTTCGACTCGCGCCGCTGCGCGTGCGCGATGCCGAAGTCGCCGAGCTTCACGTCGCCGCGCCTCGACAAGAAGATGTTCGAGGGCGAGATGTCGCGATGCACGATGTGCATCGGCTTGCCCTCCATGTCGCGCGCGTTGTGCGCGTAGTCGAGCGCCTCGAGCACCTCGTTGGCGATGTAGAGCGCGAGGTGCCGCGGCACGTGCAGCCGCTTTTGCGCGCACGTGCGCAGCAGGCCCAGCGCGTCGGTGCCCTCGACGAGCTCGAGCGCGATGAAGTACTGGCCGAGGACGTCACCGAAGTCGAGGATCTGGACGATCTTCGGGTGCGTCAGCTGCGCCGTGAGCTTCGCCTCGTCGATGAACATCGAGACGAACGTCGCGTCGGCCGCGAGGTGCGGCAGGATGCGCTTGATGACGAGGACCTTCTCGAAGCCGTGCGACGAGCTGATCTTCGCGCGAAAGACCTCGGCCATGCCGCCGACGGCCAGACGCTCGAGGAGCGTGTAGCGGCCGAACTGCGAGGGCAGTTGCAGCGCGGCGGCCCCCCCGGCAGACATGCAGTTTCCGAATATATCAGGACTGACGCAGCCGGGTGGCGTCAGTGAGCCTGGATCCGGACGAAGGCGTTACGCGCTTCTGCGCTTGGCCATCAGCTTGCGCAGCTGGAGCGGCTCGACGGTCTCGGTCGCGAGCTCGAGCGTGCGGTAGGCCGAGCGGCGCCCGCGCGCCTGGCTCTCCTCGTTGGTCGCGACCTCGGCGAGGAGGCGCTTGCCCTCCTCGTAGTAGCGGCGCTCCTGCTCGACGAGCACCTCGCCCAGCAGCTGCGCCGTCTCGGTGTCCGCCTTTTCGTTACAGAACGACGCGAGCGCCCCGAGGCGCGCCATCGAGAGCGACTTCGCCGTGACGTAGCCGGCCGCCGAGCGCTCTTCGGGCGTCTGCAGCGAGCGGTGGAACGCGAAGACCTTCGAGTAGCCGCCCTCGCGCGGGTCGTACCCGAGCGTACCCAACGCAGCGAGGCGCGCCGCGAGCATCCGGCATTGCCGCGCGTTGTCGCCGCACTGCTCGGCGAGCGACAGCTTCATCTCGAGGGAATCGCAGTCGCTCACCCACAGCGCCGCGACCTCGGCCGCCTCCATGCGCGCCTTGAAGACGAGGCGCAGCACGTCGACGACCTCGAAGCCTTCCTTCGCGATGCCAGCCGCTTGCGCGTCGACGATGCGCTGGATCGACGCCTGGTTCTTTGCGTCAAGCTCGGTCACGAAGGTGTCGGCGGTCGCCATGTGTGGGCTTGCCCTCGGTCGTTGCGGGAGGGCGCGCTGCGCCGTCAAGGACGGGGCGCAACCTCCCGATGTCTAGATCTGCAGACCCTGCCACAGGTCTGCGTGATCGCCAACCGCAAGGAGTGTCGTGAAGCTCAAGCAGCGCAAAGGTCCTCAGGTCGCCTTCACCTCGGGCCTGATCGCTTTGGCGCTGAGCCTCGCGACGTTCGCGTCGGGCTGCGGCACGGACGAAGAGTGGTCGTCGTCGGGCGCCGGTCCCGAGATCGACACCAAGACGGGCGCGCTCACGTCGTCGCCGGAGCCGGTGAAAATGGACGACGACCTCGTCGCGATGCCGCCGCCCGCGAACGGCATCGAGCGCGTGCAGGGCGCCGTCACCAGCGGCGACGGCAGCGGCGGCTCGAGCGGATCGACGCCGACGAAGTCGGGCGATCCGAAGGTCTTCTACCTCTTCTACGCCAACGGCGAGCCGCTGCCGCCCACGGACGCCGACGCCTGCGGCGGCCTCACGGCGCCCAAGTTCAACTGCACGTTCGCGCCGACGCTCGCCGAGTGTCAGCGCCAGATCCAGGCGTACCTCGACCAGTGGTACGCCGACCTCAACATCATCTTCACGCTGACGCGACCGACGTCGGGCAAGTTCTACACCGAGGTCGTGTCGTCGGGCGGCGGCGCGTGGTGCAACGTCAGCTCGAAGGTCGCGGGCGTCGCGCCGTTCCTGTGCAAAGACCTTCAGGGCGGCGTCGCCTACACGTTCCTCGGCGGCACGAGCGCCAAGCAGACGGCGATCATCATCGCGCAGGAGCAGGCGCACCTGCTCGGGCTCGAGCACACGACGAGCACGCACGACATCATGTACCCGAGCATCTGCAGCGACTGCGACGACGGCTTCAACGACACGGAGTTGCCGACGGACGGCGATCGTTGCGATCGCCCCACGCAGAACTCGTACGAGATGATGAAGCAGCAGCTGGGCCTGTGGGGCGGCGGCCCGAAGCCGTCGGCCTTCGGCTGCGCGAACGATCAGGTGCCGCCCACGCTGCAGATCATGGAGCCGGCCGACGGCGCGACGGTGAAGGCGGACTTCTCGCTGCGCGTGAACGCCAAGGACGACTGCGGCCTCGCGAGCGTCGACGTGAAGATCATGCCGCAATCGCTCAAGGCGACGTCCTACGCGGCGCCCTTCGAGTGGGACCTCACGAACATCTCGGGCCAGCAGACGCTCACGGTGACGGCGATCGACAACTCGGGCCACGTCACGCAGAAGAACGTCACGGTGACGGCGCCCATGGCCGCCAACTCGGCGAACGCGATGTCGGGGATGGCGGGCTGCACGGTGGGCAACAGCGCGTTCGGCCTTGCCGGCGTCCTGCCCGCGATCGCGGCGCTGTTCATCTTCGCCCGCCGCCGCCGCGCCCCCGTGCGCCGGCGTCCCGTGACGGGCTCGCTAGCTATGTCCCGCGCGCCGGCGGAGGATCCACTCGGTGGTGAGTAGGGCGAGGCCGGCGATCAGCAAGAACGGGCTCGACCAGAGCTCGTAGGAGCGGTGGCTGCCGACGCGGACCTCGCGGGCGGCGCGGACCGCGGGGTGGCCGAAGTCTTCGAAGCGGTAGTCGCCGTGGCCGGCTTGCGCCAGCTCGCGCAGCACGTCGTCGCGCGCGGCGACGTCGTCGAGCTCGCGGCCCTCGGCGCGCACGACGAAGGTCTTGTCCTCGGCGACGTCGCGGCCGTCGACGGTGGCGTGCCCCGCGATCTTGTAGGCGCCGGGCGGCAGCGCGCCGAGATCGATCTGGGTCTCGCCGTCGCCGTTGGTCGTGCCCGTGAGCTCGCGCAGCGGCTTGGCCTCGGCGGCCGCCTCGGCGGGGCCCAGCGCGAGGCGCACGTCGACGTTGGCCGCCGGTGAGTAGTCGCCGTGCATGGCGCGCACGCGCGCGACGGGCGACTGCGTGCGGCGGTACTCGACGCGATCGAGCTCGATGCGCAACAGCGTGAGCGCCGGATCCCGCACGAGCCAGCGGATGGCGTTCTCCCAGAAGCGCTGGAAGGCGCGGCCGTCGTCGCCCTCGCCCGCGGCGGGCAACCCCCAGTGCCATGCCGAATCGGTCAGCAGCGCGAGCGAGCGGCCCTTGCCGGCGTCGCTGGCGACGAGCACGGGCGCGGGCTTGCCGTCGGCGCCCTTGAGGGTCGGGTGGGCGAGCAGCACGGCGGCGCCGGCGCGCGCGCGCGGCACGCGGTTGACGCCCTCGAGCGGGGGCAGCTTCGCCCAGCGCGCCTCGTTCTCGCGCGGGTCGAGCAGCAGCGACGTCACGGGGTGCGTGCGGCCCTCGTCGGTGAGGCGGGGCTTGAACGCGTCGGTCGTCAGATCCGGATCGGTCGCGCCCGTGAGCGCGGGCGGCGTGGGCGGCAGCTCGACGGCCAGCACGTCGGCGAGCGGCGTCGCGCCATAGCCGCCGCTCGCGAACGAAAGATCGCCGCCGATCATGGCGATGGCGCCGCCGCTCTCGACGTAGTCGCGCACGCCGGGCAAGAACGGCTCGACGCCGTAGGGCGCGAAGTTGAAGTTCTGAAAGATCACGAGGTCGAACGAGCGCAGCTGCTCCTCGAAGATCTCGTAGGTCGGGAAGGGGATGAGCGACAGCTCGCGCTGGTTCCAGGGCTGCTCGTCGCTCTCCGTACGCAAGATGAAGAACGACACGAGGTCGACGTTGGGATCGCGGCGCAGCATCGCGCGCAGGAAGCGCTCGTCCCACGACGGGCGCCCGCACAGGTGCAGCACGCGCACGCGATCGCGGATGACCTTCACCGTGAACGTCTGCTCGTTGTTGGTCGTGAGCGCCTCGCCGCCCAAGACGGGCGTCGCGATGCGGAACACGAACGTGCCGGGGTGGTCCGGCACCCAGTCGAACTTCACGCGCTCTTCCGAGTGCTCGCCGCGCAGGACGACGCCCTGGTTCGCGACGAAGTGCCCGTCGCGCGTCAGCGTGACGTCGACCTGACGATCGGCGAGGCCGGTTTGTCGAATGACCGCCTCGAGCGTCACGGGCGTGCGCACGAAGGCGAAGTCGTCGGCGAGCACGGCGGCCACCGACAGATCGCGCAGCGACTTTTCGCCGAGGCCGATCGTGTGCACGGGCGCGCCGAGCGCCTCGACGTCGGAGCGCGTCTGCGCGTCTAGCGGGCCCTCGCCGATGCGGCCCGTGTCGACGCCGTCGGACAGAATGACGACGGCACCGAGATCGCGGCCCGCGTAGCGCGCGCGCAGATCGCCGAGCGCCTCGCCGAGGCGCGTGGCGTCGCCCGTGGGCGCGGCCGCGAGCGAGGCGGCCGTCGCGGGCGCGAGCGCCTCGCCGAACGAATAGAGATCGACGCCGTGGCCCTCGCGCTCCCACTCGGCCAGCTGGGGCGCGGCGCCCTTGAGGATCTTCGCGGCGCGCTCGGCGCGCGACGGGCCGCCGTCGGGCGGGCGCACGTCCATCGAGCGCGAGGCGTCGACGACGACGGCGACGTGGTTGGGCACGCGCACGACCTGCCGCCGCTCCAGCGTGGGCTGCAGCGCCGTCGCGAGGCACGCGAGGATGCCGGCCGTGCGCAGCAACAACAGCAGCCAGCCGCGCCCGAAGCGCTCCTCGATGAGCGACAGCGCCGAGACGCCGACGGCGAGGCCCGCAATGACGATGAGCAGCACGACGCCGCCGCGCCCGAGGTGCGCGCCCGCGCCCAGCGTGATCTGCCAATCGTTGAACGCGCCGAAGGGCGCCGTCGCGCCGTTCATCGCGGGAACCTCCGCGTGCGCAGGATGTAATCGATGTGCGCCTGCTCGGTCTTGTAGTCGAGGCAGAGCGCGTACATCACGAGGTTGACGGCGAAGCGGAAGGCCTGCTCGCGTTGGTCGTCGCCGCCGGGGATGACCTCATGCTCCCATCGGCCGAAGCCGTCACGCGCGAGCGCGCCTTCCAGATCATTCTGCGTGTAGACGACGGCCAGGCGGTGATCGCGCTCGACGCCCTCGACGTAGGGCGCCGCGAGGATGCGGCCGGGCGCGCCCTTCAAGACGTAGAACGACTTCCACAGGACGTGCTCGTCGGGCACGCGCGCGGGCAGCTCGCCCGGCAGCGCCTGCGCGAGCAGCTTGCGCACGGAGTCGTCGAAGCCGCCGCCCGCGCGCCCTTCGGCCGAATCGATCAGCAAGAAGCCGCCGTAGGTGATGTGGCGGCGCAGGCGCGCGACGTCGGCGTCCGACGGCGGCGCGAACGCGCGATCGCCCGACAACACCAGGAATGGGTGGCGGTACAGCGCGGGATCGGAGAGGCGCAGCGCCGTCGGGTCCGAGGCCGTCACGAGGCTCGTGCGCCGCTCGAGCTCCCAGGCCCAGCGCCGCATCGCCGACGGTCGCGGGTCGGGCAAGCCCGGCAGCGCGAGGCGCGCGAAGCGAAACAGCGAACGCTCGCCGATGGCGTGGGCGTGGCGCGCGCCCAGCAGCAAGGCTCCGAGCCCGGCGCCAAACGCGCGGCGTGAGATCGCGCTCATGCCCGCGGCTCGCCCTTCGCCGCGCCGATCGTTTCCACTAGACTGCCGTCTCATGACGCGCGCTTCGCTCGGCCTCGTCGTCGCGGGAATCATCGCCGCGGCCGGTCGCGCGCGCGCCGACACGCCCGCGCCCGCAGCGGCGCCCGCGCTCAAGGAATTGCCGGCGCCGGCGCCGCCGAGCTACTCGCACAAGCTGCAGGTCGGCCTCGCCGTCATGCCGGGCGTCGGCTACCGCGTCATCTTTCCCTACCAGGCGACGATCTACTGCGGTCAGGCCGGCAAGACCGTCTGCACGCAACGCCTGCCGACGTTCCTCGACCTTCAGCCGTCGTTCGGCTTCGGCAACCACTGGGACGTCATCTTCGATTTGCGCCTCGGCCTCGAGCGCGACTTCACGCAGAGCCGCGAGCTCGCGTTCGCGCCCGGCGTTCGTTACTGGATCGACCCCAAAGAGAACGCGAAGTTCTTCGCGACGCTGCAGGTCGCCTACGACGTCACGCGCATCCACGACGCCATGGTGACGAACGACGACTGGGCCGTTCGCAACTCGAACGGCTTCATGTTCGAGCCGCTGCGCAACCTGGGCGTGTACCTGCAGTTCGGCGAGACGATCGGCTTCGTCCGCTGGCTGCGCTTCGAGATCGACGCCGGGCTCGGCGTGCAAGCTCGCTTTCCCTGAATCGCCCACGCGGGCGCGTACGCTAGCAGAACCGCGCGCGGTATGATGAACCCCGGCATGGGGGACGCGCGATGATCGAGGTTCGGCGGCTCGAGACCGGCGACGTCGACGCCGCGAGCGCGGTCCTGTTCCACGCCTTCGCGACGGTTTACCGACAGCGCGGCCACACGCCGCCGTTCCCCAACGTCGAGAGCGCCGTGTGGCTCGCGCGCGCGTACCTCGACATCGATCCCGACGGCTGCGCGATCGCCGAGCACCAGGGCGCCGTCGTCGGCGTCGGCTTCGCGCACCTGCGCGGCGCCGTCGCGAGCATCGGGCCGCTCGCGGCGCGGCCGGGCGCGCGCCCCGGCGTGGGCCGCGCGCTCATGGCGCACTTCCACGCGCTGGCCGCGGGCGCGTCGAGCGTGCGGCTCTTCCAAGACAGCTTCAACCCCGACTCGTTCGGCTTGTACGCGCGCCTCGGCTACCGCGTCGTCGACGTCGCGCCGTACTTGGTCGCGTCGCGCCTGCTGCCGCCGCGTCAGGTCGCGCGCGATGTGCGCCCGCTCGCGGCTGGCGACCTCGAGGCCGTCCAACGTTACGACCGCGCGCGCACGGGCTCGACGCGCGGGACGGATCTCGCGTTGCTCGCGGCGACCGGGCGGGGCTTCGTCGTCGAGCGCGACGGTACGCTCGCCGGTTACCTCTTCTACCGGCCGTCGTCGTCGCGCGCGATCGCCGGGCCCGCCGTCGCCGAGTCGTCCGAGCTGCTGGGCGACCTCCTCGACGCCGTCGCCGAGGCGCTGCCGGGACGCGCCGCCGTCATCCGCGGCTCCACCGCGTCGGGCGAATCCCTCGAGCGCGCCTTCGAACGCGGCTTCCGCGTCGACCACTTGGGCAACCTCATGGTCACCGGCGCGTACACGCCGCCGCCCGCCCAGCTCTACGCCCTCTTCCCCGAGAGTCTCTGACGCGCGCGTCTGGGCGGTGGCATGCTATGGTCGCGCGGGCGCGCGATGGACGTACGCTGCGATCGCTGCCAGACGGAGTACGAGCTCGACGACGACGCTGTCGCGGGTGCGGGTGCCTCCGTTCAATGCACGACGTGTGGTCACACGTTCGTCGTGTCGCGCATGCCGCAGATCGAGCTGCGGACGACGCCGGCCGCGGGCGTGCCGCCGACGGCGCAACCGGCGCCCGCCCCCGAAACGAACGAGCCGCGCGCGCGCCGGGCCACGCCGCCGCCCGTGCCCGAGTGGGTGCTCGCGACGGAATCGGGGCAGACGCACCGGCTGCGCGATCTGACGACGCTGCAAAAGTGGATCGTCGAGCGGCGCGTGAGCCGCGCCGATCGCGTGTCGAACCGCGGCGGCGCCTGGCGCGTCTTGGGCGAGGTCGAAGAGCTGCGCCCGTTCTTCGACGTCGTCGAGCAGGCCGATCGCCAGTCGGCGCCCGCGCAGCCCGTCGTCTCCGAGCCGCCGCGCGGGCCGCGCTCGGCGACGATGCCGGCGACGCCGCGCGGCCTGCAGAGCGCGGCCTCGCGCGGCCAGATCTCGGCGACGCTCGCCGACGACGACACGTTCTCGATGCGCGAGGGTCGTCGCTCGCGCCTGGATGACCGGCCGTTCCCCGACACGATCCCGCCCGACGAGGATCTGTCGTTGCTCGTGAAGCCGAAGCGCACGGGCCTCAAGGTCGTCGGCGGCGTCGTGTTCCTCGGGCTCGCGGCAGGCGCGTGGTACCTCGGCTTCCGCGAGCCGCACGGGTTCAAGATCACGAGCACGGGCGGCGCGCCCGTGACGCCGCCCGCGCCGGCTCCCGCGCCCGCGCCGCCGCCTGCGCCT
>DASZRT010000071.1:0-5434 GCA_035549075.1 Polyangia bacterium | reverse complement strand
TGAGGGAAGGGGCCCGCTGAAGCTTTTTTTCGCGAGTCCATGGGGATCGGCGCGCTCGCAACGACGAGTCCGAGTCCCTCGAGGCCCGAAAAAAAGTTCAGTGGGAAGGGATCGCCGAGCTGACAGGACCCGTTCCGCGGGCTGCACCCCGCCCTCACCCGAAGAGAATGTCAGGCGTCCTTTTCGAAGGCGGCGCGCAGTTTGTGGGCGACGCGCTCGAAGTCGGTGATGTCGCGGTCGTCGAGGGCGGCGACCATGCGGCGCGCGATGCCGAGGCGCGCGTCGACGACGCGCTTGGCGGCGCGCTTGCCCGCGGGCGTGAGCTCGAGGACGTACTGGCGGCGGTCCTCGTCGCTGCGCTCGCGCCGCACCCAGCCGCGTCCGATGAGCGTCTCGAGCACGCGGCCCGTGAGCGTCGGGTCGCTCGCCGTCGCGCGCGCGAGCTCGGCCTGCGAGAGCCGGCTTCCGTGCGCGAGGTGGCGCAGGAATTTCGCCTGCGTGCTGCCGATCTCGAAGGCGGCGTAGGCCTTGGCCGCCGCGGCGCGCAGGCTGCGCGTGAGCGCGCTCAGGCTCTCGAGCACCGCCTCGGGATCGCGCCGGATTGACGCCATTGATAGACCTATCCATCATATCCATGGACGTGTCCAGCATTTCGGTCGACTCCGCCTCCGAGAATGCGCCTGCGCGCGGCACGTTCCGCGCGCTCGCCGGATTCAATTACCGCACGTGGGCGACGGGCGCGATCGTGTCGAACGTCGGGACGTGGATGCAGCGGACGGCGCAGGACTGGCTCGTGCTGACGCAGCTGACGCCGAACAACGCCACGGCCGTCGGCGTCGTCATGGCGCTGCAGTTCGGACCGCAGGTCGTGCTCTTGCCCTTCACGGGCTACGCCGCCGATCGCCTCGACCGGCGCAAGCTGCTGTTCGCGACCCAGGCGAGCATGGGCGCGCTCGCGCTCGGCCTCGGGCTGCTCACGATCACGGGCGCCGTTCGGTTGTGGCAAGTCGACGTGTTCGCGCTCTTGCTCGGCTGCGTGAGCGCGTTCGACGCACCGGCGCGCCAGACGTTCGTGTCCGAGCTCGTCGCCGAGAGCGAGCTGTCGAACGCCGTCGCGCTCAACTCGACGTCGTTCAACGCCGCGCGCCTCATCGGCCCCGCCGTCGCTGGCATCCTCATCGCGCGGCTCGGCACGGGCTGGGTCTTCGTCGTCAACGCCGCGTCGTTCGTCGCCGTGCTCGGCTCGCTGGCGCGGCTGCGCGTCAAAGAGCTGCGCGCGCGGCCGCATCACACGCACGCGACCGCCGGGTTGCTGGACGGCTTCCGTTACGTGTGGCGGCGGCCCGACCTGCGCTCCGTGATGCTCATGCTCTTCCTCATCGGGACGTTCGGGCTCAATTTTCCCATCTTCATCTCGACGATGGCCGTAGGCGTGTTTCACGCAGGCGCGGGCCGCTTCGGCGTCTTGACGTCGGTGATGGCGATCGGCTCGGTCACGGGCACGCTGCTGTCGGCGCGGCGCGCGCGGCCTCGCCCTGCCCTTCTCGTCGTGGGCGCCGCGATCTTCGGCGCCGGGCTCGCCGCGGGCGCGCTCACGCCCAGCTACGCGACGTTCGGCCTCGCGCTCGTCGTCGTCGGCACGGCCGCGCAGACCTTCACGACGACGGCCAACGGCGCCGTGCAGCTGTCGACGGCGCCCGAGATGCGCGGGCGCGTGATGGCGATCTTCCTCGCGATCGCGCTCGGCGGAACGCCCATCGGCGCGCCCATCGTCGGCTTCGTCGCCGATCGCTTCGGCCCGCGCTGGGCGTTGGGCGTCGGCGCCGCCGCCGGTCTGCTCGCCGCGCTCGTCGGACTCCGCTCGCTCGACCTGAAACCGAAAGGAACGCCATGGCCGCCACCGCCCTCGATCCCCGCACCGCCCTCGTCGTCATAGATCTGCAGAAGGGCCTGTCCTCGTACCCGACGGTGCACCCGTTCGCCGACGTCGTCGGCAACACGCGCCGCCTCGCCGACGCGTTTCGCCGCGCGCAGCTGCCCGTCGTGCTCGTCAACGTCGCGTTCTCGGCCGACGCGGGCGAGCGCCTCAAGCTGCGCACGCAGGTGCAGCCGCGCCTCGCGATGACGCCCGAGTTCTCCGAGCTCGTGCCCGAGCTGGGCGTCGTGCCGAGCGACCTGCTCATCACGAAGCGCCAGCCGAGCGCCTTCTACGGCACCGAGCTCGATCTGCAGCTGCGCCGGCGCCAAATCACGGGCATCGTCCTCACGGGCGTCGCGACCAGCGCCGGCGTCGACACGACGGCGCGCGCCGCCCACGAGCGCGGCTACAACGTCACCTTCGCCTCCGACGCGATCTCCGACGTCGACCGCGCCACGCACGATCTCGTCCTCGAGAAGATCTTCCCCCGCCTCGGCGAGATCGACACCACCGACGCCATCCTCGCGCTCATGCCTCGCTAGAACCGTTCCGAACGAGGGCGCGCACGCTTCACCAACGCGCGCGCCCCCGTTCGTTCAATCACCGTCCTTCGATCACCTCTTCGATGTTGTCGGGCATGAGGCCGTGGGCCTCGGCGTGGACGGCGAGCGCCGCCTCGCGGCTCGGCGCCTCGACGAGGCAGTTCACGGTGCCGCTCTCGGCGTCGAACCAGTAGTTGAGGTAGCGCACGCCGTGCTTCGCCTGCGCGGCGAGGTCCTTCACGTGCGCCGCCGCGACCGCCTCGGACGTGACCTTGCCCGCGCCCAGGTGGTGCGTGTCGAAGAACAGCTTGGCGTGCGGCGCCGGCGACCAGCTCTCGTTGTCGGCCGTGACCTCGACGGCCTTCGCGGCCAGCATCCCGTGCGCCTCCTCGTGCACGTGGTTGATGGCGTCGGCCGAGGGCGCCTCGGCGAGGCAGTAGATCTTGCCGGCGCGCTCGTCGACCCAGTAGGCCTTGAAGGAAACGCCGTGCTTCTTCTGCGCCGCGAGGTCGAGCGCGTGCGCGCCCGCCGCGGCCCGCGCCGTGACCTTGCCCGGGCCGACGTCGTGGACGTCGAGGAAGAGCTTCTTCGGCTTCGCTCCAGCGTTGGGACCCGCCGTCGCGCCCGCCGCGGCGCCGAGGGCCGCCACGGCCATCACCGGAATCATCGTTCGCATGGTTTCCACCTCCGTGTTGGTTGCCGCCGGCTTGGTTCGTCCGGCTTCATCACAGGGTGCGGGCCACGGCCCGTGCCCACCACGACCGCGCGTCCGGCAGATCCCACCGCGCGTCCGAAAAGTGGCACGCTTCGTCGCCGTGGCGATCGACACGCTCTCCGACGTGCTCCAGGCCGTGCGCCTGCGCGGCGCCGTGTTCTTCGCGATCGACGGGTCGGCGCCGTGGCTCGCCGAATCGCCGGCGGGGCGCGCGATCGCTCCGCACATCATGCCCGGCGCCGAGCACACCATCGAGTATCACGTCGTCACGTCGGGCGCGTGCTGGGGCGGCATCGTCGACGAGCCGCCGACGCGCCTCGAGGCCGGCGACATCATCGTGTTCCCGCAGGGCGATCCGCACGTCATCTCGAGCGCGCCCGGCCTGCGCGGCGATCTCGACCTCGAGGTGTTTCGTTCCGCGCGCACGCACGCGCTGCCGATCGACGTTCACCTCGACGGCGGCGGCGCCGACCGCGCCACGGTGATCTGCGGCTTCCTCGGCCTCGACGCCAAGCCCTTCAACCCGTTGCTCGCGGCGCTGCCGCGCGTCCTCGTCGTGCGCGGCGCCGGACCCGACGACGGCCTGCGCCGCCTCGTCGCGCTCGCGCTCGCCGAGTCGACGTCACGCCGCGAGGGCAGCGACGCCGCGCTCGCGCGCCTGTCCGAGCTGCTCTTCGTCGAGGTCGTGCGCCGACACCTCGCGACGCTGCCGCACGACACGCGCGGCTGGCTCGCGGGCTTGCGCGACGAGGTCGTGGGCCGCGCGCTCGGCCGGTTGCACGAGCGGCCCGCGCACGACTGGACGCTCGAAGAGCTCGCGCGCGTCTGCAGCGCCTCGCGCTCGGTCCTCGCCGAGCGCTTCACCCAGCTCGTGGGCGCGCCGCCCATGCAGTACCTCGCGCGGTGGCGCATGCAGCTCGCGGCGCCGCTGCTCGCGGGCACGTCGACGGCCGTCGCCGAGATCGCCGAGCGCGTCGGCTACGGCTCGGAGGCGGCGTTCAGCCGCGCGTTTCAGCGCGAGCTCGGCACGACACCCGCCGCCTGGCGACGCGCGCACCGCCCTAGAGGTTCCTAATAACCCAGGCCGACGTGGGTGGTGGTGTCGGTGATCTGCCCGTTCTTCCAGTCCATCTCGAGGAAGCCGTGGCGGCAGTTCGCGAGCAGGTCGATGTACGTCGCCATGGTGTGCGTCGCCGTGTCGACGACGTCGCCCGAGTCGCCGATGTAGACGTACTTGCCGTCGCGCGAGTGCATGATCCAACCGTCCTTCGTGCAGTCCCACGCGCACGCCTGCTCGGTGCCGCCGTGGACCTTGTGCACGAACGGGATGGCCGCGATCGGCTGCGGATCGTCGGTCGCCGTGTAGGCGCGGATGGTGTCGACGCAGGTGTCCATGATGTAGATCTCTTTGTTGTCGGGCGAGATCGTCATGCCGTGGCTCGGGGCGATGTGACAGGGGTTGCCGCCGAAGCTCACCGACTTGATGATCTTTCCGGTCGTCAGATCACCGACCGAGAAGCCGCGGTAGTTGCTCCACGTGATGTACGCGCGCGTCTCGTCGCCGTTGACGGTGAAGGGCCGCACGCCCGCCGTGCCCGAGGGCGACGGACCGACCTTCTGGATGTTCAGCCCGAGGACGTAGAGGTACGTGTCCTCGGTGCCGCCGTAGTAGCGGTGGCTGTTCTTCCAGATCGTGTCGTGCGGGTTCATGCCGCCGGCCTCGTTGCCGATGAGCGTGCCGTCGCTGGCTCGGTAGTAGTACCAGTTGCGGTCGTTCGTGTACTCGCCGGACGGGACGTACACGGTGCCGAGCCCATAGGACGGCTGATCGACGCCCGTCATGAGCTGCTTGTTGTAAATCATCTTGTTCTGGTAGAGGTCCCACGCGGCCAGGTAACCCTTCTTGTCGGCGATGCCGTTCGAGTTCGGTCCGGCCGCGCCGTGGGTGAAGTACAGGACGCCGCCGACGGGGTCGGCGTCGATGCCGCGGATGCCGTCGAGGATCGGCAGGCCGGTCCAGGTGCCGATCTCTTTCCACGTGCCCTGCTGGATCGCGTGGAGCGAGCCGTCGCCGTGCGTGACGTAAAAGACGGGACCGTCGAAGTTGTTGAGGCTCGCGTGCGTGCCGCCCGTGCCCGTCGTGCCGCCGCCGGAGCTGCCACCGCTCGAGGTCGCGCCGCCCGTGCCGGTGACGCCGCCCGTCGCGGTCGCGCCGCCCGTGCCCGTCGTGCCGCCGGTCGCCGTCGCGCCGCCCGTGCC
>DASZRT010000070.1:0-15206 GCA_035549075.1 Polyangia bacterium | reverse complement strand
GGCCGCCGTGCCGGTCGCTGCGCCGGTGCCCGCGCCCGCGGCGCCCGCCGCCGAGCACCGCCCGCCCGCGTCGCCGAGCCCCGCCGATCTCGCGGGCGCGTGGGAAGGCCCGTGGAACGACGCCGCTCATAACCAGCGCGGCCGCTTCTTCCTCTCGATCGGCGTCAACGGCAGCGTCGCCGGCTGGATGTACAACACGTCGGCACGCCAGAGCTACCGCATGGTGGGCGGCCTCGCGACGACGGGCGCCCTCGAGCTGACGTGCCAGTGCCCCGCCAACCAGAACTTCGTCGCGCGCGGCGGCCTGCGCGTCGACGGCGGCGAAGTTCACGGCCAGCTGTCGCTGATCTCGCCCCGCGGCGCCTTCGGCGACACGCGCCTGACGTTGCGCCGCACGAACGCTGCCCGTTAGTCTAGAAGGGGGGACCGCCCGGCGCCTTCCGCGGCGGCTTGCTCGGCCCGCCGCCGCTCGCGCCTCTGCGTCCCCCCTTGCCCCCGCTGGTCGCCGCGGCAGAGCCGCGTCGACCAGCCGATCCCGCGCGCGTCCTGAATGACGACGCGGTTTACGTAAACGCGCGGGCGCCCTACACTGCCCATCCATGACGATCACTCGACTGAAGCTGGGCCGCTTCTTCCCGATCATCGCGGCCGTCACGCTGTGCGCCTTCACGGGCTGCGCGAGCTCGACCATTCTCCAGACGCAGCCGCCCGGCGCGCGCGTCTCGATCAACGGCGCCGTCGTCGGCCAGACGCCCTACACGCTCACCGACACGAAGATCGTCGGCTCGTCGACGATGCTTCACTTCGAGTACCCCGGCTACCAGCCGCTCGACGTCACCCTCTCGCGCACGGAGCAGCTCGACGTCCTCGCGCTCATCGGCGGCATCATCTTGCTGGTGCCGTTCCTGTGGATCATGGACTACCAGCCTAACCACACCTACCAGCTGCAGCCTGCGGGCGCGGGCTTCCCCGGTGGCGGCATGCCCGGCGGCCCCGCCGGCTACCCGCCGCCGCCCGCCGGCTACCCTCCGCCCGCCGGATACCCGCAGCAATGAGCGACGCTCCCCGCTCGCCGCTCGCGACGCCGGCCTTCAGCGCGCAGGCCGGCGAGGCGTGGGTGCGTCTGGAAGACCGCACCGACGCGCAGATCGATCCGTTCGGGCGCGCCGCGATCGCGCGTCTCGCGCCCGTCACGGGCGAGCGCGTGCTCGACGTCGGCTGCGGCTGTGGCCAGACGCTGCTCGAGCTCGCCGAGTGCGTGGGCCCGAGCGGCCGCGTCGTCGGCGTCGACGTTTCAGCCCCCATGCTGACGCGCGCGCGCGAACGCGTCGCGGGCCACGCCGAGCACGGCGCCCAGATCGACTGCGTGCTCGCCGACGCGCAGACGCACGCGCTGCCGCCCGAGTCGTTCGACGCGCTCTACTCGCGCTTCGGCGTCATGTTCTTCGAGGACGCGCGCGCCGCCTTCGCGAACCTGCGCCGCGCGCTGCGCCCCGGCGGCCGCCTCGCCTTCGTGTGCTGGCAGGCGCTCGCGAAGAACGACTGGGCCCGCCTGCCCTACGAGGCCGTGCTGCGCCTGCTGCCGCCCGAGGCCACGCCCGAGATGTTCCAGCCCGGCCGCCCCGGGCCGTTCGCGTTCGGCGACGCCGACCGCGTGCGCGCGATCCTGGCCGACGCCGGCTTCGTCGACGTCGAGGTCGCGCCTCACGAAGGGCCACTCCACCTCGGCGGCGCCGCGACCCTCGACGAGGCGCTCGACTACTGCCTCCACATCGGCCCCGCGGCTCGCGCCACGCTCAACGCCCCCGAGCCCCTCCGCCCCACCCTCGCCGCCGCCATCCGCGCGTCCCTCGCCTCCTACGCCAGCCCCCGCGGCGTCTGGATGCCGAGCGCGACCTTCGTCGTCACCGCCCGCTCGCCTCAGTAATGAGGGGGTCTCTCGGAGACGATGGGGTCTCCTAGCTCGAGAACCTTGCCGCGGACGGCGGCGAGCTCCTTGCGGAGGGCGTCGATCTCCTTGCGCTGCTCGAACACGACTCCGCTCAGCTCCGAGACCAGCCGCTCGAGGTGCGCGTATCGAATTTCGAGGTCGACGACCCGCTCTTCCATGATCGGATTCTTACTCCGTCTCGACGTTCTCCAAAGCCGGAGCGAGCGTGGGGCCGGAGCCCCTACCGCGCCGCGATGGCGGAGGCGGGGCCGGCCCAGTCGACGAACGTGCTGGGGAAGAGGCCGAGCACGACGACGGCGACGGCCGTGATCAACAAGCCGGCGCGCATCGAGGGCGAGTCGATGGGCGACAGCGGGCGCGTCGCGTCCTTGAAGTACATCGCGACGGCGATGCGCAGGTAGTAGTAGACGCTGACGACGCTGTTGAGCACGCCGACGACGACGAGCCACGTCAGCTGCGGGCTCTCCATGGCGGCCTTGAACAAGTAGAACTTGCCGAAGAAGCCGCCCGTTGGCGGCACGCCGCCCAGCGACAGCAAGAAGAGCGTCATCGCGAGCGCGACGGCGGGGCGCGCGGCGC
Organism: Polyangia bacterium; assembly: GCA_035549075.1. GTDB lineage: Bacteria > Myxococcota_A > Polyangia > Fen-1088 > Fen-1088 > DASZFV01. The sequence continues at coordinate 12,676 of DASZRT010000070.1, read as the reverse complement.
CGAGGCCCGCCCAGTCGTCGACGAGCAAGCGCTCGTCCTTGCGGCTGCCGATCCACGCGACGACGCCGAACGCGCCCAGCGTCGTGAACGTGTAGCCGACCAAGTAGAACAACACGGCGGGCTTCGCGCTCTGTACGCCCAGGCCCGCGGCGACGACGCCGATGAGCAGGTAGCCGGCGTGCGCGACCGACGAGTACGCCAGCAGGCGCTTGATGTTCTCCTGACGGAGCGCCGCGAGGTTGCCCAGCGTCATCGTGAGCGCCGCGAGCACCGACAGGATCGAAGCCCAGCCCGTGCTGTCGTAGACGAGGATCGGGTTGCCGAAGGCCTCGCCCATGAGGCGCACGATGCCGCCGAACGCCGCCGCCTTCACGCCGGCCGCCATGAAGCCCGTGACCGGCGTGGGCGCGCCCTCGTACGTGTCGGGCGCCCACATGTGGAACGGCACGGCCGCCACCTTGAACGCGAGCGCGATGAGGATGAAGTACTCGCCGAGATAAAAGAGCGGCGTCTTCGCGGCGCTGCCGACCTTGCCGGCGATCCCGGCGTACGAGAGCTCGCCGCCCGTCGTGCCGTAGATCATCGCCATGCCGTAGACGAGGAAGCCCGTCGCGAAGGCGCCCATGAGGAAGTACTTGATGGCGCCCTCGGCGCTCTTGAGGCTCCGGCGCCACGAGCCCGTAAGGACATAGGCGGCGAGCGACATCGTCTCGATGCCGATGAGCAGCGACACGAAGTTCGCCGCGTGCACGACCATCATCATGCCGGCCGCGCCGAACAGCACGAGCGCGTAGAACTCGCCGAACTCGAAGCCCTGCTCACGCAGGTACGGCGGGGCGAAGAGCAACGTCAGCAGCGCGGCCGTCGCGAACGCGGCGTCGAGGTACAGCGACATCCGGTCGACGACCAACATGCCCTGGAAGTGCGTCACGGGCGTCGCGGCGTCGCCCCACTGCGAGACGAGCAGCGCGATCGAGCCGACGCAGCCGGCGACGCCGAGCCACGCGAGGCCGGCGCGCGAACGCGCGGTCGCGAACGTCTCGGCGAGCAGGATCACGCAGCCCATGACCACGAGCAGGAGCATGGGCGCGTAGGCGAACAGCTGGGACGGATCGAAGCTCACGGCGTGCCTCCAGCGGGCGTGGGCGCGGGCGCGGTCTTGGCGGCAAGCGCGGGGAACACGTGCGTGGGCGCTTCGGGATCCTTCTGCGCGTCGTGCAGGCGATCGCGGTAGCCCGTGAGGAAGGCCTCGACCGACTTGTCCGAGCGCGAGAGGAACGTCTGCGGGAAGAGGCCCATGAAGAGCGCCGCCGCGATGACGATGCCGAAGACCCACTTCTCACGGCCGTGGAGGTCACGCACGTGCGGGTCGCGGTTCTCGGGCTTGTCGAGCGGGCCGAAGAACGTCTTCTGATACATCGTGAGCAGGTACATCGCCGCGAGGATGACGGCCGACGCCGCGATGCCGCCGACGAGCTTCGGCGCGGGGAAGAAGTTGTGCATGCCGACCTCGCGCCAGACCTTGTCGGCGGTGAACGTCCCGATGAGGACCATGAACTCACCGATGAAGCCGCACAGGCCCGGCAGGCCGACCGACGCGAGGACGATCACGAGGAAGCAGGCCGCGAAGATCGGCGTCTTCGCCCACAGGCCGCCGAAGTCGGCGAGGCGGCGCGTGTGGCGGCGGTCGTAGAGCAGGCCGACGCCGAGGAAGAGGCCGCCCGTCGAGATGCCGTGCGCCAGCATCTGGTACAGCGCGCCCTGCACGCCCGGCGCCGTCATCGACATGATGCCGAGGACGACGAAGCCGAGGTGCGAGACCGACGAGTAGGCGACGAGCTTCTTGGCGTCGTCCTGCACGTAGGCCATGAGCGCGCCGTAGATGATGCCGACGACCGAGAGCAGGACGATGAGCGGCGCGCACGCCGCCGCCGCGAGCGGGAACATCGGCAGCGCGAAGCGCAGGAAGCCGTAGGTGCCGAACTTGAGCAGCACGCCGGCCAGGATGACCGAGCCGCCCGTGGGCGCCTCGACGTGGGCGTCGGGCAGCCAGGTGTGCAGCGGGAAGATCGGCACCTTGATGGCGAAGGCCAGCGCGAACGCGCCGAAGCACAGGAGCTGCGGCACGTAGGGCAGCGTCAGGTGCGACAGCTCGGCGTAGTCGAAGCTGAACGAGCCCGTCGCCGCCTTGAACTGCACATAGAGGTACAGGATCGCGACGAGCATGAGCAGCGAGCCCACGAGCGTGTAGATCACGAACTTGATCGCCGCGTAGAGGCGACGGTCGCCGCCCCAGATCCCGATGATGAAGTACATCGGGATGAGCATCAGCTCCCAAAACACGTAAAAAACGAACATGTCGAGCGCCAGGAACGCGCCGATCATGCCGGTCTCGAGCACGAGCATCGCGACGGTGAACTCGCGCACGCGGATGTTGCGGATGCCGATCGCCTGCGGCGACAGCAACGTCACGGGCACGAGGAAGGTCGTCAGCAGGACGAGCCACAGCGAGATGCCGTCGACGCCCAGGTGGAAGTGGATGCCGAGCGGCTCGATCCACGTCTTGTTGATCTCCATCTGGAAGCCCGGCTGCGCCGAGTCGAAGTTCACCAGCAGGAGCAACGAGACGAGGAAGGTCGCGATCGACGTCGCGAGGCCGAGCCCGCGGTGGATCGACTCCTCCTCGCGGGGAACGAGCATGACGAGGCCGGCCCCGAAGAGCGGCAGCAGCGTGATCCAGCCGAGGACGCCCATCACTGAACCTCGATCCTCTCGTGCTCGACGTTCGTCGTGCCCCACGTGAGGTTGTGCGCCGTGATCGTCAGCTTGTAGCTGCCGGGGCGCGCGTACGTGTGGTGCGCGAGCGACGACGTGCCCGTGATCTCCGGCTTGCCGTCGCTGTCGAAGTCGAACTCGTACTCGACCGGCTGCTGCGAGGCGCGGCCGCCGTGGCGCGCGTCGACCTCGACCGACAGGCCCGTCGTCGTGACGCGCAGATCATTCTTGATGAGGCCTGGCCGCGTCGCGAAGAACACGAGCGCGGCGGCGCCGATGGCGAACCACGCCATGTAGCCCTGGCCGTCGCCCGACTGAAAGCGCCGCACGATGCTGCCCACGGCGCCCGTCACCATGCCGACGGCGTTGACCGTGCCGTCGATGATCGCGCGGTCGATCACGCGGTAGATGGCCTTCGAGATGAAGCGAATCGGGCGGATGAACAGGAAGGCGTAGAGCTCGTCGACGCGGAACTTGTCGCGCACGAGCTGCACGAACTTCGGCGCGGCCGCGGCGAACTTCTTGGCCGGCTCTCGGTAGCCGCCGCCGTAGAAGACGTAGGCGAGGCCGATGCCCGCGAGCGCGATGACCGTCGAGACGGCCATGAACGCGCCTTCGGTCGCCTTCGGCACGTCGAGCTCGGGGCCGAGCACCGACTCGAGCCGGTGCGCGAGCAGGTTCCACTCGGGGTGACCGAAGAGGCCGCCCGGGATGCCGATGAGGCCGCCGAGGCCCGCGCCGATCGCGAGCACGACGAGCGGCCCGGTCATCGCGCCGGGCGACTCGTGGATGTGGTGCTGGATCTCCTCGGAGGCGCGCGTCTCGCTGCCCGAGAAGACCAGGAAGTAGAGGCGCGACATGTAGAAGGCCGTGCCGAGCGCCGCGAGCAAGAGCGCGACGCCGACGGCCTTGCCGACCCACTCGAGGCCGGGACCGTAGACGTCGGTCGCGAACGCGCCCGCGACGATCGCGTCCTTCGAGAAGAAGCCCGAGAAGATCGGGACGCCGCAGATCGCGAGCCAACAAACCAGGAACACGGCGTGCGTGATGGGCGTCTTCTTGCGAAGGCCGCCCATGATCGTGATGTCGCCCGAGCCGCTCATGGCGTGCATGATCGAGCCCGCGCACAGGAAGAGGCCGGCCTTGAAGAAGGCGTGCGTGTAGAGGTGGAAGACGCCGGCGCCGAAGTTCGCCGTGCCGACGCCAACGAACATGAAGCCGAGCTGCGACACCGTCGAGTAGGCGAGCACCTTCTTGAAGTCGTTCTGCGCGAAGCCGATGATCGCGGCGAACAGCGCCGTGAGCGCGCCGACACCCGCGACGATGGCCAGCGCGCCCGGCGACAGCAGATACACGGCGTGCATGCGCGCGACCATGTAGACGCCGGCCGTGACCATCGTGGCGGCGTGGATGAGCGCCGAGACCGGCGTGGGGCCGGCCATGGCGTCGGGCAACCACACGTAGAGCGGGATCTGCGCCGACTTGCCCGTCGCGCCGATGAAGAGGAAGAGGCAGGCCCAGAACGCGACCGGCGCGCCCAGCCACGACAGCGTCAGCAGCGGCGAGCCCGCGCCCGCCGCGGCCGCGACCTCGGTGAACTTCAGCGTGCCCGTGTACTGGTAGATGAGGAACATCCCCAGCAGGAAGCCGAAGTCGCCGATGCGGTTGGTGATGAACGCCTTCTTGCCCGCGTCGGCGTTGGCGTTTTCTTTGTACCAGAAGCCAATGAGCAGGTAGCTGCACAGGCCGACGCCCTCCCACCCGACGAACATCACGGGAAGGCTGTCGCCCAGCACGAGCACGAGCATCGAGCCGCAAAAGAGGTTGAGGTACGCGAAGAACCTCGCGTAGTCGGGGTCGTGCTCCATGTAGCCCGAGGCGTAGACATGGATGAGGAACCCGATGAACGTGATGATGAGGCACAGCAGGCCCGACAGCGCGTCCATGCGGAACGCGAGGTCGACCTTGAGATCGCCGGCCGCGATCCACGTCCACAGCGTGTCGACGAGGCCGCCCTCGGCGGGCAGCTGCGCGAAGAACGCGTCGATCGAGACGAAGCACGACAGCAGGATCGCGCCCGCGGCGACGACGAGCACCGTGTCGCGCTTCCACTTGCGCCCGAAGAGCATGAGCACCGCCGCGCCCAGGAAGGGCATGAGCGGGATGAGGCGCAGATTGAAGATCAGGTTTTCCAAGGCGTCACCGCTTCATGAGCGTGGCTTCGTCGAGGTTCACGGTCTGACGGCCGCGGAACAACCCGACGAGGATGGCGAGGCCGACGGCGGCTTCGGCGGCCGCCAAGGCGATGATGAGGAACGCGAAGACGTGGCCCTTCTCGTCGCCGAGGGCGCGTGAGAAGGCCAGCATCGCGAGGTTGCCGCCGTTGAGCTGCAGCTCGATGCCCATGAGCACGATGAGGGCGTTGCGCCGCATGAGCACGCCCCCCGTTCCTATGAGGAACAGGACGAACGACAGGACGAGGTAGTAGTGCGTCGGCATCTCAGTGTCCCCCGCCGTGCGCGTGAGCGTCGTGGCCTTCGTCGCCCTCGCCGCCCTCGAGCGCGTCGTGCGCCGGGTAGTCGGCGAGCTGGCGGTCATGGGCCTCTTTGCGCGCGGCCGCCGCGACCGTCGCGTCGACCTCTTTCTGGTGCGTGCGCGACACGACGACGCCGCCGACGATCGCGACCAGCAGCAACAGCGAGATCGCCTCGAACGGAAAAAGAAAGTCGCGGAACAGCAGGTCGCCGATGTTGCCGACCGTGCCGAAGGTCTCGGGCACCGACGGCGCCATGGGCGGCACGCCCGCGTCGGCGACGTGCACGAACTTCACGAGCAGGTAGATCGCCGCGAGCACGGCGAAGCCCGACACGAAGCGCAGCGGCACGGGCGAGACCTCTTCGCGGTTGAGGATCATCACGACGAAAATGAAGAGCACCATGATGGCGCCCGCGTAGACGAGCACCTGGAGGATCGCGAGGAAGTGCGCCGACAGCGTCGCGTAGATGCCGGCGAGGCTGAAGAACGTCCCGACGAGTGACATGACGGCCGTCACCGGGTTCTTGCGCGTCACCGTGAAGACCGCGAAGAAGACCGTCATCGCCGCGAGCAGCCAGAAGACGACCTGCTCGGCGCCCGAAGCGTTCATGGGAGCGTCGACGTTCATGTCACGCCACCTGGACCCGACCGCGGCCCGCCTGCGCGGCGGCGACCGATTGCGCGATCTTGGCCTCGAAGTCGGCGCGGAACTTCGTGAGGAAGCCGAGCATCGGCCACGCCGTCGCCTCGCCCAGCGCGCAGATCGTGTTGCCGGCGATGCCGTTGGCGATGTTGGCCATGAGGTCGACGTCGCCGACTTCGCCCTGCCCGCGCGCGACGCGCTTGCACACACGCGCCAGCCAACCCGAGCCCTCGCGGCACGGCGTGCACTGGCCGCACGACTCGTGGGCGTAGAACTGCATGATGCGCGCGCACAGCGCGACGACGTCGGTGCTCTCGTCGAACACGACGATGCCGCCCGAGCCCGCCATCGTCTTCAAGCGACGGCCGCCGCCCATGTCGAACGGAACGCCCGGCTTGACCTCGACGTCTTTGATGCGTGCGTCGGTGCCGAGCGCGTCGAACTCGATCGGCACGTCGAGCTCGCTGGCGTCGAGCGGCGGCATCGAGCTGCCGCCCGGGATGAGGCCCTTGAGCTTCCTGCCGCCGGGGATCCCCCCGCACACCGAATAGATGAGCTCCTTGAACGGGATGCCCATGGGCAGCTCGTAGACGCCCGGCTTGTTGACGTGGCCCGAGACGCAGACGATGCGCGTGCCGCCCGACTTCCCCATGCCGAGGTTGGCGAACCACTCGGCGCCCTTGGTGATGATCTCGGGGATGTTCATGAGCGTCTCGACGTTGTTGACGACCGTCGGCGCCTGGAAGAGACCTTTGACCGCGGGGAACGGCGGCTTGAGGCGCGGCCAGCCGCGCTTGCCCTCGAGTGAATTCAGCAGCCCCGTCTCCTCGCCGCAGATGTACGCGCCCGCGCCGCGGTGGAGCGTGATGTCGAGGTGGAACGTGCCCTGCGCCGCGACGTGATCTTTGCCGAGCAGGCCGGCCGCGTAGGCCTCCTCGATCGCCATCTCGACGATCTCCGCCTCGCGCATCATCTCGCCGCGGATGTAGATGTACGCGTGCTTGCAGCCGAGCGCGTACGACGCGATCATCATGCCTTCGATCAGCAGGTGCGGGTCGAACGCGAGCAGCTCGCGATCCTTGCACGTGCCGGGCTCGGACTCGTCGGCGTTGACGACGAGGTAGACCTGCTTGGCGTCCTTGGGGATGAACGACCACTTGAGGCCCGTCGGGAAGCCGGCGCCGCCGCGGCCGCGCAGGTTCGACTTCTTGACCTCGTCGACGATCGCCGCCGGCTGCAGCGCGATGGCCTTGCGGAAAGCCTGGCCGCCGCCGCGCTGCTGGTAGGTCGCGAGCCGGTGCGAGCTCGGCACGCCGAAGTTCTTCGTGACGATCTTGACGTCTTTGGCTTGTTCCCAGCCCATGTGCTTTGCGCCTCGCTCAGGCCTTGGTGTCGGGCGCCGGGCCCACGCCGAACAGCGTGCGCGTCGGGCCCGTCGGCGTCTTGCCCGTGGGGGGCGTGCCACCGTGGCCACCCGAGTTGTTCGCCTGCCAGCGCTTGCGCAGGTCGTCGAGCACGACGTCGACCTTCTCCGGGGTCAGGTCGAGGAAGTACTCGTTCCCACAGATCATCATGGGCGCGTTCGCGCAGGCGGCGAGGCACTCTTCTTCGACGATCGCGAAGGCGCCGTCGGGCGTCGTCTCGCCGGCCTTGATGCCCAGCTTCTTCTCGATGTGGCCGAGGATGTCGTAAGCGCCGCGCAGCATGCACGACACGTTCGTGCACACCATGAGCTCGTTCCGGCCGTGCTTCTCACGGTGGAACATCGTGTAGAAGGTGATGACGCCGAAGACGTGAGCCGGCGGCAGCTCGAGCGTCTTGGCGACCAGCTCGAGCACCTCGTCGGGCAGGTGACCGAACTGATCCTGGGCGATGTGCAGCACCGGCAGCAGGGCGGCCTGCTTCGTGGGGTACTGCGCGAGCGCCTTGTCGACCCGCTGTTTGGACTGCGCTGAGAACTCGAGCGGCATGCGTAAAGTCGCCGCGAACCTAGGAGAAACGGACAGGCGTGTCAACAGAGACGGATCGCGGCCGCGCGTGGCGGCGTGGCGCCCGAGCAAGTTGACCATGGTCGTTGACCATGGCAATTTACAGAAATGATCGAAAAAGTAGCAATTTCGACCTTCAAGAGCCGATGCCTCGCCATGCTCGACAAGGTCAAGCGGACGGGCCATCCGCTGCTCATCACCCGCCGGGGCGAGCCGATCGCGGAAGTGGTGCCGCCCTCGCCCGCTCACGCGCGCGAGGATTGGCTGGGGTCGGCCACCGGCACGGGTGAGATCACGGGCGACGTCGTCGCGCCGGCCCCCGCGACCTGGGAAGCGCTCGAGGAATGAAGCTCCTGCTCGACACGCACGTGTGGCTCTGGGCGCTGCTCGAGCCGGCGCGCCTGCGCCGCGACGTCGTGTCGCTGCTCGCGTCACCCGACCACGAGAAGTGGCTCTCGTCGATCTCGATCTGGGAGACGCTGATCCTCGCCGAGCGCGGGCGCCTCGCGCTACGCCCCGATCCCGAGGCCTGGGTGCGCGCGCAGCTCCCCCGCGCGCCCATCCGCCAGGCGCACGTCGACCACGAGGTCGCCCTCGTGAGCCGCCGCCTGCGCACCACCCACCAAGATCCCGCCGACCGCTTCATCGCCGCGACCGCCCGCGTCCACGCCCTCACGCTCGTGACCGCCGACGACCGCCTCCTCAAACGCCCCGACGGCTACGCCGTCGTCCGCGCCGCATAGCCGAGCCCTCATCATCCGTCCCATCTCGGCGGATGAGGTGTCTCTTCGGTCGCGGGGAGGGGGACAGGGACGCGCTTGGACCTCTCACTCTCTTCGGTCGCGGGGCGAGGGGGACGGGGACGCGCTTGGACCTCGCGCGCTGCGCGCCCCTAGGGGGCGCTGCTATTCCGCAGCTGCCTACCGGCAGCACCTCAAGCTCGGCCCAAGCGCGTCCCCGTCCCCCTCGCTTTGGGGCTCCCTACGTTCGCTCACGAACGAAAGCGATCGACGTCGGATCCGCCTAGATCGCGGGGTTCGACCGAGGGAACGTAGGGAGCACCAAAGCGTGAGGGCTGGGGGCGCGGACGGGCCGAGCTTGAGGCGCTGCCGGTAGGCAGCTGCCGAATAGCAGCGCCCCCTAGGGGCGCGCAGCGCGCGAGGTCCGTCCGCGCCCCCAGCCCTCACGCCCCGCGACCGAAGAGACACTTCATCCGCCGAGATGGAACGGATGATGAAGGGGGCTACTGGGCCGAGAACTTTATGACCATGGCGTGCTTGTACGTCTGTCCCGGGCGGAGGATGACGTCGTTGCGCCAGGCCGGCACGTTGATCGAGTTGGGGATCTTTTGCGTCTCGATGCAGAAGGCGGAGTGCTGGGCGTGGACGCGGCCTTTGCCCTTGGTCGTGCCGTCGAGGTAGTTCGCGGTGTAGAGCTGCGCGCCGGGTTGATTGGCCTCGATCGTCATCACTCTGCCCGACTTCGGCTCGACGACGCGCGCGACGGGGCGGAGCGCGTTCGGCTCGCCGTCGACGATCCAGTTCGAGTCGTAGCCGGGCGGTTTCTCGCCGGTCTTGAAGAGGTCCTGGCCGAGCGGCTTGCCCTTCGTGAAGTCGAACGGCGTGCCGGCGACGGGCAGCACCTTGCCGTCGGGCGGCAGGCCCGGCGTGTACTTCGACGCGTAGAGCGTCAGCACGTGGTTCTTGATCGAGTTGTCGTCGCCCGTCGTGCCGCCCGTGAGGTTCCAGTACGTGTGGTTGACCATGTTGACGAGCGTCGGCTTGTCGGTCGTCGCGGCCATCTCGATGCGCAGCTCGTCGGCGTTCGTGAGCGTGTAGGTCACCGTGGCGGTCACCGTGCCGGGGTAGCCTTCGTCGCCGTCCTTCGAGACGAGCGTCAGCTTGAGCGACGGGCCGTCGGGCGTCTCGGCGGGCGCCGCGGCCCACACGTGCTTGTCCCAACCTTTGATGCCGCCGTGCAGGTGGTGCACGCCGTTGTTGGCGGCCAGCTTATAGGTCTTGCCGTCGAGCTCGAACTTCGCGTTGGCGATGCGGTTGCCGACGCGGCCCACGCTCGAGCCGAAGTGCGGATCGTTCTTCTCGTACTCGGCCAGCGTGTCCCAGCCGAGCACGACGTCGGCGAGCTTGCCCTTGCGATCGGGCGTGTCGAGCTCGGTGAGGATCGCGCCGAACGTCGACACCTTGGCGATGAGGCCGTGCTTGTTGATGAGCGTGTAGAGCTCGACCGGCTGGCCGTCGGCCTCGCCCCACTTCGTCTTCTCGATCGGGCTCGCCGAGCCGGGCGGCATCGCTGGCGCGGCGGGCGCCTCCTTCTTGGGCTTCTTGGCCATCGCCGCGGGGGCGAGGCCGAGGGAGAGCGAAGCGGCGGCCGACGAGACGAGGGCGAGGGTCCGAAGCGAGTGGGGTGCGCGCATGCGGCGTAATGTGCATTTTCGCCGGGGTCGCGTCCAGCGCGGCGCGCGCCGTCAGATCTTGTCGACGTAGCGCTGCGCGACCGAGGCGACGCTCCAATCGGGCGGGCCGAGATCGATGATCGCCGTCTTGAGGTGCGTCGCCGCGCCGACCTTGTCGCCCGAGAGGAAGTCGACGTAGCCGAGCCACGCGACGGGCAGCGCGTAGCGCGGCTGCAGCGCGATCGCGCGCTCGAGGGCGACGCGCGCGGGCGCGAGGTGGTTGAGCAGCGCCTGGCCCGCGCCGAGGCGCGTGTAGATCATCGCGGCGCGCGCCGTGTCCGACGCGTCGGCGCACAACGAGAGCGCGAGCTCTTGGTGGCGGACGGCGTCGCGCAGCGTCTCGACCGAGCCCGACTCGATCGCGCGCGAGAGCATCGTGCCGCCGACGGCGCTCTGCGCGCCGCACGCGCGCGGGTTGACGGCCACGGTGTCGAGCCACAGCGTCTCGTCGTCGTGCCAGGCGCCGTGGCGCAGGTTGACGACGACGGCGAAGGCGACGAGCGCCGCGACGCCGGCGGCGCGCGCCGCGCGCCAACGTGGCCGCGGCCACGTCGCGCCCCACGCGCCCGCGACGGCCGAAACGGCGAGCGCGATCCCCACGAGCGGCAGCGTGAGGAAGCGCTCGGCCGCGGGGATCGGCACGGGGATGAAGTTCGACACGGGCGCGAGCGCGAGCGCGAACCACGTCATCCCGAACGCGACCAGCGTCTGCCCGCGGCGCGCGGCGACGACGAGCGCCACGAAGTACGCGAGCACGACGACGCTCGACACGGCGAACGACGCCGTGGACACGCGCGCGAAGCCGAACGGGAAGAACCCCGTGTAGTCGGCGCACAGCGGCCACGGCGCGACGAGCAGCCGCAAATAGTGCGCCCACACGGCGGGCATGCCGTACAGCGTGCCCGCGAGCGAGCCGCCCGGGTACGCGGCGTATTGCCCCGCCGTGTTCATGGGACCGAAGCGGATCGCGAGGTACACGGCACCCACGACGGCGAACGGCGCCAGCTCGAGCGCGAGCGCGCCGAGCCGCCGCGCGGGCGGTGACGTCGCGTCGGGGCGCGCGTAGCGCGGAAACGAGAGGCGCACGAGCGCGAGCAGCGCGGGCGCGACGACGGCCGATTCTTTCGACAACAACCCCAGCGCGAAAGCGAGCACGGCGAGCACGCGCTGCCCGCGCAGCGCGAACAAGATCGTCGCGAGGATCCACACCGTGACGAGCGAGTCCTCGCGGAACGACGCGTTGTCGACCGTCTCGACGACGACGGGGTGCAGCGCGAACACGAGCCCGGCGACGAGCGCGTACTTGCGTCGCCCCTCGGGCAAGAGCCGCCGCGCGAGCGCCATGACGAGGCACGCGGCCGCGATGTGCCAGGCGAGGCTCTGCGCTTTGAAGACGAAGGAAGAAAACGCGAGGAGCGCGTCTAGCATGTACGTGAACGTGCAGAACGGCCGCCACGTGCCCTCGAGGCTGGCCGCGAAGTAGTCACGCGAGAACAACGCGCCGAAGTCGCCCGACTTCAGAAAGGTCTGCGCCTGCACGATCACGAGCGGTTCGTCGTACGTGAAGCCGTTCGCGAGAGCGCGCGCGAACACGACGATCGTGACGGCGGCGACGAAGAGCGCCGCCTTGCGCGGCACCGCCCACCACGGTCCGACGACGACGGCGCCCGTGGCGTCGGGCCCCAATGTGGACGCCCGACCTCGCGCGCGCCGGCCGTCGATGCCCACGGCTCACTTTATCTCGAATGCTTTCGGCCGGCGCCCTCTTCGGATACGATGCTCGCGTCCGATTTGTGGCCCGCTTGGTGATCCTTTGGGAGGCACGATGAACACTCGCCTGACTTTCCTGGCCGGCGCCCTGGCCCTGACGCTCGCCGCGGCGGGCCCGGTCCGCGCCGACGACGCCGCCGACGCCAAGTCGCACTACCAGAAGGCGACCGCGCACTATGCCGTCGGCGAGTACAAGGACGCCGCCGCCGAGTACGAGGCCGCCTACAAGGCCAAGCAGGATCCGGCGCTCCTCTACAACGCCGCGCAGTCGCATCGGCTCGCGGGCGACAACGCCAAGGCGCTCCTTCTTTATAAGAACATCGTCAAGCTGCACCCGACGTCGAAGTACGCCGTCGAGTCGAAGGACCGCATCGAGAAGCTCGAGCAGGCGATCGCGACGACGCAGAGCCCGCCGAACCAGCCGGCGCCCGTCGACAGCAGCGCGCCGCCCGCGGCGACGGCGCCCGTGCAGCCGATCGCACCCGCGGCCGC
>DASZRT010000069.1:0-104654 GCA_035549075.1 Polyangia bacterium | reverse complement strand
CGGGCACCGACGCCGAGCCGAGCGCGGGGCCGGCCGACCCGAGCAAGCCCCACCGATGCGCGAGCGCGAGCGCGGCCTCGTCGGCGGGATCGAGCGCGAGCGCGGCGCGCACGGCGGCGTCGCGCGGGCCCGCGCGCCCCGCCTCGTCGTGCAGCTCGGCGAGCTCGGTCCAGATCGAGCGCGCCTTGGGCGGATCGAGCTGCTCGAGCGCGAGCGCGACGAGCTCGACGTTGCGCGGATCGCGCGGCGCGACCTTGGCGGCGCCCTGCAGCTTCGCGAGCGCTTGCCGCGGCTTGCCGCGCCCGACGTAGACCGCCGCCAGCTCGCGCGCGTGGTCGAAGTTGTCGGGCGCGTGGAACAGCAAGCGCTCGACGACGCGCACCCATTCGTCGGTGCGCCCGCGCGTCTTCAAGAAGGTCGCGGCCTTCGTGAGCTCGCGGATCGCCTCGTGGATCGCGCCCGCCTGCGACGCCATCTCCGCCAGCTGGATGCGCGCGGCGACGCGCTCGGGCCCGAGCTCGACGATCTGGCGCAGCGGCGGCAGCGCGTCGGCCGGGCGCCCCGCTTTCTGAAACGCCGCCGCCGCGAGCCCGAGCTGCTGCACGGCGTCCCCGAGCTGGCCCACGCGCCGGAAGATCGCCGCGAGCTTGAGGTGGTCGTCGGCGTGCCCCGGCGCGAGCTTGAGCGCGTTCTTGTAGACGGCGATCGCCTTCTGCAGCGCGCCCTGCTCGACGTAGACGGCGCCCGTGCGCAGGTAGATGTCGCGCGCCTGCTGCGCCTGCCCGCGCCGCGCGTAGATCTCGGCCATCTTGAGCCAGGTGCGCGTGTCGCTCGGGTCTTCCTGAACGACGTGCGCGAACTCGGTCAGCGCGCGATCGGGCTGCCCGCGGTCGAGGAACTTCTGCGCCGCCGCGAGGGCCTTCTCTTTGTTCGTGGCCACCCCGGCCACGAGTTTACGCTACATGCGCTCGGTGAGGTGCGTGTCCATGCGGCCCTCGACGTACTCGGCGTTCGCGAGCAGCCGGCGGTGGAAGTCGAGGTTGGTCTTGCACCCCTCGATGACGAACTCCGACAGCGCGCGGCGCATGCGCGCGAGGGCAGCGGGCCGGTTCTCGGCCTTGACGATGAGCTTCGCGAGCAGCGAGTCGTAGTGGCTCGGCACGACGTAGCCGGCATAGATGTGCGTGTCGACGCGGACGCCCAGGCCCCCCGGCAGGTTGACGGCGGTGATGCGGCCCGGCGACGGCGCGAACGTCACGGGATCCTCGGCGTTGATGCGCATCTCGATCGAGTGGCCGCGCGGGCGGATGTCGTTCGGCAGCTTGAGCGACTCGCCCGCGGCCAGCTTCATCTGCTCGCGCACGAGATCGACGCCGAAGACCTCCTCGGTCACCGTGTGCTCGACCTGGATGCGCGTGTTCATCTCCATGAAGTAGAAGCGCTTGTCCTCGTCGAGCAGGAACTCGAGCGTGCCGACGGTCTGGTAGCCGATCGACTCGGTCGCCTTGCGGGCGATGCCGAGCAGCTTGGCGCGGCGATCGTCGTCGAGCGCGACCGAGGGCGCCTCCTCGACGAGCTTCTGGTGGCGGCGCTGGATCGAGCACTCGCGCTCGCCCAGCGACACGGCGCGCGTGCCGTCGCCCAGCACCTGCACCTCGACGTGGCGCGGGCGGCCGACGTAGCGCTCGAGGTAGACGGCAGGGTTGCCGAAGCCGGCCTGCGCCTCGGAGCGCGCCGCCGCGAGCTGCGCCGACAGGCGCTCCTTGCTCTCGACGATCTTCATGCCGCGGCCGCCGCCGCCGGCCGACGCCTTGATGATGATGGGGAAGCCGATGCGCTCGACGGCCTCTTCGGCGTCGCGATCGGTCTCGATGAAGCCCGTGCCCGGCAGGATGGGCACGCCGGCCTTCGTCATCGCCGTGCGCGCCGAGACCTTGTCGCCCATGAGGCGCATGACCTCGGGCTGCGGGCCGATCCACACGAGGCCGCACTGCTCGACGGTCTCGGCGAAGTGAGCGTTCTCGGCGAGGAAGCCGTAGCCGGGGTGCACGGCGTCGGCGCGCGTGACCTCGGCGGCGCTGATGATCGCCGGGATGTTGAGGTAGCTCTCGCGCGCCGAGGCCGGCCCGACGCAGACCTTCTCGTCGGCGAAGCGGACGTGCAGCGCGTCGGCGTCGGCCGTCGAGTGGATGGCGACCGACTTGATGCCGAGCTCGCGGCAGGCGCGGATCACGCGCAGCGCGATCTCGCCGCGGTTGGCAATGAGGACTTTTTTATACATTCAGGGGCGGCTACTTCGACAAACGGATGAGCTTCTGGCCGTACTCGATGTGCTCGCCGTTCTGGACGAGGAACTCGACGACCTTGCCGTCGGACTCGGCCTCGATCTCGTTCATGAGCTTCATCGCCTCGACGATGCAGACGATCTGGCCCTTCTTGACCGACTGACCGACCTCGGAGAACGGCGGCGCGTCGGGCGACGGCGCGCGGTAGAACGTGCCGACGAACGGCGACGTGATGAAGGTGCCCGCGTCGGCAGGGACCTCGGGCGTGGGCGCCGGCGCGAGCGCGATGGGCGGCGGGGGAGAGACGGCAGCGGCGTGGCCGCCTGCCGCCACGCCGCCTTGAACAGCCAGCTCGCGGCGCACGCGCACGCGGCCCGACGGATCGGCCTCGACCTCGGTCAGCCCGAACTCATCGATGATGCGCGCGAGCTCGCGCACGGTCTCGAGATCGAGCGCCGACGAGATCGTCTTGGCCTTCGGAGCCGGCGCCGCCAGCTTGCTGATCGCCTTGCCGGCCTTCTTCTTCGTTCCGTTCATTCCGTGTTCGTCCTCTCCTAGAGATCCGCGCGCAGCTTCGGCGCCGCCATTCGCACGAGGTAACGCGCCTTGCCCGCGATCGCCGTCGGCAGCATCGCGCACGCGAGAAAGTAGTCGTCGCTCACGACGCCGAACACGACGGTGACGGTGTCGGTGCGCACCGTCACCTCGGCGAGCGAGCCCGCGTCGAGCGACTGCACGGCGCGCTTGGCCTGCGCCACGAGGTGCGCGAACTCGGCGGCCAGCGTCTGGATGTCGGGCAGCGAGTCGCCGAAGCCCGGCTTCGCGTAGGACTCGAGCGTGATGCCGTCGAAGCCCATGAGCACGCCCGCGATGCCGCCTTCGAGCTTGTCGATGACCTTCTGGATGTTGTCGCGAAACATGGGGTTGCGGACCTCCGGCTTGTACTCGTTCGGGATTTACCCTGTCAAGCGACGCGCCCTGCCGACGCGCCGAGGAAATGGGCCGTGATCTCGGCGGGCGAGACGTCGACGAGCTTCGTCTCCCCCGCCGCCGAGCAGAACACGAACTTGATGGCGCCGCCGCGGCGCTTTTTGTCGACGGTGACGCGCGCGAGGACTTCGGCCGACAGGCGCGGCGCGAGGTCGACCGGCAACAAAAGGCGCGCGAGCAACGCCTTGGCGCGCGCCGTGAGCGCGGGCGTGCCCAGCCCGCGCGCCTCGCCGAGCGACAGCGCCGCGAGCATGCCGAGCCCGACCGCCTCGCCGTGCAGCAACCCGTAGCCCGAGGCCGCCTCGAGCGCGTGGCCCACGGTGTGGCCGAAGTTGAGGATGGCGCGGCGCCCGCCCTCGGTCTCGTCCTCGGCGACGACCTCGGCTTTCACGCGCACGGCGCGCGTCACGACCTCGGCGAGCGTCGCGAGCGGCAAGTGATCGCCCGACGGCGCCGTCTCGAGGATGTCGAGCAGCGCCGGGTCGGCGATGAAGCCGCACTTCACCACCTCGGCGAGGCCCGCGCGGACCTCGCGCGCCGGCAGCGTCTCGAGGAACCCGAGATCGGCGACGACCGACGAAGGTTGGTGAAACGCACCGACCAAGTTTTTGCCCGCGGGCAAATCGACGGCCGTCTTGCCGCCCACCGACGCGTCGACCATCGCGAGCAACGTCGTCGGGACCAGCGCGAACTTGATGCCGCGCAGGTAGACGGCCGCCGCGAAGCCCGCGTGATCCGTCGCCGCGCCGCCGCCGACGCCGACGACGGCGCCCTTGCGATCGAAGCCCTGCTCGGCGAGCCACTCGGTCGTGCGCTCGATCTCCGCGAGCGTCTTGCACGATTCACCCTCGCGCAGATCGAAGCGCTTCAGGTTGGCCACGCGCGACGCGAGCGCCGCCACGAGCGGCGCGACGCGCGGCGACTTCGCCGCGACGGCTTCGTCGACGAGCACGGCGACGCCCGTGACGTTGCCCAGCGCCGCGACGATCGCCGCCGCCGCTTCGTCAGCCGCGATCGAGCCGATGAGCACGTCATACCGCCGCGCCCCCAGCTCGACGCCGACCTTGGTCACGGGCGAGGTCACGCCGCGTCCCCCGTCGCCATCCAGGCGACGATGCGCTCGGCGACGTCGGCGGGCGCGCGTCCACCCGTGTCGATCTGGAGGTGCGCGCGCTCGTAGAGCGCGGCGCGCGCCCCGAGCAGCTCCTTGGCGCGCGCGAGCGGATCGTCGCCCGCGAGCAGCGGCCGCGCCGGGCCGCGGCCCGCGCGCGCGCGGCGCACCGTCTCTTCGGGCGTGGCCGTGAGCGCGACGACGCGGCCCGCGTTCAGCATCGCCTCGAGGTTGCCCGGGCGAACGACGGCGCCGCCGCCCGTCGCGACAATCGTGCGCCGCGCGAGGCACGCGCGCCCCAGCGCCGCCGCCTCGCGCGCGCGAAAGCCGTCCTCGCCCTCGGCGGCGAAGAGATCGGCGACCGGGCGTCCTGCCTCGCGCGTGATCATCTCGTCGAGGTCCTCGAAGTCCCACCGCAGGCGCGCCGCGAGCAGCCGGCCCACCGTCGTCTTGCCGGTCGCCATGAACCCGACGAGGAACAGGGGGGCATCGGGCTCGAAGATGGGCATCGCATGGGGCGCCGGGGTGTCCGTCGCGGCCGGATTCTAGGGGCGCGGCGCGCACGCGTCAAAACGCTCAGAGCCCGTACTCCTTGATCTTGTAGAGGAGCGCGCGCTGGCTGATCTCGAGGAGCTCGGCGGCGCGGGTGCGGTTGCCGTTCGTGCGCGCGAGGGCGCGGCGGATGAGGCGTTCCTCGAGGTGACGCGCGGCGCGCTTGATCGACAGGTCGTCCTCTTCTTCTTCGGGCGTTTCGACGGCGCGGGGCGGCGCGCCCGCGACGCGCTCGGGAAGGGATGCGACGTCAATGGCGTCGCCTTCGCACAAGACGGCGGCGCGCTCGATCGTGTTTTCGAGCTCGCGCACGTTGCCGGGCCAGGGGTAGACCTCGAGGCACGCGAGGGCTTCGGGCGCGACACTGCGCGCCGACACGGCTGAACCGAGCCGCGCGCGCGCCGACGAAAGAAAGTGGGCCGCGAGCCGCGCCACGTCGCCCGGGCGCGCGCGCAGCGGCGGCAGCGCGAGCGCGAGGACGTCGAGGCGGAACATCAAGTCGGGGCGGAAGCGGCCCTCGCGCACCTCGGCCTCGAGATCGCGCGAGGTCGCGGCGACGACGCGCACGTCGATCTCGACATCGTCGTCGTCGCCGAGGCGGCGGACGCGCCCGTCTTGCAGCACGCGCAACAGCTTCACCTGTGACGCCGCCGGCAGCTCGCCGATCTCGTCGAGGAACAGCGTGCCGCCCGCGGCGCGCTCGACGAGGCCCGCGCGATCGCGCACGGCGTCCGTGAACGCGCCCTTGCGGTGCCCGAACAGCTCGGCCTCGATGAGCGCCGGCGGGATCGCGCCGCAGTTCACGGCGACGAAGGGCGCCTCCGCCCGCGGCGACAGCGCGTGCAGCGCGCGCGCGACGACCTCCTTGCCCGTTCCCGATTCGCCCCGCACGAGCACCGTCGCCTTGTGCGGCGCCATCTTCCTGACGGCGACCTTGAGCGCCGCCATCGCCGGGCTGTCTCCGACGAGGGCGCGCAGCGGATCGTCGGAGGCGGACGCGGCGGCCACGGCGAACGGTCACGATAGCACGCGCTCACGAGTCAAATTTCCGGAGGGATTTTCTCGCGCAATTTTTTGCTTCTGCCGCTGGGCGGCGTTTCACTCGGTCTATGAGCGTGGAAGTCGAAAGAGCGACCTTGGCCTGCGGGACCTGCGGCGCTCAGGTCACGGAGCTGCGGCGCGGCCGCTGCTGGGGTTGCTACAACCGGTGGGCGGAGGCGCGGCCCGTGGGACGCGGCGCGACTTGCACGGTGTGCTTCGAGAAGCGGCGCGACCAGCTGAAGCTCGTCGAGCTGCACGGCCGCAGCCTGCCGCTGTGCCACGGCTGCACGGCGCGGCTCATGCGTCTCGACGACATCCCGGCGACGATCGACGGCATCCGCACGGCGTTGCGCCGCGATCGCCGCACGGCCGACAAGCGCAACGGCACGAAGGTCGACCACCGCATCTTCCCGCGCGAGCGACGCGTGGGCGAGCGGCGCGGCCCGGATCGCGGCGCGCTCGGCGACGATCCGCAGCGCGCGAACACCGTCCTCGCCGACCTCTCGGACATCGACGAGATCATCGTCGAGCTGCAAGAGGCCGACATGGAAGAGGTCGAGCAGACGATGGTGCGCGGGCGCGGCGAATCCGCGGCCAGCCCGCCGGCTCCGCCGTCCACCTGAGGTCTCGGGCCATCTCGCGCACGCGCGCGAGGCGGGCTACCATGCCCGCACGATGAGCATGAGCAACGTGCGCGTGTCGATCCTTGGGCTCGTGATCGCGGCAACAGCCGCCTGTTCGTCGTCGAACCCCGCGCCGAACGACGGCGGTGGCGGCGGCGGTGGGATCGGCGGCGCGTCGAGCACGGGCGGCACGGGCGGATCGTTTGATACCGGCGGCACCGGCGGCGTGGCCGCGACGGGCGGCGCGACCGGATCGACGGCGACGGGCGGCGCGCAGATGGTCGGCCTCTCGGGCGGCACCGTCGAGCGCAGCGGCGTCACGCTCACGATCCCCGCGGGGGCGTTGCCGGCGGCGACGCCCATCTCGGTCACGACGACGACGAGCCCGGCGGGCTTCGCGCTCGCGTCCGAGGCTTTCAAGTTCGGTCCCGACGGCACGACCTTCGCCTCGCCCGTCACCGTGACGCTCCCGTTGACGGCGGCGTCGCCGTCCGCGCACCTGTTTTGGTCGAACGCGACGGGCGGCTTCGACGATCTCGGCGGCACGGTGAACGGCCTGACGCTCACGGGGTACGTCACGCACTTCAGCACCGGCTTCGCCGCCACTCCGAGCGTCGACGGCGGCACGACCGACGCGCAAGGCGACGGCGGCGCGACCGTCGATGCGAGCTCAGACGTGCCGACGAGCGGTGACGGCGGCGCGACGAGCGACGGCGGCGCGAGCGACGTCGCCACGACGCCCGACACGGGCGCGATCGACGATGCGGGCGCGACCGACGCCAGCGCGACGCCCGACGCGGGCGCGACCGACACGGCCCCGACCGACGCCGCGACCGTGAGCGACGCGAGCACGAGCGTCGACGCGTCCTCGCTGTGCGTGGGCGGCCTCAACGCGCCCTTCGCGATGGTGACGTACGACCTGCAGAATTCGCCGCCCGCGCCGTCGACGTACACGGGTGGCACGCTCACGTCGGGCACGTACTACCTGCGCGTCGTCAAACATTTCGGAAACCAGTACGGCGGCCCCACGCAAGAGAGCTGGCTCGTCGACGCGACGGCGAAGACGATCCGCGTCCTCACGACGGCGGGCGCCGTCGGCGTCGCATACTCGAACCCCGACGCGCACACGCTGCAGGGCAACGTCGTCTGCAACACGACGGGCACGCCGATGACGTCGGTGACGTGGAGCTACTCGCTCGGCCAGATGCTCGCCGTCAGCGTCGTCGATTCTGCCGACGTCCTGCAGCTCTCGATCCCCGCGGCGCCGTAAGAACTTTTTTTCGATCAACGGCGCGCGCGCCGGCCAAAGGGCAGGCATGACGTCGCGCGCGCGCCCCCCGCTCGCCTTCGCGGGCTCGTTGTTGCTCGCTTTCGTGTTGCTCCTGCCCGCGCGCACGGCGCGCGCGCAATGCTGTCCCGGCTATTCGCCCGCGACGGCGTGCGCGGGCGAGACGCTCACGAAGTCGCGCTGGTGCATTCAAGACACGGCGCCCACGGGCCAGGCCGCGCTGCCGAAGGCGTTCTGCGCCTACGGCGACAAGGTCGTCACGACGCTCGAGTCGGTGTTCAACATCAAGGCGCCCGACGTCTTCGAGTTCGAGCTCGACACGCAGACCGGCGGCGCGCACACGGGCACGGCGTGCGGCCACCTCGGCGACGGCGTCGCCTACGACGCGTTCGTCGGCAAGGCCTACGGCGCGACCAGCTTTTGGGGCTATTTGCTGTCGTTGCACGAGGCCATCAACGATTGGACCGGCATGTCGAGCTCGGGTTGGCCGACGGACTGGTGGGCCGATCACCAGAGCGCGTTCCCGAACCTGATGGACTTCCACGTCATGAACACGATCGGCGTCGCCAACGCCGACCAGAACCTCATCACGTCGGCGGCCGCGCAGAAGAAGCGCTTCTATCCGGGCGGCGACAGCGCCGACGCCAAGGTCGTCGCGCTCGACAACGTGTACCTGGCCATGCCAAACGGCGACGGCTACGCGGGCTTCTCGCACCTGTTCGCGATGCAATCGGGCATGGGCGTCAAGTGGGACAACCTCGGCGTGCCGAACCCCGACGTGAAGCGCTCGGAGTACGTCGCGGCGTACATGAGCCTCGCCATGGGCAAGCCCGCGCTGCCGCTGCTGCAAGGCCCGGGCACGAACGGCGGCGGCAAGATCTGCAACGACACGCCCGACGGCACGCCGACCGACAAACCGTACACGTGCAGCGAGGACGTCATCGACGCCATCGCCAACGCGCACTGCGGGGCGAGCGCCAACGGCAAGAAGGCGGCCGACATGCAGGCGCTGCGCTCGGGCAACTACGCGGCGGTCGCGAGCGGCCCGTGCGGCGCGACGTGCCCCAGCGAGTGCGGATGCAGCGCCAACAACCACTGCGTGGCGGCGTGGCTCGCCGCGAACGCGACGCCCACGGGCGGCACGAGCGGCGGCGGCACCGGAGGCAACAATGGAGGATCGTCGGGCCATGGCGGATCGACAGGTGCGGGTGGCGCGACGGCCACCGGCGGCGAACCCGGATCGACGGGCACGGGCGGTGGGACCAGCGGCGCGACCGGAGGTGAGACCGGTGGCGTCACGGCGCCCGGCGGCCAGACCGGCTCGACCGGCGGCACGACGGGCACGGGCGGCACGATCGCCGTCATGACGCCCGACGCGAGCCTCGGCGGCGGCGGCTCGACGGGCGGCACGCCGTCCGAGGTCATGGGCGCGGGCGGCTGCGCATGCAACGCGGGCGGCGGCGCGACGTCGTCGGCCGCTTCGGCGCTCTTCGTGGCCGCGGCCGTCGCGGCGCGCAAACGGCGGAAGCGTAGATCGTGATCGCGGGCGGCCTCGGGGCCGCGCGCGGAGTGGTCCTCGCCCTTGGCGCGCTCGCCGCGCTTTCGGGTGCGGGCTGCCGCGCGCGCCAAGCGGATGCCGCGGCCTACGCCGCGCCGGTCTGCGGCGTCGACGGCCACGTCTATGACGACGCCGCGGCCGCGCGGGCGGCGCACATCGCGCTCGCCGAGACCGACCGTTGCCGCGCGCTCGTGCCCGGCTGGGCGCCGTGCGGCGCGCGCTACTGCGACGCGCGCACGAGCTACTGCGAGATCTACCTGAGCGACGCGCCCGAGATCCCGACGGGCCGCGCCTGCCGCCCGCTGCCCACCGCCTGCGGGTCACCCGCGAGCTGCGACTGCCTCGCGCCCGGGCTCGCCGGCCGACCCGCCTTCTGCGGGCAGATCGTCACGGGCGGCCTCGCCGCGCTCCACGTCACCTTCCAGGGCGTCAAAGAGCCGATCCGCTGAAATGCTCGTGACCCGCGGCGTCGCGTCCGTGCGTGGGCGCGCGCGACGCCCGTTGTGCTCGCGCCCGCTCGGCGCCTAGATTCGAGGGCGATGCGAGGCCTCGCGCCCGTCCGCGCGCTGGCGACGCTGCTCGCGCTCGCGGGCGGCGCCGCGTGCGGCGACGCGCCCGTCGTGTTCGTGGGCTCGGCGTCGGGCACGCCGCTCGACGTGCCGCCCACGTGGCAAGAGCACTGGTTCGAGCACACGCAACTGCTCAAGCTCGCGACGAACACCGACGCGCTCGCGGTCTACGTCGACGCCGACGTCGACGTCGCGAAGGCGAGCGCGCTGCTGCCGTTCCTCGGCTCGCTGTGGACGTACACCGTCGCGCATTACGGCTCGATGGGCGCGGGGCGCCTCTACGTCGTGCTTCATCAAGGCCGCTACCTCGGCTGTCACGAGGACCACCACTTCAGCGCGCTGCACGACGGACGCGACGTCATCGACTGCGGCTTCACGTCCTTCGACGACCTCACGAAGCCCGTCTTTCTCGTGGGCCACGTCGCCGCCAACCTCGTCGAGTCGACGGCCGACGATCGCGACAGCTCGCCCGCGCTGCCGCTGTGGCAAGACAGCAAGTGGGCCGAGTTCTACCAATACGACGTCTACCGCGCGGCCGGCGAAACGAGCGCCGCCGACACGCTCTACGCGCAGTGGACGGCCGACAATTGGGTCGACGATTTCCCCGTCGCCGGCACGCACTGGTTTCGCGATTGGTTCTATCCGCTGTGGCGCGACGACGGCGGCGTCGATCTCATGGCGCGCTTCTTCGCGAGCCTCGCCAAGAATTTTCCTCGCAGCACGACCGACCCCAACGGCTACGCGCGCGCGATGAACTGGGGCGAATTCATCCACTTCATGAGCGGCGCCGCGGGACGCGATTTGAAGCCGCTCGCGACGACGGCGTTTCATTGGCCCGCGGCGTGGGACGCGCTCTACGCCCAGGCGCGCACCGACTTTCCGCAGATCACCTATTGATGCGCGCGGCGATCGGAGCGGCGATGTTGCTCGGCCTCGCGGGGCCCGCGCGCGCGCAGGCGACAGACGCGGCGGCGCCGCCCGAGCTCGTCGCGCTCGCGTGGGACGCGCCCGCGTCCTGTCCCGACGAGGCGGCGATGCGCGCGGCGATCCGCCGCAACCTGCCCGCCGACATGACGGTGCCGGCGCCGCTCGACGTGCGCGGCGTCGTCACGGCGCCTTCACAGGACGCGGCGACCTGGCGCGCGGCGCTCACGATCGCGCGCGCCGAGGGCGGGGCGACGCGCGTCCTCGAAGGCGCGTCGTGCCCGGCGGTGTCCGACGCCGCCGCCCTCGTCATCTCGATGGCGCTGAGCGCGGCCGCGGTGGCGCCTCCACCGCCACCGCCGCCGCCGCCCCCCCCTCCTCCAACTCCGCCACCGCCCATCACGGGGCCAATCGCCAGCGTCGCGGTCGTCGGCGATCGCGGCTCGTTGCCTTCGACGACGCCGGGGCTCGCGCTGGCCGTGGGCGCGCGGCGCGGGCGGTGGCGGCTCGAGCTCGAGGGCCTCGCGCTGCGCGCGCAGTCGGCGCGGCTCACGGCGCCGCCCGGGACCGACGTCGGCGCGCGCTTCACGTACCTGTCTGGCGTCGCGCGCGCCTGCTGGGCGGCGATCGACACTCGCGACGCGCGCTGGCAGCTGGCCCCGTGCGTCGACGCCGGCTTCGCGCACACGACGGCCGTGGGCTTCGGCTCGATTCGCAGCGCGACGGGCAAGGACACGGCCGTGACGCTGGGCGCCGGCCTGCGCGCCGGCTGGGCCGTCACGCGCCACGTCGCGCCGTTCGCGCTCGTGGTCGCCGAGTTTCCCCTCCTGCGGCCCGACTTTTCGGTGCAGGATCTGGGCAGTGTCCACCGAGCCTCGGCCGCCGCCGCGCGCGCCGAGCTCGGGCTCGAGGCGCGCTTTTGATCATGAAACCGTTGGGCGTCGGCCATTGGCCATTGACGATGTCGCTGCGACGCGCGCAGGCCGCCTCCCCCGCGTACCCGCCGGCCCCGCCGGCGGACCTGGCGCTCGCGGCGCCGTCGTTCGAGGAGCTCTACGAGGCCCACGTCGACTTCCTGTGGCGGAACGCGCGGCGCCTCGGCGTGCGCGACGACGCCGTCGACGACGTGCTCCAGCACGTGTTCCTCGTGGCGCACCGCCGCCTCGCGGAGCTCACGCGCGTCGGCTCCGAGCGCGCATGGCTGTTCGGCGTGCTCACGCGCGTCGTGCGCGAGCACAAGCGCTCGCTGCGCCGCAAGAGCCCGCACGGCTTCCACGAGGCGACCGATCCCGACGGCCTGCCCGACGAGCACGCGCGCGGCGCCGAGGAGGACGTCGCGCGGCGCGAGGCGGCGCGGCTGCTCGAGGCGTGGCTCGAGGCGCTCGACGACGACAAGCGCGAGGTGTTCGTGCTGGCCGATCTCGAGCAGATGACGGCGCGCGAGATCGCCGAGGCGACGGGCGCGAACCCGAGCACGGTCGCGTCGCGGCTGCGGGCGGCGCGCCAGCAGATCGAAGACGCGGCCGCGCGCTTCCGGCGCCGCGAGGAGCGGGAGACGTCATGACGGACCTCAGCCCCGAGACCGAGGCGCTGCTGCGTCGGGCGCCCCAGATCGGACGCGATGCCGGCTCCATGCCGGCCGCGCGCCGCCGCCAGCTCAAGAGCGCCGTGCTGGCGCGCGTCGCCGTCGCGTCGACGACGGTAGCGGCCGCGCCCGCGGCGGCGGCGGCGTTCGGCGGCGCCGCCAAGGTCGTCGTCGGCCTGGCCGTCGCCGTCACGGCGGGCGTGGGCAGCTACCGTGCGCTGCGCCCCCACGCGCAGGTCGAAGCGCCCGCGCCGATCGTCGTCGCGGCGCCGCCCGTGCCCGAGCCCGTCGTCGAGCCGATCGCGCCGCCGCCGACGGTCGTCGCCGAGGCGCCGGCGCCGCGCGCGCCGGCGCCCGTGCGCCACGCGCGCCACGTCGAAGCCGCGACGCCCGCGGATTCAATCGCCGCAGAGACGGCTCTGCTGCGCGAGGCCGATCGGACCTTGCGCGACGGAGATCCGAACGGCGCGCTGGTTTTGTTGGAGCGACATCGCCACAAGTTTCCGAACGGGACGCTCGCGCCGGAGCGCGAGGCGGCGATCGCGCTCGCGCATTGTCAGCTGGGA
Source organism: Polyangia bacterium (assembly GCA_035549075.1). Taxonomy (GTDB): domain Bacteria; phylum Myxococcota_A; class Polyangia; order Fen-1088; family Fen-1088; genus DASZFV01. Next base: position 91,562 of record DASZRT010000069.1, on the reverse strand, counting down.
GACGAGGACGAAGGTCTCGCGTACGTCGCGAAGAACCCGAGCAGCCCGCTGGCGGCGCGGTTGCGCGCGGCTTGTAAGAGCGCGCCCTAAAGAACGTACTGGGAGAGGTCTTCGTCTTTGAGGATGCCGTCGAGGCGTTCTCGAACGTAGGCGGCCGTGATGGGGACGGTGGTCGGGCCGAGGCTCGGGGCTTCGAAGGCGAGCTCGTCGAGGACGCGCTCCATGATGGTGTGGAGGCGGCGCGCGCCGATGTTCTCCATGCGCGCGTTGACGAGGGCGGCGATGCGCGCCACCTCGGCGACCGCGTCGGGCCGGATGTCGAGCGTGATGCTCTCGGTCGCGAGCAGCGCCGTGTACTGCTTCGTGAGCGCGTTCTCGGGCTCGGTGAGGATGCGGACGAAGTCCTCGTCCGACAGCGATTCGAGCTCGACGCGGATCGGGAAGCGACCCTGCAGCTCGGGGATGAGGTCCTTGGGCTTCGAGACGTGGAACGCGCCCGCGGCGATGAACAGCACGTGGTCGGTCTTGAGCGGGCCGTATTTCGTCGACACCGTCGAGCCCTCGACGATGGGCAGCAGGTCACGCTGAACGCCTTCGCGGCTGACGTCGGGGCCGCCCCCGCCGCCCTCGCGACCCGCGACCTTGTCGATCTCGTCGATGAAGATGATGCCCGCCTGCTCGGCGCGGCGGAGCGCGTCCTTCTGCAGCTTGTCCTGGTCGATGAGCTTCGCCGCCTCTTCGTCGGCGAGGGCGTCGAGCGCCTCCGGCACCGTGAGGCGGCGGCGCTTCGTCTTGCGTCCGCCCTGCGGGAGCATGTCACGCAGGTTGAGGACCATCTCTTCCATGCCCGTGCCCGAAAACACGTCGACGACCGACTGCGGTGAATCCGTCGTGTCGATCTCGACCATCTTCTCGTCGAGCTTCCCCTCGCGCAGCAGCTTGCGCAGGCTCTCGCGCGTCGCGTTCTCGACGGGCGGCGGCGCCGAAGCCTGCGACTCGCCGACCCCCGGCAGCTGGATCGCGCCCGAGGCCGAGCGTCCGGGCGTCGTGCGGGGCGGGGGCGGCAGCAACACGTCGAGCAAACGCTCTTCCGCGTTCTCCCGGGCGCGCGGGCGCAGACGCTCGCGCTCCTCGTCGCGCAGCATCGACACGGCCGTCTCGGCGAGGTCGCGCACCATCGAGTCGACGTCGCGGCCGACGTAGCCGACCTCGGTGAACTTCGACGCCTCGACCTTGACGAACGGCGCGCTCGCGAGCTTGGCGAGCCGCCGCGCGATCTCGGTCTTGCCCACGCCCGTCGGCCCGATGAGCATGATGTTCTTGGGCGCGATCTCGTCGCGCATCGGAGGCGGCACCTGCTGCCTGCGCCAGCGGTTGCGGAGCGCGACGGCGACGGCGCGCTTGGCCGCTTTTTGCCCGACGATGTAGCGGTCGAGCTCCTCGACGATCGCGCGCGGCGTGAGATCGGACGCCTTCATCACAGCTCCTCGAAGGCGCGCGTGCCGTTGGTGTAGATGCAGATGTCGCCCGCGATCGCGAGCGCGCGCTCGGCGATGTCGCGCGCCGGCAGCTCGGTCGCGCCCAGCAGCGCGCGCGCCGCCGCGAGCGCGTACGAGCCGCCCGAGCCGATCGCCGCCGCGTCGCCGTCGGGCTCGATGACGTCGCCCGTGCCCGACAACAGCAACGTCTTCTCGCGGTCGGCGACGAGCAGCAACGCCTCGAGCCGCCGCAGCATGCGGTCCGTGCGCCAGTCCTTCGCGAGCTCGACGGCGCCGCGCAGGAGGTTGCCGCCGTGCTCCTTGAGGCGGGCCTCGAACTTCTCGAACAGCGTGAGCCCGTCGGCGGCCGAGCCCGCGAAGCCCGCGACGACCTTGCCGTCGTAGAGGCGCCGGATCTTGCGCGCCGTCGACTTGACGACCGTGTTGCCCATCGTGACCTGGCCGTCGCCGCCCAGCGCGACCTTGCCGCCGCGCCGCACGACGAGGACCGTCGTCGATCGAATGATGGGTCGCGTCTCGGACTCTTGCCTTCGTGTCATGTGGATCTCGTTCAGCCTCTCGCCTTGGGGTGGGCCTTGTCATACACCGACATGAGGTGGTCGATGTCGACGTGCGCGTAGCGCTGGGTCGTGCGCACGCTCGCGTGACCGAGCAGCTCCTGGATGCCGCGCAGGTCGGCGCCCTCGCCCAGCAGGTGCGTCGCGAAGCTGTGGCGGAGCGCGTGCGGCGAGACGGCGCGCGTCCCGGTCGCCTCTTCGCGGCGCGCGAGCATCCGCCGCACGACGCGTGGATCGAGCCGGCGCCCACGCGCGCTCACGAACAGCGCCGCGGCGTCGACGTGACGCGTGCCCGCCGGAAGCGCCGCGAAGGTCGCCGCGCGCAGCGGCGTCCAGGCGTCGAGCGCCGCGCACGCCTTCGAGCCGAGCGGCACGAGGCGATCCTTGCGGCCCTTGCCGCGGCGAACCTTGACGCCGCCCGTGGCGCCCGCGCGCTCGACGTCGTCGACGTCGAGGTTGCAGGCCTCCGAGATGCGGAGCCCGGCGCCGTAGATCACCTCGAACATCGCGCGCTCGCAGGCGAGCGCTTCGGACGTCACCTCGGGGCGCTCGACGCGCGAATCGAGCAGGCGTCCGACGTCTTCTTTGCCGAGGAACGACGGCAGCCGTTTGGCGCGCTTGGGCGCGCGCAGCGCCGCGACGGGGCTCGACGCCACGAGGCGCCGCCGCACCGATAGCTTGAAGAAGGCGCGCAGCGAGGACAGCTTGCGCCCGATCGTCACGGCGTCGTTGCGGCCGTGGAGCGACGCAAGAAACGAGCGGCACATGATGAGGTCGAGCTCGGCCAGCGCCGGCTCGCGCCCGAGCGACGTCTTGGCGAAGCCCACGAGCTCGTCGACGTCGTGCAGGTACGCGCGCTGCGTGTGCGCCGAGGCGCGCTTCTCCGAGACCAGGTATTGGCGAAACGCCGCGAGGGCCGCTTCCACGGCGGCGATCGTAGCGCAGCGCCGCGGCCTTCGCGAATGCGCGCCCTCGACGGCGGCGGCGCGCGCGGGCAAACTGCGCCGATGTCCGAAGCCGAGGACGCCGCGCCGGCGTCCGCCCTGCCCGTGCCGTCGATCCCCGCCGAGCCGCGCTGCCCGCTCTTCGGCCACTGCGGCGGGTGCCAGCTGCAGCACGTGCCCTACGACGAGCAGCTCGCGTGGAAGACGGGCGAGGTGCGGCGGCTGCTCGCGGCGGCGCTGCCCGACGCGCCGGAGGTCCTTCCGTGCGTGGGCTCGCCGCGCCGATACGGCTACCGCTCGAAGATCACGCCGCACTTTCCCCGCCCGCGCGTGGGCCGCGTGCCGCCCATCGGCTTCCTGCTCGCGGGCCACAAGCACCGCACGCTCGACGTCCCGTCGTGCCCGCTCGCGACCGACGCCATCAACGCGCGCCTCACCGAGGTGCGCGCCGACGTCGCGGCTCATTTGGCGGACTACAAGCGCGGCGCGACCCTGCTGCTGCGCGACGCCGCCTCGGGCGTGACGACGGATTTCCGCGCGACCATCACCGAAGAGGTGGGCACGCTGTCCCTCAGCTTCCTCGCCGGCGACTTCTTCCAGAACAACCCGTTCCTGCTGCCCGCGCTCGCGGACCACGTCGCCGCCGAGGCGCGCGCGGGCGGCGCTCGTTTTCTCGTCGACGCCTACTGCGGCAGCGGCCTGCTGGCGCTCACGGCCGCGCCCGCCTTCGAACGCGTCGTCGGCGTCGAGGTCAGCCCGTCGAGCGTCAAGTGGGCGCGCGAGAACGCCGCGCGCAACGGCCGCACCAACTGCACGTTCCTGGCCGCCGACGCGACGGCGATCTTCGCGGGCCTGCCCGAAGGTGTCACGGGCGCCGACGCCGCCGTCATCGTCGATCCGCCACGCAAGGGTTGCTCACCCGAGTTCTTGCAGCAGCTCGTCGCCTTCGCGCCGCGCACGATCGTCTACGTCTCGTGCAACCCCGAGACGCAGGTGCGCGACCTCGCCGTGCTGCGCGCCGCCGGCTTCGCCCTCACGAAGGTGCAACCCTTCGACATGTTCCCGCAGACGCGCCACCTCGAGTGCGTCGCGACGTTGATCCGTCAGCGCTGAATCTCGACGAGCAGCACCCACGCGTTGACGATGCTGCCCGCGAAGGAGAGCAGCGTCGCGGGCACGAGCCAGTAGAGACCGCCGCCCGCGCCGACGAGCACCGACACGGCCGCACCGACGCTGGGAAGCGCGGCGAGCTGGTGTGTCGCGACGCGCGTGAGAATCCAGTTGAGGGGCGCGCCCGCGACGTGCCCGGAGCGCGCCTGGATCGCCATGGGCGCGAGCCAGACGAGCGACGCGACGGCCGTGAGCTCGGCGCCGAGCGCGACGCGCGACTGGCCGGGCACGAGCCCGAGCGTCGACGCGGCGAGCACGCCCGCGAGCAGAATCAGCGACTCGGCGGCGCGGCCCGGCAGCTGCGGGTACTGCAGGATCTTCGCGAGGTTGATCGAGACGGCGACGAACAGCAGCCCCGTGAGGGCCGCCGACGCGCCCGCCTCGGCGACGAAGAAGTTCGCCCACCCGGCGACGTCGTACGCGTCGTGCATCGCGCGCGAGCATAACAGCGCGCGCACGGGCGACGGCGGTGGCAAATCGCAGGCGCCGTTTGCGCCGACGGCCGCGCGGGTTGTGTGATCCTCCGGACGTGAAGCCAACGCTGCCGGTCGTCGTCGGGTTGCTGGTCGTCGCTGGGTCCGCCCGGGCCGCCATTCCAGCCGGGTACAAGGGCAAGCCCTTCGATCCCGCCGTCGCGGGCGGCGCGGGCGTCATCCCCGCCGACGTCAAAGCCGGGCCGTACGCCATCCCCGGCCGCCTCGATCTCATCAACTACGACATGGGCGGCGACGTCGCGTACTCGGCGACGCACCACGAGGTCAAAGGCGGCTTCGGCTACCGCACGGACGTCCCCACGGCGTCGCTGTCGCTCACGGCGGCGTCGAAGCCGGACCTTTGGTACCAGTCGGTCGATCCGGCCGAGGGCTCGCGCTACCCGTCGACGACGAAGGAAGACTTCTACGTCGGCGCGCTCGACATGGGCGATTGGTTCAACTACACGGTCGACGTCCAGACCGCGGGGACGTACGCCGTGAGCTCGACCTGGGCGACGGGCAACGGCCCGCCCGGCGGCATGGGCGGTGACGGCACGATCGGCGTCCAGATCTACGTGAACGGTACGAAGCAGGTCGACTGGAAGACCGCCTTCCCCAACTACGAGACCAAGGCCAACTACCACAACTGGAAGCCGTATCCGAGCTTCGCGACGCTCACGCTCGAGGCGGGCCTGCAGGTCATCAAGGTCCAGACGACGGCCAACCACTTCAACTTCGACTACCTCCAGTTCACGCTCATGGGCGCGAGCGCTGACGCGGGCGCGCCCGCTGATGCTGGTGGTGGAACCGACGCCGCGGGTGGTGACACGGGCCCGACCGGGGGAACCGGCGGCAGCGCGGGCGCGAGCGGCGCCGGGGGATCGACGGCGGGCGCGGGCGGAGACACCGGAGCGTCGGGTGCTACGACCGGCTCGACCGGCGGCACGACGGGCGCGGCCGGCGGCAGCATCGGCTCGACCGGCGGCGTGACCGAGGCGGCCGGCTCGACCGGTCAGACCAAGAGCTCGGGCGGCGGTTGCAGCGTCGCGGGCTCTTCGACGAAGGTGGGGGGCCTCGTCTGGCTGCCCACCGTGTTCGTGGCCCTCGCGCTCGCGGGCCACATCGTCGTCACGCGGCGGCTGCTCTTGAATCGCCGCCGCCGGCGCCGCGACGCCGAGGAGGTCAACACGTCGGGCGCTCGAACACGTAACCGAGGATGACCGGATCGGCGCACGTCGCTCCCGCCGACGCCGCTATGCCGCGGCGGGCGGCGGGGAGCCGCTCGTGCCGCCCGCGCCCGCGAGGCTGGCACCCTCTTCGCCCGCCTCGCCCGCGTCCGCCGTGTAGCCGCACCCCTCTTTGTTGTTGCAGTAAAGGCGCGTGCCCGTCTTGGAGACCTTCTGCAGCAGGAACGGCGCGCCGCACTTCGGGCACGGCTGCGGCATCGGGCGATCCCACGACACGAAGTCGCACTTCGTCGTCTGGTAGTTCGAGCAGCCGAAGAAGACCTTGCCGCGCTTGCTGCGCTTTTCGGTCAGGTAGCCGCCGCAGCCTTCCTTCGGGCACGTCACGCCCAGCGACATCGGCGCCGTGGTCTTGCACTCGGGGTACCGCGTGCAGGCCTGGAACTCGCCGAAGCGCCCGCGCCGGATGATCATGTCGGCGCCGCACGTCGGGCACTTCATGTCCGACGGCCGCGTCGTCGACACGACGGTGAGCGTGCCGTCGGGGTTCTTGCGAAACTCCTTCGTGTTCTTGCAGGCGGGGTAGCCCGAGCACGCGAGGAAGTGGCCGTTGCTGCCCCACTTGATGACCATGCCGGAGCCGCACTTCTCGCAGACCTCGTCGGTCTTCTGCTCCTCGGCCTTGACGTTGCGCATCTCCTTCTTCGCCGTCTCGACCTCTTTCTTGAACGGCGTGTAGAAGGTCTTGAGGATCTTCACCCAGTCGGCGTCGCCGTCCTCGACCTTGTCGAGGTCCTCCTCCATCTTCGCCGTGAAGTCCGAGCTGACGATGTCGGGGAAGCTCTTGACGAGCAGGCCGTCGACCATGACGCCGAGCTCGGTCGGGTGCAGGCGGCTCTCCTTCTTCTCGACGTAGCCGCGGCCCTGGATCGTCGTGAGGATCGCCGCGTACGTCGACGGGCGGCCGATGCCCTTCTCCTCGAGCTCTTTGACGAGCGTCGCCTCGGAGAAGCGCGGCGGCGGCTGCGTGAAGTGCTGCTCGGGCTTGGTCTCGAGCAGCTTGAGCGTCTCGCCCTCGCGCACCTCGGGCAGCGCGTTGGTCTCGTCTTCGTTGGCCGCGTCCTCGACCGTCTCGGCGTACACGCCGAGGAAGCCGGCGAACTTCATGACCTGACCCGACGCGCGCAGCTCGACGCGGCCGGCCTGGATCTCGACGCTGGTCTGGTCGAACACGGCCGGCACCATCTGGCAGGCGATCGTGCGGTTCCAGATCAGCGTGTAGAGCTTGAGCAGGTCGTCGGTCTCGCGCTCGTCGCGGCCGCCGCCCTGCCCCGCGGCCCACAGCTTCTTCACCATCTCGGGGTCGTACTTCGTCGACGTCGGGCGGATCGCCTCGTGCGCGTCCTGCGCGCCCTTCTTCGTCTTGAAGACGACGGGCTCGGCCGGCAGGTGGTTGGCGCCGAAGCGCTCGCCGATGTACGCCCGCACCTCGGCGACGGCGTCGTCGGACAGACGCGTCGAATCGGTGCGCATGTACGTGATGAGGCCGACGAGGCCGTCCTCGCCGACCTCGACGCCTTCGTAGAGCCGCTGCGCGAGACCCATCGTGCGCTTGGGCGAGAAGCGCAGCTTGCTCGACGCCTCTTGCTGCAGCTTCGACGTGATGAAGGGCGGCGGCGCGTTTTTCTTGCGCTCGCGCCGCTCGACGGCCGCGACGAGCAGCGGCGACGACTTGATGATGTCGACGACCTCGCGCGCGTGGCCCTCGTTCGTGAGCTCGACCTTCTTGCCGTCGAGCTTGACGACGCGCGCCGCAAACGGCGGCGGCGCGCCGCCCTCGACCTGCGCCTCGACGGTCCAGTACTCCTGCGGCTGGAACGCGTTGATCTCGGCCTCGCGATCGACGACGAGCCGCACGGCGACCGACTGCACGCGCCCGGCCGACAGGCCGCGCCGCACCTTCGTCCACAGCACGGGGCTGATCTGGTAGCCGACGATGCGATCCAGCACGCGGCGCGCCTGCTGCGCCTCGAACTTCTTCACGTCGAGCGACATGGGCCGCTGGATGGCCTCGTTGATGGCCTTCTTCGTGATCTCGTTGAAGAGGACGCGCTGGATGTTCGGGTTCGAGGGACGGATCTCCTCGGCGATGTGCCAGGCGATCGCCTCGCCCTCGCGATCGGGGTCGGGCGCGAGGTACACGCGGCCCACGTGCGCCGCGACGTCTTTGATCTCGGCGAGCACCTTCTGCTTGGTGTCGATGACGACGTACTCGGGCTGGAAGGTGCCGTGCTCGATGTCGATGCCGATCTTCTTCTTCGGCAGATCCTTCACGTGGCCGACCGACGCCTTCACGACGTAGCCGGCGCCGAGGTACTTCTTGATCGTCTTCGCCTTCGCGGGCGACTCGACGATCACGAGCGCGTCGTTGACCCGGCGCGGGCGTTCGACGGCGGGCGCGTCGACGGCGATCTCCTCCTTGGCGTTCGTCGTCTTGGCCGAAGCCTTGGTCTTGGCTGCCGCCTTCGTCTTGGCGGCGGGCTTCTTCGCCGTCGTCTTCGTCGTCGTGTTCTTGGCGGCGGTCTTCACGGCCGACGCCTTCGTCTCTGCGGCCTTCTTCTTAGTTGGCACGGAGCACCTCGAACTTTCCGCCCGGCGCGCGCCGGACCCAGCCCGCGAGCTCGACCTCTGCGAGGAGCGCGAGCGTCGCCGGCAAAGTCGCGGCCATTCGGCGCGCGACGTCAGAAGGAGTGGCCGCGCCGGCGCGCAGCGCCGCGACGACCGCCGCGAGCGCCGTCGGCGCCTCGACCGAGACGGGCGCGCGACCTGCTAGACGATCGAGCAGTCCAGCGGCGTCTTCGATCGCCTCGGCGCGGCCGGCCGCGAGGAGCGCGTCGCACCCCGCGCTGCCCGGCACGGCGAGCACGCGGCGTCCGAGCTTGCTGGCGAAATTCGCCGTGATGAGCGCGCCCGAACCGTCGCGCGCCTCGACGACGATCGTCGTGCCAGCCAGCGCCGCGACCAGGCGGTTGCGCGACGGGAAGTGCTGGCGCTTCGGCTGCGTCCCCGGCTCGAGCTCGGTCAACACGCCACCCGTGATCGCGATCTCGGCGAACAGCGCCGCGTGGCGATCGGGATAAACGACGTCGATGCCGCAGCCGAGCACGGCGAAGGTCGCGCCACCCGCCGCGAGCGCACCCCGGTGCGCGGCCGCGTCGATCCCGAGCGCACCGCCCGAAACCACGTCGTACCCAGCGCCGGCCACGGCCCGCGCGAACGCTTCGGCCCGACGGCAGGCGGCCGTCGTCGCCGCTCGCGATCCCACGATCGCAATCGCGGGCGTGCCGGCCGAAGGCAGGCGGCCCGAGACCCAAAGGGTGGTCGGAATGCTGGAAAGCTGGCGCAACTCAGCCGGAAAAGTCGGCTCGTTCCGCGCGACACTAAAGAAGGAAGACCCCGGGCAAGGCTCCATGACGAGGCTTGTCGGAGCGTGCGCGGCCGGGTTGTCTCGCTCGAATCCGAGCATGATGAACCGTTGCAGATAGCGCCCCAACCGCCCGGGGTCAAGCGGGGTCCCCAGGAAGACCATGATTTCAAGAAGATAGAAGGACGCCTCCGCGACCCCGTCGGTGCCGCGGTGTGTTCTTGACGAAAAAAGGGCGCGGTTAGCGCGTCGCGTACTCGGTGAACACGTAGTCGCGCTCCTTGATCTTCGTGTGGCAGGCGAGGCCGCACTTGGCGTCGTGCTCCTGCGGCGGCTTCGCGTCCTTGCCCGAGGGGGCGAACTTCTGGGTGGCGGCGTCGTAGTCGAACGAGGCCCAACCCCAGCCGCCGGCGTCGGCGAAGCGCTTGCTGTCCTTCACCATGAAGTCGACGTTCGTCTGCACGTCCGGGACGGTGGGCGGGCCCGGGTAGGTCTCTTTCTTGTGCGGGAGCCAATGGACCTTCGCCATGCGCGAACCGTCGGGGAACGGTTTGCCGTTCGCCGGGATGCCTGCGCGGAGAGCTTCCATGATCGTCGGGTTGCCGAGAATCGCCGCGAAGGCCTTGCCGTTCTGGCTGATCGACACGACGGCCCAGTCCTCGTAGCCCTTGAACTCGGCGAAGCCCAGGCCCCCCGGCACCTTCACCGTGTATCTGTCCGGCGCGCCCGCGGCCCATGCACCCGCGACCACCCCCAAGACCACCAGCGCTCCCACCAACGTCATCACCCGGCTCTTGGCTTTCATACCGGGGACCATACTGCAGGGCCGAGTTTCGCCGGTGTGAACTCGGGCCCAGGACGTTGCTTACGAAACGTTACCCTTCGAGCTCACGCAGGATCCGGGCAGCGCCTCGCGCGAGGAGGCGCTTCGCCACCTCGGCGCCGACGGCGGCGGCTTCGCCAGGCGCGCCCGCGAGCTCTTCGTGGATCATCTCCGAGGCGTCGGGGCGGCCGACGAGGCCACGCAGGACGACGCGGCCTTCCTTCAAGACAGCGTGGCCCGCGACGGGCGTTCGGCAGCCGACGCCCAGGCCCGCGAGCAGCGCCCGCTCGGCGGCGACGGTGACCTCGGCGGCCGCGTCGGCGAGCGCGCGCGTGAGCTCGACGACGCGCGCGTCAGACGCGCGGGCCTCGAGCGCGAGCGCTCCCTGCCCGATCGCCGGCAACATTTGCTCGTGGGTGAAGCGCTCGGTGATGCGGGCGCCGAAGCCGAGGCGATCGAGCCCCGCGCACGCGAGCACGCCGGCGTCGACGACGCCTTCGGCCACCTTGCGCAGCCGCGTGTCGACGTTGCCGCGCAGGATCTCGACGCGCAGGTCGGGGCGCATCGCGCGCACCTGGCAGACGCGGCGCAGGCTCGACGTTCCGACGACGGCGCCCGCGGGCAGCGACGCGAGCGGCGCGCCCGAGCGGCTCACGAGCGCGTCGCGCGGGTCGGCTCGCTCGGGGATCGCGACGAGCGCCAGCCCGGGCGCGAGCTCGGCCGGCACGTCCTTGAGGCTGTGCACGGCGAGATCGATCGTGCCCGCCAGCAGCGCGTCTTCGATCTCCTTGACCCAGACGCCCTTGCCGCCCAGCTCGATGACGGCGCCCGTCTGCACGCGGTCGCCTTCGGTGACGAGGATGTGCTCCTCGATCTCGAGGCCAATGTGAGCGTGAGCGGCCTCGAGCGCCGCGCCGACGTGCGCCGCCTGCCAGCGCGCGAGCGCGCTGCCGCGCGTGCCGATGACGATCTTGTTGGTGCTCATGAAGGATCCCCGGGCCGGCGGGGCGTCGCGCCCTCGCCCGCCGCGGGCGGCGCGGCGTCGGACTCGGGCGGCGCCTCGGCCGTCTGCAGGCCGAACAGCTTCTGCACGGCGGCGACGAGCGAGACGGCCTCGCCCGGATCGCGCTTGAGCGCGAGCTGCGGCTGGTGGAGCACCTTTTTGCCCGCGGCGTCGAACGCGGCCGTGATCGCGGCGCGATCTTTTTCGGCGAGGTGACCGAGCGACGCGAGCAGCTTGTCCGCCTCGCCGTGCACGACGCCGAGGACGTGCGTGCGCATCGCCGTGACCGTCGGGCCGAGTTGACGGCCGCCCCAGTCCTGCAGGAAGCGGCCGATCTCCTCTTCGATGATCGCCTCGCCGGCCGTCGCCTCGGCGGCGCGGTTCTTCTGGCCGTCGGCGGCCACCTGTTGCAGGTCGTCGATGTTGGCGACGTAGACGCCCTCGAGGTCGGCGGCCTCGGGCTCGACGTCGCGGGGCACGGCGATGTCGATGAGGCACAGCAAGCGCCCGCGCCGCACCTTCTGCACGCGCGCGAGCAGCTCGCGCGTCAGCACCGGGCGTTGCGCGCCCGTCGAGGCGATGACGACGTCGGCCTTCGCGAGCGCGCCGGCGAGATCTTCCCACGCGTGCACGTCCCCGCCGACGCGCGCCGCGAGCTCGTCGGCGCGCGCGCGCGTTCGGTTCGTCACCGTGAGGACGGCGCCGTGCGCGCGCAGCGCCCGCGCCGCGAGATCCGACATCTTGCCCGCGCCGACGACGAGCACGCGGCGTCCGCGGAAGTCGGCGAAGACGTTGCGCGCGTACTCGACGGCGATCGAGCTCACCGACACGGGGTTGCGCGCGATCTCGGTGTCGTTGCGCACGCGCTTGGCGACGCGGAACGCGCGCTCGAAGCACTGCGCGAGGATGTTGCCGAACACGCCCGCGCGCTCGGCCAGCTCCTTGGTCTCTTTGACCTGCCCGAGGATCTGCGGCTCTCCCACGACGAGCGAGTCGAGGCTCGAGGCGACGCGGAACAGGTGCTTGACGGCGTCGCGCTCGACGCGCGTGTAGATGTGCGGCTCGATCTCGGCCTCGAGCATCGAGGCGCGGCGAGACAGATCGGCGCCGATCGCGCGCAGGGTCGCGTCGGCGTCGCTGGCGACGGCGTAGATCTCGATGCGGTTGCACGTCGAGAGCAGCGCCACCTCGCGCACGCCCGGCAGCGTCTTGAGCTCTTTCAAGGTCGCGTCGAGCTGGTCGGGCACGACGGTGAGCTTCTCGCGCAGCGCGACGGGCGCCGTGCGGTGCGAGACGCCGATGACGACGACGTCGATCTTGGGCGCGCCCGGCTTTGTGGCCGAATCGGACATCGCTACGCGGCGTGCCTCAAGAAGTAGACGAGCAGCACGAGCACCGTCCCCCCGAAGCCGCCCAACGTGAGCCACGCCGCGCGCCGCCCGCGCCACCCGCCGCCGACGCGCGCGACGATGAGCACGCCGAACGCCACCCACGTCACGAAGGCCAGGAGGTACTCGGGTCGGAGCGCGCGCATGCCGTGCAGCACGCCGAGGCGCGCGATCCACATCGCGCCCGTGACGATCGCGACCGTGAAGATCGGGAAGCCGATCGAGACGCAGCCCGCGGCCAGCCGATCGAGCGTATCGAGCGGCGTCGCGCGGCCCTTCATCTTCGCGAAGTCTTTTCGGCGCAGCTGGCGGTCTTCGAAGAGGTAGAGCACGGCGAGCACGGCGGCGATGAAGAAGATCGCGACGCCGATCGTGGCCAGCAGGATGTGCGTCTGGCCGAGCGGGCTCATCGCGGGCGTCGCCTCTTCGGCGGGGCCGAGGCGCGCGAGCACGAGCAGCACGAGCGCCGCGGGCGCCGCGAACGCGCCCGCCGAGTCGAGCTTGTAGCGCAGCGACGCCAGCACGTAGCCCGTCGCGACGAGGAACCCGATGAACGACAGCGCCTCGGGCGTCGACGAGATCGGGTTGACGCCGTGGACGCAGCGCTCGCCGACGTCGATGACGTGCAGCACGACGGCGGCTGCGAGCGCGAGGCGCCCGGCGCGCGCGCGCAGGCCCAGCAGGAAACCGAGGTAGAGCACCGACGCGAGCGCGTAGGCCCCCAGCTCCAGGACCGTCAGGGTCGACACCGATTAGATGTACCACGAGGCGCACGACGGCGCGGCTGGCCTTGGATGCAGGGCCCCGGCGTGCTAAGCCATGCCCCCATGGCCAGCGAGAAACTCGTCGAAGTGACCGACTCCAACTTCAAGACCGACGTCCTCGGCTCGAAGCTCCCCGTCCTCGTGGACTTCTGGGCCGCCTGGTGCGCCCCGTGCCGCGCGATCGCGCCCCACGTCGAGGCGCTCGCCAAGGACTACGAAGGCAAGATCACCGTCGGCAAGTGCGACATCGACGCCAACCCCGACTTCTCGGCCCAGTACGACATCCGCAGCATCCCGACGCTGCTCGTCTTCAAAGAGGGCAAGGTCGTCGGTCAGGTCGTCGGCGCCGTGCCGAAGACCAAGATCGAAGACCTCATCAAGAAGGCGCTGTAACCCGCCCCCCCCTGCACACCTCGCCGGCGGATTCGTCTTCGGGTGAGGGCGGGATGCATCCCGCGGAACGGGTCCTGTCAGCTCGGCGATCCCTTCCCACTGAACTTTTTTTCGGGCCTCGAGGGACTCGCGCTCGTCGTTGCGAGCGAACCGATTCCCCATGGACTCGCGAAAAAAAGCTTCAGCGGGCCCCTTCCCTCACTGCCACCCGTTCCACGGGCTACACCCCGCCGACAACACGCCCCGATCGTCTCGGCTGAAGGTCCGCAGTCCGCCGGCGAGGTGTGACAGAGGTGGGGCGGTCTACTGAATCGACGCGCTCGAGACGACGCGGACGTCGGCGCGGTCGTCGACGAACATGGCGCCGTCGCCCGCGGGCTTGGCGTTCAGCACGGTGAAGGCCGGGGGCGACACGACGGCCGTCGTCGGCGTGCGCTTCTCGAGGAGCCGCGCGAAGGCGCCGCGCATCGCGAGGCCGACGCCGCCCTGCCACAGCGACACCCAGCCGACGTAGCCGAAGCCGCACAGGAACAGCGCGAGGAACGGCATCGACAGGTAGTGGCGGTGCGTGAACGCCACGGCGAGCGCGACGACGAAGTACGCCGCGAAGCCGAGCTCGATGAACGGCGTGATCGACTTGGCGGCGCGGTACTTCTTGCTCGACCAGGTCTCGAGCTTGCCGCGGACGCCGTGCTTGGGCGTGCGCACGAACTCGGTCTCGCGGCCCGCGAGCGCCTCGAGCACGGCGCGCGTCTGGTTGACGCACAGGCCGATGCCGACCGACATCACGAGCGGCAGGCGCTTGAGCGTCGACCACTGCACCTTCGGGCGCGCCCCCGGGTCACGCATGAGCGCGATCTCGCGCTCCGACGCCATGTAGAACGACGCAATGGATAGAGTTGTCCCGAAGAACAGCGGCAGGTCGATCATGAGGACCTCGCGCCAGCCGTGGTGGCCGCGCAGCGCGAGGTTCGGCACCAGCAGCAGCGACAGCACGACGAGCAGCGGGTACGCGAGGTTGTTCGTGAGGTGGAAGAACGCCTCGGACTTCTGCGCGAACGTCGCGTTCGAGCGAAGGATCGTCGGGAGCAGCTTGCGCGCGACCTGCACCGAGCCCTTGGCCCAGCGGAACTGCTGCGACTTGAACGCCGACATCTCGACGGGCAGCTCGGCCGGCGCCGTGATCTCGGGGACGTAGACGAACTTCCAGCCGCGCAGCTGCGCGCGGTACGACAGGTCCATGTCCTCGGTGAGCGTGTCGTGCTGCCAGCCGCCCGCATCCGCGATGGCCGACCGGCGCCACATGCCGGCCGTGCCGTTGAAGTTGAAGAAGCGGCCCGACCAGTTGCGGCCCGCGTGCTCCATGATGAAGTGCCCGTCGAGCATGAGCGCCTGCACCTCGGTCAGCGCCGAGAAGTCGCGGTTGACGTGCTCCCAGCGGCACTGCACGACGGCGACGCGCGGATCGAGGAAGTAGTGGACGCTGCGCTCGAGCACGTCGGGCAACGGCAGGAAGTCGGCGTCGAAGATGAGGATGAACTCGCCCTTGGCGGTCCGGAGGCCGTTCTCGAGCGCGCCGGCCTTGAAGCCCGACCGGTCGACGCGGTGGACGTACTCGATCTCGAGGTCGGGGAAGCGGTGCGCGAGCTCGGCGATCTTGCGCTTGCAGATCTCCTGCGTCTCGTCGGTCGAGTCGTCGAGCACCTGGATCTGGAAACGGTCGCGCGGGTAGCGGATGCCGGCGACGGCGTCGAGGAGGCGCTCGACGACGTACATTTCGTTGAAGAGCGGCAGCTGGACCGTCACGCTCGGCAGGTCGGAGTCCTTCCACATCCCGAGGGGCCGCGGGCGCTTGCTGCGCGACGAATAGAACATCCACACGAGCGAGCTGCGGTGGAATCCGTAGGCCGCGAGCGCCAGCAGGATGACCAGGTAAGTCCCCACGACCAGTGACGAAATCTGCATGGCGCCAATGTAGGCCGCCAATTGTCGTCAGATTGTCAGCGAACGTTTTTTGTTGTCCGCGCGACGTTTCTGGAAAGAGCCGATCCGGATTTCAGACGGGGACGAGCGCACCCGTCGTGTTGGCGTTCTCGGGGCTGGAAAGCCACGAGATCGCGCGGGCGATGTCGGCGGGCTGCGACCAACGCGAGCGGTCGGCGCTGGGCATCGCGGCGCGGTTCGCGGCCGTGTCGATCGTCGAGGGCAGGATCGCGTTGACGAGGACGGCGGGTCCGAGCTCGGCGGCGAGCGCGCGCGTGAGCGCGACGACTCCGGCCTTGGCGATCGTGTAGGCGAGCTTGCCTCCGTCGATGTCGACGCCGGCGCGCGAAGCCACGTTGACGACGCGGCCGCCGGCCGCGCCCATGCGACGCGCGGCCTCGCGCGAGCACAAGAACGCGCTCACGAGGTTTTGATCGAGCTGCGCGCGCAGGTCGGCGAGCGACGTCGCGAGCGCGGGCGCCATCGCGAAGCCGCCCGCCGCGTGCACCGACGCCCAGAGCCCGGGCAGGTCGGCGTAAAAGCGCGCGACGCGTGCTTCATCCGACAGCTCGACGCCGCCGACGAGGCGCAGCTGCTCGCTCGCCTTCATGTCGGCGGGCGCCGCGCCTCGGTGTGGGACGTGGCAGATCGCGCCCGCGGCGACGAACGCGTCGACGACCGCCCGCCCGAGCGCGCCCGTGCCCCCGGTGACGACGACGTGAAGACCATCGAACGCGCGCTCCGTCGACATGGCGCGCGACGCTACCTCACGCGTGCTGCGCGAGCCAGCCGTCGAGCTCGGCGAGATCTTTCTCGAGGGCGGGGGTCGCCGGGGACTCTTCGTACTCGCGGCGCGCGCGGCGCACGAGATCGACGGCGCGCGCGGCGTCGGCGTGGCGCGCGTGCAGCGCGCGGCCGAGCGCGAAGTGGACCTCGGCCAGGCGCGCCGGCGTCTTCTCGAGCGCCTCGCGGATCGTCGTCGCGCGCTCGAGCACGGCGGCGGCTTCGTCGCGGCGGCCCATGCCGAGCAGGCTCAGACCGACCGTGAGCAGCGGGTACGTGACCCACGCGCCGTTGGGATCCGTCTCGCGCTCGAACACGGCGAGCGCGCGCGACGCGACGTCGTGCGCCTCGGCGAAACGGCCCAGCCGGCACAGGAACTCGCCGTGGTTCGACAGCACGACCGCCGAGCGCGGGTGATCGTCGCCGATGGCGGCCACCATGATGTCGACGGCCTGCTGCGAGACGGCGATCGCGCCGTCGAAGTCGCCCATGCCCGAGAGCTGGTTGGCGACGTTGCCGAGACTGAGCGCGACGTCGACGGCGTCCGGGCCGAGCGCGCGCGTCTTGGCGTCGACGGCGCGGCGCGTGTCCTCGAGGGCCTCGGCGAGCCTGCCCTGCACCTCGCGCATCGCGGCCCGGTTGTTGAAGAACCAACCCCACAGCTGATCGTGCCCGCCCATGCGCCGCAACAACGTCTCGGCGTGCTGGCTCCAAATCTCGGCGACGTCGAAGCGCGCCTGCGCGTAGGACGTGACGAAGACGAGCTGGCTCGCGGCCTCGGCGGCGACCTCGTCGTGGCGCGCGAGCTCGGCGGTCCACACGGCCTCTTGCCACGCGAGCACCGACGCCTCGAGCTTGCCGACCTCGTGGAGGATCGCGCCGTAGACGAGCAGCCCCTCGGCGAGCGTCGGGCCGTAACCGATGCGGCGCGCCTCCTCGACGAGCGGCGCCGCGATCTCGAGGCCGTCGGTGAAGCGACCGACGCGGAAGAGCGCGCGCACGTCGACGAGCCGCGCGCGGATGCGCTCGACGGCGATGCGCGTGCCGGGATCCTCGGGCGGTCGCACGAGCGCGCGCAGCAGCTTGACGTCGCCGACGCGCTCGAGCGTGCCGAGCGCCACGGCGGCGTTGACGGCGTTCTCGACGACGGCCGGCGTCGCGACGAGGAACTGCCGCCCGAGGGCCTTGAGCTCCTCGAGCCCGTCGTTGAGCGCCTCCATGCGCAGGTCGAGCACCTCGGCCGACTGCTCGCCGCGCACGTGCGTCGCCTCGAGCACCTCGACGTAGAGCTCCGCCCAGCGGGCCGCGAAGCGATCGAGCACGGCGCTCGCGCCCGCGAAGGCGGCGTCGGCGTACGCCTTGCCCGTCGCGAGGAACGCCTCGCGCATGGCGATCTTCTCGGGCGTCTCGACAGGGTGGCCCGCGACGGGCGGCACCCACGCGCCCGCGAGCTTCGCCGCCGCGCCGCTCGCGAAGCCCGTGCGCGGCGTGACGCCCGAGCGCTGGTCGAGTTCGGCGAGCAGCGCCGCCATCGACGGGAAGCGCGCCGCCGGATCGACGCGCAGGCCGCGCTCGATGACCTTGCGCAGCCACCCCGGCACCTTCGTACCCTCGGGCGACTCGGCGAGGCGCCCCGTGACGACGTTCGCGGTGAGCTCGTCGAGCGTGCGTCCCGCGAAGGGCCGTTCGCCGTAGAGCGACTCGTAGAGCGCGACGCAGAAGCTGAACTGATCCGAGCGCGCGTCGGTCGGTTCGCTCTGAAACTGCTCGGGCGACATGTACGCGGGCGTGCCCATGACGGTGCCCGTCTGCGTGATGGGATCGTGCAACGTCATCGTCGACGTCGCCGTCATCAAGAGGTCGCTCCCGCGGCCGCCGTCGAGCGTCGCCGTCATCGGCGTGACGTCGTCGAGCTTGCGCGTCGACTCGAGATCGTCGTCGTCGGGGCCGGCCGCGCGACGCCGCACCGGCGCGGTCGCCAGCGTCGGCGTGCCTCCGGCCGGCGTCTGCCCGCGCCGAGCCGCCATGCGCGCGAGGCCGAAGTCCATGACGCGCACCTGGCCGTCGCGCCCGACCATGACGTTGTCGGGCTTGAAGTCGCGGTGGACGAGGTCCTTGTCGTGCGCCGCCGCGAGCCCGCGCCCCGCCGCCACGAAGATCGCGAGGATCTCGGGCCACGTGCGCTCGGCCGCCTGCAGCCAGTAGCGCACGGTGTGCCCCTCGACGAACTCCATCGCGATGAAGACGCGGTCCTCGAAGGTGCCGGCGTCGTAGACGACGACGACGTTGGGGTGCGAGATCTTGGCGGTCGCCTGCGCCTCGCGCATGAGGCGCACGCGGCTCTCGCCCGTGTCACCGGAGCGGGCCGTGCGCGCGCGGACCAGCTTGATGGCGATCTTGCGGTCGAGGTCGGGATCGTAGGCCGCGTAGACCTCGCCCATCGCGCCCCGGCCGACGAGCGACAGCACGACGAAGCGTCCCAGCGCCGTGCCGCGCGGGAGCGTCGCGTCGGGCGCGGCGGGCGGGGGCGTCAAAGGTCCGGGCGGGCACACGTGTGGCGGGTCTCCCCATCGGCATTTTGCACGGAACCGTGAGGCGACGAGCGCGGGAAGATCGACGAAGCGGCGTCAGGGGAGATCAGTAAAAGAACGCGCCACAATCGTGACGGCGCCGTGCGATCGCGCGTGCCGAGACGCCGCTCGCCGCGTGTCCCGTCCGTGATACTTTGGCGCGGGGACATGAGCACCGAACCCCTTGCGGCCCCGGCGCGGGTCCCGCTCATCGGGCAGGTACTCTCGGGTCGTTACCGCATCCTGGCCAAGCTGGGAGAAGGGGCGATGGCCGCGGTGTACCTCGCGGAGCACACGGGCGTCGGCAAGACGATCGTGCTCAAGGTGCTGCTGCCCGACCTCGCGAGCCAGCCTCAGTTCGTCGAGGGCTTCTTGCGCGAGGCGCGCATCGCCTCCGAGATCCACGACGACAACGTCATCGACATCTTCTACAGCGGCCGCTCGCCCGAAGGGTACGTGTTCCTCGCCATGGAGCACGTCGACGGGCCGACGCTGTTCGCGCTCATCGCCGAAGAGGGCCCGCTGCCGTGGCCGCGCGCGAAGCCGATCTTGATCCAGATCGCGGGCGCGCTCGCGGCGGCGCACGCGCACGGCGTCGTCCACCGCGACGTCAAGCCCGAGAACGTGCTCGTGGGGCGGCACGCGTCGTCGAGCGGCGTCGAGGTCGAGATCGCCAAGGTCGTCGACTTCGGCATCGCCAACGCGCGCGGCGACGTACAAGCCGCGGGCGAAGCGAACGTCGCGGGCACGCCCGAGCTCATGTCGCCCGAGCAGGCCCAGGGCCAGCCGCCCGACCCGCGCGACGACGTCTACGCCTTCGGGTGCTTGATGTACCAAGTGCTCACGGGCGACGTGCCCTTCCGCGACGACGACATGGCGCGCCTGCTGCTGAAGCACCTGCGCGATCCCGTCGAGCCGCCGCGCCAGCGCCGCCCCGATCTCGAGATCCCGGGCGCGGCGCAGGACATCGTCATGCGCGCGCTCGCGAAGACGCGCGCCGAGCGCTGGCAGAGCATGAACGAGCTGAAGGCGCGCCTCGCGGAGGTGGCCGACGGCGGACAACCGGTTCCGTTGCCGCCGCGCGCGCCGACGCCGGCGCACGGAGCGGCGGCGATCGCGCTGTCGCCTTCGATCGAGATGCGCGCGCCGCTCGCGGCGCGCACGGCCACGCCCGGGCGGCCGCGCCTCGTCGCCCCCGCCAAGCCGCGTTCACGTCTGCCGCTCGTGCTCGGCGCCGTCGTCGTCGCGCTCGCGTGCGGCGGCGCGCTCGTGCGCTACTTGCTCGTGCAGGCGCCAGGTCGGGTCGAGATCGTCACGGCGCCGCCCGAAGCCGAGATTTACGTCGACGGCCAGAAGATGGCCGAGGCCTCGCCCATGGTGCTCGAGGCGTCGCCCGGCTCGTACACCGTCATGGTGCGCAGCCCCGGCTACGAGACGCTCACGACGACGATCGTCATGCGCGCGCGAGAGAACGAGCGCGTGCCCGTCAACCTGACGCCGCTGCCGACGGCGCACGCGGAGACCGCACCCGCGCGCCACGTCACCGCGGCCCCGGCGCCCCGGCACAAGGCGCCGCCGACGCAGAAGATCAGCGGCGTCACGTTCATCGACTTCAAGAAGGCCGCCGCCGAACAACACCACTGAGCGTGCTAATTTCGCCGCGATGGCGCTGGTTCCCTGTCCCGAGTGCAAGGCGCAGGTCTCGCGCGCCGCGACGAGCTGCCCCCAGTGCGGCTTCCCGTTCGGCGGCGCGACGGCGATCGGCGTGCCGCTCACGGGCGGCGGCGCCGTGCCGCTCGCGCCTTCGAAAGAAGAGGTGCTGTGGGAGGGAACGCCGTCGCTCAAGGCGCTCGCCGTGCAAGTCGCCGCGACCGTCGTCTTCGCGATCGTCGTGCCGCTCGTCGTGTACTTCGCCTACGGCCCCGTGCGCGACGCGCTCACGCAGGCGTCGCGTGACGCCGCCACCCTCGTCGTCGAGCACGAGGACACGGCGCGCACCGTGATCATCCTCGGCGTCATCGCGCTCGTCGGCTCGCGCGCCGTGCGCCTCGGCTGGCGCATGCTCGCGCTGCGCGGGCACCGCTACCGCGTGTCGAACCAGCGCGTGACGATCGAGAGCGGCGTCCTGTCGAAGAGCCTGGTCGAGATCGACGTCCGCACGATCGACGACATCACGTTCACGCAGTCGCTCGTCGAGCGGCTCATGGGCATCGGCCAGATCGCGATTCAATCGTCCGACCCGACGACGCCACGCGCGCGCCTCCTGGGCGTGCCCGATCCGCGCCAAGTGCGCGAGCTCGTCCGCAGCGCCGCCTACCAGGCGACGCGCGGCCAGCTCTTCACGCGCAGCACGTAGCCGCGACTTGCGGGCTCCTGGTCGGGCCATTGTGGATGGATGGGTGCTGCGCTGCCCGACCCCTAGCTGCTGCGCGCGCTGCGTCGCGCGATGCTGTGGCACTTCGAGGGCGAGATCGCACACGAGCGAGCGGCCGCGGCGGCGCGCATCGCTGTCGTTGTGCCCGTCGTGCGCGCCGCGATCGAACGGGCTCGGGACCAGGGGCTCTGCGGGCGGGCATGGCTATTCGGGTCCTACGCCTGGGGTGAGCCGGGCGAACGAAGCGACGTCGACATCCTCGTCGAAGGCGAGGGCTCGGTGGACACGATCGCGATCGCGTCGGTCATCGGCCGCGCCTGTCGCCTCGATGTTCACGTGATCGACGCCGCCGAGGCGCCCGTGATGCTCCGCGAGCGCGTGCTGTCCGAAGGCGAGCCGCTGTGAGCCCGGCGGAATCACGTGCGGCCCTCGTCGAAGCGGAGTGCCGGCGTGACTGGGACATGGTCGTCGCGCACCTCGCCCGCGCGCACGGCGCGGACCCGCGACGCGGCGACGCCGAGGCGGCGCTCGTCGCGCTCTCGCTCGACCACGCCTATCAGGCCTTCGAGACCATCCTCGTCCGCATCGAGCGAAGCGTCGGGCTGCCCGAGCGGACGAGCGCGAGCTGGCACACGGCTAAGTCGTGTGCTCGCGGCGTTGCGAGCCGACTGAGCGCTTGCGGAGCCCGCGGCCGCGCTATTCGACGAGCGTCATCCAGGCGTGCGCGTCGGGCGCGCGGCCGTATTGGATGTCGGTGACGGCGTCGTAGAGGCGGCGCGCGACCTCGCCTGCCTCGCCGCCGTTGATGACGAGCTTCTCGCCGCGCCAGCCGAGCTCGCCCACGGGCGTGATGACCGCGGCCGTGCCGCAGCCGAAGACCTCGCGGAGCGCGCCGTTGCGGTGCGCCGCCAGCACCTCGTCGATCGCGAGCGGACGCTCGCTCACGGTGAAGCCCCACTCGCGCAGCAGCGTGATGATCGAGTCACGCGTGACGCCCGAGAGGATGCTGCCGCCGAGCGGCGGCGTCACGAACTCGTCGCCGATGCGCACGACGAGGTTCATCGTGCCGACCTCTTCGAAGTAGCGGTGCTGGGCCGCGTCCGTCCACAGCACCTGCGCGTACCCGCGCGCCTTGGCCTCCTCGGCGGCGGCGAGGCTCGCGGCGTAGTTCGCGCCCGACTTCACGGCGCCGAGGCCGCCGAC
Organism: Polyangia bacterium; assembly: GCA_035549075.1. GTDB lineage: Bacteria > Myxococcota_A > Polyangia > Fen-1088 > Fen-1088 > DASZFV01. Next base: position 69,027 of record DASZRT010000069.1, on the reverse strand, counting down.
GGCGGCGCGCACGTACTTGTCCTCGATCCAGATGCGCGACGGCTCGAACACCTTGCCGCCGTAGCCGCCCACGGGCGAGGCGATCACGAAGAACACGTAGCGCTTCGAGGGCCGCACGCCGAGGAACGCCTCGGTCGCGACCAGCGTCGGCCGGATGTAGAGCGACGTGTTGGGCGACGACGGCACGCACTCGGCGTCGGCGCGCACGAGCGCGAGCACCGCCTCGCGGAACAGCGCCTCGTCGACCGCCGGCATGCAGAGCCGCGCACCGCCGTCGTGCATGCGGCGCGCGTGCCGGTCGAGCCGGAACACGCGCACCTTGCCGTCGGCGCCGCGGAAGGCCTTGAGCCCGTCGAAGAGCTCCTGCCCGTAGTGCAGCACGGCCGCCGCCGGATCGAGCGTGAGCGGCCCGTACGGCACGACGCGCGCATCGAAGAACCCGCCGCGATCCGCGTCGTAGTCGACGATCGCCATGTGGTCCGTGAAGATGCGCCCGAAGACGAGGTCGGCGTCGGCGGGGCGCGGCTTGCGGGACTTGGCGAGGGTGACGGCGAACTGGGGCGTGGACATAAGGCCCAAAGAATAACGCAGTTTCGCGCCGCTGCCCGACGGTGAGGGCCGCGGTCGTCACGAAAACGTGACCTCGCCCCGCCGGGGTCCGGGTGACAGTCCACGCATGAAAAGGTGGGGGATCGCGTGGGTGCTGGCGGTCGGGGTGTTTGCGGCCGCGCGGCCGGCCGGGGCGTTTTCGACCGGCTTCGTCGGCAACTGCATGTCGTGCCACTCGGGCGGCGCGACGCCGCAGGTGACGCTCACGCCGGCGATGACCTGCCTCGCGCCCGGCGCGACGACGAGCGTCGACGTCACGATCACGAGCATCAACGGCGGCCCGGGCGGCTTGGACCTCTCGATCCTGTCGGGCGGCGGCTTCTTTTCGATCGGCGGCTCGGCGTCGGCGCTGACGCAGATCTCCGGCGGCGACGTCACACACACCGCGCCCAAGCTCGGGAGCGGCGGCCTCGTTCGGTTCTCGGCGAACTACACGGCGAGCCCGACCGCCGGCACGGCGACCCTCCGCGCCTACGGCCTTTCGGCGAACGGCAACGCGAGCACGACCGGCGACGGAACCGGGCAGACGATCGTCCCCATCATGATCGCCGCGCCCGTGACGTGCGCCGTCGGGAGCTGCGGCACGCTCACGAACGCCTGTGGCCAGGCCGTCTCGTGCGGCGTCTGCTCCGGCGGCAACACGTGCGCGAACAACGTCTGCGTCGCCGCGCCGTCCGTTCCCGCGTCGAACGGCGGCACGCGTGTCTTGTTGGCCGCGCTGCTGCTCGCCGCTGGCGCGCTCCCGCTCGCGCGCCGCGCGTTCAAGCGAGCTCAGTCGCAGGTGTAGACGCGGTAGTCGTGCGAGGCGTAGGGCGTCACGTTCAACGCGCAGCCGGCGCGGCAGAGGTAGCTCGCGAGCGGCGCGAGCGACGCCGTCGACGAGTACGTCACGCCGAGCAAGAGGGTCGCCGCGCCGGGGTGGTCTTTGTCGCTCCTGACGGTGGCGCGTGAGAAGCGCGGTGTTTCGCAGGCCGTGCCGGCGGGCCCGCCGAGGCGCACGCGCAGCTTCGCGCGCGTGTCGGCGTTCGGCTCGAAATCATCCGCGACCACCTCGCGCACCAAGCCGGCCGTCTCGGCGTCAAACGGCTCCGAGCCCGCGCGCGCCTTCGCGACCGCCGCGTCGAACGCTTGCATCGCCCGGCTCTGCGATTGCGCCGTCGTAGGACCGTCGTCCCACATGCCCTCGACCTCGCGCATGAGGGTGCGGTACGTCGCGCGCGCGACGGTGCGCGACTTTTCTTCGTTCTCCGTCGGCGCGGGCTGCCACGGCGGGGCCGGACAGTACTCGCTCGCCTCCACCAGCTCGTCGAAACCGCTCTGCAGCTGCGTGAGCGCCGGCGAGGCCGGGCCGCGGCAACGAAACAGCGCCTCCGCCTCGCCCTTCGACGGTCGCACCTTCATCTTGGGAGGCAACGGCGGCGTCGAGCTCCAGTCGACGGCGGCGACGTCAGCCTCGCCATTGACGCACGCGATCGGCACCGCCGTGTCCACCGACGGGCAGTCCTCGTGCCGACGAGAGGCCGCCAGCCAAGACATGAAGTTGGTGTGCGGCAGCGCGAAAAGCGCGCCCAGAAACGCCAGCGGCGCCGCATAAATGATCAACCACGGCAGCGCCCGCCCGAACGACGGCGGATCGTCCACGAGGCGGCGATCGAGCTCGTTGACCAACGCGAGCCGTCCCTCGAGCGCCGCCGGCTCAGGATGCGAAGCAAGCACGCGGTAGATCGCGAAGCGGCGCGCCTTCGGATCGCCTCTGTCATCAGGAGACAGCCGCGCGCGCACGGTGGCCTCGAGCGCCGCCGTTCCCCGGCCGCGCCAGAACACCCACGCCATGAACGCGCCGATGATGAGCCCAGCCGGATCGCCACCGCGCACGCCCCACCCGAGGAACGCCGCGACGCCCAACACACGGAGCGCCATGTCGCGGCGCGGATGCCCGGCCGTGAGCAGCGCGCGCACGATGCGCCCGCCGTCGAGCGGGTAGATGGGCAAGAGGTTGATGACGCTGAGCCCGATCATCGCCATCTGCGCGTGCAGCAACCACGGCCGCCGAATGACGAGGACCAGCGGCAGCGTCAGCAGCCCCGGCAAAGGCCCCGCCAGCAAAACCACCATCTCGTGCCAGAGCTTCTTGTAGGGCTTGTCCGTCGCGGTCGCCGCGCCGAGAAACGGCACGAAGAAGATGCGCGCGTCGCGATGACCGAGGAGCCTCATCGCGACGAAGTGGCCGAGCTCGTGAATCACGACGGCGGGCAACAGCCACAACAACTCGCGCAGCGTCGGCGACAACGCCGCCGGCAACGCGAACAACAACCCCGTGACGATGAAGAGCGACGCCCGCCGCTGCGAACCCGCGACGCGCAGCCGAACGCGCTCGCGCACGAGGAAGTAACGTTCCATCTCCTCGGGCGGCGTCGTCGCGTAGCTCGGCGCAGCCTTCGCCAGCGGCGACCGCGCGACGCGCGACGCCCCCGCTCGGAACTTGTCGGCCAAAGCGCGCGCGCCCAACGCCGTCGCCTGCAGCACCTCCGGATCTTCCGTGAGCGAGGCGTGGCCGTGCTCGAGCAGCCAGCGACGTTGCGACTCGTCGCCCGAGTTCTCGAGCGCGATCGCCGCCTCGAGGCTCGTGTCGACGACGACGTCGCGCTTCTCCTCGAGCACCGCCGTCCGGTGCGCCCGCCACAGCTCGCCGACGTCGGCCGTCAGGACATCGACGTAGCGCCCGCCCGGGATCTCTCCCCAATAGAGGTGCGCGCGGCCCGCCGTCGTTCGCAGCCACGACCCGTCGACGAACTTCGTCCGAAAGATGACGATCGTGCCCAGCTGAGCCCCGACGGTTCCGACGCAGACCGTGGCCACCGTCCCCGTCTCCGGGTGAACGAGCGCCAGCACCCGCTCCGGCGCCACCAAGCGGGGATGCGCCCGCTCGCAAAACCCGACCGGCACGAACCCCAGCCCGACCAGCGGCTCCGAGCGCCGCCCGAGCGCGTCCCGAAGCTCCGCCGAGAGCGCGTCCGCCGGCACCGGCCGAAACGGCGCGATGACGATCTCTTGCCGAAACGCCAACAACAACCGCTGGCGGTTCCAATAGACGAACAACCCCCAAGCCGCCGCGATCGTCACGACCCAAGGCAACGCCCCGTCCATCACGCGCTCAGCCTCCGTTCTGGCTCACAAGAACCGCTCGTCGCTGTTCCAGACGCCCGCGTCCTCACTGTAAGCCGCAAACACCTTCATCCCCTCGACCGCCGGCAACCCGCGCGCGACCGGCGAAGCTTCGCTCCAAAGCGTCAGCGCGCGCAGAAGCCCGTCGACGACATGAAGCTCCACATGCGTGACGCCTCCCTGATCGTCCCGCCCCTCCCCTTCTGTCGGGATCGGATGCCGCACCCGCGCCCGCGGCGCCCCAGCGCGAACCTCGAACTTCAGACACCCTTCATCATCGAGCGGCCGCACGACAAGCCCGTCGAGCTGCGCCCGCAGCTCCTCACGCCCCGGAAACCGCGGCTCGAACAACCGTTCGAGGATTGCACGCTCGTGCGCCGACAAGGCCCGCGCTGGCTCTGCGTCGAGATCCGTCATTTAATGGCGCGCGCTCATCGAGAGCCCCGTCGCACAAAGACCACGTCGTCGTCCTGCTCCAACGATTTCGTTACGGACAAGCCGAGGCCTCCTCCCTCGATCAGAACCCCTTCCGCCCCGGACCAATCAGAGGCAGCCGCGGTGCCAGGGACCAATATTTTCAGCACCACGCCGAGGACGCTTTCGTGAGGGTGAACACGACGAAACTCCGAGACCGACGAGTGGTCAGGCTGCGCGCCACCGGCGATGACACGGAACGCGATGTCCTCGTGGGTCTTCTTCTCGATCTTCCACGATGACGGCACGCCGACGCAGTACCCGTACAGCAGCAGCGCCACCATCATTTGCGGGTGGTAAGGCGGGTACCCGCGCAGGTCGCCTTCGTATCGCTGGTACACCACCGCCAGATCCAGCTTCTTCACCACATCCATGATGAAGCGCGCGAGGTGGTCCTCCGGCAGCCAGTCCAGCGGTGACGGCGGCAGAAGAAAGGCCTGGCCAGGTGAGTACGGCCGGAATGTCTTGCTCATCTTCGAAGACGATCACAGCCCCGATCCACTGTCGATCCTTCTCCGCCCACGCCGCCGGCGCTCAGGCCGCCTTACCCCGACAGGCTCCTAGCTGAAGCGTTACACCTCACGCTTGGATTTCGTTACTTTCGATCTCGGGTTCTGCGGGCTACTTCCATGTCCGGCTGCCTTGGTGATCTCCAGCGCACGAAGGCGAGCAAGCAGCATGCCGCCGACGGAAGCGAGTTCTTCCTTTGTCACCTTGGCAGGTCTGGTCTCAACGAAGTCGCGATGGCTGAAAAGTCGAACTGACCGCCAGGTCATTGATCCCTCCATTTCGACTGCTTCCACATCGTCCAGAATTAAGCGAAACCCATCCTTTGTCGGGACGAGGGACGCAACGACTCCCGTCCGGCCCCGTGATTTGTCCACGTCCACCGCAGCGGCGGCGTCCTCATCGCCGGTAGTCATTGACGACACGTACCGAGCCGCAAGCTGCAAAGCTTGTCCTTTGTCCTCACCGAAGATCCTCCCGCTGGGTACCCGCGAGTCACTTGACGACACATCGCAAAACCAGCCTCCCTCTACGCCCGCTCTAGCCCTCGAGATGCGCACGCCCCCTCGCTTGCGCCTCACCATCCGGGCCATCCCTGCAATGGCGGCAGCGGCTGATCCTTCAAGCAAGCGTTCTTTCGATCCAGGGCTGAGGCGTAGCATCGAGCGCGGGCCGCAGGATCGGGAAGCTCCCTGCACGTTGCCAAATCAGTCTGGTACCCGTTCTCGCAGATCCTCTCCTTGATCTTACTGGCCAACACCACGATGCCACCGGCTGTCACCGCTGCCGACCCGACGAAGGCGACCGTCACGAGAGGACGGCTTATCGCGAATTCGAAGAACGCATCAGCCGTGGCCTCGCTCAATCCCGTCGGGTCGAACTTCGATACAGGATCACCGGCAGCGAAAAGATAGCGCTGTCCGCGAACGCGGGGCCCGACTACGTCACGCGGAGTGAGATCCAGAACTGCATTGACGAAGGGCGAGGTAGTTGCGGCTTCTCGTGAAACATCCCCTGCTGTACCTGCAACCACGAAGGAGCCGGCAACTCCATCCAGCGGATCAATCGTCAAGAACCGCCCCGTGATCGGCTTGTACAGCCGTGCCCGCAGATTGACGAGCCCGAGGTCCGGATCCACTTCCTCCCCATCAAACAGCCGTGTGTTCGGCGTCGTCTCGGACTGTCCGACCACGCTCCCCCATGCGTCGTAGTCGTACGTGTCCGTCACCGCGCCCGCAGCGTCCGTCAGAAACGTGACGTTTCCGTGGGCATCGTAGCCGTAGTAACTCGTCTGACTGGCCCCTCCGACCGCCCGGTTCTGGCTCACAAGCATCGTACCGTACGTGTACTCGGTCTGTACCGATCCACCTCTCACCTCTTCAAGAACTTGCAGGTAGCCCGTCGGATTTACGTCGTCGATCAGATACTTCGTCGTGACGCCTCCCGCGGTCTTTGCAACTCGGTTCCCGTCGCCGTCGTAGACGATCGTCACGGCGCCCGCGTCCTTTGACTTCAGACGGTTTTCGAAGTCGTACGCGAACGCGTGGCCGTCCGAGGCTGTCGTGTTGCCGTTTAGGTCGTAGGTGTCGCTGCCGAGTTGGTCGTTGGAGTCGTAGGTGAACGTCTGCCCGCCGACGGCCGCGAGCGTGGATGTCCGCGACAGACGATTGCCTGTCGGATCTAGCGAATAGTCGATCTCGCCGTTGCCGATCGCTCCGCGCGGGTCGGCCGCAATGGTCTCGCTGACGAGACGCGAGACCGCGTCGTATCCGTATGCGACGTGCCGGCCGGTGGCGTCGGTGACGCTCGTTCGCTGGCCTCGGCCGTTGAATCCATACGACCAGCTTCCGAACGCGGGGTTCGTACTGTGAGCCCACTCAAGCGACGTCACCCGATCTCGCAAGTCGTAGCTGTACGTCGCTCCCACGCCGCTCGGCTGTGTCAACCCGCTCGGCCGTCCGGTGGCGGTATACGCCGACGTCGTCACGCCGCCCGCCCGGTTGTCTGTGACGGTGACGAGCTCGTTCGCGGCGTCCCAGCTGTACGCCACGTCCGTTCCGTTCGCGTTCGACGACTTGATCGACGCCACGTTTCCCGCCGGGTCGTAAGTGTACGTCAAAGTCCCGGCTGGCGTCGCTTTGGTCTTGAGGCGGTCGCGCTGGTCGTAGGCGTAGGTCGTCGTGCCGCTGGCGTCGGCCATCGAAGCGCGCGTGCCGGTCAGGTTGTAGCCGAACGTGATGGTCGGTTCGCTGAGAGCCGCGTCTGGGACCTTTGTGAGCAAGCGGCTCAGACCGTCGTAGGTCATCGTGGTCGTCTTGCCCTTGAAGTCCGTATGACCGGTCTGGTCGCCGTACATGTTGTAGGCGAATGTCTCGGTCATGCCGAGAGGCAGCGTACGAGACGATTTTCGGTTCAGTGCATCGTAGCCGTAGCTCGTCGTATGGCTGTTGGCGTCGGTGACAGTCGTTAGGTTGCCGTTGCCGTCGTAGGTGTAGCTCGTGACGTGGTTCAGGGCATCAGTCACCGACGTCAGCTGGCCTTCGGCGTCGTAACCGTACTGGGTGACCGAACCCATCTGATCGGTGTGGCTCGTGCGGCGCCCGCGGGTGTCGTAGCCGTCGCTCTCGCTCGTCGCGTCGGCATAGGTCGTCGTCGTCAGATGACCACGGGTATCGTAACCGTAGCTGGTCGTGTGGTCGTTCGCGTCGATGACGGTCGCGCGGCGACCGACGGCGTCGTACGTGGTCGTCGTCGCGTGGCCGAGCGGGTCGGTCACCTTTGTCACCCGCTCGGCGCAGCCGCAGCCGGTTTCGTACTCGTACGTGGTGGCGTTGCCGCGCTCGTCGGTCGCGGTCTGCGGGCGACCGAGGTCGTCGTAGGCGCGCGTGGTGAACGTCCCGTCGGGGAACGTCGTCTTGGTGAGCTGGCCGGCTTTGTCGTACTCGTACGTCGTCAGCCGGCCGATCTCGTCCGTCGTGGTCAGCGGGTTGCCGCGGAAGTCACGCGTGTAACCGGTCGTCGTGAGGTCAGGGTGCTGGACCTGCGTCAGGTGGTTGATCGCGTCGAAAGCGTATGTCGTCGTACGGCCCTCGTCGGACGTCTCGCTCGTCAGGTTGCCGTTCTGGTCATACCCGTAGACGTACGCCTGGTGGCCGATGAGGCCTGAAGCGTCTGTCATTCGCGATCGAAGGCCGCGCAGCGAGTAGAAGTAGCTCGTCACGCCGCCGCGTGCGTCGGTGCTCGTCGAGAGTCGGCCCGTGCCGTCGTAGCTGCTCTTGGTGACGCGCGAGAGGCGGTCGGTTCGCGCGGTCAGATTGCCGACCGCGTCGTACGTCAGGTACGCCGTGTTTCCGGCGACGTCGGTCACCGTCAGCGGCAACCCGTGGTCGGACGACGTGAAGGTCGCGAGAGTTCCAACCTCATCGCTGAACTTCGTCGGGATGCCCGACGAGTCGTAGCCGATCGTCGTCGTGTGGCCCGCCGGGTCGGTGCTCGTGAGCGGCTCGGAGAACGAGTTGTACGTGATGTGGGTCGTCTCACCGCGACCGTTCTGGATCGATGTTTGATTGCCGCTGCCGTCGTAGGTCATCGTGGTGACCTCGTTGAGGGCGTTCGTGCGGGTGAGCTCGTTCCGGTTGTCGTCGTAGGTGTGCTGGGTCGTACGACCGAGCGGATCGACCTCTTTCGTCAGCAGACCGCGATCGTCGAACGTCTGGGTGACGACGCCGTCGTCTGGGTTGGTGATGGTCGTCGTGTGCGCCGTCAGGTCGTAGGCGTACGAGGTCGCGTTGCCGACGGCGTCGGCGTCGGTCTGCAGGCGGCCGTCGCCGTCGTAGGTTGACGTTCGTGCGAAATGGCCGTTCGGGTCCTTTGTCGTGAGCAACCGATGATCGGCGTACGCGTAGTCGATGTGGCCGGGGCCGTTGCCGTCGTCGGGTAAGTTGACCTTGGTGAGGTCGCCGTTGGCGTCGTACTCGTAGGTGTAGACCACGGAACCCGTGGTCGCGTCGACGAGCGGGCTCGTCACCTTCGTGATGCGGCCGTTGCCGTCGCGCTCGAACGTGACGCTGACACCGGCGCTGCTCGTGATGCCCGAAGGCGAGAACGTCAGCGTGTTTTGCTGGCGATCTTTGATCGACTTGAGCTCGCCCGTCGCTGCCATCGTGAACACGCGGCCGTACGGATCGGTGTACGTGTAGGTCGTCGGCGCGTACTCGAGCGAGCTTTCTTCGAGCAGACGAGCTGCCCACCCGACACGACCATGAGCGGACATCCATCTGCGGTGAGCGTCCCGAACGTGCCCGCCTCGGGGACGTAGCCCGGACCGTAGAGCCACGCGAACGTGATGCTCGGGGTCACCGACGACGCTTGGAAGTAGAACGTCACGCGCCGGTTGTCGGGCATCGTGATCGTCACGTTGTGGGCGGGGTCGACCTCGAGCTTCGGGTGGCCGAGGGTCAGCGACCAACCGTGGCCGAAGTCGCCGACGTTGTCTTTCTCGAGGCTGTCGTAGCGACGACCCACCGTGATGGGGATGCCCGTGACCGGGATGGTCAGGTCGGTGACCTCGACGACGACGCGGCCGGGCTTGTAGTCACCGCTGACGGTGACGGCGACGGAGCTCACCTGCTGGTGGCCGCCGTCGTCGGTCGCGTCGAGCTGGATGACCCACGAGCCGTTCGACAGCGTCGTCGTGTCGAGCGTCGCGAGCGTCGCGCCTGGGCCGCCGGTGACGGTCGTCGAGAGCGTGTGCACCTGATCGGGCGAAGCCATCGGCCAGTAGGTCAACGTCCCCGCTGTCAGCGTCGTGCCGGCCGCCACCGTGATCGGAACGAGGCCCGTGACCGTGGCCTGGTGCGCGGGCGCGCCGATCCAGCCCTGCGTCGCGAGCGACGGACCGGTGGGAGGCGCCGCGGTCCACGAGATCGCGGGCAAGGTCGCCGACGGCGTCGCGTCGGCGCCGAGGGCCGTCGCCGTGGCGACGCTGAAAAACGGCCCCGGTGCGACCGTTCGTCGCACCGGGGCCGTGTTGACGGCGTCTCGCGGTCGCCTTCTCTTACCGACGCAACGTCGGTTCCACGGTCAGCGTTTTCTTCTCGAGGTTGCGGATGATGGTCATCGTCGAGCCGACGCCGGCTTGCTCTTCGGTGAGCAGCTTGTGGAGATCGTCAATGCCGGCGACGGGCTTGTCGCCGTAGGCGACGATGAGGTCGCCGTCGCGGAGGTCGGCGCGGGCGGCGGGGCTGTCGGGCTCGGTCGAGACGACGAAGACGCCGCTCTCGTTGGGCAGGCCGTGGAAACGAACGACGCGCCGGTGCAGCGGGACGTTCTGGCCGGCGACGCCGAGGTAGGCGCGGCGGATGCGGCCCTCGTGGATGAGCTTGCTCATGACGAAGCTCGCGGTGTTGCTGGCGATGGCGAAGCAGATGCCTTGCGCGGGCATGATCATCGCCGTGTTGACGCCGATGACCTGGCCGCGGGCGTCGACGAGCGGGCCGCCCGAGTTGCCGGGGTTGAGGGCGGCGTCGGTTTGAATGACGTCGTCGACGAGGTGGCCAGATTGCGTGCGCAACGAACGGCCGAGCGCGCTCACGACGCCGGCGGTGACGGTGCAATCGAAGCCGTACGGGTTGCCGACGGCGATGGCGATCTGGCCGACACGCAGGTCCGACGAGCTCGCGAACGAGAGCGTCGGCAGGTGCGAGCCGTCGACGCGCACGACGGCGAGGTCGGTTGCCGGGTCGTCGCCGACGAGGCTCGCCGACTCGCGCTCGCCGCCTTGGAACACGACGCTGATGCGCTTGGCGCCGCTGACGACGTGGCTGTTCGTGAGGACGTAGCCGTCGGGCGTCACGACGAAGCCGGAGCCGCTGCCGCCGGGCTCTTGTCCGGGCGGACCGCCGGGGCTGCGCCGCTGACCTTTGGCGCGCGGGTCGCGCGGATCGAGCGGCGCGCCGCGCACCTCGATCTTCACGACGGCGCCGCTCACCTGCTCGGCGACCGACGTCACCGTCTGCGAGTACGCGTCGAGCAACTGCGAATCTTCCATGGGCACACGTGCCGCGTTGATCATGGTCTTCCCTCTCGAAACGAAAGGCGGGGAGAGCCCGAAGGCCCTCCCCGCCGATTTTTCAGATCGCCAACGTACCGGTGCGGATCAGGTACGCGAGGCGCTCGCGCTGGTCGTCGTCGAGCAGCGCGTGGATGCGGCCGAGGGCCTTCGTGACGGCGTCACGCAAGCGTTCGGCCGTCGCGACGCGCAGGCCGCCCGCCTCTTTGGCGCGGGCCTCGTCGAAGGCCGCGCCGCCGATGGCGTCCGCGAACGCCGTCAACGAGCGCCGGCTGTCGACGGCGGCCTGGGCGCGCTCGGTCTTGAGCTCGTCCAAGACACGCGCGAGCTCGCCGACCTGACGCTCGTCGAGCTCTAGCTTGTACGCGAGGAACCGCAACGGACGCCGCACGCCGAAGGCGCCGCCGCCGAAGCCGTCGTCACCGCCGCCGCCACCACCCTGAAAGCCCCCCTCGTCGCCCGGGCCCGGACCGGGTCCGTGCCCCCAACCACGCGGCCCGCAGCTCGCTTCACCGCCGCCGCCGCTCATTTGGCGCGCACGCCACCAATTCACCATCGCTGGATGCATCGTTCATTCTCCTTTCGCCGAGGCCATCAGCTCCCGGCGGGTCCTTTTCCCGTGGGCGGTATGCCTCACGGACACTGCCGAACAGTTCTAAACGCTGATCCCGGGCCGTCAACCGAGCCGCTGAGAAAAGCCGTCGCTCGACGCGCGCGCGGCGATCTCGTAGGGTGTCGGCGTCATGCTCACCCTGATTCCAGCGGCGAAACGCGGTCGCTCGAGCACGAGCTGGCTCGACAGCCGCCACACCTTCTCGTTCGGCGAGTACCACGACCCGAAGCGCATGGGGTTCCGCGCGCTGCGCGTCGTCAACGACGACCGCGTCGCGCCGGGCGGCGGCTTCCCGACGCACGGCCACGCCGACATGGAGATCGTCAGCTACGTGCTCGAAGGCGCGCTCGAGCACAAGGACAGCCTCGGCACGGGCTCGGTCATCCGACCGGGCGACGTGCAGCGCATGTCGGCGGGCACGGGCGTGCGCCACAGCGAGTTCAACGCCTCGAAGACCGAGGGCGTGCACTTCCTGCAAATCTGGATCATCCCGGATCGCCGCGGGCACGCGCCCGGCTACGAGCAGAAGGCGTTCCCCGAGAGCGAGCGCCGCGGGAAGCTGCGGCTCGTCGCCTCGCCCGACGGGCGCGAGGGCTCGGTGTCGCTACACCAAGACGTCACGCTCCACATCGGCGTGCTCGCGGAAGGCGAGAAAGCGTCGCTCGCGATCGCGAAGGGGCGTTACGCGTTCGTGCACGTCGCGAGCGGCGCGGCGGTCGTCAACGGACAAACGCTGAGCGAAGGCGACGGCGCGGCGCTCGACGACGAAGCAAGCGTCGCGATCGACGGGCGCGGCGGCGAAGTGCTGGTGTTCGACCTCGGCTGACGGAGCGACGACGATGGCTTATTGGTTGATGAAGTCGGAACCGAGCGTGTTCTCGATCGACGACCTCGCGAAGGCGCCCAAGCAGACGACGTCGTGGGACGGCGTGCGCAACTACCAAGCGCGCAACCTCTTGCGCGAGGCGGCGATCGGCGACGGCGTCATCTTCTATCACTCGAGCGCCGATCCGCCCGCCGCCGTGGGCACGGCGACGATCGCGCGCGCGGCGTACCCGGACGCGACGCAGTTCGACGCGAAGTCCGACCACTTCGATCCCGACAGCAAGAAGGACGAGCCGCGCTGGTACGTCGTCGACGTCAAATTCGAGTCGAAGTTCGCGCGGCCCGTGACGCTGGCCGAGCTGCGCGCGACGCCGGCGCTCGAGGGCATGGTGCTGCTGCGTAAGGGCAGCCGGCTGTCGGTGCAGCCGGTGACGGCCGCCGAGTGGAAGACGATCCTCAAGCTGGGCGGCCAGAAGAAGTGATGTTCCACCACCTGGCGATCCAGGTGCGCGATCTGCCGCTCGTGGAGCGGTTCTATCGAGAGGTCTTGGGGCTGCGCGTGCTCAAGCGCTGGCCTTCAACTGACATTGGCGACGGCGCGTCGGTCGATCGTTCGGTGTGGCTCGCCAGCGGAGACGATCCGACGGACGATTCGTTCGTCGCGCTCGAGCGCGTGGGCGCGGGCGAGCCGACGGCGGCTGAGGATCCGGCGCGCGCGACGCGGCCGGGCCTTCATTTGATCGCGCTCCGCATCGGGCGCGGCGCGCGCGCCACGTGGGAGCGCCGGCTCGCCGACGCAGGCGCCGTCGTGGAGGCGCGCACGAGCTTCACGCTCTACGTGCGCGATCCCGAGGGCAACCGCGTGGGCCTGTCGCACTGGCCCGAGCCGGCCGAGGCGTAGCCACCGTGCCGTTCGTGACGTTCCAGCCGTCGGGCGTGCGCGTCGCGTGCGCCGATGGCGACTCCGTCTTCAATGTCGGTCGCGGCGCGGGCGTCGACATCGCGACGGCGTGCGTGGGCAAGGCCACGTGTGGCCTTTGTCGCTTGAAGATCGTCGACGGCGAGGCCTACCTTTCGCCCATGAATGCCGCCGAGAAGAAGCACCTCGGCAACGTCTATTTCATCACGAAGCAGCGCCTCGCCTGTCAGACGCGCGTCACGGGCGGTGACGTCGTCGTCGAAGTGCCGCCCAAGTGAAGCGGCTCGCGCTCGCGGCGGCGCTCGTCGGGGTTGGGTCGGCGGCGCACGCGCAGACCGCGGCACCACCGCCTGCGCCAACGCCCGTACTCTGGCCCGCCGATCCGCAGTCGAAGGTCGACTTCCAGCACGCGCCGCCGTCGTTCGAGCCGTCGCCCACGCTTCACCGTGGCGGCCTCGCGCTCTCGGTCTACGGCGTCGAGCGCCTCGATCTCCGCAGCGATTCGACGCAGAGCTTCGGCGACTTCGCCAACAACGCGAGCCTCGACCGATCCGGCACGGCGTTTGGCGACACCTCGCAGACGCGCTTCACGGCGCGCAACTCGCTTTATGGGTTGAAGCTCGTCGCGCCCGAGACGTCGTCGGTTCGGGCGCACGCCCTCTTGGAGGTCGGCGCCGAATCACCCGATCCCGACGCGCCAACGGGCTGGCACGGCCTCTGGGCGCGCCATGCCTACGCGGCGATCGAGACGCCGGTCCTCGACGTGCTCGTCGGCCGCACCCACGATCTTTTCGGCTGGGGCGGCCACGGCTTCTTTCCGACGACGGTCGCGACGCTCGGCGTGCCGGGCGAGATCTACCGGCAACGCGGCCAAGTCCGCATCTCGCACGTCTTCCGGTTCGACCCCGTCGACTTCGAGATCGCCATCGCCAGCGTCTCGCAGGTTCAGTCGTCGACGAACACGGCAGACGGTGAGATCGGTCTGCGTCTCGCCGTGAATCACTGGCGCGGCGCCGCCACGCAAGGCGCGGGACCACCCGAGGCGCGGCCGCTGCAAGTCGGCATCTCGACGATCGGCCGCATCCTGCAAGTCCCACCCTTCGCGGCACAACCCGAACCCCGAACGTCCGTCGACGCCGGCGGACTGGCGCTCGACTTCTTCGTCCCCATCTATCCCGCGCACGGTGACGACCTCTCGAACGCACTCTCGCTCGCCGTCGAGGCGTCGGCCGGCAGCGGCATCGCCGATCTGTACCCGCAGCTCACGGGCGGCGTGCTCTATCCAGCTCTGCCCAATCCTTCAGCGACGGCGTTGCCGACCTTCACGACCGACATCCCGCCACGCCTCTTGTCGTACGACGCGATCGGCGACGCTCACACGATCAACTGGGCCGCCTGGATGCTCAACCTGCGGTACCACCCGCCGATCACGCGCGGGCACCGCTTGTGGATCTCGGGGACGCTGTCGGGCACGACCTCGAACAACGCGCGCCTCGTGACGCCGCCCGAGGGCTACGCCGGCGTGTGGACCGACAGCTTCTACGCCGACGCGAACCTCGTGGTCGCGATTTGGCGCGGGCTACAGATCGCCGGCTCGCACCAGTGGACGCGGCAGTCGTTCCTCGACGGCGCGCGCGCGACGAACGCTCGCGAGCAATTCATGCTCGCTTACTACTTCTGAGCGGCTACTGCGCCTGGATGGGCGCGACGCAGTCGTGGTCGGCGTCGGCGTGCAGGGGCAGCCAGACGCTGGGGCCCGACTCGACGGTGCCGACCAGCATCGCGGGTGACGCGAACGCGGGATCGAAGTTGGCGCCCAGGCGCGCGGCGAGCGCGTCGCGGAAGGTCTTGAACGGCGCGCTGTCGAAGATCGCGAAGTAGACCTGCTGGCGCGCGTCGGGCTCGGGGCGGCGGCGGTGCCCGAGGCAGCGCGCCGCAGGCGGCGTCATCTCGAGGCCCGCGCGGCGGGCGATCTTGAGCAGCTCGTCGGGCGAGACGTGCTCGGCCGCGCGCTCGAGCTCGCCTTGATAGACGAGCGGGATCCCCAGCGTCTCGGGCGCGCGCATCGACTCCATCGAGCGCCGGAAGGTCTGCTCGAACAGCGCCGACGTCAGCGCCGTCGGCGGCCGCAGCACGAGCGCGGGATCGTCGGGCGCCGAGCCCATCTCGACCGACACGGTCCAGCTGCGGATCGCCTCGGGCGGCAGCGTGTACGGCTCGGAGCGAGAGCTCTTCGCCGTGCGCAGGACGGCGAAGACCAAGACGGCAGCGACGACCACCACGACCGCCGCGACCTTGGCGACGGCGGCCCCTCGCGACGGCGGCGCGACCATGCGCCGCTTGTACCAGGAAACCTCAGGCCGCGCGACCCTAGGCGGCGCGGCTCGGGGCCGCCGCGGCCGCCTGGCTCGCGGCGACGAGGCGATCGATCGACTTGAGCATGACGACGACGATGAGCATCGCGGCGCAGACGACGTAGCCGAGACGATCGTAGTGGGCGAGCGCGCCGCTCGGCGTCTGCACGACGATGAAACCCGCGATGTAGGCGCCGAGGCCGCCCGAAGCCTGCTGCACCGACGACATCACCGACATGAAGGCGCCGCGGCGCGAGGGCTCGGGCACGGCCGACATGAGCGCCGACGCCGTGATCATGCGCGACGTGATGCCCACGAAGAGGATCGAGTTCGTGAGGATCACCACGCCCAGCGGCACGTGCCCGAAGTGCGTGTAGATGACGACGGTGATGGCCGTGACGAACGACCCCGCGACGAACAGCCGGTACTTGCCCCAGCGATCGCTGAGGCGCCCGAGCAGCGGGCCGGCGACGAGCGTCACCAGGCCCGTGCACAGGTAGATGATCGACATCGAGTCGCCCGAGATGCCGATGTTGTTGATCGTGAACGTGCTGCCGAACGGCATGAGCATGAAGCCGCCCGTCGCGAGCAGCGCCGTCGTGAGAAACGCCTTCGCGTAGTTGTCGACGGCGATCGTGCGGAGCAGGTGAATGAACGGGTTGCCCTCGCGTTGCAGCGCGAGGTGCCCCGTGATGGGCTGCAGCTTCGCGACGACGAAGACGCCCCCCACGGCCGTGAGCCCGACGAGCATGAGGAACGGCGCGTGCCAGCCGAGGTGGTTCGCGAGGTAAAAACCGATGGGCAGGCCCAGCACCTGGCTGGCGGCGAATGACGTCTGGATGACGCCCATGACCCGCCCGCGCATCTGGAACGGGAACAGGTCGGCGATGATCGCCATGCTGATCGAGCCGATGACGCCACCGAACACGCCCGTGACGATGCGGGCCATGAGCAAGAACTTGTAGGTGGGCGCGATCCCGCACAGCAGCGTGCCGACCATGAAGCCCACGTAGAAGGTGAGCAGCATCTTCTTGCGGTCGAAGCGGTCGGCGAAGCCCGCCGACAGCACGCCCGAGATCGCGGCGCTGAAGGCGTACGCCGACACGACGAGGCCGAACGCCGACGTCTGGATGTGCAGGTCGCGCAGCAGGAACGCCCCGAGCGGCGAGATGATCATGAAGTCGAGGACGATCGTGAACTGCAGGAACCCGAGGATCGCGACGACCGTCTTCTGATACGACGTGAAAGCGGGTGGTGCGGCGGGTGCGTCCATGGGCGCCTTTCATGAAACGCGAGTCCGTCGGGGTCAACCAGCAAAATGCGCCGCGCGGCCGCTTGCGTTACGCTCGCGGGCATGAGCTCGACAGCGCCCCCAGTCGCCAGCGTCGCCACTCTGCTCGCGGGCCGCGTGCCCGTCGGGGCCGCCGTCACGGTCCAAGGCTGGGTGCGCACGCGCCGCGACTCGAAGGCGGGCCTCTCCTTCGTGCACGTGCACGACGGCTCGTGCTTCGATCCGATCCAGGTCGTCGCCGGCGGCGACCTGCCGAACTACGCCAGCGAGGTCGCCAAGCTGGGCACGGGGTGCGCCGTCGTCGTCGAGGGCACGCTGGTCGCGAGCCAGGGCAAGGGCCAGGCCGTCGAGATCGCCGCCACCGCCGTGCGCGTCGCCGGCTGGGTCGACGATCCCGAGACGTACCCCGTCCAGCAGAAGCGCCACACGATGGAGTACTTGCGCGAAGTCGCCCACCTGCGCGCGCGCACGAACACGCTGGGCGCCGTCACGCGCGTGCGCGACTGCCTCTCGCAGGCGATTCACCGCTTCTTCCACGGCGAGGGCTTCTTCTGGATCCACACGCCCATCGTGACCTCGAACGACGCCGAGGGCGCGGGCCAGATGTTCAAGGTCAGCACCTTGGACTTCGCGAACCTGCCGCGCACGCCCGAGGGCAAGGTCGACTTCGCCAAGGACTTCTTCGGACGCGAAGCCTTTCTCACGGTCAGCGGCCAGCTCAACGTCGAGACGTACTGCCTCGCGCTGTCGAAGGTCTACACGTTCGGCCCCACGTTCCGCGCCGAGAACAGCAACACGAGCCGCCACCTGGCCGAGTTCTGGATGATCGAGCCCGAGGTCGCCTTCGCCGATCTCGCCGCCGACGCCGATCTCGCCGAGCGCTTCTTGAAGTTCATCTTCAAGGCCGTGCTCGACGAGCGCATGGACGACATGCGCTTCTTCGCCGAGCGCATCGACAAGGAGTGCCTCGCGCGCGTCGAGCGCTTCGTGACCTCGAGCTTCGAGCGCATGACCTACACCGACGCGATCGCGGCGCTGGAGAAGGCCGTCGCCAACGGCGAGAAGTTCGAGTTCCCCGTGAAGTGGGGCATCGACATGCAGTCGGAGCACGAGCGCTGGCTCACCGAGAAGCACGTGGGCCGCCCCGTGGTCGTCACCGACTACCCGAAGGACATCAAAGCCTTCTACATGCGCCTCAACGACGACGAGAAGACCGTCGCCGCCATGGACGTGCTCGCGCCCGGCATCGGCGAGATCATCGGCGGCTCGCAGCGCGAGGAGCGCCTCGACGTGCTCGACCAGCGCCTCGCCGCGCACCACCTCGACCCCAAGGACTACTGGTGGTACCGCGACCTGCGCCGCTACGGGACGGTCCCGCACGCTGGCTTCGGCCTCGGCCTCGAGCGCACGATCATCTACGCGACGGGCATGGCCAACATCCGCGACGTCATCCCCTTCCCGCGCGCGCCCGGCCTGGCCAGCTTCTGAGCCGCCGCGCCATTAGACTTCGGCGGTCTTTTCGCGGAAAGTGCGGCCCTCATGCACGCCTTGATCGATCTCTTTCATAAGATCTACGACGTCCAGGGGCTCATCCGCGTCGGCGGCCTCGCGCTGCTCGGCGCCGTCATCTTCTCGGAGACGGGCCTGCTCGTCGGGTTCTTCCTGCCGGGCGACTCGCTGCTCGTGACGGCGGGCCTGTACTGCACGAGCGCCAACCCCGACCAGCGGGCGCTGCTCGACCTCGGGCCGCTGCTGCTCGTGTGCGTCGTCGCCGCGATCGTCGGCGACACGGTCGGCTACTGGATCGGCGCGAAGTCGGGGCCGAAGCTGTTCACGCGCGAGCAGTCGCTGTTCTTCTCGAAGAAGCACCTCTTGCGCACGCAGGCGTTCTACGAGCGGCACGGCGGCAAGACGATCATCCTCGCGCGCTTCATGCCGTTCCTGCGCACGTTCGCGCCCGTCGTCGCCGGCATCGGCAAGATGAACTACAAGCGCTTCCTGTCGTTCAACGTGTTCGGCGGCATCGGCTGGGTCGTCAGCATGACGCTGCTCGGGTTCACGCTCGGCAAGACCTACCCGCCCATCACGAAGCAGATCGACAAGGTCATCATCTTGATCATCTTCATCTCGCTGATCCCGGGTGGCGTCAGCTGGCTGCTCAACCGCAAGAAGGCGACGGCCGCGGACGCGGCGTGATGGCCGGCAAGCCCACGAAGCCGCCCGCCAAGCCAGCCGCGAAGCCGGCGGTCAAAGCGAAGGCCGCGCCCCCGAAGGCGTCGACGGCGAAGGCCGCGCCCGTGAAGGCGGCGCCTCCCAAGCCCGCGCCGCCGGCCAAGGCCCCGGCCGCCGCCAAGCCGGCGCCGGCCGCCGAGAAGGCGAAGCCGAAGGCGGCGGCGTCCGCACGCGCGCCCTTCCCCAAGAAGAACCTCCCGCCCACCGAGGCCGAGTTCGCGGCGCGCCTGCCGCTCGCCGTCGGCAAGCGCTTCGAGAGCGTGCGCGCGTTCCTCAAGAAGCAGCCGGGCGTGCGCGAGGAGCTCTACTACTACGGCCCGAAGACGGGCTGGGCTTACCGCTACCTGCGCGGCGCGCAGTCGGTGTGCTCGATCGTCATCCACGACGATCGCCTCATGGGCATCGTCGCGCTCGACGCGGCGACGCAGACGGCGATCGTGTGGGAGGGGCTGTCGCCGATCGCGCAGCGCGCGCGCAAGCTCGCGCACGGCTCGCCCGCGCTCATCTGGGTCGACGTGCCGTTCGAGGGCCCAGGCGCGAAGGACTTCCAGGCCATGCTGAAGAGCAAGCTGCGCACGATGCCCGCGCCCGCGGCCTAAGCCGCCTTCGCCTCGGCGCCCTTCTTTTGGCCTTCGCGCTCGCGGCGGTTGATCGCGGGCGCGATGACGGCGCCCCACTCGGCCATGCGCGCGGGGGGGATGTCGGCCAGGATGCGGCCCGTGATCGCTTCGAGCGCGGCGTCGTCCAGGTGGTCCCACAGCAGCGCCGTCACCTCGTGCTCCTCGCGCGCCATGTGGTGGATCTGCTGCGCGACGAGCGCGAGGAAGCGCCGCGAGACCTCGCCGCCCAGCGCGTGGCAGCTCTCGGCGTCGAGCGCCGCGAAGCGCGGGAACAACGACTCGACGGCGATCGCGGCGCGCTCGAGCGAGACGTGCTCGTGGTCCAGCTCGGTGGCGAGCTCGGGCGCGAAGGTCAGCACCGTCGTGACGACGTGGTGATCCTCGTGCTCGGCGTGCTCGCGCAGGAAGGCGTTGCACGCCTCTACGGCGCGCGCCGCGGCGGCGCGCTCGTCGGGGGCGGCGAAGTCGGTGCGGCCGAGCGCGATGGCCGTCTCGAACAGCTGGCGGCGCAGCGCCTTGTGGATGGCGGTGAACGGCTCGTAGCGGGCGGTCTTCATGGGATCTCCTTTCGGGTGCGGGGACGATTCGAAGGTAGCGTTCCTGAGCGACGCCGCTCGCTACGTGTTCCTTAGGCGCTCCCTAAGAATTCCTTAACGACGCACGTGCTATGGTCGCCCGCTCACGCGACATGACGGATCGAGCCTCGAATACAGCGGTTTCTGCGCTCGCCGGGCCGCTCGCGGCCCTGCCCGACGACGTGCGCACGCTGCTCGACGAGCCGGTCATCATGCACCTCGGCACGCGCGACGCCGCGCTCGTGCCGCTCAGCATCCTCGCCTTCGGCCTGCACCGCGCGGGCGACGGCCGCGAGCTGACCGTGTTCGCGCCCGTCGCGGCCGCGGGCGAGACGCTCGCGAACCTGCGCGACAACGGCCAGCTCGCGCTCACGCTCGTGCGCCCCACGAGCCACCGCTCGATCCAGATCAAGGGCACGTGGCTCGGCGAGCGCCGCGTCGACGAGGCCGATCGCGCCTTCCTGGCGCGCTACCGCGACGCGCTCTGTGACGAGCTCGGCCTCGTGGGTGTGCCGCGCTCGCTGTGGCGACGGCTCCTGTGGTGGCCCAGCGTCGCCTTGCGCTTCGAGGTGCGCGAGGTCTTCGTGCAGACGCCGGGCCCGAGCGCGGGCAAGCGCTGTGGCGAGGCGCCGGAAGAAGGATCTTCGCCGTGATCGATCTCGAGCGCCTCTCGCGCTGCTTCGAAGGCGTCGTCCCGTCGACGATGACGACGTGCTCGGCGGACGGCATCCCCAACGTCGTCAGCATCTCGCACGTGCACCACGTCGACGCGCGCCACGTCGCGCTCTCGCGCCAGTTCTTCAGCAAGACGACGCGCAACCTGCTCGAGAACCCGCGCGCGATGGTCACGCTGTGGGATCCGCTGACGTTCGAGATCCACGCGCTCGACCTGCGCCACGTGCGCGCCGAGACCTCGGGGCCGACCTTCGAGAAGATGGCGACGCGCATCGAGGCCATCGCCTCGCACACGGGCATGGCCGGCATCTTCAAGCTGCTGGCCGCCGACGTGTTCGAGGTCGTGCGCGTCCGCCACGTCACCGAGCACATGGGCCCCCCCGACGCGGCTGACGACGCCGGTCCGGACTTGCCCGAAGCGCCGGGCCGCGTGCCCTTCGAGCGCCGCGACGAGCTCTGGGTCCTCCACCGCCTCTCGACGCGCCTCAACGAGGCGCCCGATCTCGAGCGGCTGCTCGACGCCGCGCTCGACAGCCTGGGCGAGGACTTCGGCTTCGCGCACGCCAAGGTGCTGCTCGTCGACGAGACTGGCCGCCGCCTGTTCACGATCGCGAGCCGCGGCTACGACGACAGCGGCGTCGGCTCCGAGGTCGTCTTCGGCGAGGGCCTCATCGGCACCGTCGCGCGCGACCGTCGTCCGCTGCGCGTGGGCCGGCTCGACAGCGAGCTGCGTTACGGCCGCGCCGTGCGCGCGTCTGTCGCGGGCGATCGCGGCGACGCGCGCCTCGCGCCCGAGATTCCCCTGCCCGGCCTCGCCGACGCCCAGAGCCACCTCGCGCTGCCGCTGCTCGTGCGCGGGCGTCTCGTGGGCGTGCTCGCGCTCGAGAGCCGCAGCGCCGCTTCCTTCGAAACGTGGCACGAAGCCTTCCTCGGCATCGTCGCCGATCAGGTGGCCGCCGGCATCGACCGCCTCGCCGTGTCCGAGGCCGAGGATCCCGCGGCGGCGCGCGCGGCGGCCCCGAGCGCGCCCGCGACGCGCCGCCGGCGCGCCTTCGTCTTCTACCAAAACGACGACTGCGTCTTCGTCGACGGCGAGTACCTGATTCGCAACGTGCCTGGCCGCATCCTGTGGAAGCTGCTGCGCTCGCACGCCGAAGGCCGCTGCGACTTCACGAACCGCGAGCTGCGCCTCGACCCGACGCTCGGCCTGCCCGCGATCCGCGACAACCTCGAGAGCCGCCTCATCCTCTTGCGCCAGCGCCTCGCGCAAAAGTGCCCCGACATCCGCCTGCCCTCGCGCGGCCGCGGCCGCTTCGCCGTCGAGGTCGACTGCGAGCTCGACCTCACCGAACGCGCGACGGCCTAGCGCCTCGCGAGCTCGACGTTCGTCTGTTCGGTCTGCGCGCGCATCTTCGCGGCCATTTTTTCGTAGCCGGCGGCGATCGCCGCGAGCGCGGCGTCCGGGACCTTGGGCGCAGGCACGTCGTTGCGGATCGCCGGCACCGAGCGCAGGTACGCGAAGATCGCCGCGAGGTCGTTGTCGGACTGGCGCGCGAGCGTCGGCCACGGCATGGGCGGGACGATGGGGCGGCCCGCGCCGCCCATGTGGCGGCCCGTGCGCAGCGCGCGGATGAACATGTCTTCGGTCCACGCGCCCAGGCCCGTCGCGGCATCGGGCGTGAGGTTCGCCGAGTAGACGACGCCGAACGGCGCGCGGAAGCTGGTGAACGTCGGCCCGATCGCCGCCATGTCGTGGCCGCCCAGCGCCGACGCCGGATCGGGCGCGCCCTCGGGGTGCCCCGACAGCGCGCGCGAAAGGTCGGGGACGGGCATGCCGATCTCGGGGTCGAACTTCATGGGCGTGTGGCAGTCGTTGCAGCCGCCGATCGTGACGAGGAAGCGGCCGCGCTCGACCTGCGCAGCGTGGGTGTCGACGGGCGGGACCGTCTTGCAAGCGCCCGCGAGGAACGCGAGGGAAGCGGTGAGAATCGAAGCTGCGATCAAAGTGTTGGTGCGCATCGAATGGAACCTCCTGGTGAGATTCACCCTGCCGAATCGCGCGCGCGCCCGTTGCTAAATGGTCCCTCCGGCGACGCTAAGAACTCGCTAAGCGCGTTCTTGTACACTGCGCGCGCATGACCAAGGGCCGGCTCGAAGCGTTCAGCGACGGCGTCGTCGCCATCATCATCACGATCATGGTGCTCGAGCTGAAGGTTCCCCACGGCGGCTCGCTCGCCGCGCTGAAGCCGCTGCTGCCGACGTTCCTCACCTACCTGATGAGCTTCGTGTTCGTCGGCATCTACTGGAACAACCACCACCACCTGCTGCACGCGACGACGCGCATCGACGGCGCCGTGCTGTGGGCGAACCTGCACCTGCTGTTCTGGCTGTCGCTCACGCCGTTCGTCACGGGCTGGATGGGCGAGAACCACTATGAGCCCCTGCCCGTCGCCGTCTACGGCGTCGTGCTGCTGCTCTCGGCCGTCGCCTACTGGATCCTCGTGCGCGCCATCGTCCGCGCCGAAGGCCCGCATTCGAAGGTCGCCGCCGCCGTCGGCAAGGACGTCAAAGGCGTCGTGTCGGGCCTCATCTATGCGGTGGCGATCCCGCTCGCCTTCGTGTCCTGCTGGCTGGCGTTGGCGCTCTATGTCAGCGTCGCGATCGTCTGGTTCGTGCCCGACCGCCGCATGGTGGCGCCCGAACCCCGTGTCTAGTATAAGAGACAACCCGGGCCGCCCGGGTTTCGTGGCATAAAAGGCGGCCCAACGGAGACCAGATGAGCGACGCGAGCAAGACGGCCGACAAAGCTTCCAAGACTTGGAAAGAGACCCTCGGCGCGAAGATCCCCGAGGCCTGGGGCCGCGAGATCGACATCTTCGAGACGCAGATCGAGCTGCGCAAGAAGAACAAGATCGAGGAGAAGCTCTTCGCCGAGACGCGCCTGCGCCGCGGCGCCTACGGCCAGCGCTACGACAACGGCCAGCGCCACGACGGCGAGAAGACGCAGGCGCTCGTGTTCCCGTCGGGCGAGATCACGAAGGGCCCCGTCACGATGTGGGACGCGCCCGGCATGCAGCGGATCAAGATCCCCTACGGCCGCGTCACCTGTGACCAGCTGGACGTGCTGGCCGCCTGCGCCGAGGAGTACTCGGACCGCATCCTGCACGTGACGACGCGCCAGGATTTCCAGCTGCACTTCGTCCACATCGAGGACACGCCCGACATGCACCGGCGCCTCGCGGCCGCCGGCATCACGACGCGCGAGGCCTGCGGCAACACCGTCCGCAACGTCACGCAGTGCCCCTACGCCGGCGTCTGCAACACCGAGGCGTTCGACGTCACGCCGTACTCGCACGCGCTCACGTTCTTCTTGCTGGGCCACGACGACACGCAGGACTTCGGGCGCAAGCTCAAGGTCGCGTTCTCGGGCTGCCAAGAGAACGCCTGCGGCGTCACCAACTTCCACGACATCGGCGCCATCGCGCGCACGCGGGTCGAAAACGGCGAGACCAAGCGCGGCTTCCGCCTCGTCATCGGCGGCGGCCTGGGCGCCGTGCCGCAGGACGCGCAGGTCTTCGACGACTTCCTGCCCGAAGAAGAGCTGCTGCCGATCTCGCAGGCGATCTCGCGCGTGTTCGCCAAGCTGGGCGAGCGCGCCAACCGCGCGCGCGCGCGCTTCAAGTTCGTCGTGAAGAAGCTCGGCCTCGAGGAGACCAAGCGCCTCATCAACGAAGAGCGCGCCAACCTGCGCCCCGACCCCCGATGGACGGCGTTCCTCGCCGACCTTCATTCGACCGACGAGAAGCCGATCCGCCCGGCGGGCGCGCTTCCGCCCGCGCCGTATCCCGCCGGCTTCGAGGCCTGGCGCGCGACCAACGTCGTCCCCCAGCGCCAGCCCGGCTACGTCATGGCGACCATCACGCTGCCGCTCGGCGACCTCACGTCCGAGCAGGCGCGCGCGCTGGCCGACGTCGCGCGCAAGTACGTCGGCGACGCCATGCGCACCACCGTCGAGCAGAACATGCTGCTGCGCTGGGTGAGCGAGGCCGATCTGCCCGCCGTCTACGCCGCGCTCGTCGACATCGGCCTCGCCACGGGTGGCGCCTCGACGATCAGCGACATCACGGCGTGCCCGGGCACCGACACGTGCAAGCTCGGCATCTCGTCGTCGCGCTCGCTCGCCGCCGAGCTCACCAAGCACATCCGCAAGTCCGGCATCGACCAGAACCCCAACGCCAAGCACCTGCACATCAAGGCGTCTGGCTGCTTCAACTCGTGCGGCCAGCACCACGTCGCCGACCTCGGCTTCCTGGGCGTGTCGCGCACCGTGAGCGGCCGCCGCGTGCCGCACTTCCAGCTCGTCGTCGGCGGCCAATGGACGAACAACGCCGCGTCGTACGGCCTGGCCATCGGCGCCGTGCCGAGCAAGCGCGTGCCCGAGGTCGTCAAGCGCCTCACCGAGCGCTACGCGGCCGAGCGCCAGGGCGAAGAGACCTTCGCCGACTTCGCGACCCGCATCGGCAAGAAGACGATCCGCGCCATGGTCGAGGAGCTGCAGGCGATCCCCGCCTACGACCAGGACCCGAGTTACTACAGCGACTGGGGCGACCCGCGCGAGTACACGATCTCCGACATGGGCGAGGGCGAGTGCGCCGGCGAGATCGTGCCCTACGTCGAGGTCGAGCTGGCCTCGGCCGAGCGCGAGCTCTTCGAGGCGCAGCTGCTCATGGACGAGAAGAAGCTCGGCGACGCCGACGCGCGCGCCTTCTCGGCGATGCTCATCGCGGCGCGCGCGCTCGTGAAAGAGAAGAACGCCAACATCGGCACCGACGCCGGCGAGATCGTCGGCGAGTTCCGCGCGCGCTACGTCGACACGCAGCTGTTCGACCCGCTGGCGGCCGCGAGGTTCTCGTCGTACTTCTTCCGCGCCTTCGACGAGCGCGGCGCCGCCGTCACGGCGGCCAGCGCCCACACGCGCATCGAAGAGGCGACGCTGTTCGTCGACGCCGCCCACCAGTGCTACGTGCGCCTCGGCCCCGCGCTGCGCGCCCCCACCGTCTAGATCGAAGGACCGCGAGACCCATGGACGCCCACAAGCTGCAGCTCAAGATCTACGTCGCGCCCGAGTCGGCGCGCGCGCTCCACGCCGAGGCCTTCGTGCCCGTGTTCCACCGGTGGATCAAGGACCGCGTGCTGCCCGAGCTCACGATCGACGTCGCCAACTACGACCACGTGCCCAAGGGCCCGGGCGTCGTCCTCATCGGCCACGGCGCCGACTACTTCATGGACGAGGGCGAGGGCCGCCTGGGCCTGCTCCACAACCGCAAGCGCGCCGGCGCGGCGGCGGGCGAGCGCTTGAGTGACCTCGCGCGCCGCACGCTGCACGTGGCCTCGCTGCTCGAGAGGGACGCGAAGGCGAAGTTCTCGACCAACGAGCTGCTCTTCCGCATCAACGACCGCCTCGCGGCCCCCAACACCGACGCGACGTTCGCTGCCCTGCGCGGCGAGCTCGAGACGTGGGCCAAGACGCTGTTCGGCGCCGGCGTCGAGCTCGCGCGCGAAGGCGGCCCCAAAGAGCTGTTCTCGGTCCGCATCAAGGGGCCCGCGACGCCGCTCGCGACGCTGCTCGAGCGCGCCGGCGGCGTGCCCACGGCCGACGCGTCGCTCGTCGCTTAAACCGGCTACCATCGCCCCGTGAAGATCCTCTACGGGGTCGTCGGCGAAGGGATGGGGCACGCGATGCGCTCGCGCGTCGTGCTCGATCACCTGCTCGCGCGCGGGCACGACGTGCAGGTCGTCGTGTCGGGCCGCGCCTACGACTACTTGCAAAAGCGCGCCAACGAGCACCTCGCCGTCCGCAAGATCTGGGGCTACACGCTCGTCTACGAGGACAACGAGGTCCGCAAGTGGGCCACGCTGCGGCAGAACCTCGAGGGCGCCGCCACGGGCTGGCCCGAGAACATCCGCGCCTACGTCGAGATCGCCGACAAGTTCGCGCCCGACGTCGTCATCTCCGACTTCGAGACGTGGAGCTACCTGTTCGCGAAGCGCCACCGCCTGCCGGTGATCTCCGTCGACAACATGCAGATCATCAACCGCTGCGCGCACGCGCCCGAGCTGCTCGCGGGCGTCGAGCGCGACTACCGCCTCACGAACGCCATCGTACGCGCGAAGGTCGCGGGCGCGTTCCACTACCACATCACGACGTTCTTCTACCCCCCGACGCGCAAGGACCGCACGACGCTGCACCCGCCGATCTTGCGCCCCGAGATCCTCGCGGCGAAGCCCGAGCCCGGCGCGCACCTGCTGGTCTATCAAACGTCGACGTCGAACGAAGCGCTGCCCGAGATCCTCGCGCGCAGCGGCCGCGAGTGCCGCGTCTACGGCCTGCGCCGCGACCTCAAAGAGGAGGTCGTCGAGGGCAACCTGCGCTACCGGCCGTTCTCCGAGGCGGGCTTCATCGACGATCTGCGGACGGCGGCCGGCGTCGTCGCGAGCGCGGGCTTCACGCTCATGGGCGAGGCGGTCTATCTGCACCGTCCGATGCTGGCCGTGCCCGTCGAGGGCCAGTTCGAGCAGGTCTTGAACGCGCGCTACCTCGAGAAGGAAGGCTACGGCCTCGGCGAGGGCGCGCTCGACGACGATGCGCTCGGACGCTTCCTCGAACGCCTCCCCGACTTCGGGCGCGCGCTCGCGGGCTACGCGCAAGACGGCAACCGCCATCTCCTCACGGCGCTCGACGGAAGCCTCGAGGCCGCCGTCCAGTGAGCCGCGCGCGGAAGCACCGCACGCGCCGTTTTCGCGCCCCGGGCGCGAGCTACGGCTTCAAGGTCATCGGCGAGAAGCACATGCCGCTGCGCGATTTTTATCACGCGCTGCTGCACATGCCGTGGAGCGTGACGTTCGCGCTCATCGCCGGCACGTTCCTGGTCGCGAACGCGCTGTTCGCCCTCGTTTTCCTCGTCGTGGGCGGCGTCGCGCACGCGCAACCGAACTCGTTCCTCGACGCCTTCTTCTTCAGCGTCCAGACCATGGGCACGATCGGCTATGGCGTGCTGTCGCCCGACACGCCCGGCGCGAACTTCGTCGTCGTCGCCGAGTCGATCACGGGCCTCACGCTGACGGCGCTCGCGACGGGGCTCGTGTTCGCGAAGTTCTCGCGCTCGACGGCGCGGATCATCGTCTCGCGCCACGCCGTGATCTCGCCGATGAACAACGTGCCGACGCTCATGTTTCGCATGAGCAACCAGCGCGGCAACCAGATCGTGGGCGCGCAGATCCGCGCGACGATGGCGCGCACGGAGATCACGGCCGAGGGCGGGACCTTCTACCGCACGATCGATCTCAAGCTGCAGCGCGACCACATCCTTTCGCTGTCGCGCTCGTGGGTCGTGCTGCACACGATCGACGAGACGAGCCCGCTCTACGGCGAGACGCCCGAGTCGATCGCAGCGAAGGAGGTCGAGCTGCAGGTGCTCGTCGTCGGCCTCGACGACATCTCGATGCAGACCGTCCACTCGAGCCACCGCTACTTCGCGCACCAGATCCTCTGGGGCCACCGGCTGGTGGACGTCGTGTCCGAGGACGCCGACGGCGACGTCGTGCTCGACCTGACGAAGTTCCACGACACCGAGCCGACGGCGCCGACGCCGACGTTCCCCTACCCCGTTTGACAGGAACGCCGCCGCGCGCGCATCGTGTGGGCTGCGGAAAGGCATGGCCGGCATAGACGAGGAAGACCGCACGCCGGCTGACGGGCCCCCGGGCCCTCGCCGCAATCGGCTCGACCAACGTCTGTTCGAGGGCGAGCGCGTCGCCGGCCGCTACCGCGTGACGCGACTCATCGGCGCCGGCGCCGTCGGCGAGGTCTACGAGGTCGAGGACGAGCTGCTCCACGAGGCGGTCGCCCTCAAGACGCTGCGCGAGATCGTCGCCGAGGACGCCGTCCCCGTCGAGCGCTTCCGCCGCGAGATTCAGCTCGCGCGCCGCGTGACCCACCGGAACGTCTGCCGCACGTTCGACGTCGGCCAGCACGACGACGGCGAGGGACCGCCCCTCGTCTTCATCACGATGGAGCTGCTGCGCGGGCCGACGCTCGCCGAGGAGCTCGCGTCGCGCACGCGGTTCTCCGTCGAGGACGCCCTGCCGCTCGTGCGCCAGATGGTCGCCGGCCTCGAGGCGGCGCACGCCGCCGGCGTCGTCCACCGCGACTTCAAGCCCGGAAACCTCGTGCTCGTCCCCGACGTCGACATCCGCCCGACCCCGCGCCTCGTCATCACCGACTTCGGCCTCGCCCGCCGCTCGGCCCTCGACGACATCTCGATCACCATCACCGGCGAGGCCGTCGGCACGCCGCTCTACATGGCCCCCGAGCAGGTCGCCGCCGGCAAGCAACCCATCTCGACCGCGACCGACGTCTATGCCCTGGGCGTGGTCTTGTTCGAGATGCTCACGGGCGAGCTGCCGTTCAAGGGCAGCTCGATCACCGTCATGGCGCTCAAGCGCTTCCGCGAGGCCGCGCCCTCCCCGCGCACGATCCGCCCCGACCTCGACGTCCGCTGGGAGCGCGCCATCCTGCGCTGCCTCGAACGCGAGCCCGCCGCCCGCTTCCAGCGAGCGCCCGAGGCCCTCGCGGCGATTACCCAACCATGAACGAAACACCCACCCACCCACAACTAGGAGACTCCCATGAAGACGACGAAGACGACGCTCGCGATCAAGACGACGATCAAGGCTGGCGGCCTTAGCCCCCAGCACAACCGCGCCCTCAAGGTCCGCGCCTCCATCAAGGCTGGCGGCCTCAGCCCCCAGCACAACCGCGCCCTCAAGGTTCGCGCTTCCGTCAAGGCCGGCGGCCTCAGCCCCCAGCACAACCGTCGGCTGAGCTGCGCGTCCTAGCCGGTCGTCCCTCGAACGATCGACCCATGGCGGTTGAACGCGAAACGGGACGCGTGTAGCGTCGCCGAAGATAACCGGGAATTCAGAGCGAGTTGGGCGTTTGACTACGAAGAAACCAACTCCGCCGCTCCCGGGGGAAAGAGTGCGGGGAAACCGAGCCGAAGGCTCCGTCGAAAAGCACGAGCCCGACCTTGCGATTGGCGCTCGCGTCAGCCGCTACGTCATCCTCGAGCGCGTAGGGACCGGGGCGATGGGCGTCGTCTACGGCGCTTATGATCCCGAGCTCGATCGCAAGATCGCTCTCAAGATTCTGCGCGGCGTCGGTGCGGGCGCGGCGCCCCTCGCAAGAGCGCGAATGATGCGCGAAGCGAAGGCCATGGCGCGGTTGTCTCATCCGAACGTCGCCGCCGTGCACGACGTCGGCGTGACCGACGATGATCGCGTCTTCCTGGCGACAGAATTTCTAGCGGGCGGCACGCTCCGCGTTTGGCTCGAATCAGCGACGCGTTCGTGGCGCGAGGTTGTGGCCGTCTTCGCGGCGGCGGGGCGCGGGCTCGCGGCAGCGCACGCCGAGGGGCTCGTTCACCGCGACTTCAAGCCCGACAACGTGCTGCTCGACAAGGACGGGCGTGCACGCGTCGTCGACTTCGGCCTCGCGCGCAACGTCGAGGCGGTCAAGATCGAGCTCGAGAGCGCCGGCGCGCTCGAACGCGCGGTCTCCGATGTCGATGGAGCCGTGCCCGCGAACGACGCAGCCTCCGACTCGCACCCGCCGCCTCGCTTCGACCCGAACTTGCCGACGAACGTCGATCTGAGCTCGTCGGACAAGCTGGACAAGCTCACACGCACGGGCGCGCTCATGGGCACGCCGGCTTACATGGCGCCCGAACAGTTCTTGGGCGAGCCCACCGACGAGCGCACGGACCAGTTCAGCTTTTGCGTCGCTCTGTACGAGGCGCTCTACGGCCAACGACCCTTCGACGGCGACACGCTCGTCGCGCTCTCCGTGAGCGTGACGAACGGTCACCTTCGCGCGCTGCCGAAGGAGCGCGACGTCCCCGGTTGGATTCGCCGCGTCGTCTTGCGCGGGCTTCAGACCGATCGCCAGGCTCGTCACCCATCGATGGCCGCGCTCATCTCGGCGCTCGAGGACGACCCAGCCGTCGCGCGACGACGGCGAACCACGATTGGTGCGGTCACGCTCGTGCTCGTGGGAGCAACGCTCGCCGTCCTGCACGCGGCGCGCAGGCGCCACGAAGACGTCGAACGCAGCGTCGCCGAGCAGATCGAGAGAGGAAACTCGGAAGCGCAATCGACGGCCAAGAAGGTCGACGACCTGAAAGCGATGAGGACGCGCGCCTTCGCGGCGTTCGATGCGATGGATCGCGACGAGGGCGAGGCCCTCTGGAAAGCGGCACGCGCGATGGTGCCGCCGATCCTTGGCTCATTTGACGCCGCCACGCAGGCCTTCGAGGCAGCGCTCGTCCTCGATCCGAGCCGCGAAATCGCCCGCTCGCGCCTGCTCGAGGTCCTTGCCGACAAACTGGCGCTCACGCAGGACCTGCATCTCACGGACGAGATCAAGACAGCGAGCGCCAAGCTCGTTTCGACTGACGCCGGAGGGACGTGGAAGCAACGGCTCTCCGAGCCGTTCACGGTGGGGCTGCACGTTTCTCCGCCGTCGACGACTCTCTCTCTCGAACGTCATTACCGCGACCAAGCGGCGCCACGTGGATTGTGGGCGCCCGTGCCCGGGTTCGCACCGCCGACGACCACGCTGAACCTCGAGGCCGGTTCGTACCGCGTCGTCGCACGCGCCACGGGGTTCGCGGATTTGATCGTTCCCTTCGAGCTGAGGCGCGGCGACCCCGCTCACCAGACCGTCGACGTCGTGCTGCCAACAGCGCGGATCGTTCCCGAAGGAATGGTCTACGTACCTGCTGGAGAATCGTGGTTCGGCGACGCGGACGAGCAACTCCGCACGGAGTTCCTCGGAACGGTACCGATCCATCGAAGGCATGTGCCAGCGTTTCTGATCGCGCGTACAGAGACGACCTACCGGGAGTGGATCGCGTTCCTCGAGGCATTGCCGCCGAATGACCGTGGACGTCACTTGCCCGACGGTGCGGCGACCACGCACGGGTCGGTGACGCTTCGCCAGGTCGGCGACGGCTGGCAATTCAGTCTCGGCACGGCGTCCCACAGATATGCTGTCAGGTCGGGCCAACCGTTCGTCTACGTCGGCCGTCAGCGCTTGGCGAAGCAGAACTGGCTGCAGTTTCCAGTGGCAGGCGTTTCCCTCGCCGACGTCGAAGAGTACTTGGCGTGGCTGCGCTCGTCCGGCAGGGTTCCCGGCGCACGGCTGTGCGACGAGGTCGAATGGGAGCGCGCGGCGCGCGGCGCCGATGATCGGCTCTTTCCGAACGGCGACGAGATCGCCCCCGACGACGCCAACTTCGACATCTCGTACGGCCGCGTCGAGTCCGCCTACGGACCTGACGCCGTCGGATCTCACCCGGGCTCGCGAAGTCCTTTTGGGATCGACGACTTGGCCGGCAACGTCCTCGAGTTCGCCGTGTCGTCGCAAACTCGGGGCGAATTCGTGATCCGAGGTGGCGCTTACTACTTCAATTCGGTCTCGGCGAGGAGCACGAATCGCGAGCCGGTGACCAGGACGCTTCGAGACTCGACGACGGGTGTTCGCGTGTGCGCGACCGCTGGAGAAGAAAAATGAAAAGACCTTCTTGGACGAGGGGCAAACGGCCCGCGACGTGGTTGGTGGTGTTGTTGATCGCGGCTCCGAGCGCCGCGATCGCCGGCTTGTCCGTCCAGGGACTCTCGGTCCAGGGACTCTCGGTCCAGGGACTTTCCGTCCAGGGACTGTCCGTCCAAGGCCTCTCGGTCCAGGGACTCTCGGTCCAGGGACTTTCCGTCCAGGGACTGTCCGTTCAAGGCCTCTCGGTTCAGGGGCTCTCGGTCCAGGGCTCGCTCGTTCAAGGCGTTCCCGTCTTGGGAACGGACGTCGTCGGAAGCAGCCTCAAAGGCGTCGACATCGGCTCGGTCGAAATCAGGGGGCTGACGTCGGACTCGGGCGTCGTTCCCGTCGAGCTGACGGCGAACCCGGGCATGAGCACGGGCGCGGGCAGCTACATCTCGGTGGGCGGCGAGACGGCCGTGGGCCACTACGCGACGGCTCACCTCGTCGACGCGGCCGGAAACCCCGCCGACGATCTCGACCTCTACATCGCGGGCGAAGAGGCCGATCCCGTGCCGAACCTCCTGCACCGCCCCGCGGACCAGATCAACGACGACGTGCAGCTGTACGAGGTCTACTTCTATTACAAGTGGAGCGGCCAGTGGGCGTCGCTGTGCCCGTACCACGACGCGACGGGCGGCGCGACGGCGATGGCAATCGCCGAGGATCCCGCCAACCCCAACAAGTTCATCTTCGCGTGCACGGCGACGGGCGTCGCCGCGAAGTGCGCGCGCATCTGGGGCTTCCGCCCTTGGCGCACGGACACGACGTGGTTCTACGACGATCCCTCGTCGAGCTGGGTCGAGAAGGAATTCCCGCTCAAGCCGTTCTACGACGTCTGCAAGATCGCGGCGCGCGCCGGATATTGCCAGGACCGCCAGAGCTTCACGAAGAACGGCACGCTGGTCGATCTGTTCGACACACGACAATTCATCTGGCCCAACACGATCCAGAACCCCTGGAACCCGGCCGTGCCCGACTCGCAGTGGATGCTCGCGCAAGAATACTTCGTGTCGTTCGATCCGCTGGCGTCGGATCCGACGCTGCACGCGACGGCGCTGCAGCGCACGCGCTACCGCGAGCTCGCGCCCGAGAACGCGTGCGACAGCTTCGCGTCGATCGACCGGCTCGAGCGCGACCACTTCGAGGACGGTCGCTGGGCGAACCCGCTCACGAACACGCCGCGCGTCGAGATCTTCTCGGGCAACTACTGCACGCACGACGAGTCGCAGACGGGCGAGGCGCTGCCGTGGGACTGCAGCCCGTGCACGACGGCCGTGTGCCGCGAGATGCCCCAGTGCTGCAGCGCCGATCCGACGTTGCCGCAGCCGGTGTGGAACGCGGCCTGCGTCGACAAGCGGCAGCACGTCTGCCAGGACGTCGTCGACGGCGGCGGGCCGCTGTGGCAGCCGGGGCGCGTATGGCCGCGCGACGTCACGGGCCCGGCGCCCGCGCCGCAGAAGTACCTCATCGGTCCGGGCGGCGCCGTCGATCGCGTCGACGGCGTCAGCACGAGCGGCACCTCGGCGACGGTGACGGGCTGGGCGTGCGATCCCGAGTGGCCGGGCGCGGCCGTCGCCGTCGCGATCTACACGGGCCCGCGCGAGCACGGCGGCACGCTCGTCGGCACGACCTACGCCGACCTCGCGCTCGCGGCGCCGCTCGCGGGCGAGGTCGCGACGGCCTGCGACGGCGCGGGCCTCACGACGGCTCGCCACGGCTTCTCGTTCACGCTGCCGGCGAGCACGTCCGGCGACGTGTTCGTCTACGCGCTCGACACGGCGACGGCCGACGGCCCCGAGGCGCCGCCCACGCTGCTGCGCAACGGCATCGTGCGCGTGCCGACGTGCGCCCACGGCGAGCACGACGTGGGCGACGCGCTCGACGCCTCGTGCAGCGCGTGCGCCGCCAGCGTCTGCGCCAAGAGCGGCCTCGGCAGCTGCTGCACGACGGCCTGGACCGACGCGTGCGCCGCCGCCGCCGAAACGTGCACGCCCACCGGCGCTTCGGCCGCGGCCGACGACCGCGCGTTCGCGCAGGTGCTCACGGGTTGGATCGAAGCGCCCGCGACGGGCACGTACACCTTCGCCGCGGGCGTCGAGCCGAGCCGCGTCTTCGTGAACGGCCAGAAGCTCGTCGACTGGTGGGACGGCCCGGGCCCGACGAGCGGCACCATCGATCTCGTCCGGGGCATCAAATACGACATCCGCTGGGATCGCTTCCAGGCGACGACGCCCGTGGATCCGACGGCGCCCGGCCTCACGTGGCAGACGCCGGGCGCGCTGTCGCCGTCGGCGATCCCGTCGGGCGCGCTCTACCGCGTCGGCCCCGGCGGCGGCACGGGCCTGCTCGCGACCTACTACCCGGGCCTCGCGTTCGCGGGCACGCCCATGACGCGCGTCGATCCCGGCATCGATCTCTCGGCGACGACGACGCTGCCCTCGGGCATCGCGACGCCCAACTACTCGACGAAGTGGGACGGCGAGATCGTCCCCACGTACTCGGAGACGTACACCTTCACGGTGACGGCCGCGGGCGACGCCGCGCTCACCGTGGGCAGCACGTCGCTGCTGCCGCCCGTCGCCGTGGGCGCGCCGCTCGCGCCCGCGTGCCCCCACGACATCTGCGCGCTCGGGCCCAAGCTCGCCGCGAGCACGGGCATCATCCACGCCTGCGACTCGTGCGTCGACGCCATCTGCGCGCAGGATCCGTTCTGCTGCGACGGCGGCTACCTCTCGTACTACTCGACCGAGCCCGAGTGGGACGCGAAGTGCATCGCCGAGGTCAAGACGATCTGCCACGAGACGTGCACGACGCCGGTGCCGATCCCGACGACGCAGCAGCGCAAGAGCGTCACGATCGCGCTGCAGGCGGGCGTGCACTACCCCATCCACGTCGAGATCCAGAACAGCACGAGCGATCGCACGGCCCAGCTGCTGTGGGCGAGCGCGAGCCAGCTCCGCCAGGTCGTGCCGTGGTCGGCGCTGTACCCGCCCGCGACGCCCGCGAACGCTGGCGCCGGCCTCAACGTCGTCTCGTTCGCGACCAAGTCGAACGGTACGAAGCCCGACCTCGACACGCCGCTCGCCGCCGGACCGACGGCCGATCTCTCGCTCGCGCCCGCCGTCGGCGCGAACGGCCTCGCCGTCGTCGACGTGCTCGCGGCGCCGGACGACGGCACGCGCGCCACACCGCCGCCGCCCGCGATCGTGTCGCCGCGCAACGGCTCGACCGTCTATGGCGTCGCGCCGCAGGTCGCCGTGTCGGGCATCGGCGGCGTCGTCGGCGGCTCGGTGCAGGTGCTCGTCGACGGCGCGCCGGGCTCGGTGCTGTCGATCGCGTCGGACGGCACGTTCTCGGGCACGGTGCCGGTCTCGGGGTACGGGAACCACACGCTCTCGTTCACGCAGCGCACGTTCGCGAGCGATCCGTGCGTCGCGCCGCCCGCACCCTTCTGCGGGGTGAGCGCGTCGATCGATTGGCCCGTCGTCGTCACCGCGGCGGCGCCCGCCACTCCCGACGCGCCCGTCATCACGTCGCCGCGCGACCCGACGGCCAGCCCGAACCCCGCCGACGACACGTTCGCCGTCACGGGCACGGCGGCGCCCGGCGTCGTCAACGTGTGCGACCTCGGCGGCGGCGCAACGCTCACGCCCACGGTCACCGCCGACGGCACGGGCAAGATCAACGACGTCATCACGCTGTCGGCCGGGTCGGCGTCCGACCCGAACAAGGGCTGGCATAAGCTCGTGTTCTCGAAGGCCGCGTGCGGCTCGCCCGGCGGCAGCGCGCCGGTGTTCGTGAGCGTCGGCATCCGCCCGCCCACCGTGACGTTCCCACGCTCGGGCGCCGAGCCTTCGTGCACGCCCGCCGGCAACGACGGGCAGTTCGTGCACGTCACGGGCTCGCTGCCGTACGCGCAGGCCGTGCTCGGGCCGCTGCGCATCTACGAAGAGACGGGCCACGTGGGCCTGCGCGTCGTCTCGCGCGATCTCGGCGTGAACGACACGCCCGAGCCCGACGGCACGTTCTCGTTCCAGGGCGGCGTCTCGCTGCCACCCGGCAAGCACCTCGTGTACTTCTTCCAGGCGCCCGACCCGCCCGCGGGCTCGACGCCGGATCAGATCGACGCCCACTTCCGCGCCTTCGCGAGTCTCGCCAACACGCCCACGAGCCGCCTCGAGATCGACGTGCGCCCGCCGAGCCTGCCCTTGCCGCCGATCGCGCCGAACGGCGTGATCACGCAGGTGGGGCCGATCAAGTTCGGCGCCGCCGGCTGCGCCTCGGTCGTCGCGGCGCCGCCGCCGTCCTGCGCGCAGCCGTTCGCCGACGTCGTCGTTCGCGACGGCCAGCGCACCTTCACGGCGCGCGCCGACGCCAACGGCGACTGGAGCATGACGCTCGACGTGCCGCCGGGGTGGCACCCGCTGCGCATCTCGCAGGTGCTCGACTCACGCGCGGGGGGCGGCTGGTCGGAGAGCTGCGAGTCCGATCCGACGCTCGTCGGCGTGACGCAGGGCGATCCCTCGAAGGCGCCCACGGTGCACACGCCTGGCTCCATCACCGTCGACGCGACGAGCCCCGACGGCGCGCCCGTCACGTACGACGCGTCGGC
Source organism: Polyangia bacterium (assembly GCA_035549075.1). Classification (GTDB taxonomy): domain Bacteria; phylum Myxococcota_A; class Polyangia; order Fen-1088; family Fen-1088; genus DASZFV01. The sequence continues at coordinate 31,830 of DASZRT010000069.1, read as the reverse complement.
GACGACGATCGACGACAAGCCGGCGGCGCTGTCGTGCCGGCTGCCCTCGGGCGCGACCTTCCCGATCGGTCAATCGACGGTCCTCTGCGAGGCGATCGATCCCGGGACGGGCGCCGTCGGCCTCGGTCTCTTCGGCGTCGACGTCGTCGACGGCCCGCCCGTCGTCACCGTGCCCGGCCCCATCGTGGCCGAGGCGACGAGCGCGCTCGGCGCCGTCGTCAGCTACGAGGCGTCGGCCGTCGACGTCGTCACGGGCCCGCTGCCCGTCGAGTGCGCGCCCGCGTCGCCGGCGCTGTTCGCGCTCGACACGACGACCGAGGTCGTGTGCGCCGCCACCGACGCCGCGGGACAGACGACGTCAGCGAGCTTCCCCGTCACGGTGCGCGACACGACGCCGCCGACGCTGTGCCCGCTCACCAACGTCCACGTGCTCGCGAGCAGCCCAGGCGGCAGCGTCGTGAGTTTCGCCACGTGCGCGAGCGACGTCGTCGACGGCGCAGACCCCGTGACGTGCGACCACCCGTCGGGCTCGTTCTTCGCCGTGGGCACGACTCTCGTCACTTGCACCTCGACCGACCACCACGGCAACACGACGGCGCCCGCGACGTTCGTCGTCTCGGTCGCCGACAACCGGCCGCCCGTGCTCTCCCTACCGGCGACGATCGTCGTGCCCGCGACGAGCCGCCTCGGCGCGCGCGTGACGTACCACGTGACGGCGACCGACGACACCGACCCGCACCCGAGCGTCTCGTGCGCGCCGGCCTCGGGCGCGCAATTCCCGCTCGGCGACACCAAGGTGAATTGCGCGGCGACGGACGCGACGGGCAACCGCTCGACGGGCTCGTTCCTCGTGCGCGTCCTCGTCTCGTTCGGCCACTTCCTGCAGCCGATCGACGAGGACGGCTCGTCGGTGTTCTACCGGCCGCTTCCGTTGCTCGTGCGCTTCACGCTCGCGGGCGGCTGCGCCGGCATCGCCGACTTCCCCGCGAAGCTCTTCCTCGCGCCCGTCGACGCCGCCGGCCACGTCGGCGCCGAGCAGCCGGCCCACGCCCTGCCGCCGTTCCTCGGCGACAACTTCGTGTTCATCCCGCTGCTCCGCACCTATGATCTGCTGCTCGACACGCACGCGCTCGCGCGCGGCGCGTACCAGCTGCGCGTCGACCTGGGCGACGGCGCGACCCACACCGTCCGCGTGACGTTCCGCTGAAGCGTCACCAGCCGGAGAGCCGCGTCGGCTGGGCCTTCGAATCGAAGGTCCAGACCGAGCCGTCTCGATCGACGGCGAGCCACACCGGCTGCTCGACGGCGGCCGACAGCGACGTCACGCCGTCGAGGTTCGGGACGATGTTCGCGGCCGCCGTCCCCGACCAGCACGCGAGATCGCCAGCGCCGAGGACCGCGCAGGTCCCAGCGACGGCGTGCGCGTTGTCGACGTGCGCGACGGACGCCGGGGTCCACGCGCCCATCGATTGGTGATCGTCGTCAGCCCAGCACCACACCGAATGGTCGCGCCGCGAGATGCACGTCATCGTGTTCGTGACGCTCACCCCCGTCGCGTCGTCGATGCTCGGCACGAGCGCGGGCGCCTCGTCGCCGAGGAGGGCCCCGCCCCAGCACGCGACGCTGCCGCCGCCGACGACGGCGCACGTGTGAAACCAGCCCGCGGCGATCGCCGTCGCGTTCGAGACCCCAGGCACGGCGGCGACGAACGACTGGTTCGGCGCGCCGAGCTGGCCACGGGCGTTGCTGCCCCAGCACGCGACCGTCCCGCCGACGAGGAGCGCGCACGTGTACTCGCGCGCCGCGCGGACGTCGACCGCTTTGCCCAGACCCTCGACGGGCGTCGGCGTCTCGCACCCCGCGGGCGGGCATGTGCTCGCGCGCCCGAGCTGCCCGTGATCGTTCGCGCCCCAGCACACGACGTCGCCGTTGCCGCGAAGCGCGCAGACGTGCGTCCGCCCGCTCGAGATCGCGACGGCGTCCGAGAGCCCCGCGACGGTGTGCGCGCGCTCGGGCGCGACCGTCGTCGTCGTCACGGCCGGCCCGTCGCCGAGGAAACCTACGCCCCAGCATCGCGCCGTCCCGTCGACGAGCACGACGCACGAGGTCTCGGTGCCCGGGCTCGCCGCGATGGCACCGAGGTGCCGAGGACCGTCGGCGTCGGCGTCGGTCGCGCCCGCGTCGGCGGGAGTCACGTCGGCATCGGCCCCGCCCGCGTCGGTCGTTTCACCTTTCGCGCCGCCGCTTGCACCGCCGCCGCCCGCGCCGCCGCCCCCCGTCTCGCCGCCCGTCGCCGGTCCGGTCTCGGGAGCGCCCGCATCGGCGGGCGCTTCGCCCTGCGGCGCGACGTCAGCGGGCCCGTCGCCTGCGTCAGCGGGCCGCAGCCCGCCGCCGTGATGGCAACCGATCGCGAACACGAGCCCGCCAACCGCGCACAACCGGGCCCAGCGTGACGCCATGGCGAAGGTCGTTCGAGCCCTGTCCCGCTGACGGCGCTCCGGAAAGGAATAAGCGCGGGCGCGCCCGGGTTCGGGTTGAATCGCCACGCCGGCCCGCTCGCCGGGTCTGTGTTAAGTTGCGAGAACTTCCGCGCCGTCCTCGTGATCCCCCGCGAGACCGCCCGGCTGGAGGGTCGTCATGGCCGCTTTCGGAACACTCACGCTGCTCATCGCGCTCGTCGTCGCGACGTACTCGGGCGTCATCTCGCTCGTCGGCGCCCGGCGCGGCAACCGCCGCTTCATCGAATCGGGACGCGCCGGCGTCTACGCGCTCGCGGGCGTGCTCGGCCTGTCGTCGGTCGCGCTCGTCTACGCGTTCGTGACGCACGACTATTCGATCAAGTACGTCCAGCACTACTCGGACGCCGCGTCGCCGCTCTTCTACCAAATCACCGCCTACTGGGGCGGGCTCGACGGCTCGATCCTGTGGTGGGTCTTCCTGCTGTCGGTGTTCTCGGCCATCGCCGTCTACACCAACCGCCACCGCCACCCCGAGCTCCTGCCGTGGGTCGTCGTCGTCCTCATGGCGATCGCCGACTTCTTCCTCTACGTCATCATCTTCCACAAGAACCCGTTCGACACGTTCCTCACCGACGTGCCGACGGCCGGCAAGGGCCTGAACCCGCTCCTGCAGAACGCCTACATGGTGACGCACCCGCCGTCGCTCTACACGGGCTTCGTCGGCATGAGCATCCCGTTCGCGTTCGGCCTCGCGGCGCTCATCTCGGGGCAGCTCGACGACGCGTGGATCGTGTCGGTGCGCAAGTGGACGCTGGGCGCGTGGTTCTTCCTGTCGATGGGCCTCACGCTCGGCATGCTGTGGGCCTACGAGGAGCTGGGCTGGGGCGGCTTCTGGGGCTGGGATCCCGTCGAGAACGCGGGCTTCCTGCCGTGGTGCACGGCGACGGCGTTCCTGCACTCGATCATGATCCAAGAGCGTCGCGGGATGATGAAGATCTGGAACGTCACGCTCATCATCCTGACGTTCTTCCTGACGATCTTCGGCACGTTCATGACCCGCTCGGGCGTCGTGCAGTCGGTGCACGCCTTCGGTCAGGACACGACGCTCATGTGGATCTTCCTCGGGTTCATGGCGATCATCCTCGTGACGAGCTTCGCCTTCGTCATCAAGCGCATGCCCGAGCTGCGCTCGCGCGGCACGTTCGAGTCGTGGCTGTCCCGCGAGGCGGCCTTCACCGTCAACAACTGGATCCTGCTGTTCGTCGCGTTCTTCATCATGTTCGCGACGATGTTCCCGACGCTGTCGGACGCGATCCTCGGCGAGCGCATCACGGTCGGACCGCCGTTCTTCAACAAGTGGATGGTGCCGATCGGCCTCGCGCTGCTGTTCCTCACGGGCATCGGCCCCGGCATCGCGTGGCGCAAGGCGACCGCCTCGCACCTGCGCTACCAGTTCGGGCTGCCGGTGACGGCGCTCCTCGTGACGGTGGGCATCTGCCTCGCCGTCGGGCTGCAGTCGTCGATCGCGGCGACGATCTGCTTCGGTTTCTGCGCCTTCACCTTCACGACCATCGCGCAGGAGTTCTGGCGCGGCATCGCCATCCGCAAGAAGAACACGGGCAGCGACGCGTTCTCGTCGGCCATCGGCATGGTCCTGCGCGGCAAGCGGCGCTACGGCGGCTACATCGTGCACGTCGGCATCGTGCTCATGTTCGTCGGCTTCGCGGGCACGGCCTATCAGAAGGAAGCCGAGCTGCACATGACGCCCGGCCAGGTCGAGAAGGTCGGCCACTACGACATCAAGTTCGATCGCCTCGCGCACGAGGAGGATCGCCAGAAGGAGATGATCTCGGGCGAGATCACGGCGACTTCAGGCGGCAAGCTCGTCGACCACTTGCGTCCCGCGCGCTGGTTCTTCCACGGCCATGAGTCGGAGCCCACGACCGAGGTCGCGATGCACCGCGCGCCCGCCGAGGACCTCTACATCACGCTCGGCAACTACGACCTCGCCGAGGGCACGGCCATGATCAAGGTCGTCATCAACCCCGTCGTCGACTGGATCTGGTTCGGCTTCATGATGCTCGCGATCGGCACGGGCATCGCGCTCACGCCCGACAGCGTGCTCGAGCGCATGTCGGCCTCCGCGAAGGCGGCGGCGGCAGCGGGTGACGTCGGGCGCGCGCCCGGCGCCGCGAGCGTCGCGCTGTGGCTCGGCCTCGGCCTCGCGGCGATGCTCGCGCCGGGCACGGCGCACGCGCAGGCGGCCCCCGCGCCGGCCATGCCCGAGGGTCAGGCCGAAGCGCCCAGCCCCGTCGGCGTCGACGAGAACTGGCTCGTGCGCAACATCGTGTGCCAGTGCGGCAGCTGTCGCCACATGCTCATCGAGTGCGCGTCCGAGAACTGCGGCCACGCGATTCAAGACCGCATCGAGATCCGCCAGCTGCTCGATCAGAAGAAGACGCGCGACGAGATCATCCAGTACTTCATCACGAAGTACGGCAGCCAGATCGCCCTCGCCTCGCCCATCGACAAGGGCTTCAACCGGCTCGCGTGGCTCTTGCCGTACAGCCTCGGCACGATCGCCGCCGTGGGCATGGTCTACGGCGCGTACCGCCTCACGAGGAAGTCGCACGCGGCGCCGAGCGCGGCCCCGACGACGGCGGCGACCCCCGAGGACGCCGAGATCGCCGACAAGCTCGAAGACGAGCTCCGCAACCTCGACTGACCCGTGTCCACCGCCAAGGATCAAACGCTCCCCGCAGCCGCGGGTGAGGTCGACGACGCCGACGAAGCCGTCGCCAGCGCGCCCAAGGCCGCGCGTCGCCGCATTCCCTCGTTGGTGCTCGGGCTCGGCGGCGCCGCGCTCACGTCGCTCTACGGCATCGCCGTCATGAAGATGCGCTTGGGCGCGCCGCTCGTCATGCTCGGGCTCGGCGGGCTCACGCTCGTGCTCGCGAGCGTCGCGCTGTGGCGCGTGCTCGATCCGCTGTCGCGTTCGAACGAAAGCGCGGCGCGTGTCGCGGGCCGCGCGCCCCAGCGGATGCGCGAGCTCGAGCGCGAAAAGCAGCTCGTGCTCAAGGCCATCAAGGAGATCGAGCTCGACTACCAGATGCGCAAGATCGCCGAGGGCGACTACAAAGAGATGGTCGAGCGCTACCGCCGCCGGGCGATGCGCCTCATCAGCGAGCTCGAGGCAGGCGACAACTTCAAGCCGCTCATCGAGCGCGAGCTGCGCGATCGCCTCGCGGCGGAAGACGCCGCGGGCGGGGGCGCGCAAGAGAGCTCGGCCGATCCTGCGCTGCCGAGCGCCATCGTCGCCGGCGCGTGCGGCCGGTGCGGCACGGCCAACGACGACGACGCCGAGTTCTGCAAGAAGTGCGGCGGAAAGCTGAAGGCGTGAGGCGGCTCGGGATCGCGGCGGTCGCCGTCGTTTCGTTGTCGCTCGCGGGCGCGGCGCGCGCGCAGCCGTTCGCCGGCGGCGCGGCGGGCGGCGGCCCGCCGGGCATGCCGAACATGCGCGCGATCTCCGGGCGGCCGCTGCCCGATCGCGGGATGCCCGCGGGCACGGTCAGCGTGCGCGTCGCGCGCAAGATGCCGTCGAACGCCGTCGCGGGCGCCGAGATCACCGTCATCACGAAGAACGCCGGCGGCGACGCGCGCAAGCGCACGGCGACGACCGACGCCGGCGGCCGCGCGCTCATCGAGGGCCTGGCGGCCGGCGACGAGTTCCACGCCGAGGTCAAGGTCGACGGCGAGCTGCTCAAGACCGACACCTTCACGATTCCCGCCGAGGGCGGCGTGCGCACGATGCTCATCGCCGGCCTCGGCGACGCGCCCGCGGGTGACGACAGCGGCGGCGAGGCCGCGGGCGGCGCCGACGCGTTCGCGCTCGGCTCGGCGACGGGCTCGTCGCACCCCGACCCGACGCTGCCCAAGGGCACGCTCGTCGTGCAGCTCGTCGACGAGGGCGGCCGGCCCGTGCCGAACCACCCCATCACGCTCGGGTCCGTCGACCAGACCAACAAGGTCACGGTTCACCACGCGACGACGGGCGCCGACGGCACGGCGCGCTTCGCCGATCTCGCGACGGGCCGCACGGCCGGCTACGCCGCCGTGGTCGACTTCCACGGCCAGCACATCGGCACCGACCCGTTCGCGATGCCCGAGGACACGGGCGCGCGCGCCGACATCCACGCGCTCGAGCACACGAGCGACCCGTCGGTCATCACGATCGGCGAGGGCGCGCGCATCATCCTGCAGCTGCGCGAGGACACGCAGCAGTTCCTCGAGATGCTGCCGCTCGAGAACACGTCGAAGAAGATGTTCGACCCGGGCCCGGGCGCCTTCGAGATCCCGCTGCCCAAGGAGTTCACGGGCGCCGAGGCGGCCGAGAGCGGCGGGCGCAAGGTCGAGGTGCGCGCCAACCACGGCATGGCCGTGCACGGCACGATCTCGCCCAAGTCGTCGCTCGGTCAGACCGACGCCAAGTCCGCGGGCAACGAGGTGACGTTCGGGTTCGTGCTCCCCTACCGCGGCACGACCAAGGACTTCGAGCAGCCCATGCCGAACGGCATCGGCCTCTTCACGCTCATCCACGAGCAGATCCCCGGCCTCGAGATCTCGGGGCCCGGCGTGGGCGCGCGGCAAGAGCGCGAGGCCAACGGCAAGAAGTACTGGGTCATGCCCGGCTCGGCGATCCCCGCGGGCGGCGTCATGCGCTTCACCGTGACGGGCTTGCCTTCGCAGGATCACTCGGGCCGCGTCGTCGCCGCCGTGCTGACGTTGCTGCTCATCGCGGGCGCGATCGTCTTCGGGCGCCGGGCCGCGGGCGACGCGCGCAAGGTCGCCGCCGACGAGCGCACACGCCTCGAGGCGCGGCGCGAGTCGCTCTTCGCCGAGCTCGTCACCGTCGAGCGCGCCGCCAAGTCGGGCGCGGCTTCGGCGACGCCCGAGCGCCGCCGCGAGCTGGTCGCGAAGCTCGAAGGCGTGTACCGCCAGCTCGCGACGCTCGACGAGCCGCGCGCCTCGTGATGACGGCGGACGCGCTCGTCCTGCGGAAAGTCGGCAAGACCTACGCGGGACGGCGCGCGCTCATCGACGTCAGCACGACCTTCGAGGCCGGCCGCGTGAGCGCCGTGCTCGGCCCCAACGGCGCCGGCAAGACGACGCTGCTGGGGATCTTGTCGACGCTCGTGCCGCCCACGACGGGCGAGGTCACGTGGGGCGGGCGCGCGCTCGGCCGCGCGTCGGAGGCGCGCGCGCGCATCGGCTACGTCGGCCACGACCCGGGCGTCTACGGCGACCTCACGGCGCGCGAGAACCTCGTGCTCTTCGCCGAGCTCAACGGCGTCGCCGCGCCTGGCGCGCGCGCCGACGCCATGCTCGGGCGCGTCGGGCTCGGCGAGGCGCCCGCGGGCGCGGCGGCGCGGACCTTCTCGCGCGGCATGCTGCAGCGCCTGGCCCTCGCGCGCGCGCTGCTGCACGAGCCGTCGCTGCTGCTGTTCGACGAGCCGTCGTCGGCGCTCGACCCCGCGGGCGCGGCGTGGCTGCAGACCGAGCTCACCGCCGAGCGCGACGCGGGCCGCGTCGTCGTGCTCGTGACGCACGACCTGGACGCGGCCGCCGCCGTCGCCGAGCACGTCGTCGTGCTGCGCCGCGGCCGCGTCGCCCACGACGAGACGCGCGACGGCCGCTTCGGCGCCGAGGCGCTCCGCACCCTCTACGCGGAGCGTACTCGTGGCTGAGGCCGCACGCGTGGCTGAGCCGGTGAACGCACCGTCGTTCCTGAGCCAAACGCTGCGCATCGCCGCCAAGGATCTGCGCATCGAGTGGCGCAGCCGCGAGATCCTCGCGACGATGACCTTCCTCGCCGTCGTCGTCGTGCTGATCTTCAGCTTCGCGTTCGTCGTCGGCGACGCGCGCCCGCCCGCGCCCGTGACGTCCGGCATCCTGTGGATCGCGCTCGTCGTCTCGGGCACCGTGGGCCTCGGCCGCACGTTCGATCGCGAGCGCGACGGCGAGGCCATCCGGTCTCTTCTCCTCTCCCCGGCGCCGCGCGCCGCGATCTACCTCGGCAAGCTCGCCGCGACCATCGCGCTCATGCTCGTCGTCGAGGTCGTGCTGGTCTTCCTCGTGGGCGTGCTGTTCACGAACAAGATCGCGACCGAGCTCCCGCGCGTCGCCACGCTGCTCGCGCTCGGCACCGTGGCCTTCGCGGCCGTCGGCTGCGTGTTCTCGGCGGCGCTGCTCCGCTCGCGCAGCCGCGACGTGCTGCTCTCGACGCTGCTCTACCCGATCATCGTGCCCGTCGTCATCGCGGGCGCGCGTGGGACCGCCCAGCTCATCGACCCGATCTCGCCCGACTTCGACGGCGCGCGCTTCTGGACGCAGTTCCTCGTCGCCGTCGCCGTCATCTTCGTCACCGTCGGCCTCTCGGCGTTCGAGCCCGTCGTCACAGGCGAGTAGGTCTTCGTGCGCGGAGGTGGGAGCGCTCGTGCGCTGAGCACGCGCCGAATGCACGCGGTCATTCTTGTTCACGGCGATCGCGACACGTAAGATCGATCTCGTCATGCAGGTCGTGTATCGACACCTGCTGGCCGTCGGGTTGACGGCCTTCGTCGTCGGTTCGTGCACCGTCGACACGCACGGCCTCACGAGCAAGTTCAACGTGCAGACCGGCGGCGGCGGCAGCCTCGGCTCGGGTGGCGTCCGCCCCGACGCGGGTCCCCAAGGCGGAGACGGCGGCGACATCGGCGCCGGTGGCGACACCACGAGCGTCGGCGGTGACACAGGCTCGGGCGGCAACACCGCCGCGGGCGGCACCGGCGGCGACGTGACGTCCACCGGCGGCACGGGGGGCGACACGACGGGCAGCGGCGGCACCACCGTCGCGACGGGTGGCTCGGGCGGCGCGACCGACACGGGCGGCGCCTCGGGCTTCGCGGGCGTCACGGGCACGGGCGGCACGACCGCCACGGGCGGCGTCACCGGCACGGGCGGCACGACCGCCACGGGCGGCGTCACCGGCGCGGGCGGCAACACGGCGCTCTACATCGCCGGCTGCGCCGACGGCTCACGCGAAGGCTACACCGACACGATCTCATACCCACAGATCGCCGGCTGCTTCGGCGCGTGGGACGAGCCAGGCCTCACGTCGCTCGCGAGCCGCACGCCCAAGTGCAACCGCGCCGCCGGCAACGACGGCGCGCGCCCCAACGGCGGCGGCTGCTCGGCCGCCGATCTGTGCGCCGTTGGATGGCACGTCTGCGAGAACGCCGCCGCGATCGCCGCGATCCCCGGCGGCTGCAACCAAGCGATCTCGCCCTTCATGGGCGACCGCGTGTTCTTCGCGACGCGCCAGCGCGCCGAAAACAACGTCTGCACGACGAACGGCCAGGGCGCGAACAACCTCTACGGCTGCGGCACGTTCGGCGGCACCCCCGATCACTCGTGCAACCCGCTCAACCGCTTGTTGCGCGACACCGACTGCGACAACAACGCGCCCTGGTCCTGCGCGACCGGCAACGGCCAGCCCGGCCAAGACCTGAACGAGCTCGACCAAGTCGTGAAGGGCAGCCCCCGGCTCGGCGGCGTCCTCTGCTGCCGCGACTGAGCGTCCCTTCCTGGGGAGGGGCAGCTCCCTCCCTCCTCATCATCCGTCACATCTCGCCGGCGGATCCTTTCGTTGTCGGGCGGCGGGCGCTCGCGGGAACGGGTCCTGCCGCTGCGGGGTCCTCCCCGCTGAGTCTTTGTCCCTCGGGTACCGTCGTTGTTCTGGTGCCGTGATCAACCGGCGGCTGATCCCCATGGACTGCCTCGGGAAAAAGCCTCATCGGGGTCCCCCCCTTCGCGTCACCCATTCCCGCTCGCTTCCCGCCGCCGATGCGAGAGGCCGATCCCGCCAAAGTCGATACGGCTGTGTCGGACCTGTATCGAGACGATCGGGTCGTGTTGTCGGCGGGGTGCAGCCCGTGGAACGGGTGGCAGTGAGGGAAGGGGCCCGCTGAAGCTTTTTTTCGCGAGTCCATGGGGATCGGTGCGCTCGCACCGACGAGCGCGAGTCCCTCGAGCCCGAAAAAAAGTTCAGTGGGAAGGGATCGCCGAGCTGACAGGACCCGTTCCGCGGGATGCACCCCGCCCTCACCCGAAACGAGTCCTCCGGCGAGATGTGGCGGATGATGAGCCTAGCAACGATCTGGCCACTATCGCGCGGCCGATTCGCGGACGAGATCTTCCAGCCGCGCGAGCGCGGTCTCGAGCGTCTCCATCGATGGGCCGAAGGAGAAGCGGACGTGGTTGCGGAAGCGGGAGGCGCGTTGGCTGCGGCGCTTGCCGGGGTTGATGTCGAAGAACTCGCCGGGGACGGCGATGACCTTCTTGTCGAGGGCGGCGCGGAAGAAGCCCATGCCGTCGTTGAGCGGCGGCGGCAGGCCGTCGACCTTGCCCCACACGTAGAAGGTGCCGTCGGGCGCGCGGTCGGTGCGCACGCCGAGGCGCTCGAGGCCCGACAGCAGGCGATCGCGCTTGGCGCGGAAGGCGGTGTGGATCGCGTTGGTCTCGGCGACGACGTGCGCGTCCTCGAGCAGCGGGATCGCGGCGCGCTGCAGGGGCTTCGAGCCGCCGCCGTCGAGGAACGAGCCGGCGCTCGCGACGGCCTCGATGACCTTCTTGGGGCCGACGGTCCAGGTGACGCGCCAGCCGGGGTAGCGCCAGTTCTTCGTGAGCCCGTCGAAGATGACCACGGGATCCTTGTCGACGTCCTTCACGTGGCGCGCGGCGCTCTCGACGGGCAGCTGGCCCGGCCGGCCGCTCCACACGTAGTGCGAGTAGAACTCGTCGAAGAGCAACGCGCAGTCGAGCTCGCGCGCGAGGTCGACCCAGCGCGCGAGCTCGTCGCCCTGCACGAGCTTGCCCGTGGGGTTGCACGGGTTCGACAGCAGCAGCGCCGAAAGGCCGCGGCCGTGCACCTCGCGCCGCAGATCGTCGACGGTGAAGGCGTAACCGCGCTCGCCCTCGAGCAGGATCGGGATCGCCGTGAAGGCCTTGAAGATGTCGAGCAGCTCTTCGTAGGCCGTGTAGTCGGGCAGGAAGTGGCCGAGGTTGACGTGGCCGAGGCTCGCCGCCGCGCGCGTGAGCGAGGCGCGCCCGCCGCCGCAGACGCTGACGTTCTCGGCCGTGTACTGAGAAGGAATGCCGCGCCGGTAGAGGCGGTTGTAGTGCCCGGCGATGGCTTCCCGCAGCTCCCAGATGCCGGGCACGGGCGCGTACTCCTGGTCGTCGACGTGGATCGTCACGTCGTGGACGCGCGCGGGCGCGCCGGGCAGCGGGCCCGTCTCGGGCTGGCCCTGCCCCAGGTTGCACCAGTCCGGCGCGGCCGGGTTGAAGCCGAGCTTGCCGGCCTCGGTGGTGACGTAGATGACCCCTGTCCGCGGGACCGGGCGAAACGCTGAGAGTGAACCGTCGTCTGACACGGTTCGTAGTATAAAGCCCTCCATGCGCGCTTTAGGCGTCGCCTTCGTCGCCGCGATCCTCGTCGCCGCCGTCGGTTTCCTGTTCGTGCCGTCGATGATCCTCGCGGCGCCCATCGAGCCCGTCATGGGCTTCGTGCAGAAGATCTTCTACTTCCACGTGCCGTGCGCCTCGATGATGTTCCTGTCGACGTTCACGTGCGCCGCCGGCAGCATGGCCTACCTGTTCAAGGGGTCCGAGCGCGGCGACCGGCTCGCGGCGGCCGCGGGCGAGCTGGGCGTGCTGTTCGGCGCCTGCACGCTGGTGACGGGGCCGCTGTGGGGGCGCAAGGCCTGGGGCGTGTACTGGCAGTGGGACGCGCGGCTCACGACGTCGCTGCTGCTGTTTCTGATTTTGATCGGCTACATGCTCGCGCGCCGCTACGGCGGGCCGGGCGGTCGCAAGCTGTCGGCGGCGCTGGCGCTGTTCGCGGCCGTCGACGTGCCGCTCGTCTACAAGAGCGTCGACTTTTGGCGCACGGTGCACCCGCAGACGACGGTCGTGCCCAAGCTGGACCCGCACATGCGGCCCGCGTTCTGGAGCTCGATGCTGCTCATCACGCTCGTGTGGAGCGTGCTGCTCACGGTGCGCGCGCGGCTCGAGGGCGCGCGCGCCGAGCTCGCGACGCTCAAGCTCGACGTCGAAGATCTGTTGGAGGCTCGTTCATGACGACGATGAAGAAAGCCGCGGCCGCGCTCGCCGTCGTGGCGGCGACGCTGGCGGCGCCCGCCCTCGCCTTCGCGCAGGAGTTCGAGAAGATCTCGGGGAAGGCGACCGAGGAGGTGCCGGCCGGGCCGTTCGTCGGCATCGCCTACAGCTTCATCTGGATCGCGCTGCTGGCCTACGTCGTGTCGGTCGCGCGCGGCGTCGTGCGCGTGAAGTCCGAGCTGCGCGAGCTGAGAGCCAAGCTCGACGCCGCCGACAAACGTTGAAGGGGCCGAAGCGTTGAACGTCTTTCTGCCCACGTTCGCGATCGGCACGCCGCCGTCGTCGCACTTCATCTACATCCCGGTGATCTTCATCCTCGGGATCACGCTGGGCTTCATCATGGGCGGCCGCGCGACGCGCGACGCGATCGCGCTCGAGCAGAAGAAGAACGAAGAGCGCGCCGCGCGCAAGGCCGCCCGCGCCGCGGCGAACGCCAACAAGCCGAACGAGTGAGTCAGCCTTCGGGCCGCGCGCGCAGGTACGCGACGAAACCGTCGGCCGTCTGGTAGACGAGCTCGAAGTTGCCGATGTCGATGGTCTCGCCGCCCGCGAGCGCGCGCGGGACGTTGGGCGGGAGCGGCTCGCCGTCGACGCTCGTGCCGTTCGTCGAGCCGAGGTCGGTGATGCGCAGGCCGCCGGCCGCAGGCTCGAATACGCAGTGCTTCTTCGAGACCGACTTGTCGGCGATCGTGAGCTCGGTGCCGTCGGTGCGGCCGAGCGTCACGGGTCCAGGGTCCACGAAGGCGCCGCGGCTCACGACGAACACGCGGCCCACGAGCGAGGCCGCGGGCAGGCGCCAGCCCGACGTGTCGGCGACGACGGCCACCTCGACGCTCGCCGAGCTGGGCGAAGCGCCGTCCTTCTCGGCCTTGGTCACGATCAACACAGGCTGGCCGTGGCGCTTGCGGAAGGCTTTCTCGCCGTCGCGCCGGAGCTCCCGCGCGTACTCGTCGAGATACTGAGCGGGCATCGGAAACGAATATATACTGGTCGAGCCATGCCGAGCTTCGACTTCTCCGAGGAGCAGCAGCAGCTGGTGGACACCGCGCGGGAGTTCGCGCGCAAAGAGATCGTGCCCGTCGCGGGACATCTCGACGAAGAGGGGATCTTCCCCAAGGACATCTGTAAAAAAGGCTGGGAGACCGGCCTCATGAACTGCGAGATCCCCGAGGCCTACGGTGGCCTCGGCCTCTCGTGCCTGTCGCACTGCCTCGTGCTCGAGGAGATCTCGTACGGCTGCACGGGCGTCAACACGACGATGGCCGGCAACATGCTCGGCACGATGCCCATCATCATCGCGGGCAGCGAAGAGCAGAAGAAGGCCTACTTCGGGCGCCTGCTGGCCGAGCCGATCTTCGCGGCCTACTGCTGCTCCGAGCCCGACGCCGGCTCCGACGTCGCGGGCATGAAGACGAAGTTTCGGAAGGTGGGGGACGACTACGTCCTGACCGGCCAGAAGCGCTGGATCACGAACGGCGGCGTCGCGAGCTTCTACACGGTCTTCGCGCGGGAAGAAGGCACCGAGCGCCACAAGGGCATCACGTGCTTCGTCCTCGACCGCGACACGCCCGGCGTCTCCGTCGGCAAAAAAGAGAACAAGATGGGCCAGCGCGCCTCGAACACGACCGACGTCATTTTCGAGGACGTCAAAGTCGGCAAGGCCAACGTCGTCGGCGGCGAGGGCAACGGCTTCAAGGTCGCCATGAAGACGTTCGACAGATCGCGCCCATGGATCGCGGCGGGCGCGGCCGGCCTCATTCGCCGCGCGCTCGAGGAGTCGCGCAAGTACGCGCTCGAGCGCAAGACCTTCGGCGTGCCCATCGCGCAGCACCAGGCCGTGCAGTTCATGCTCGCCGAGATGGCGATCGCCTACGAGTCGACGCGCTTGCTGTGCCACAAGGCCGCATGGAGCATCGACAGCGGCAAGATCGACAGCATCGTGTCGAGCTACGCCAAGGCCCACGGGGCCGACGCCGCCATGCGCGTCGCCACTGACGCCGTGCAGATCTTCGGCGGCTACGGCTACACCAAGGAGTACCCCGTCGAGAAGCTCATGCGCGACGCCAAGCTCCTGCAGATCTACGAAGGCACGAGCCAAATCCAGCGCATGGTGATCGCCAGGAACGTCCTCGGCGCGGGGTGATCCGACGCGCGCCGGCGCGCGCGTGAAGGTTTCGGGCGGGTCGCGTCCTTTGGGGGCGATGACCAGACATGCGTCGAGGGGATCGCTGGGGCTGTGGCTCGTGCTGAGCGCGCTGGGCTGCGCCACGGGGAGCACGCCGAGCGCGCAGCCTGACGGCGGCGGCACGGGCGGCGTGGCGTCGACGGGCGGCGCCGGCGGCGACACAGGGACTGGCGGTACGACGACGGCCACGCCCACGGGCGGAACCGGCGGCACGGCGACCGGCGGCGTGACCGGAACGGGCGGCACGACGACGTCGTCGACGGGCGGCACCGGCGGCGCGACGACGGCCACGGGCGGAACCGGCGGCGCGCTCGCGACGGGCGCACCGGCCGGCAGTCCCGTCGCGCTGCACGGCGCGTTGCACGTGCAAGGCGCGCACGTCGTCGACGAGCACGGGCAGCCGACGCAGCTCAAAGGCATGAGCCTCTACTGGAGCAACTACCCGGCGGGCGCGGCCTTCTTCAACGCCGACGTCATCGAGTGGCTCGCGAAGGACTGGAAGATCTCGGTGATTCGCATCGCCGTCGGCGTCACGGGGATGAACGACGGCGACTATTTGCAAAAGCCCGACGTGAACCTCGCGCTGCTCGACGCCGTCGCGCAAGCGGCGTTCGCGAACGGCATCTACGCGATCGTCGACTGGCACGACCACCACGCGCCCATGCACCTCGACGCCGCGAAGTCGTTCTTCGACATGGCGTCGAAGAAGTACGGCGGCCACGCCAACACGATCTACGAGATCTGGAACGAGCCGCGCGGCGGCGAGGGCCTCACCTGGACCGGCGATCTCAAGCCCTACGCCGACACGATCGCCAAGGTCATCCGCGCGAACGACGCCAAGAACCTCATCATCGCGGGCACGCCGAATTGGGACCAGCAGCCGACCTCGGTGATCGGCCACCCCGTCGACGACACGAACGTCGCCTACACGCTGCACTTCTACGCCGGCTACCAGCCGCACTTCTTCGGCGGCGATCTCGGCAAGAACGCGCAGATGGCGGTCGCGGGCGGCATCCCGCTGTTCGTCACCGAGTGGGGCGCCGTCGATCCCATCACGCAGACGATGTTCAACGCCGACGAGAGCAACAAGTGGATGGCGTTCCTCGATCAGAACTCCATCAGCTCATGCAACTGGGCCATCAGCGGCGCCAACGAAGGCTCGTCGGCGTTGAAACAAGGCGCGAGCCCGAAGGGCGGCTGGGCCGCGACGGATCTCTCGCAGTCGGGCGCGTTCGTCCGAGGTCTGATCCGCGGCAACTGAGCGATCAGGCGGCGCGCGCGGCGTCCTTCATGACGCCCGAGAGCGTGACGTAGACGGTGGTCCAGGCCTCTTTGACCTCGGGCGTGAAGCCGGCGCCCAGGCCCTTCTCGAGCGTCCACAGCAGCGCGCCGCCGACGGTGTCGTAGTGCGCGTCGACGACGCCGTAGGCGACGTGCCGCTTCCCGAGCGCTTGGACCGACGGCAGGATCACGTCGAGGTGCTCGAGGTTCGCGACGCACACGGCGAGCGTTTGCATGAGCTTCTTACCCTGCTCGTGCAGGTCGATCTTGAACAACGCGCGCAACGACGGATCCATCTCGAAGAGCCGCCCGTAGAACATCTCGGCGACGGCGTCGGCCATGGGCGCCACCTGCGCGAACGTCGTCTTCACCAGCGTCTTCTGCTCGGGCGTCATCGTCGTGCCTCCGTGGGTTACTGTGCGCGCGTTTGGTCGACGAGACATTTCCCGCCGGCAAAAAGCTCGTAACTAATGCGGCGGCGCGGCGTCGACTTCGCTCACGAGCGCGCCGAAGAAGCGGAGCGTGTCGGCGAGGTGCAGCTTCCAGTACGGCCAGTCGTGGCCGCCGGGAAATTCTTCGTAGACGTGGTCGATGCCGCGCGCGTCGAGCGCGGCGTGCAGCGCGCGGTTGCCGGCGAGCAGGCCGTCTCCCGTACCGCAGTCGAAGCGCAGCGGCGGCAACCGCGCGGCGTGCGCTTCGAGCCAGTGCAGCGCCGTGCCGTCGGCGAGGCCGAACGAGGGCAGCTCTTCGACGGGCTCCTCGATCGATTCGGCCAGGCGCGCGATCGTCGTGACGGCCGAGTGGGCCGAGATGCCCGAGAAGCGCGCCGCGAACTTCGCGCCGAGGCGAAGCGCGCCGAAGCCGCCCATCGACAGGCCAGCGATGAACAGCGGCGAGCGATCGCTGATGCGCTCGTCGGCGAGCGCCGCGGCCGCGGGCACGTCGTCGACGATCCAGCGCTCGTAGTCGGCGTCGTGGTGCGCGACGTAGCCGCTGCCGTCGCCCCACAAGCCGTCGGACGGCATCGCCAGCGCCAGCGGCGGCAGCTCGCCGCTCTCGATGAGGCGCGCCGCCGTGAGGTGCGCCCCGCCGCGCAACGGCCAGGACCAATGGCTGCCGTAGACGCCGTGCAAGAGGATCACGAGCGGCAGCGGCTCGACCGCCCCCGGCGGCGCCCAAACCGAGACGTCGCCGCGCCGCCCGAGCGACGCGCTCTTGACGGTCACGAACCGGAGGCCGTCGCGCTCGAAACGAGGATCGGACAGCTCGACGGTGCGGAAGGCATCGGCCACGAAGTCAGCTTACTGACTTCGCGGCCGTTCGCCTCTTTTCGGGTGTTACAGCCGCCCGAGCGAGCCGCCCCAGATCGCGGCGGCGCCCAGCTCCTGCTCGATGCGGAGGAGCTGGTTGTACTTGGCGATGCGCTCGCTGCGCGCGAGCGAGCCCGTTTTGATCTGGCCCGAGTTGCACGCGACGGCGAGGTCGGCGATGAAGGTGTCCTCGGTCTCGCCCGAGCGGTGCGAGATGATCGTCGCCCAGCCGTTGCGGTGGGCCATCTCGACGCTCTCGAGCGTCTCGGTCAACGTCCCGATCTGGTTGACCTTGACGAGGACGGCGTTGCTCGCGCCCTTCTCGATGCCGGTCTTGATGCGCGCCGTGTTGGTGACGAAGAGATCGTCGCCGACGAGCTGCACGCGGTCGCCGATCGCCTTGGTGAGCGCGACCCAGCCGTCCCAGTCGTTCTCGTCCATGCCGTCCTCGATCGACACGATCGGGAATTGCTCGCAGAGCTTCGCGTAGAAGTCGACCATGCCCTTCTGATCGAGCTCCTTGCCCTCGCCCTCGAGCTTGTAGGTCTTGCTCGTCTTGTCGAACAGCTCGCTCGAGGCGACGTCGAGCGCGAGCGCGACGTCCTTGCCCGGCTTGTAGCCGGCCTTCTCGATCGCCTCGACGATGACGCCCAGCGCGGCCTCGGCGCCGGGGAGATCGGGAGCGAAGCCGCCCTCGTCGCCGACGCCCGTCGACGCCTTGCGATCGTGCAGGAGCTTCTTCAGCGTGTGGAACACCTCGGAACCGGCGCGCAGGCCCTCGCGGAACGTGGGCGCGCCCTTCGGCACGATCATGAACTCCTGGAAGTCGAGGACGTTGTCGGCGTGGGCGCCGCCGTTGATGATGTTCATGAGCGGCACGGGCAGCACGCGCGCGTTCGGGCCGCCGAGGTACTTGTAGAGCGGCAGCCCGAGCTCGTTCGCGGCGGCGCGCGCGACGGCCATCGACACGCCGAGCGTCGCGTTCGCGCCGACCTTGCCCTTGTTGGGCGTGCCGTCGGCGGCGAGGATCGCGGCGTCGAGGCCCGCCTGATCGAAGGCGTCGCGGCCGATGACGACCGGCCCGAGGATCTTCTCGGCGTTCTCGCACGCCTTGAGCACGCCTTTGCCGAGGTAGCGCTTCTTGTCGCCGTCGCGCAGCTCCACCGCCTCGTGCTCGCCTGTGGACGCGCCCGACGGCACGGCCGTCGAGCCCACGATCCCCGAGTCCAGCGTGACGTCCACCTGCACGGTGGGGAACCCGCGCGAATCCAGGATCTCTCTCGCGACGACGCTCTCGATGATGGCTTGGCTCTTGATGCTCATGGCCGGCGTTTTATCGTGAAAACCGCGGTTGCCGCCAGCAGTTTTGGGTTTCGAGTCGCTGACAATTCGCGCGCCGCAGCTAGCGGGGGTGTGGCGTGGATGGGATACTGCCGCGCGCATGAAGACCAACCCCCGCGTCGCCGACCGCGAGGTCCTGACGCCGCGCCAGATCTTCGACCACCTCGACCGCTTCGTCGTCGGGCAGGCGCGCGCCAAGCGCACGCTGGCGATCGCCGCCTACAACCACCTCAAGCGCTGCGGGCAGCGCGGCGCCGCCGCCAAGCGCCTCATCAAGAAGGCGAACGTCCTGCTCGTCGGGCCCACGGGCTCGGGCAAGACGCACCTCGCGCGCACGCTGGCGCAATGCCTCGAGGTGCCGTTCGTCGTCGTCGACGCGACCGAGTACACGGAGGCGGGCTACTACGGCAAGGACGTCGAGGTCATGATCGGCGAGCTGCTCCACCACGCGGGCGAGGACGTCGAGCGCGCCCAGCGCGGCATCGTGTTCGTCGACGAGATCGACAAGATCGCGCGGCGCGGGCAGGCGGCGCGCACGGGCGCGGGCACGCGCGACATCGGCGGCGAGGGCGTGCAGCAAGCGCTGCTCAAGCTGCTCGAGGGCCGCGAGGTGTTCGCGCCCCTGAACGTCACGCAACACTGGAACAAGCACGACTTCGTCGTCGTCGACACGCAGGACATCCTGTTCATCGCCGCGGGGACGTTCGGCGATCTGCGCCTCGTCGACGACGGGCGCCCCGTCGGCTTCGGCGCGCGCGCCGACGAAGCGGGCGGCAGCCGCCGTGTCACCGAGAAGGATCTCCTCGACTACGGCCTCATGGGTGAGCTGCTGGGCCGCCTCCCCGTGCGCGTCGAGCTCGACCCGCTGGGCGCCGACGAGCTGCTCTCGATCATGACGGACCCGCCCGACGCGGTCGTGCGCGAATACCAAGCGCTCTTGAAGGTGGACGGCGTCGAATTGCGGTTCGACGAGGCGGCTCTGCGTGCGGTGGCCGCCTTCTGCGTGCGCCGCAAGACGGGCGCGCGCAGCCTGCGCACGATCGTCGAGGAGCTGTGCCACGACGTCATGTTCGAGGCGCCCGAGCGCCGCGGCGAGACCGTGAAGATCGACGCCGCCTTCGCCGAAGAGCGGCTCGAGCGCCTCGCCGACGGGCTCGCGCGCGGCGACCGCCGTACGGAGGACCGCGCGTGAAGCTCGCGAAGCGTTTCGCGCCCGGCTCGCCGCGCGTGTTCTCCTTCGAATTCTTCCCGCCCAAGACCGACGCGGGCGTCGCCAACCTCGAGCGCACGGTGCGCGAGCTGTCCGACCTGCAGCCGGCGTTCGTCTCGGTGACCTACGGCGCGGGCGGCTCGACGCGCGAGAAGACGCTGGAGATCGTGCGCTGGATCCAGCGCGAGGCGCACATCCCGGCCATGGCGCACCTCACGTGCGTCGGCGCGACGTCGGCCGAGATCGGCGGCGTGCTCGATCGCCTGCTCGACGCCGGCGTCGAGAACGTCATGGCCCTGCGCGGGGATCCGCCCGCTGGGCAAGAGCGCTTCGTCGCGACCGAGGGCGGCTTCGGCTACGCCAACGATCTCGTCGCCTACATCCGTCGGCGCCACGGCGATCGCGTCACGCTCGGCGGCGCCGGCTACCCCGAGGGCCACGTCGAGTGCCGCGACCTCGATCGCGACGTCGCCAACCTCAAGCGCAAGGTCGACGCCGGCCTCGACTTCGTCGTCACGCAGATCTTCTTCGACAACAAGGTCTACTTCGACTTCGTCGCGCGCGCGCGCGCCGCCGGCATCACGGTGCCGATCGTCCCGGGCATCATGCCCATCCGCAACCTCGCGAGCGTCGAGCGCATGACGAAGCTCTGCGGCGCCTCGATCCCGCAAACGCTGTTCGCCGAGCTCGATCGCTGCCGCAACGACGAAGCGTCCGTCGCCGCGCTCGGCGTGGCCCACGCGACCGCCCAATGCGTGGAGCTGCTCCACGGCGGCGCGCCCGGCATCCACTTCTACACGCTCAACCAATCCCCCGCGACCCGCATCATCCTGACCGCCCTCAAGACCGCCCGACTCGCCTGAACCCGAGCGCAGCGCGGCTTCGCCGCGCGAAGCGAGCGGGGGGTTCGGGGGACGAGAGTCCCCCGACTCGGTCAGTTGGGTCTATTGTCGCGGCGGTCGTCGCGCAGGCTGTCGACCAGGTCGAGGAAGCGCTCGCGCGAGTCGACGTAGTCGCCCTCGAGCTCCATCTCCATCGCCTGACGCTGGCGCCAGGCGCCGACCATGTACCCGGCGATCGCGCAGGCTCCGCCGGCCACGACCATCAGCGCGCTCACGACACCAGTCAGCATGACTGGTGCTTCGTCAGGGGCGGGGGGATTCTTGAGCCAGGAAGACGACTCGACGGCTATTGGTCCTCTTCCGACTTACCTTCGGACTTGTCGTCGTCGGACTTCTCGGGCTTGGCCGCGGCCTTTTCAGGCTTTTCCGCGTCCTCGGCCGGCGCCTCGTGGGTCGCCGCCGCGCCACGGCCGCCGCCCCCGCCCTTGAAGCCGTCGAGCAGGACCGCCAGCTGGGCCCACAGCGCGAACGTCTGGTCGGTGCCGCTCGCGACGATGGGCTGCGTGCCCGAGGCGTTGGTCGTGATCGAGTAGCGGCGCAGGTCGACGCCGCCGCGCACCTCGAGGAACGAGAGGAACCGCCAGCCGAGGCCGCCCGAGAAGTCCAGGCCCGAGATCTTCGCGTCCGGGAAGAACGACGAGCTCTGGACGAGGTAGTTGACCTTGCCGCCGTCGAGGACGGCGCGGTAGCCGCCGCCCACGAGCAGCGAGACGTTCGCGGGCAGCGCCACGCGGAAGTCGAGGCCGGCGCGGATGTACGTGTAGGCAACGTCGGGGAGGTCGGAGATGTTCGAGCGCATGGCCGTGCCGCTGCTGCGGAACACGAAGGCGTGCTGGCCCCCGCCCACCGTGAGGGCGCCCTCGACGGGGCCGAGCGGCAGACGGCCGCGCACGCCGGCCCAGTAGTCGTTCTCCTGCGTCGGGTAGTGGATGCCGTCGCTCGTCTTCGACGAGTAGCCGGGCAGGAACTCGGCCGAGACGGCGAGGCCGATGTTCGACGGCCAGCCGCCGCGGAAGTGCGCCGCCGGGTACCAGGCGAGCGACAGCCCGAGCGCGGGCGCCATGCCCATGCTGTAGCCGCGCACGTTGCCGTTGGCCCAGGTCAGCGTGCGGTTGATCGAGCGAACGCCGACGCCGACGTCGAGCGCCGTCAGCGCGGCCTCGCCACCCGACGACTCGCCCTCGTCCTCCGCCTCTTCCTCTTGGACTTTCGCCTTCTTCTTCTTTTTCTTCGGCTTTGGCGCCTCGTCGTCGTTGGCCTTCTCGCTCTCCTCGGAGCGCGAGTACGTGGGCTTCTCCTCGGCCTTGTCGCCCTTGTCCTCGCCTTGGTCCTCGGACTCGTCCTGCTCGGTCTTGGCCGGCTCGGCTTTTTCGGCCTTCTCCGCCTTCTCGGCCCTCGCCTCGGCGTGGCCGCCGCCCTCGCTGGCCTTGGCCTTGGACAGCGCGCCGCCCACGCGCGCCCACAGCGTGCGCTTGATGGCGGCGGCGAGCTTCTTCGCGCCGCCGCGCTCCGCCCACGAGCCCTCGCCGATGAGATCGCCGCCCGAGCCGTAGACGCGGAGCTTCGCGCGCTTGCCACCGTCCTTCACCTCGCCGGCGATCACGGCCGCCAGCTTGTCCTTGCGCGCCGCGGTCACGATGGCGTCGCTCGAGTCGCCCGAGAGGCTGATCGAGCCGGGCGAGAAGCCGTGCTTCTTGAGGACCACCATGACCGCCGCGCGCACGGGAGGCGCGGACGGGCCGCTGACGTCGACGCCCACGCGCCGCTTGGCCGCGGCGCTGGCGACGCTGGAAGAAAAGACCGCGCAGACGGCGGCGATCAGAAGCAACGACGACGATGGCTTGGGCATGACCGCGCAGGAACGTTGCACTGATCGCCGACGACGGCAAGAGTCGCGGTGGGGCCGATCACACTCACCAGCGCCTACACCGGCGCATTTTGACGTGCACCAACGCATCCCTCGGCGCACGCACCTTCCAGCGCCTCTGTTAGACTGCGTCACCTTTGCCACTCCGGAGGAACGGCTTGACGGAACGGAGGCAACAGTTTGCGCGCGTCGCGGCGGGCCTGCTCGCGGCGGCGATCATCGGAATGTGGACGGCGGGCGCAGCCCACGCGCAGGTCGCGTTTCGCGATCAGAGCGGCACGCTCACGGCGACGCCCGAGCAGGACCAGACCAAGACGGCGCTCTACCAGCGGTTCGCCGGATCGTTCGCCGACTTCTCGACCTACATGGGATCGGGCACCTTCTACTCGAGCGGCTATCACGACCCGTACGTGTCGAACGCGCTCTTCTTGAGGCCGATGTTCAACCTCGGCACGAAGTTCAAGCTGTCGCTCAACGCGCGGCTCTACCTCGAAGAGGAGTACACGAAGCCCGACAACTCGACGGGCCGGCACTTCAACCCTTCGGACTCGTGGCTCTTCCTGCAGGCGAAGAACCTCTACACGATGCCGCGGGCGAAGATCACCTTCGGCGGCACGTTCCGCGCCGTCGTCCCGACGTCGTGGGAGAGCCAGTACTCGCACCTCGTCACGGGCGTCGGCGTCGGCCTCTCGGCGCGGCGCCTGTGGGAGTTCGGAACGCCCGACGCGAAGGGCAAGCGGTGGGAGCTGGTGGCATCGCTCGGCTCGACGTTCACGAAGTTCTTCCGCACGAGCCCGCTGCGCGGCAACTCACCGGGTGATTCGTCGGGCTGCCGCACGGCCGCGCCCGAGGGCGCCGCCGCCGCGGGCCCGTCGGAGACCGATCACTGCGGCGGCCCGCTCAGCACGAGCTACGCCGTCACGACCGCGGGAAACGTCGCGCTCGCGCGCGGCCGCTACTCGGTCTCGGTCTCGATGAGCGTCATCAACGAATTCCGCTACTCGGTCGACCCCAGCGTCTTCAACAACGCGCTCGCGCTCGACAGCTCGTTCACCGTCCCCATGGGTCGCAGCGACTTGACCTGGGGAATCATCTCGTTTGGCTACGACCTCACCGATCACGTCGGCTTCTCGCTCGGTATCGCGAGCTTCCAGCCGGCGCTCGACTCCCGTTACCAGCACCTGCGCAACCCGTTCTTCGATTTCTCTGGCCCGAACGCCAACAACTTCACTCAGGCGTTCGTGGGCGTGACCGGCACCTTGTAGGAGGCACCCGTGATGACCAGCTCCAGCGCGAAGCGCACCCTTCACCCCGCCCTCGCCTCCGCCCTCGCCCTTTTGGCGACGGCCGCCGTGGCTCCGCTCGCCGGTTGCGCCGGCCAAGGCGACATCGACCGCACGCAGCCCGACAAGGTCGAGAAGTCGATCTTCTTCAACGCCGACGGCACGGCGAAGGTCTTCTACTACCGGCAGACGTACATCGGCGTGCCGCCCACGAGCAACTGGGCGTTCGAGGGCACGCAGAACACGATGATGAAGGTCCGGTTCCAGATCACGCAGGACTACCTCGTCGGCTACCGCGCCAACGACTACGCCCCGGGCTCGGAGAACGACTTCACGTCGACGGCCAACAACACCGACACGCCGGTCGTCTCGTACTCGATCAAGTCGCACTTCGACGTCAAGCGCGAGTACAACCCGGCGACGGGCGAGCAGACCAACGTCATCAGCGAGAACACGACGGACCGCCCCTGGGATCAGCGGCAGTACATGCGCGTCGACTGGTCGACGAACTTCGCCGCGCCCCCCGACCTGCAAACCGCTGGGCAGGACCCGATGGACTTCTTCGCCGTCAAGCAGGTCCCCCACACCTGGACGGTCAGCGAGACGGACTACGCGAACCCCGAGTACGGCAACCGCCCCATCATCTCGCAGCACTACATCGACTTCGTCCAGAAGGTCACGGCGACGCCCGACTACGTCGCCTGCTCGAACCTGTACCCGGGCGTCGACGACGGCGGCCCGTGGGACTGCGGTGACGCCGAGCTCGCGATCCGCAACTCGTTCATGGAAGTGAAGCCCTCGAGCTACGAGCCGCTCGACTACCCGGACAACTACACGATCAATGACTCGACGGGTAACCCCGTCGAGGTCCTGCCGACGGGCCAGGGCTGCACGGCCGACCAGCTCGCGGCGTCGGGCGGCACGTACAGCGGCGACGACTGCTCGCCGGCTCAGGTGGGCGCGTTCAGCAAGTTCGGCTTCTTCCGCACGGTCATCCAGACCTACGACCGCAAGTACGGCGCGACCGAGGCCGGCCGCGAGTACTTCGCGAACCGCTGGAACATCTGGGCCGACGTCGACTCGTCGGGCAAGTCGGTGTGGGACGCGAACGGCAACCTCCGCACGATCCCGCTCAACGACAAGGTGCCGAAGCCCATCGTCTACTACACGAACGTCGAGTTCCCCGACGTCGACACCGATCCGGACCTCACGATCTGGAACGAGGCCCAGGAGGTCGCGAAGGACTGGAGCTCGGCGATGAACAAGACGATCGCCGGCATGCTGCTCACCGAGGGCAACAAGACGGGCACGGTCTCGCCGACCGACCTCGACAACAAGGCGGCGGGGCTCACCGATCCGAACGACAAGACCAAGCCGCTGCAGATGGTCATCCTCAAGCGCAACTCGTGCAACCTGACCGACGTGCACGCGTTCCTCGCGGCGCACGCCGACGTCGAGGCGCTCGTGCAGAAGGCGACGGGCCTCGCGGGCGACAAGATCGACAAGGCCAACCTCGAGCACGCCTGCGGCGTCATGGAGGCCGCGACGGCCTCGCTCGCCGACGGCGACGCCGGCAAGTTCACGTGGCAGCGCAACGGCGACCTGCGCTACTCGTTCGTCCACTGGGTCGATCGCTACGCGCCGTCGGGCCCGCTGGGCTATGGCCCGTCGTCGGCCGATCCGCAGACGGGCGAGATCGTCTCGGCGTCGATCTACCTCTACGGCGCGGCGCTCGACACCTACGCGCAGTTCGCCGTCGACTCGATCGGCCTGCTCAACGGCTCGATCTCCACCGACGACCTGCTCTCGGGCAAGACCATCAACGACGTCCTCAAGGAGACGGCCGCGCAGCGCACGACGACGTCGGCGCTCAAGCTCACGCCCGAGGCGTCGGCCAAGGCGCGCGCACTCGTCACGAAGGGCGGGACGACGGCGCAAGGCACGCCGCGCCTCATCCCGATCCCCGGCGGCACGACGCAGTCGCGCATGGCGAAGATCAAGGGCACCGACGTCGAGCAGAAGATGATGACCCAGGACATCCTCGCGGCGATGCTGCCCGCGTCGAAGCCGGGCGACACGCTGACGCCCGACCAGCTCGCGACGGCGTCGCCGGCGACCTGGCTCACGCAAGACGCGCGTGACGCGCGCTCGCAGCGCTTCCAGCAGCTGTCGACGAACGGCTGCGTGTTCCTCGGCGAGTTCGCCGACGACGCGATCCAGGGCCTCGCGCTCGAGCTCATGAAGAAGGGCCTCACGGGCGACGCGATGTTCAAGGAGCTGCGCAAGCGCATCTTCCGCGGCCTCACCGACCACGAGATGGGCCACACGATGGGCCTGCGCCACAACTTCGCGGGCTCGAGCGACGCGCTCAACTACAACGACCAGTTCTGGGCGCTGCGCGACATGTACCCGGACGACACGAAGGCCAGCGACGTCCAGTCCCGCAGCGACGGCAAGATGCAGGAGTACCAGTACTCGACCGTCATGGACTACGGCTCGCGCTTCAACAGCGACATCAACGGCCTCGGCAAGTACGACCTGGCGGCGATTCGCTTCGGCTACGGCGGCCTCGTCGACGTCATGTCGTCGGGCGCCGCATCGCAGGGCGCGACGGGCACCGACCTGGCGAACTTCATCCAGCTCATGGACTACAAGAAGCTGCCGGACGCCGTGGGCGGCACCGCCAACCTCAAGGACGGCGGCATCACGCGCTACCAGAACGTCCGCGACGCGGCGTCGAGCTTCTACGCGATGAAGAAGAACGCCAAGGGCGGCTTCCCGCTGTCGCCCGAGCGCCCGTACAAGTTCTGCTCGGACGAGTACGTCGGCAACCTCGACTGCAAGGTGTGGGACTTCGGCGCCAACCAGACCGAGATCGTCGACGACACGATCGACCGCTACAAGAACTACTTCGTCTTCAATGCCTTCAAGCGCGGCCGCACCAACTGGACGATCGACGGCTACCTCAACCGGCTGCTCGATCGCTACTTCGCGCGCTTCACCGAGGCGTACCAGTTCTACTACTACTACGGCGCGCTCGACCCGAGCCTCGACCTGCCGAACGACCTGCTCAAGGCGTCGATCGACTCGCTCAACGCCATCGGCGAGATCCTGCAGACGCCCGAGCCCGGCGAGCACTGCCCGACGAAGGCGCAGCCGAACCTCTACGTGCTGCCCGATCCGAGCGGCACGGGCGAGAACACGTGCGTCTCGGGCCAGCCGTCGATGAACATCGACGTGCCTGACGGCAAGCCGTACTACATCAACTTCTCCGAGGACTACTACTACCGCATCACGCGCGCGGGCTCGCTGTACGAGAAGCTCGGGGCGCTCATCGCCCTCACGACGACGCAGGCGCGCTTCTACCGCGTCGACACGTTCGCCGACTCGACCAAGTACGCCATCAACTACTACAGCGCGTTCAAGCCCGAGATGATCAACCTCCTGTCGGGCGTCATCCGCATGGATTCTTCGACGTACGGCGGCCAGGTCACGAGCTCTGACACCTACGCGCCGACGCCCGTCGTCGACCTCAACGTGTGGGGCAAGGCGGCGCCGACGCTGCCGGCGTACATGCAGCCGGGCGCCAAGCGCGTCGACACGCCCGTCAACAAGACGATCCAGTACTACGCGCTCGGCCTCGCGCTCGCGAACCTGGACAACTCGTGGGACAGCACGCTCGACCTGTCGAACTACCTCGCGGTCACGATCAAGGGCTCGAAGGAGGACGTCGACTACGGCGTGCCGACGGTCGAGTACCAGCACCCGCAGAGCGGTGTCATCTACCGCGCGCCCGTCGTCGACGCGAACCAGGAGGGCGTCGGCGAGAAGATCATCAAGGAGCTCGTCGCCTACACGGGCGTCGCGGGAACGCCGGGGTCGCTGCCGGAGAAGGAAGGCACCTTCAACGGCCAGGCGCTGCCCGACTGGCAGACGGCCAAGGCCAACGTCGACGCCGCGCAGGCGGCCGCCGCGGCCAACAAGGACGCCACGATGACGGCGAAGCTGCAGCAGAACTACCAGAACGCCCTCAACGTCTTCCAGGCGGTCGACTACCAGGTCTCGTACCGCGTCGACCTCCTCGACGATCTGCGCACGTTCCGCACGGCGTTCGGCTACTAAGAGCGTAGGGGGGACTTCGTCCCCCCTACGGGACCCCCCTTTTGGGGTTGGGGCCGGCGCGGCGAAGCCGCGCCTCTCGTCGCTGAAGCCGCTTCGCTTCGCTCGCTCGAGGGGGGCGGTGGGAGTGGCTCAGCGCAGCTCGAGATCGTAGGGCAGGCGGGCTTCGACCCCCTCGCCTTTGCCGAGGAGCAGGGGGGCGAGGAGCCGGAGCGCGGGGCCGCCGAGCGCTTCGATACGCGCGCGCATGAGCTCCTCGAACGCTGACCGATCGTCCGTCTTCGCCTCGACGGAGAGCGCGCCGAGCAGCTCGGCGAGGCCGCCCTTCTCGCGCGGCAGCACGGCCAGCGTCGGGAAGCCGTCCCGGTTCACCGGCACGCGGCCGAGCGACGCCGCCAGATCGATCGCGTCGGACAAGCCGCCCATGCGATCGACGAGACCGAGCGACTGCGCTTCGGCGCCCGTCCAGACGTGGCCGCGGCCGATCTCGTCGACGCGCGCGCGCGTGAGGCCGCGCGACTTGCGGCCCTCGACGACGGTCGACAGGAACAGGTCGTACAGGTGGCGGATCTTGTCGAAGGAGATCTGCAGCTCCTCGGGCGTCCACGGGCGGTAGGGCGACAAGTAGTCGGCGTGCGCGCCGCGGCGGTAGGTCTCGGTGCCGACGCCCAGCGTGCCGAGCAGCTTCTGCACGTCGACCTTGTACGCGAAGATGCCGATCGAGCCGCTCACCGTCGACGGCTCGGCGAGGATGGCGTCGCCGGGCGCCGCGATGTAGTAGCCGCCCGACGCCGCGAGATCGCCCATCGAGACGACGACGGGCTTGCCCGCCTGGCGCACCTTGATGATGGCGCGCGCGATGACGTCGGACGCGAAGGCCGAGCCGCCGGGGCTGTTGACGCGCAGGACGACGGCGCCCACCGACGCGTCCTTGGCGCAGGCGTCGAGCGCCGCGACCAACGTGTCGGAGCCGGCCATCGTGCCGAGGCCGAACGGCATGTGGCGGCTCTCGCCGTCGACGATCGTGCCCTCGGCGAGGATGACGGCGACGCGGCGAGAAGGCCACGGCTCGGAGAGCGGCGCGCCGTCGGGATCGCGGATCGTGACGTGCGCGCGCCCGAGCGCGCGGCCGAGAAACGCCTCGACGCCGTCGGCGTCGGCGACCGCGTCGATGAGCCCGGCGTCGCGCGCCTCCTCGGGCGTGAACAAGCCGCGATCGACGAGGGCGCGCGCCTTCATCTCGTCGCCGCCGCGCGTGCGCGCGATCGTCGCGACGAGGCGCTTCCACACGTCGTCGAGCAGGTCGTTGCGGTTTGCGCTCACGGGCGCCGTCGGCCCCTCGAACACGAAGGGCTCCATCGCGCCCTTGTACTCGGCGATGCGCACGAGATCGACGTGCACGCCGAGCGTGTCCATGGCGCGCTTGTAGAACGTCACCGTCTGCGCGAAGCCCGTGAGCGAGAGGCCGCCCGCGGGGTGCATGAGGATGCCGTCGCACGCCGTCGCGAGGTAGTAGTCGCGCGTCGACGGGTACTCGGCGTAGGCGTAGACCTTCTTGCCGTGCGCGCGCAGCGACGCGACGAGCTCGCGCAGCTCCTCGATGCGGCCGAGGCCGATGCCGTCGCTCTCGACGTGCAGGAGCACGGCGGCGACGCCCGGGTCGAGCGCGAGCGCGCGCAGGCGGCGCACGAGCGCGACGTACGCTCGCTCGTCGCCGGCGCCGTCGAGCTTGACGCGCGTGACGACGCCGCCGCCCGTCGCGAGCGGCTCGCGGCGCAGGCCCTCGAAGCGCAGCACGAGGCCGCCGTCGCCGCTCGCGTCGCCCCCGCCCGCGCCCGGGAACGCGCCGCGGCCCGACGCCGTGACGCCGAAGTGATCGAAGTCGAGCGCGAGCCCGAGCTCCGCCTGGTAGTCGGCCCCGCTCGCGAAGGCGAGCTGCCCGCCGCGCGGCAACGTCTCGCCGTCGGCGAAGATGCGCAGGCCGCGCGCGACGCGCCCCGCGACGCGCGCGCGCGGCACGATCCATCGCCACTGATCGCCCTCGGCGTGCGCGGCGCCGACGGCGATCTCCAAGCGATCCGTCCGGAGCGGCCGCACGACCAGCTCGCCCGCCCACAGGCGCGGAAGCGAAGCGCCCACGAACGACGCCGAGCGCGCGAGCGACGGCGCGCCCACGTCCTCGACGACGAGGCCGAGCGCGACCCAGCGGCCGAAGCGGTGCGAGGCGCCGAGGTCGAACGTGTCGGTGCCCGCCCAGTGACCGCCCCACACGTGCGTCCACGACGCGCCGAGCGCCGTCGCGCTCCCGAAGCGCAGGGCATACGCGAGCTGGAATGTGCCGTGGCCGTCGACGCCGAGGCGCGGCGACGACCTCGCGTACCCGAGCGACATCCCGAGCCCGCCGTGCAGCGCCGGCGCCGCCGCGAACAGCGCCGTCCCCTGCCCCGCGAGCGCCGCCTGATGATCGCCATAGTTTTCGGCGAGCGACAGGCCGCCCGCCGGCAGCAGGCCGAGCTGCGCGGGGTTCGTCGCGATCGACGTCGCGTCGGCGTCGCCCGCGCGCGCGGCGCCCGCGACGTGCACGCCGCGCGTGGGCCGCGCCTCGGGATCGGGCACCTGCGCCCGCGCCGGCGCGGCGACCGTCATCACCAACAGGATCATCGACGCTTTGGGGGCGAGCGCGCGCAGCATGATGGGGCCGCAGTATAGTCGCCGGGATGCAGAGCTGGGATCGTCCGCCCCCCGACATCGGCGTCGCCGATTTCTTCGAGCGCTGGCTGCCCGAGGCGTTCGCGAAGTCGGGCCGGCGCGGGCCGCTCGAGGGTCCCGTCGTGCGCGCGACCATCTCGGGTGAAGGCGGCGGCTCGTGGGACATGCGCGCGAGCGACGACGCGCTCACCGTCGAGACCGCGGATCGCGAGCCGCCCGACGTGTGGGTGCGGCAGTCGGCCGTCGATCTGCGCACGGCGTTGGGCGCGCCCGATCCCGATCTGCCGACGCTGATCCCGCCCGGGTGGTCGGCGCTCGACGCGCTCTTCCTCGACCCGCGCGACGTCGAGATGCTCAAGCAGGTTCAGGGGCGCGTCGCGCTCGAGCTCGAGGGCAAGCGACGGCGGCGCTGGACCGTCGACGTCGCGTTCGGCAAGACGGGCGTCGCCGCCGGCCGGCCGCGCTCGGTCGTGCGCGTCGACGGCGACACGTTCGACGGCCTGCGCACGGGCGCGATCCCGCCCATGCAGCCGCTGTTCGACGGGCGCCTCAAGATCGAGGGCGACCGCGCGCTCGCGATGCAGCTCCTGCTGCTACTCGGCAGCCGGCTCGCCCGGCGCTGAGTCGTCGGTTTTTTCTTTTTCGACGGGCGCCGTCTTCGCCGCGGAGTCGTCGTCGGCCGCGGGCGCGTCTTCGGTCGTCGCGCGCGCGACGGCGCGGGCGCGCTTCGGGCGCGCCGTGGGATCCGACGGGCGCGGCCCGTGGCGGCGTACGCGCGCGAGCTCGCGCTCGAGCGCGGGATCGTGCGGTCGGCTCGCGAGCGCCTTGGCGAGCTCGTCGGCGGCCGCGGTGTTCTCGTGCGCCGCGAGCAGCGCGCGCGCGACGAGCGCGTGGGCGTCGGGATCGGCCTCGGCCAGGCCGAGCGCCGTGCGCGACCAGCGCACCGCCT